>JAABNQ010000193.1 GCA_009928435.1 Bacillus sp. HF117_J1_D
TGGGCCAATTCCGTCTTTTTGGGGATTAGCTCTATGTCAAGCATCTGCTGCCTGACGGTAGGAAGTACCTGTGACAGCGAGCTCCATCGCTGTTTCCGCCAGCAGGGGAGTGACTCCCTTTTCCCCGTCAAACGATAAGTATTGATCCAACAGAAAGATACATCGGTTTGCCATGCGGTCCCGGTAATAGTTGCGCGAAATTTCAATAGGCCCAAACAGGCTGTCGATGGTCGTTCTTCGTTTGTCAAGCATTCTAA
>JAABNQ010000082.1 GCA_009928435.1 Bacillus sp. HF117_J1_D
TCTACCAATAATCCCTAAATTAGTTTTTAGTATATTTACTTTCGTAATTTGGGATGATGATACTCCACTTCATTTTTCTCTAGGGGAGGCAAGAGAATGGAACAACATCCTTTAACATTTAAAATTGCATCAGAACCGGAAGAGATGGAACAAATCTATCAATTAAATTACAACACCTTTGTAGAGGAAATTCCGCAGCATCAGCAAAACAAAAGTCGTCGCTTAATCGATAAATTCGATAAAGAAAATGTCTATATCATTGCTAAGGATTATGACGTCGTTATTGGAATGATTGCAGTGCGTGCTAACCGTCCATTTTCCCTGGACTATAAGTTACATAACTTGGATGATTATTTGCCAAAAGACGCAAACCCTTGTGAAGTCCGCTTGCTATCAGTGAAAAAAGAATATCGAAAAAGCCGGGTATTTTACCAATTGGTAAACCAGCTCGTCAGCTATTGTTTAAAAAAAGGCTATGATATAGCGCTTATTTCGGGGACGGATAGGCAAATAAAGCTGTATAAAAAAATAGGTTTTGAGCCGTTTGCACATATGGTGGGAACAGAGGACGCGAGGTTCCAACCGATGTATCTGACGAAAAAGAAATTTGAAACGACATCCAAGGCTTTTACGAAACTAATGGTACAGACAAAGAAGCAATTGAAGTTGCTAAATTTTCTGCCAGGTCCTGTATTAGTGAGCAATGAAGTAGAACTAGCTTTCAGAAAAACAGCTGTTTCTCATCGTTCCAGCGGTTTTATAAAAGAAATGAAGGCCGTTCGAACGAAACTTTGCGAACTGGTCCATGCAAAAAATGCACAGGTATTAGTGGGAACCGGGACCCTTGCGAATGATATAGTGGCTGCCCAAATAAAAACACTCCCAGGTAAGGGACTAATTTTGGCAAATGGTGAGTTTGGATATCGGTTAATCGATCATGCAGGAAGGATGGGTTTACATCACTATACATTAGAAAAGCAATGGAACGATAGTATTTCCATAGAGGAAATTGAAGATTTTCTTAAAACGCATTGTGATGTACGTTGGATTTGGACCGTCCATTGTGAGACATCTACTGGATACCTATACGATTTACATAGCATTTTGGAATTAACCAAAAAGCACCAGATAAAATTATGCGTGGACGCCTGTAGTTCTGTGGGAATTGTTCCAGTTGATTTTAAGAATGTTTATTTAGCAAGTACGGTCAGCGGGAAGGGGTTAGGTTCTTATCCTGGATTAGCTATTGTTTTTCATCAAGAGCCAGCTGTACCTAATCATGAAATACCAAGGTATTTAGACTTAGGGCAGTACGCTGTCGCTGACAGCATTCCGTATACGCATTCGTCAAATCTGGTTTCTGCATTACATGTAGCGGTAAATAAGGTGGATGTAGACAATAGACATATTTTAGCGAATAGTGCCAGGAAAATGCTTATGAATGCTGGCTATTCGGTATTGGGAAATGAGGAATATTCACCAGGAATCATTACTATTGCACTTCCTGCATTTCTTTCTTCACAAGAAATAGGCGACAAATTAAGAGAATATGGGATTATCATTAGTTATGAAAGTGACTACTTAAGGGAGAGGAATTGGATCCAGTTTGCGTTTATGGGGGAGCTGACAATGACGGAGTTTGAGAGAGCATTTTCAGTACTTGAACAAACATTAGGATGAAAGCCAAGTGATACGATCTTAAGCGGCAAGAGAGCTGCTATTAGTGCGTGTGTTGGTGCTAGCAAAGCGGCGGTAATCTTTTGCCGATTCAAGTAAAGGAGATCGGAGAAGATCCGAATCCAAATCGATACAATGGTGTCAAGAAAGTAGACACATAGAATAGAGAATATGTGACCCGAGAACCGGGTCAGATTGTTGAACAATTACAACTAGGTGCTTTATGCAGTTATATTAACTGAGGAACTATAAGCAATGATATGAATCTAGTTATGAAATGCTGTCTGCCAAAGCTTGAAATGAGGCAGGTAAAATGACTTGCGGAATTGATGAAAAATCATGAGGATGAATGTCTTAATAGTCGAGGTGCGGAATGATACGCATAAATAATAATTCAGATACGTTAATAATTGTTGTTCATGAAATTTACGGAGTCAATGATCATATGAAGTGGTTTTGCGAAATGTTATCAAAGGAAAGCCTTGATGTCATTTGCACCAACTTATATAAACAAGGCCTATCTTTTGACTATGCCGAGGAAGCCAAAGCCTACCTGCATTTCATGGATCATGTCGGTTTCATGCATGCATCAAATAAAGTGAAAGATGTTTTTCAAGATATGAAGGCTGAATACGACCGAATATTTATTGTCGGTTTTAGTGTTGGTGCCACCATCGCCTGGTTATGCAGTGAAGAAAAAGGGTTCAATGGTATTGTGGGATATTATGGTTCACGAATTAGAGATTACAAGCAAATAACACCTGCTTGTCCAACACTGTTGTTTTTTCCGGAACAAGAGCACTCTTTCAATGTGTACGAATTAATTGGGTGCCTGCAAAAAAAATATATCGAAATACATACATTCAAAGGGGAACATGGTTTCAGTGATCCGTTTTCTCCGGTCTTTAACAAACAATCGGCACAGCTGGCATTTGACAGGATGTCCGGCTTTATCAATAAAAAATGTTGTAGTACGAAATTTCCAATTAAGTGGTAAGATGAAAGCATATTGGTATTCCATCATGGGTTCAAATTCTGGCTGAACAAAGTCAAAGCCTTCCGACGGATGCCACAGATTTTCAGAGGAACTTTATCGGGCAGAGCTCAATAAAGTTGGGACATAGGCCAAGGCGCATTTGTAGAAATGTCGACAATGACATGTTCATCATTGCCGACATTTTATTCAAGCAATATCAGACGTATGATCCAATTTAATGTCCCTTCCATCATTTTTGCTGACACCATTTAATATAAGGTTTAACAAGACAGCAGCGAATCCGCCTGTCACAATCCCGTTTTCAAAAAGGATCCGAATATTTTGCGGTACATTTGCAAATACATCGGGAGCGATGGATACGCCTAAGCCGAGACCGACTGATAATGCAATGACGAGTTGATTTTCTGTTCTTCGGAAGTCAACAGATGATAGCTGGCGGACTCCGGAAGCCATGACCATTCCAAACATGGCAATCATTGCTCCTCCAAGTACAGGATTTGGAATAATTAGAGTCAGGGCTGCCACTTTTGGCAAAAGACCAAGAATGACTAGAATACAACCGGATGCTACAACTACCCTTCTTTGTTTGACCCCTGTTAAAGCAATGAGGCCGACATTTTGTGAAAATGTCGTATAAGGAAAAGCTTGAAAAATACCGCCAATGATTTGCGCAAGTCCTTCTGCACGTAACCCTTTCTTTATATCATTTCCCGTTAACTTTTTATCAATTACTTCTGCCAGGGCAAAATAGACTCCTGTTGCTTCCATCATACTGACAATTCCAACTAGAACCATGCTAAGGATCGCGCTTAAATGGAATTCCGGGGGACCGAAACGAAACGGAGTAACCATATGGAACCAAGAAGCTTCACCAACACTTGAAAAGTCAACAAGTCCCATAAAAGCAGCGATGATGGTACCGATAACCAAAGAGGCTAAAATTGAAATAGCTCTCATGAAACCACGGAAGAAGCGGTTTAGCAAGACGATGATGACCAGAGTAACTCCGGCTAATAATAGATTTGTCAGGCTTCCGTAATTGGATGAATCAGGTTGTCCAGTAATGTTGCCCATCGCAGCGCCAATTAGGGAGGTGCCGATTATGATGACCACTGTGCCTGTAACCACAGGAGGAAAAAAAGGGATGATCCTGTCCATAAATTGAGCTAAAAAAATCACGATGGCACCTGCAGCAATAATCGCGCCGAAAATAGCGGGAACACCTTGCATTGTACCAATGGCGATCATCGGTCCAACAGCTTGAAAGGCAACTCCCATGACGATCGGCATTCGGATGCCAAAAAATTTATTTCCGATTACCTGCAAGAATGTCGCTAGTCCGCAAGTGAATAAATCAATGGAGATTAAATAGGCAACTTCTGCTTCGTTTAAACCGATTGCAGGACCGACGATCAATGGGACCACGACTGCCCCGCCATACATGGCAAGAACATGCTGCATGCCAAATGTCCCTAGCTTCCAGAAACCTAATTGCTTATTCATTTAAATATTCCTCCTTTGGTATTGTGATTGCTCCCATTGGCCTCGTAAATAAAGGATGAGCAGGTAGATCTTGGGGTCATTATCTTTTTTCCTGAGCTGCTTTTGGTTTTAATTTGTTCCATCGCCTCTTCAAGTTCGATCCTTTGTTTTGGAAACGAAAAAAGCCGCAATTAAAAAAGAGGCGACACGCATCTTTTTAATTGCGGCTTCCTTAACCTCGATCAACAAGGTTTAATGAAGGGCAATAACTGGTTCAGAACCTTATTGATTTAACAATAAAGTCTCCGATTTTCAGTCATTCTTTGGGTTGCTTTATTAAAATGATATGTATGTAAGCGGTTTATAGTATCCATAATACATGATTGATTTAGAAAAAACAATATATTCAGATATATTTTTGGGTAGTTTCTGATTTTCATAAGGGTGGGAGAAGATCACACTTTCAATTTCAGGTTCCATAATCGGAATAGGATACTACTTATTCGGTAGGGAAGGTGAAAAATCAAAAATAGGTATTGACTTTCTAGATCATGTCATGTTTAATTTATCATAGACCGACCGTCGGTCTATGAAGATGGAGGTATATTGATGAGAATATTAAAAAATCCGGAAAATCGAAAAACTGAAATATTAGACGCAGCTGAAATGCTTTTTGTGGCAAGAGGATATGCGGAAACTACTGTAAATGACATTTTACGCGAAGTCGGAATCGCCAAAGGTACTTTTTATTATTATTTTCAGTCAAAGGAAGAAGTTATGGACGCGATCGTCATGCGTTTTATTGACAAAGGGGTAGAATCCGCCAAGGCAATAGCTGCAGATCCCGGCTTGACAGCCCCCGAAAAGTTGTTTCAAATCATCATGGGATTAAGGGGAGACGGCGGACAAAAAGGTGAAATGATTGATGAGCTCCACCAAGTGAACAACGCCGAGATGCACCAGAAAAGTTTGGTGGAAACGATACTTCAATTGACCCCTGTTCTGACTGATGTGATTGAACAGGGGATTGGGGAGGGGGCCTTTCAGACGCCATATCCGAAGGAAACCATTGAATTTTTATTGGTATCTTCCCAATTTTTGCTTGATGAAGGAATTTTTCAATGGGAGCCCCAGGAGCTCATGCAAAAAGCAATGGCCTTAACACACATAATTGAGACCACATTGGGTGCTGAAAAAGGCAGCTTTGCCTACATTCTTGAAATGTACGGAGAAAAAGGATGAAAAGTCCGATGACTCATGCTAGAGGGGCATGTATAAGCATTTAAAAAACAAAAAAAGGTGATCTCCTTGGAAAATATTATTGTTGTCAAAGATTTTGTGAAAAAGTATGGCGATTATACAGCAGTTGACCATGTTTCATTTGAAGTTGAAAGCGGCAGCATTTTTGCTTTTTTGGGTCCTAACGGCGCTGGGAAAAGCACAACCATCAATACATTATGTACGATTTTTGAGAAAACGTCAGGGACCTTGCTAATTGATGGTAAAGAGGTTAGCAGTCGGAAGGAGGATGTCAGGAAACTGATCGGGGTTGTTTTTCAAGAGGCGACCCTCGATCAAAAAATGACGGTTGAGGAAAATTTGAAAATGCACGCCCATTTTTATGGGATGCCTCGATCTGTCATGCGCAAGCGCATTGATTTTGTTTTAGAAATCGTTGATTTGATGGAATGGAAAAAAGCCATGGTCAGCAGTTTATCAGGAGGCATGAAAAGGAGGGTGGAAATAGCAAGAAGTCTCTTGCACGATCCCAAAGTTTTATTTTTAGATGAACCCACCACTGGTCTTGACCCGCAAACGAGAGCCAACATTTGGGAATACATCATCAAACTGCAAACGGAGAAAAAACTTACGATCTTTTTGACAACCCATTATATGGATGAGGCTGAAATCTGTCATACAGTCGCTATCATGGACCATGGAAAAATTATCGCCCTTGACAGTCCATACGTATTAAAGCAGCGTTACACAAAAGACAAAGCGCATATAAAAAGTACTGATGCGCATGCCTTGGAGGCGCTTTTGAATAAGCATCATATGAGATTTAAAAGAGAAGAAGATGATTATTCCGTGGAGTTTGATGATTTGACCAATCTTTTAACCATAATAGGAGAACATCAGTCATTCATTACTGATTTAGAAATTAAAAAAGGAACATTGAATGACGTGTTTCTTGAAATTACAGGCAGGGATATAAGGGGGTAATGGCAATGCGTATTGTTTTGGCGTTATGGCTGAGAAATATAAAGCTATTTGTCAGAAATCGTGTTCAGTTGATACTCATTATGGTGATGCCGTTTTTCTATCTGTATTTGTTGAGTACCATTTTTAAAAGTACAAATATAAGCAATCCGGTTAGTTATGTATTAGCAGGAATCGTGATTATTGTTGTTTTCCAAACATCTATGAATATTGCCGTGTCAACGATTGAAGATATTGTTTCGGGTTATATGAAAGAAGTGCTTGTCAGCCCCGTGAAAAGAATACAGATAGCAGCAGGCCAAATATTGTCTTCAACAACAGTCGCAACTTTCCAGGGAATCCTTATTCTGATAGTCGGTTATTTTGTCGGATTGAAATACACCTCAATACTAACTCCTGTTGCCGTTATTGCTTCCATGATCTTGGTAGGGCTTGTATTTTCTTCCTTTGGTTTATTTTTGGCAGCATCAGTAAAAAATTCCCAGACATTTCAAATCGTTTCCATGGCTGTCACTACACCGATTACTTTTTTATGTGGCGTCTACGTACCTCTCAGTTTACTCCCTAATGGTCTCCAATTTATCGCCTTACTGAACCCGATGACCTATGCAGCCGCATTTTTTAGAACACTAACTCTTGAAAAAATGTCACTTTCAACTGATGAGCTAATGGCGGAACAGCTTGCATTTAAGGTCAGCCACTTTGTGATCACCCCTCAAATCAGCATCATGATTGTTTTGATTTTTGGGATCTTGTTTCTTCTGCTTTCAACCGCAGCCTTTACGAGGGTTGATTTTTCAAGAATCAACCGATCTGGAGGTCAAAAAGACATTTTTCAACAGTAGTTCTTTTTTAACGGGGAGGGGTAGGGGTAGGGGAAAAAATGCTGATTAAAATGCTGAAAACCGATTTCCTCAAAAACAAAGTCATCACAGCTGCTCTGTTCAGTTTCATTATGCTGTCAGCACTACTTATTGCAAGCGGAACAAACATGCTTACTGAACTTGCGAATTCCTTAAACAGCCTGTTTACAAAATCAGATGTGCCGCATTTTGTCCAGATGCATGCAGGGGATATAGATCAAGCTGACATTGCCGAATTCGCGGCGAACAACAGTATGGTTAAAAGCAATCAGACTGTAGAGATGGTTCATATTGATGGGTTAAATCTTGAGATGGGAAAAAATGCTTCAGCAGAAAAAACAGTGTGATGGATCATTATTTTGTTAAACAAAGCGACTCCTTTGATTTTCTATTGAACTTAAAAAGCGAAATCATCGATGCTTCAGCAGGAGAAATCGCAGTTCCTATCTATTACATGCAACAGGAAAACATGGAAATTGGAGACACAATCAGAGTATTTTCTAAAGCCGTTGATATGGAATTGACTGTTGTTGATTTTGTCCGTGATGTTCAAATGAATCCATCCATCGTACATTCCAAACGTTTCGTTATCAATGAAGCTGATTTTGAAATACTTATTATGGGACCATCCGGGTCGGGCAAATCAACTTTGCTTTATAATATTTGCAGCATGGATAAAATGAGTTCCGGGAATGTAGTGTTTAACGGGCAGGATTTATCCGGGCTTTCCGAAAAAGAGTTATCAAGATTACGGTTAACCGCGATGGGATTTATTTTTCAGCAATTCCACCTGTTAAAAAACCTGTCTATTTTTGATAATATCATCTTGCCGGCATATTCAGCAAAAAGGAGCAGCAGGAAAACGATCAACAATAGGGCACGGAGATTAATGGAGAAGGCAGGTATAGCTGAGCTGGCTGATCATGATATAACACAGGTTTCCGGCGGCCAGTTGCAAAGAGCGGCCATCTGCCGGGCCCTGATCAATCAACCTGATATCATTTTCGGGGATGAGCCGACAGGAGCATTGAATTCGAAATCTGCTTATGACATCATGGAATTATTAACAGAAATAAATCAGTCGGGAAAAACAATACTGCTGGTTACGCATGATGTTAAAGTGGCAGCAAAAACAGAGCGTGTACTGTATATGCTGGATGGAGAAATCGTAGGTGAACAACAATTTGGCAAGTACAATAAAGAAAACGGTGATGTTAAAGCAAGAGAGGAATTTCTTGCTATGTGGTTAAGGGACATGGATTTTTAAGTGTGTGATCTTATCTGGCAGCTAATGCACTTTCTTGTGTTCATATGAGTTAGAAAAGTGTTTTCGTTAAACAATGTGAATATGAAATCAAATAGGTGATCGTATCGAACAAGCAGATGGAAGGTATAGACAACAGATGGTGTGTTATTCTTTGAAAGATGATAGAGCCCCAGATTTCTTTTGAAAGGTGGATAAGGATGGCCAAATCAATAGTGGAAAAATTACATTTAACAAAATATGAAAAAGCAGTTGTCTTGCATTTGCCGGAGGGGAAAGATTACTTAGCAGAATTGAAAGACTATGACACTGAGCTTTCTAACCCTCCATATGATCTGATCTTTGCATTCGTGTTGGATATGGAGTCTTTGAAAGGGCTTGTAAACGAAGTGATTGAAAAAGATTACCTGAATAAAAATGGTTATCTTTTTTTGGCTTACCCTAAGAAGGGGAATAAAGCATATCCGACTTTCATTCATCGCGATGAGTTGTTGAGTGGTTTAGGGGCAGATGAAAATGGATACGTCAGAAAAAGTAATATTAAGTTTTCCCGTATGGTCGGGTTGGATGATGTCTTTACAGTTGTTGGTCTAAAGGAAGATTCTCGGAACAAAAACCGAAAATCTACAAAAGCGAGTCAATGTGTTGATGATTACATTGATATGATATCTGAAGTAGAAAACGATCTGAAAGAAACGCCGGATTTATTGACTTTTTATCGATCACTCACCCCAGGGTATCGTAAAGATTGGGCTCGCTATGTGTACAGTGCTAAACAAGAAGCAACAAAGGCGAAGCGCCGCGATGAAATGAAAACGATCCTTGCTGCGGGTTATAAGAGCCGGGATTTATATCGGAAGGATCAAAAATAAATATGCTTTTCGGGCGGTTGAAAAAGGACTCAAGGGATCAAGCAGAAAACGATGAATTTTCCGTTTTTCAGGGTGAGCCGCCTTGCAACGTATCATTCAGTCCCATACATCTCCACAACTCTTATATTGAAAATCCGTTATTATGCCCTGCATCAACAATGTTTGTTAGTTGCTGCAGGGCAATAAACGATGTTTATGTTTGATCTTCTTTTAAGTAGTTTTTGACATTTGGAGGCCGGTAGTTGTTGAATTGATCAAGGAGGCTGCTTATGTCGTCATCAACAAGCGCCATATTGCGAAACTTTTCATCCAAAAACTGTTCTTGGAGCATATGCTTGTATAAATGGATGAGAGGATCATAATAATGATTGATATTCAAAAGCCCACATGGTTTTTGATGAAGTCCTAATTGAGCCCACGTATAGATTTCAAAAAATTCTTCCAGCGTTCCGGGGCCACCCGGGAGAGCAATGAATCCATCGGCTAGATCCGCCATTTTCGCTTTTCTTTCATGCATGGAATCCACGATGATCAGTTCTGACAAATGTGGATGTACGCTTTCCTTTCTTTTCAAAAATTCAGGCATGACACCTATGGCATGTCCGCCGTTTTCCAGTACAGAGTCCGCGACAGCTCCCATAATACCAATGCTGGCAGCCCCATAAACGAGGGAAATGTTTCGTTCAGCCAATTCCTTGCCTACAGCTTTGGCACCTTCGGAATAATTGGTTGATGCGCCGGTTCGAGATCCACAAAATACTGCTACAGATTTTATCATTCTCATCGCCTCCTTCAAAAGATTATAATCAATGATCCATACTTTGTTAAACTTAATATATTCACACCCTAGTTTTGCAGCGCATTTAATCATTCCCTGACCCGGAGGCGTTGATGCAA
>JAABNQ010000007.1:0-19289 GCA_009928435.1 Bacillus sp. HF117_J1_D
CTACGCCCTTCGCACGATTGAAGGAGGGGTATCCTTGCCGATTTAAGATGAAAAAATGGTTGGTAAGTATCTCTTGCCTGTTACTATTGTTGGCCGGTTGCGGTGGACAAGATCAAGAAAAGGACGATTCGGCGGGGAAAGAGAAAAAGCTTAAAAAGGTTTCCGTTGTCCTAGAATGGACGCCGAATACGAACCATACTGGATTGTACGTTGCACAGAAAAAAGGTTTTTTTAAAGACGAAGGATTGGATGTGGAGATTATTTTGCCGGGGGAAGCAGGAGCGGATCAGCTTGTGGCTTCCGGGAAATCCGAATTTGGAGTCAGCTATCAGGAAAGCATAACAGAAGCGCGAGTTCAAGACGTGCCGATTGTTTCGATCGGTGCGGTCATTCAGCATAATACGTCCGGTTTTGCCTCCCCAGTTGAAAAAAATATCAAGTCCCCAAAGGATTTTGCAGGAAAAACATATGGAGGATGGGGGGCACCGCTTGAAAAAGCCGTTTTGGCATCCCTGATGGAAACGGAAGGCGCGGACATTAAAAAGGTGGACATCGTGAACATCGGAGATTCCGACTTTTTTACGGCTGTAAAAAGAGATGTTGACTTTGCTTGGATCTATTATGCGTGGACCGGGGTGGAGGCGGAGCTTCGCGGAGAAAAAGTCAACATGGTCTACCTAACGGATTACTCGGACAAGCTTGATTATTATACTCCTGTCATTTCAACAAGCGAAAAGATGATTGAAAAAGATCCAGAAACTGTCAAAGCGTTCATGGCTGCAGTGACAAAAGGCTATGAATTTGCCATCAATCAGCCGGCAGAAGCTGCTGATATTTTAATAGCATCTGTTCCTGATTTGGACGAAGAGCTCGTAAAGAAAAGCCAAGAATGGTTGGCGCCGCGCTATCAGGATGATGCTTCCCGCTGGGGAGAACAAAAAGCCGAAGTGTGGAAAGATTACATGGACTGGATGCTGAGTAAAGGATTGCTGGAAAAAGAGATAGACGTTGATCAAGCATTCACGAACGAATTTTTACCAAAATAGGAGGGATAAAATGGCCAACTCATTGATTAGTATACAAATTATTCCCAAAACCAAAGACGGAGAAGATGTCATTCCATATGTAGATGAAGCCATCAAGGTGATCCAGGAAGCGGGCATCAAACATGAAGTACACCCGTTGGAGACAACGATGGAAGGTGAATTCTCCGAGTTGATGGAAGTCATCAGGAAAATGAACGAGCGGATGGTTGAAATGGGGAGCAAAAACGTCATTTCACAGGTGAAAATTTTATATCAGCCGGAAGGAATAACAATGGACCAGTTAACGGAGAAGTACCAATAATGAACTGGGTTGTAAAAAAAGGATGGAGGCCGGCAGCGGTCCTCCTCCTTTTATTATGTATATGGGAATTGGCTGTGAAAATGCTGGATATTCCAGGTTGGCTCCTCCCACCACCTTCAGCCATCATTGCTGAAGCAGTGGGAGGCTTCGAGGGTCTTTTGCCGGATCTTCGGTCGACCTTGGTGTTGGCTGCCGGCGGTTTTGTGATCGGATGCAGTGTAGGTCTGTTGACTGCCGTCATTCTGCATTTACTTCCAAGGATACAAGAGTCAGTTTATCCCCTTTTGATTTTATCGCAAAATGTGCCAATCATTGTCTTGGCACCACTTTTAGTCATTTGGTTTGGTTTTGGCCTGCTCCCTAAGATCATGGTCATTACACTCGTCTGTTTCTTCCCTGTAACCGTTGCAGCGATGGATGGTTTCCGAAATGTTCCACATGATATGAAGCATTATATGCTCATGGCGGGAGCTTCGAAAATCCAGATGTTTTCCAAACTGGAATGGCCGTACGCTCTTTCCTCCGTTTTTTCTGGATTGAAAATTTCAGCGACCTATAGTGTGATGGGGGCTGTGATTTCAGAATGGCTTGGGGCAAAGAAGGGGATCGGAGTGTATATGACGCTGGCATCATCATCTTTCAGAATGGATCGGGTATTCGTGGCGATTTTTATTATTATGATCTTAAGCCTACTGTTTTTTACTGCTATTTCAATTGCTGAAGCAAAGCTGGTCAAATGGAGAAGAAAGAAGGTTGAATAGATGAGTCATTTGGAAATCGAGGATTTGTCTAAAAGCTTTGCTGGAAGAGATATATTAAAGGGTTTGCAGCTGTCAGTTGAGGAAGGAGAATTCGTTACGATTCTTGGACCTTCCGGAAGCGGAAAAAGCACCCTTTTTCATATTATCGGAGGGCTTCTAACACCAGAAAAAGGCAATGTCCTGCTACAAGGCCAGACCATTACAGGTGAACGAGGACATATAAGTTATATGCCGCAGCAACACTCGCTTTTTCCGTGGCGGACCATTTTGCAGAATGTACTGTTAGGGCAGGAGTTGACTGGAAAAGCGGATAAAGAACGAGCTTTAGACATGATGGAAAAAGCCGGGCTGGCTGGATATGAAAATGAGTTGCCAGCTGCTTTGTCTGGGGGAATGAAGCAACGAGCTGCTTTTATCAGGGCATTATTAAGTCCACAATCCCTCATCTTATTGGACGAACCATTTTCAGCGCTGGATGATTTTACGAGACAGGATATGCAGCAGTGGCTTCAATCTATTTGGATGGAACATAAAAAAACGATTCTGTTCGTAACACATAATATCGAAGAAGCCCTTTTTCTATCTGATCGGATTGCCATTCTGTCAACGAAACCAGCAGCTGTGATCAAAGAATTCAAGCTACCTTTTGACAGGCCGCGGGACAAAGAGCTGTTTTTTTCACGTGAATTGTTTGAGATGAAACAGGAGATTAGTCAGTGGATTGTAAACGGCAGTGGGGAGTGAAGTGCTGATGAGAAAGATCATTGATTCCCATATCCATTTGGATTTATATCAAGAGAATGAAGTAAGAAGGGTCATGAATGAACTGCATTCTGCTAGGTGTACGGATTTAGTTTCAGTCTCCTTTCATCTTGAATCATGTCTTCGTCATTTGCATTTGGCTGAAACCTATTCTCAAGTACATGCGGCATTTGGATTCCATCCGGAGCAGGAGTTGCCTTCTGATGAAGCACTTCAGGATTTGTTTTTGTGGATGGAGAAGCACCAGAAGGAAATGGTCGCTGTCGGAGAAGTCGGACTGCCTTATTATTTGCGTTCGGAAAGTAAAGGGCATTTTTCTAACGATGGATATATTGAGTTGCTTGAACAATTCATTGTGAAGGCCAAGCAATGGGACAAGCCCGTCATTTTACATGCTGTATATGATGATGCACCATTTGCCTGTGATTTATTGGAAAAGCATGGGGTGGACAAGGCGCATTTTCATTGGTTTAAAGGAGATTCAAAAACAGTCGAGCGCATGATCGAGAATGGATGGTTCGTTTCTGTTACGCCTGATGTGGTCTATGAACAGGAAATTCAAGAGCTGGCCAAAATTTACCCGCTTGATCAAATGATGGTGGAAACGGATGGGCCATGGCGTTTTGAAGGGCCGTTTTCCGGAAAAATGACGCATCCGAACATGATACATAAGTCGATTGCTTCGATCGCTTCGATTAAAGATTGCAAGGTGGAAGAAGTCTATCATGCTCTTTATGAAAATACCGTTAATTTCTACTGTTTTAGAGAAGGCTGAAGAATGAACTCCCCCAAGTGGATGATCAAATAAATCAGATAACTAGTATTTAACTATTGTCAAATAATAAATTCTTGAAAATTTTCAGTACGTTGCATACCTCCTGTAAAAAAGGTACTATAGTAAAGTCTATTAAAATAAACATTATTCAACATAATATCTTACTTTTCTTACATTTTGGAGGGGAACAAATTATTATGAAGGAAAAACTTTCGTTTTCATCATACTTTGTCATCGGTGTGATGTTATTTGCCTTGTTCTTTGGAGCGGGGAACCTCATTTTTCCTGCTTCACTTGGACAAAATGCAGGAACCAATCTTTGGCCTGCGATCATTGGATTCTTAATTACAGGAACAGGCTTACCGTTTCTTGGAATTTTGGCTATGGGATTTTCGGGCAGTCGTAATCTTCAAGACTTGGCAAGCCGGGTACATCCGGTATATGCGGTCATTTTTACATCGCTTCTTTATCTGACAATTGGCCCTTTTTTTGCTACTCCTCGTACTGGCGCAGTTGCTTATGATATTGGGATCGCTCCTTTTGTGGGTGAAGATTTTGCTAAAACAGGGCTTTTTATTTTCACCCTTGTGTTTTTTGGTATCACCGTCTGGCTTTCTTTAAATCCATCGAAAATTGTTGATCGTGTCGGAAAAATATTGTCACCGGGGATCATTGTCCTTCTTGCTATTTTACTTATTACAGTTATTGTCAAACCGATGGGGTCGTTTGAAGCTCCTCAGGAAGCCTATAGTAGTGGTGCGTTCATGAAAGGTTTCACCGAAGGATATAATACAATGGATGCTCTCGCATCACTTGTTTTCGGTATCATTGTGATCAACGCGATTAGGGGACTTGGTGTTACATCTAAAAAGGAAATTTTGTCTGCAACGTTAAAATCAGGTACAGTTGCGACTATTTTTCTTGGTATTATTTATGTGGGGATCGCTTATTTAGGTGCAACCAGCACTGGGAAAATTGGTCTATTCGATACAGGGGGACCCGTTCTGAGTCATGCATCGTCTTATTATTTCGGAACATTTGGAGCAATTATGCTAGCAGCCATCATCATTCTCGCTTGCTTGACAACGAGCATTGGACTGATAACAGCATGCGGCGAATATTTCAATACGCTTTTTCCAAAAATTAGCTATAAAGTATTTGTTCTGTTTTTTTCTCTGCTGTCTTTCACCATTGCAAATTTCGGGTTGGCGAACATTATCAATTATTCAATCCCAGTATTAATGTTCCTATATCCTTTGGCAATTGTGTTGATGCTCCTCACATTTTTATCACCGCTATTTAAACATTCTCGACTGGTATATGTTTCAACAATTGCCGTGACATTCTTCATTAGTATTGTGGACGGGCTCAAAACGCTTTGCGATTTGTTACAAATTCCATACTTTGGATGGCTATCTCCAATGATTGACTTTTATAAAGATCATCTGCCGATGTATGCTGAAGGCCTTGGTTGGTTGATACCTGTCCTTGTTGTGCTTATTGGAACAGGAATGATTGGGCGAATCATTTTTCCAAGGCAGGATATTGAGGCATCAGAAATCTCATAAGTGTAAAAAAAGTCTTGACTTCCATTTATCTAGAAGCTATCATTTTAAATAATTAAAACTTTAACGGATATTTTCGGCTGTGACGAAGAGAAGTAGCTGTTTTTTAACACTCAAGAGAGCCAGTGGCAGGTGTGAACTGGTGTGTGGAAATGGTGAATGGACTTTTGAGCCTTCAAGCTGAACCTTGCCGATAGCAAGTAGTAGGTTTCGACGTGGGTCTTGACGTTAAAAGAGACGGGTAATAAGCATTGTTGCTTGTTGCTGGCAAAGTGAGTCGGTTTTCCGGCTAATAAAGGTGGTACCACGGGTTCCCTCGTCCTTTGGATGAGGGGCCCTTTTTGTATGACAAATAAATAATAAAATCGATGAATAAGATGAGTACACTAAGCAGTGGACGAAACAGAGAGCTGGTGATGGTGGGAATCCGGCGCGTACCGTTTGGTGGAATGGACTTATGAGAGAGTTCCCGAATCAAGTAGGGAAAGACGGATTCCCCCGTTACTGGGATAAGGTATCGCGTGTGAGAAATCGCTGTACCTGAATGAGATGGAGATTTGACTATCTTCAATAAGAGGTGGCACCGCGACGATATCGCCCTCTATAAATGCACTTTTTGTGTGTTTATAGGGGGCGTTTTTGTGTTATAAAAGCATCTTTAAAAGGGTTCAAATGATAAACGGTGAATCCCTTGGGTGGCATATTTTAAGTATAATGGCAACTTTTTGAATACGTATAATAAAGGAAAATTAGGAGGTTTTTCTCATGAAATCGCATTTGCAAAAACTGATGACGGGTGAAAATTTAAGCATACAAGAGATGAAAGAAGCGGCGGGGTTTCTTTTTACAGGAGAAGCCTCGGAAAGTGAAGCGGGGGCTCTGCTTGGGCTGCTCGCTTTAAAAGGGGAGACGGCGGATGAAATTGCGGGACTGGTTCAGGCCATCCGCGAAAGATCAGTTCCGATTCAATCGGTCGGGGGAAGTGTCATGGATAATTGCGGCACAGGTGGTGATGGATCCAGAAGCTTCAACATCAGCACAACATCAGCGTTTGTCATTGCCGGAGCTGGAATCAAAGTTGCCAAGCATGGGAACAGAAGCGTTTCAAGTCAAACAGGCAGCGCAGATGTATTGGAGCACTTAGGTGTGTCACTTGAATGCACGCCGGAGCAGACACAGGAATTGTTGGAAGAAAATAATATCGCATTTTTATTTGCACCATACGTTCATCCAGGAATGAAGCAGGTGATGAAAGTAAGAAGAGATTTGCGGGTGCCAACGATTTTTAATCTAATTGGTCCTTTGACAAATCCGATTGAGCTCGACACACAACTGATGGGGATTTATCGACGCGATAAATTGGAGTTGATGGGGAATGTTTTGGAAAGGCTTGGAAGAAAACGTGCGGTTATTGTAAATGGAGCAGGTCATATGGATGAGCTATCATTGGCTGGTGAAAATCATCTTGTAATTTTAGAGGGAGGAAAGCTTCAGTCTATTACCTTGACTCCTGAAGCAGTAGATCTTCCAACTTATTCACTGGAAGAAATTGTAGGCGGAGATGCAGAAAGGAATGCCAGCATCATGATGAGCATTTTACGTGGCGATGATGGTCCTTTCCGCGATACGGTCCTGCTAAATGCCGGCGTGGGAATTTTTGCAAGTGGGAAGACAGATACGATACAAGAAGGGATTCAATTGGCAAAAACGAGCATTGATTCGGGGGCAGCCCAATCGAAGCTAGAGTATTTAATTAAAAAAAGTGAACGATTAGAGCGGGGAGTTGTATGACATGACGATACTGGATCGCATTATTGCACAAAAATTCTTAGAGGTACAAGAACTGAAAGCCATTTACGGAGCTAGAGAACCAAAGCCAGTCAAAAGAACATCGCTATATAACAGTATTCAAAAATCTAAAACGATGAGTGTGATAGCGGAAGTGAAACGTGCTTCCCCATCCAAAGGAGACATTAATCAACAAGTAGATCCAGTTGCACAGGCAAAACAATATAAGGAAGCAGGGGCAACGGCAATTTCAGTATTGACGGATCGACAGTTTTTTAATGGGACAATGGCTGATTTGTCCGAAGTTTCCTCGGCTGTTCCCGAGCTCCCCTTGCTTTGCAAGGACTTCATGATTGACCGGGTGCAAATTAACACAGCTGTCCATCATGGGGCCAGTATCATCTTGCTCATCGCGGCGGCATTAAAAGAAGATCAGCTTAGAGATCTGTATGATTATGCGAAATCACTAGACCTGGATGTATTATTTGAAGTTCACAATGAGGAGGAAGCAGAGACTGCCCTTCAAATTGGAGCGAACATCATCGGGATTAATAACCGTGATCTGAAGACGTTTAATGTAGACCTGGAGGTTACGGAGCGTGTAGCAGCTTTAATAAAAAATGAAAATATTGTGGTTGTCAGCGAAAGTGGAATCCGGACAAGGGAGGATGTGGCATTCGTGGAAGCGGCAGGAGCCAAAGCGGTGCTTGTTGGGGAAACCCTCATGCGTTCGGTGGACATCGCTGCAACGATGAATGAAATCCGAATTCCTTTGCACAGGGCGGTGCGTTGATTGAAAGTAAAAATATGTGGAATTACCACTAGAGAAGTGGCAAAAACGGCGTACCGAGCGGGGGCTGATATGCTCGGATTCGTTTTTGCTGATAGTTCGAGAAGGATCGATCCTTTAGAAGCACGGGAGATCATTGCTGAGCTTCCAGCAGATGTGTCAGCGGTTGGCGTTTTTGTCAACGAGACCCTTGCACAAATTCATCGCATCGCAGAAGAAGCAGGACTTGATTATATTCAACTTCACGGAGACGAAACGCCAGAATTTTGTAAAGAGCTGGCACTTCCGGTTATTAAAGCTTTTACAATCAAGGAAGAGAATGACGTCAAAAAAATGTCAGAGTATGAATGTGACTTTTACCTTGTGGACAGTCCAGGGACTCGCTACCGCGGAGGAAGTGGGAAGCCGTTTGATTGGAGACTTTTGCAAGAGCAAAAGCTTCCAAGGGAAAAAATGATGTTGGCAGGTGGTCTTCATCAGAACAATGTCAACGAAGCAATTAGGTTGGCTCGACCTGCGGCCGTAGATGTATCAAGCGGTGTGGAAACGGATGGAAAGAAAGATCAGCAAAAAATAATCAGTTTTATCCAAAAGGTAAAACAATCTAAACAAGGGAGAGAATAGGCTATGGCTATCGATGTGCTACCTGATGAGAAAGGCCGATATGGACAGTTTGGAGGACGGTTTGTTCCAGAAACTTTAATGACCGCTTTGCTGGAACTGGAAGAGGAATATGAAAAGGCCATTGGTGAACCTAAATTCGCAGAGCAGATGGATTACTATTTAAAACAGTATATTGGCAGGGAAACACCGTTATACTTTGCAGAAAATTTAACCGAGAAAATCGGTGGGGCGAAAATTTATTTGAAACGTGAGGATTTGAATCACACCGGTGCCCATAAAATCAATAATACGATTGGGCAAGCGTTATTGACGCTTCGGATGGGCAAAAAGAAAGTCGTTGCTGAAACGGGTGCAGGCCAGCATGGAGTTGCGACAGCAACAGTATGCGCCCTGCTCGGATTAGAGTGCATCGTATTTATGGGGGAGGAAGATATCAAGCGTCAGCAGTTGAATGTGTTTCGGATGGAACTGCTTGGGGCTGAAGTAAGAAGTGTGTCTCAAGGCAGCGGTACATTAAAAGATGCGGTAAACGAAGCGCTGCGTTACTGGGTTGCAAATGTGGAAGATACTCACTATATTTTGGGATCAGTCGTAGGACCACACCCATTCCCGCAAATTGTTCGTGATTTTCAAAGCGTAATCGGAGAAGAAACGAAAAAGCAGTTGATGGAGCAAGAAGGAAGACTCCCTGATGCTGTTGTTGCTTGTGTCGGCGGTGGAAGCAATGCAATGGGCATGTTCTATCCGTTTGTGAACGATCAGGAAGTGAAGATTTATGGGGTTGAAGCGGCTGGGTTAGGCATTGAAACGAAAAAGCATTCGGCGACGTTAACGGATGGAAAAGCAGGTGTTTTACATGGGACTTTAACATATTTGCTCCAGGATGAAGCTGGGCAGATTCAAAGTGCTCATTCTATTTCAGCCGGCCTGGATTATCCGGGGGTGGGTCCGGAGCATGCCTATTTAAAAGACACTGGGCGAGTGACTTATACTTCTGCTACCGACAATGAAGCACTGGAAGCCTTCCAGCTTTTATCGAAAACGGAAGGGATCATTCCAGCTTTAGAAAGCTCGCATGCCATTGCGTATGCTATCAAACTGGCTAAAGAGATGAGCAGAGAAGAAACATTGGTTATTTGTTTGTCTGGAAGAGGAGACAAAGATGTTGAAACGATCAGAGCAGAATTGGGAGGCGGACTAAATGGGTAAAGAACGCATTAGTGAAGCGATTCAGGGCGTTTTGGAACAGGGAAACAAAGCCTTTGTTCCTTATATTATGGCGGGGGATGGAGGTCTTGAAAAATTAGCAGACCAGATTTCATTTTTAGAGAAAAGTGGAGCGACAGTCATTGAGCTAGGAATTCCGTTTTCAGATCCCGTTGCAGACGGCCCAACGATACAGGAAGCGGGAATCAGGGCATTGGAGAATGGAACAACATTGGGGGCCGTCCTGAAAACCTTGAAGGAATCCAAAAAATCGCGCTCGATTCCAATCGTTTTGATGACTTACTTCAATCTGATTTTTGCCTATGAAATGGGAAGATTTGCAGAAGAGTGTGAGGCAGCAGGTGTGGACGGTATTATCATTCCTGATCTTCCATTGGAAGAAGAGGATTTGGTGGTTCCTGCACTTTCTAAGCAAAGGATTGCCTTGATTCGACTTGCTGCTCCGACAAGCTCAAGAAGCAGGTTGGAAGAAGTTGCAAGGAGAACGGAAGGATTCCTTTATGCCGTAACTGTAAAAGGAACGACTGGGGCGAGAACTGAATATGAAACGGGAGTCGCGGAATATTTGGAAGAACTGAAATCATTATCTTCCGTTCCCGTATTGGCCGGGTTTGGTGTTTCAACACCTGAGCAGGTGATGAATCTTGGACAGCATTGCGATGGAGTGATTGTTGGAAGCAAGATCGTCCAGGCCCTTTCAAAGGGAAAAGAGGAGGAAATCCTAGAACTGATCCATGCTTCAAAACAAGTTTTCAATCATCCTGTTTAATTTTACTCAATGCGGGAAGAAAGGAATAAAAAAGGGAAGGTCAAGGCATCCTTTTCAATAAAGGAGGCCTTTTCATGTTGAATCTCATAATGAAACTGATTATCTGCCCCATTATAGTTACTATTTCAGGAAGTCTGCTGACGAATGTGAATTTCTCCGGCGTTTACCAACCGATTGTCATCGGGGTTACATTGGCCGTCGCAGGGCATTTGCTTGAATGGGCATTGTTGTCAGAAAGTACTTTTTGGCTTAGCACAATTACGGACTTTGTTGGCTCTACACTAATCATTTATATTTTAAGTTACTTCTTTTTTACTGCTCAGGTAACATTTGTGGGAGCTGTTGTTACTGCTTTATTCCTCACGTTAGTGGAGTTTTTCGTTCATATGTGGCTCATCCGATCCGGACGCGCAAAAAAGGAAATGACACTAGGATGAAACAAAGGCGGGGTGCTTCGAAAGAGGCATAGCCCCGCCTGTTTAGGTGTTTAAGAGTTGTGACTTCATATCTTTCAATAGCATCGGTACCAGTTTTTCCTGGTAACCAGATTTCTTTGCCAATGTCACTTCTTTTCTTAAAGGAAGGAGCTGATCCGACCTCAATTTCTCCAACTGGGCAAGACGTACAGTCGAAATATTAACCGTTGCTTGGCATAACTTGTAATCCGTTACAGAATACCGCCATAGCTTTATGTGAGAAGGTGAGCGGTTTAACAGTTTATCAGCCATTAAAAGGCCTTCAGGATCAAAATCTCCAGAATAGTAAATAAGGGTATTGCTAGAGATAAGTAGGTCAATTAAAAGCAAAGCAGCTAACTTGAACTGGCCGTTCGTACTAATTAATGGAGGGGGGAAAGAAAATGGCCAACGATCTAGTAACTCAGAGCATACTCCCGAATTTTCCACAATAAAAACCGTATTGCCTTTAACAGGACGGCACGCTGTCAATGTGCTTATCTCTCTAAGTGGAATATTCAACACTGTTTTTGTACTATTAGCCGCTTCGAAAACGGGATATTTTCCCCAAGTGGTTTCCGCACTCAACCCGATACACGTCACGAAATTCAATAAATCATCACGAAGTAAAGAGAAAGTTTGCAAGAGGTCACTTGCTTCCTCAGCGTTTAATTTTCCGCGAATATAAGGAATTTCTCCTTTTTGCCACAATATAAACTGTAAGGCATGAAGTAGGATTTTTCCCCCATGTTGGTCGAGATCAAAGGCATGGGGGTTTTGCGTAATTTTCTCTGAGAAAAAGGGTAGCCTCTCATATTTTGGGGGGCTAGGAAGCAGGGAAAGGGCTGTGCAAACAGCATTCATCAACTCTTTTAGGTAATCGGGATGCTTATCATATAATTGATGGATTAATCTTGTTCCTCTTCCCTTTTTAGCCACAAAATCAATCCAATTGCTGTGCTCGGGGTAGGATTGCATGAATTCTTTAAAGAAAAGCTCCTTTTGTTGTTGATATCGTTCTTCCACTTCCATTTTGGTAAAAACGATCTTTCCAGCATAAGAGTTTAACATATCTTGAATATTTACTTCAGCAAATTTCGTTTGTAAGAGTGCTTTTTCAAAGGAAGAAAAGGAGATGGTAATTGTCTTCTGTCTACTATAATCCTTCCTGAAAAAAAGGGAGAGGCTCTCTTTTTCTTCAATGGTTAAATTTCGGAGCTGCACACTTCCGCCGATTCTTCCCAATTGAATATAGCGTTCGAGCAATGCATGAAGCAGCCGGTCAAGTCCCGGCTCACTCCGTACATATTCAATTAATTCTTTCATTAAACTCATATCCAATCACACCTTCAGCTGTTCAAACTCATATTCATCATAAAGAAGTTGTTTTTCAGTTCCGTTCCAGAAATAACGTATGATTGTCACGTAAGGGGCATTTTTTGGCCTTACTAGCTCAGCTATGGACAAGTTTGATACGGTATCGTAATCGCCCCATAGCGCCTGTGAGTTCATAATATAGTTAAAGTTTAACTCTTCAACTAGTTGGAACATGTCTCTTATATTGTTTTCGTCTACGCCGGCAAATGCTTCATCCAGTGAAATGACGAAGGGGGCATCTGGTCTTGCTTCCTGATATCGAGAGTAAGCTGCGGAAAATAGCGGTATATACATGGCCATTGCTTTTTCACCGCCGCTAAACTTAAAGAACTCATTGTTTGTCAGTTCTCTTTTTCGCTCTCCTTCCCTAGTATAAAAAAGGGTAAAGACGAACCACTGTCTATAGTCGAGTACATCTTTAATGACTTGATGCAAAGTTGTTCCGAAACCTTCGATTTCTGCGAGTTCTCGAGCTCGTGAAATTTTTGAACGGAAGTGGTTTGTGACCCGCTCCATGTCTGTCTCCATTAATAGCCTTGGGTCGGTCCTCAATAAGTCAACTAAATCCTTTGTATCCATTTCTTCTTCTGCATCGGCTGTTTTTGGCCGCCATTTGATTGAAAAGATTAGTCCAGAAGAAGGGTCTCTGCTTTCCATTAAATGATTAATTTTCTTCACCCAATGTTCAGCTCGATGTATTCGGCCTCTAATAATCCTCCCAACACTGTTCAAAATGATCTCTTCGTAAAGCTCTCTATCCCGTTCATTTAGGACGGTGTTCTGTACGTAAATGTCGTTTTCAATTTCTTTCAGCGCGAAATAAGGGCTAATGCGCTGACCTTTGAATTCGAGCTTCAAAATGATCCGTCTGTTCTTCTCCCATAAATGCCGGATATCCTGTCCGAGGGATGACTCAAACTGAAATTGCTGTATTTCCTCGGTTAAACGATATTCCACAAGGTTTTGCTGTTCTTGGAAAAACGTCCTTGTCAACTTTTCATGTAAAGAGGTTCGAGTTTCCTTTTTTAATATATCTCCTGCTTCTGCTATAATGTTCCGTGCAAGTTGCTCATCTATTTCGGCAGATTCAGAAACGGAAATGTCCGTCAATTGTAGTTTTATTTCCTCCGCCAGCATTGACTTTAATATTTCTGCAAGCTGCTCATCATTTGCAATGTCCTTAATGCTCGCATTCAAGCCCTCCACGGCTCGTTCTTTATCTTTATGCGCCCCTGTTAATTCTCCTGCTAGTTTGGGGATACGCTCATCTATATATGCCAGCTTTCCAGACACTAATTCGATTTCATTTCTGATTTCATCGGCGCCCAGTTCATGAAGTCTTTTCTCCAGCAGCTGCAGACTGAGCTGTGCTTTTTCCATCGAGTGTTGCAAGCTGTTCATTTCGCCCTTTAGTTGCAGAATATCCTCCACGATCTCTTGTAGGTTCTCTTGATGGGTTTTTATATGGCCTTTTGTACTTTTATAATGGCCATATGCCAGCTGCAGCTCTTGTAAGTGATTGGAATAGGCATTCATTTCGCCTTTCGCCGTATGATACGCATCCGAATTGAACTCTAGTTCCAAATCTTTCGTAAGGGCGTTGAGTTCAGCGCGGATGACTTCCCATTGATTAAAGACGGCTTTCATTTTTTCATTTTTTTCTTGTTTGTCTAGGCGGGCCATTTTCGCTTTTGAGTTGGCTTGGATGTATTCTCGATGGGCGGTTTGAGCATCTGCATCATTCGGGAATTGCTCAAACGCATGTCGGGCTGACTGTTGTTTAAAAACAGCCTCTTGATGCTTGTTCGCCAACAATTCAATTTTTTCCTGAAATTGGCTGATTTCCAACTCCAATTCCTCGATTTTTTCAAGTCGATATTGCTCCCTTGCCAATACTCCGATTAGGCGAGGGCCTTCAAGGGGAGGCGCCTGTCCTTTCATTATTGATAGACGGTAATTTCCTGAAAGGGAGACGGAAACCCCAGTCAGATTTTCCTCATCCGTCATTTCAATGCTGGAGAGAACATTTTCAATCTCATGTGTCAGCATCGCCGTCTCTTCACTGAAAGCCGGTTGAAGCAAGTCTTTCAGCGTTTTCTTTCCATGAATAGGACGGGGAACCAACACTTTGTCATGTTGAATGAATGAGGTGTTTTTTTCTGCAATAAGCGCATCAAGAAGCCCTGCTTCTTTCAATGCGGCTTCGACCCTCTCTTTTGTCTGTTCACTTACATGATCTAGAAATTCTACGGCTTTATAAAAGGGAACGAAGGCAATGCCTTGCTCCTTCAATAAGGTTCTCGCTTCGATTGTTTTTCGGTGTCTTTCCGGTTCCGGATCTTTTTTGTTCTTCCAATCGTTCCATTCCTTTTCTCTTATGGACTTCTGCTCCTCAACTGTTTTTATTTCTAAGTCAAGTAGCAGTTCTTTATTTTTCCACTTTTGCTCAAATGCAAAAAGCTTCTTTTGGATGGGCTCTTTTATTTGACCATATGGATAAGAGTCATATAGGTCCTGAATTAAATGTGAAGTATGCTGATACAGCTCATTTGATGTTTCTATAAAATCGGCGCTTTCGTACCAAGAGATGATCTCATGAAGAAGCTTATCTTTTTCCTCTGAAAATACTTGCTCCCATTTATTTTCAACCATGATGGATTCATCCAGTTTTCTATCAGCATCGGCATGGGCTTTGCTTGCATCCTCATAACGGCCCTTCTCTCTATCATGCTCAGACCATTTTGATAAAATTTGTTCCAAGAGATTGGTGTATTGGCGGGCTTCGTTTTTCCATACGGTAAAGTCGAACGAATCCTCACGTAATCTTGAAAAATCGGATGCGTTAATAGCATGCTTATGAAAACCGGCATTTTCAGCGTTGATTGATAGTTCTTCAAGCCAATCTTCCATTTTTTGTTCACTTTTATCTCGAGCAAGTTGGAGCTCCTCTATTTTTTGTTTTAATCTGTCTTCACGCGTAAGCTTTTGATCATATAATCCTTCTTTATGAGAGGCTTCCTTGCTATATTGTTCCAGCTCCTTCAGTTTCTTTTGCCTTTCTTCTTCAGCTTGAAAAACTTCATGCTGTTCTAGCTGCTTTTTTGTTTCTGTATAAACCTCTTTTTCTTGTCGCAGTCGGTTGTCTTCTTTTTCTCCCTCTGCTATCTGTTGTTCAAATTCGGAAATCATCTGTTCAAGCCTGTTTTTCTCGCCGGTTCGCTCTTTGATTGCTTTGACAGCTTTCATATAATCGTCAGCTTTTTCAACAAGCATGTATTGGTTATAATGGTCATATTGTTTGCAGAGGCGCTGCAATGACGCATAGTCACGGTTAAGCTGTTCAAGCTGTTGCTTCGTCTGATCCATCATTTCAATCGTATCGGATAAAGGACGAAGCTCGTCGTCTGATAATTCGGGAAGCGAACTTTCCAATATACCGTAAATGACAGTTGGCTTGAAATCCTTTGACAGCTTCGGGCTTCTCAATTGAATAATCAATTTTATCAGTTCATCGTAGGCATCGAGATCTTCGAAGCCAAAAATGGATTTATTGACAAGGTCCATATACTCCTTCTGGGTGTAGACGACTTTTCCGCCAATCCCAATTTTTGTTTCCAGCTCTTTCTTCGTCAGAGGGATTTTTTCATAATCGCCTCCATTTTTTTCTTCTTTATATAAGAAGAAATCCTTGCCAATTCGACGATTATCCTTGATGGAAAAACCCCAGAAATCCAGGCTTTTCTGTCGCTTGGCTCTTAGTCCGATCCCGGTTGTCATATATTGTTCGCTGTCTTCGCGTTTATATTCCAGAAATAGGTAGCCTGTCCGTTCATCACGCTGGGTGACATCTTTTTCCCCAAGCAAATAATCTTCCATTTTTCTTGCGCGTGACCCGAATGGATCCAAGCGGTCAGGGCTTTTCCTTCCATCTAGTAGAACAGGTAACAGGCTTTGCATCGTCACAGATTTTCCGGAGCCGTTACTGCCTCTTAGCAACAGTTTACCATCGGCAAACTGGAATATTTCATCATCGTAATACCAGAAGTTAACAAGGCCTGCTCTGTTCATTTTCCATTTATTTTGTGACATCCCTTTCTCCTCCTTGAAAATCATCCGGATATTTTCCAGTTAGTCTACCAAGAAGAGGAAGAATGAAAATCATCCCTGTTTCCTCTTCAAGCTCTGCCATTTTCCATTGACCCATGACCGTAAGAAGCTCTCTTGCCAGTTGTTTCAGGGAAGCTTCACGATAAGCCTTGCTCCAGCCGGTACTGAACTGTTTCGAACACTCCTCCAAGAGTGATTCAAAATCCGTAGCTGTTATGCGAATAAGTCCGCAATCATTAGGAGGAAACTGTAAAATAGCTTGGCGTAAAATATCAGAAAATTGCAGAACGATGTCCATAATCGCTTTCTGGTCCGGGAATAAAACAGCCTTTTGTTTCTTCTCCGGAGAGATAAGCATGGCTGCATTTTTATATAATTCGAATTGGTAGTCTGTATGTTTTTCAATGTCATCTTTTAATCTGTTTCTAAAATTACGCAAATAGTGAAAGTTAGGGTCATCTTGTTGTTTCCGGTACATGGCTGGCGATAAAAACAATTGTCTATACACATGATGCCGTCTTTCATCATTGGACGAAGTCATTTTATCGTATTGGATCAGTTCCTCGATTGAATTGAACTGGAACAGATCTTTCGGATACGACCGCATGAAGTATCTGGAAACAATAGGAACTTCATAAAGAACTTCCTGCTTTTCATTAAATTGGAAGCCTTTAATATCGCCATCTATAGATTTTAGAATGCCGAAGTCCATCGCTGACTGGATGATTCTAATCAATGATTTCCTATGTTCATAGTGAGTCCAGTTCAGCTGAAAAACGCCGGGGTAAGTCGCGGATAATTCTTCAGTAAGATCAGATAATAGAAACTGTTCATCCACCGATCGGCTTTCAAGAAAACCCAAAAGGCAGCAAAACATGGCATAGTCCATCGTGGACCGGAAGGAAGTGATACCCATCCAGCTTTCTGGCTCGGACGGGATTTTTTCAAGTTTTATAAAGTGCTGATGTACGATAAAACGGAATCCGAGCTTTTCCTCTACATATCTGCGCACGCTGTGCTCCCGTTCCCGGATTAGTTGATATTCTTCTGGCTGTGTTTCTCTTAATATCCAAAATTGTTCCATCAACAGCTCCAACGCTGCTTTTGCTTTCTCGTCAAAAGCCTTTATGTCTTTTTCCATCTAATCCTCCTGTGAGAGAAACCGTATTTGAAAATTTGGCATTTGTAATACCCCATCTTTCGATTCGAGGCGGATCATGGTCTCATCAATCAGGCCAACTGTTAGTATACGGCCGGATTCTATTTTAATTGTCCTGTCTTTTTTGGTCATTGCTTTTCCGACCCATGACAGCAGAATTTTTCTTACTTGTGGCTCAATAACTGGCAGGCTGTTAAAAGTGATTGTGCTTTGATCAATATATTGATCGACCATCTGCTGTTCCGCTTTTTTTTGTTCCATGTAATCATTGAAAATAGAAATTTTTTCTAATTTGTGGTTTTGAATGGCTGTCGGTTTAGCTTTCTCTCGGTATTGTCTTACACGGGGTTTGATGATTAATTCGGAAGGTTCTTCATCCCAAATATCAGAATATATGTTTTCTGTTCTCTTTTCTTCTGCATATATATGTCTCGTATAAGGCACACCGAAAACAAGCGAAGATAGACGATGAGCTTCGTCGATGTCTGTTAAATTTGCAAACCAGTCGGCCAAGTGAAGGTAATCCTTTTTTCTACTCCGAAAATGCTGATGTCTTTCACCAAGTCTTTGAACAAATCGGGTCATTCTTCGGATCGTTTCATTTGTACTATTTTGAAGCCGCTCCAATTCGCTAGGCTTGCCGTCATTTCCTAGAAACCACTCTCTTAGGTTGTCCCACTGTTCTTTCACTGATTGTTGAACTTCAATAGAGGTCATTATCTGTTGTTCTAATCTTGGTATGCTCGCCTGGTATTCTGCTTCACGTTTAGCAATAAAATCAATTTTTTCTAGAGGCAAGCGGTTTATAACAGATTCAATTTGTATACTGGTTTGCTGCAAAGAGATGATGAAGTCCCGCAAATATTGAGTAAAGTGGTCTTTATAAGTCAAGAATGCTTCAGTGATCATTTGACCTTCAATATTTTCACTTGAAAGGTAGGCGATATAATCTGTTGAATTTTGTACGATTTTTGTAAAATAATCATAGACATCTGTCCAAATCCGATGCCATTGTTCATTTGTTAAGTTTGTTGAGTGTTCTGATAATGCATCAGAAAGCTTGAGTAAAGATTCATAGAGACGGTCGAATAAAGTCTTTTCTAAGGAGCCTCCAAAGCTATCACCGATATTTTCAAGGGAGATGACCATTCGTTCTATTTCAACTGTATAGGGACTGCATTGGTAGCGAAATCTTTTCTTTTTAAATTCCTCTATTGTTTTGACATTCTTTGATTCCTGTCGGGCATATAAATTTTTCCATTTAACAAGCTGATTTAAATCATGCTCAAGCATTTCTTCTGTGTACTGTGAAAAGTGATCAAATTGCTGCAAATGTGCGTAAATTTCTTCAGGATAAAGAAAGTGCTGCATTCTTTCATGCCTTTTGTAAAAATACCGCAAAATTGATCGATATCTTCCTGCGTTATCAGCGGTTAAGTAAGATACTTCAGAGATTGGTTTCAGAAGACGTTCGTCCAATTACGCTCACTTACCTTTCTATATGTTAATTGGGGATAAATAAATGAGGAGAAAACGAAAAGAATGAAGTAGAAGTAGAAGGAGAATAGCCGTGTCTGCCTCATTATAGCACAGTTTAATAGATATTCAGCTTATAAAATTTAGCATAATTAATACGGTAGCTATGCTATAATTGTTCACAAGAAGGAGGTGAAAAAGACATGGAGGTAGTATTAAAGGGCATTTTAACGAAGTTGGATGACCTGAACAATGGATTTCAAGAAATGCGTGTAGAGCTTCAGGACGTGAGATCAGAGCTTCAAGA
>JAABNQ010000007.1:19387-85563 GCA_009928435.1 Bacillus sp. HF117_J1_D
GAAGTGAAGTCCGACCAAAAGTCAATGTATGCTGAGCTTCAAGAAGTGAAGTCCGACCAAAAGTCAATGTATGCTGATCTTCAAGAAGTGAAGTCCGACCAAAAGTCAATGTATGCTGAGCTTCAAGAAGTGAAGTCCGACCAGGAGTTAATGTATACCGATCTTCAAGAGGTGAAGTCCGACCAAAAGTCGATGTATGCCGATCTTCAAGAAGTGAAGTCTGACCAGAAGTCGATGTATGCCGAGCTTCAAGAAGTAAAAACAGAACTTCGCAGTAATGGTGAAAAAATTGCTGATCTTACGAATGAAATGCGAAGCCATTTTAAACAAGTCGAAGACAGACTGGATGAACATCAATCTATTTTCACTGTGATTTCAGATGAAATGAAAACGATGAAGGCTGATATAAGATACTTGGGTGGGAAAGTAGGTATTCATGACATGAAGCTGAATACTTTATTCAAAATGGATTCATAGCAGCGCACCCCAATAGTTCAACATTTCACGTTATTCCTCACATAAAAGCCTCATGAACACATCATAGACAGGCCTCGGTTATCCGGGGTCTTTTTCCTTTTTTACATGGAACGAATGATGCCGAAGAGAAAACAATCATCTGTTGCCACTTAGTGATTGTTATTTTTTTGAGTAAGAAAACAGATCTCAAATCAGCTAGAAAAAAACACCTTTGGAATTTTTCGCAAAACGATCGATTCCAAAGGTGAATTGAAAATTCTTCCATGCTACATGTTTTCTTTAATTCTTTCCAAAAGCACTCGGCAGCCTTCACTAATCAGATCATAAGTTTCCTGAAAATCACCAGTGTAATAAGGGTCAGGGACATCCTTTTTTATATCCGTCAAATCAAGGAGGCGAATGATTTTAGGATCATTCGATTGACCTGATATCTTGGAAATATTTCGTATATTTGATTCGTCCATCCCCACTATGTAATCATGTTCAACGAAGTCTTCTTGGGAAAATTGCCTGGCGACAAGCCCTTTGGTGCTGACATCGTATTCTGCCAACTTTTTCAAAGTGCCTCTATGCGGTGGCTCACCAATATGCCATGAGCCTGTTCCTGCGGAATCGACTGAAATGTTTCTGCTCAAACCTTCCTTTTCAACCAAATCCCTCATAATGGCTTCAGCCATTGGTGAGCGGCAAATATTCCCCAAACAGACAAATAATACTTTAACCATACATACGTCTCCCTATTGCTTCTAATGTACATGCTATAGTAGCATATAGAGATGACAAAGTGAATCAACCTGCTTGAAGTATTATTGATTTGTGGCAGTTGTCATTTATAATGAAGAGTGGCAGAATAAAGGACCGATAAAAACCAAAATTAGAAGGGGAAAATTCATGTCGAGACATAAACCGAAAAAGAAATCAAAAGCTTTAAGAATCGTGCTGATTGTTATGTTGCTGTTGGTCATAGCTGTAGTTGGATTTGGTTTCTCAATCTATCATACTATTAATAAAACTGCCAAAAATATGCACAACCCGCTTGATCGTACTCCAGAAGTGGCCAGAGAGGCAAACTTGTCACTTCATAAAAAAGAGCCTTTTTCAGTGCTGATGCTAGGGGTGGATGAACGCCCGGGCGACCGAGGCCGTTCCGATTCCATTATCGTAATGACGGTCAACCCAAAGAAGGAATCGATAGATATGCTCAGCATTCCAAGGGATACGAGAGTTGAAATAGTGGGCAAAGGCGTGGATGACAAAATTAACCATGCGTATGCGTTTGGCGGGGTTGAAATGTCAATGAATACGGTTGAAAAATTCCTTGATATTCCGATTGATTACTATATTAAGGTGAATATGGAAGGGTTCAAGGAAATTGTAGATGCTGTCGGCGGTGTCGATGTGAACAACGATATCGATTTTTCTGTCGGTAAAAAACAATTTTCTAAAGGACAGATTTCTCTCAACGGTGACGATGCTTTAGCATACGCCCGTATGCGTTATGATGATCCTAGGGGAGATTTCGGACGCCAGATGCGCCAACGCCAAGTGATCCAAGGTGTAATCAACAAAGGGGCAAACATCTCGGCAATCTGGAAGTATGATGATGTTCTTGATGCACTAGGAAAAAATGTTGAAACAAACCTCTCTTTCAGCGAAATGAAGGATATTCAAAAGAATTATAAAGAGGCGCGCCATAAAATTGATCAGTACCAGATTGAAGGTCAAGGGTCCAAGATAGACGGCATTTGGTATTACCTTGTTCCCCAAGAGGAAAGAGAAAGGGTCCAGGGTGTGTTGAAAGAGCACTTAAATATGTAAACATTAAAAGGCGGGAATGCATATTAGGTGTCCCGCCTTTACTATTTGTCAAAAAGAGGTATTCAATCATGAAAAAGCGTCAAATCTGGTTGGTTGCAGCCATTGCGTGGGCTGTGGCCATTTTTATCGCCACGCATTCACCTTCTTCGACAGGTGGAAACACGCAATTTCTAATAAAGCGGCTGTTGGGGCTCTCTTCAGAGGAAGCAGCTCTTATAAATGTTGTCTTCCGCAAGCTCGTACACCTGGGAGCATTTGGACTTCTGGCAGTCCTCCTTTTCAACAGCTTTGAGAAAAGAAAGTTTCTATTGGCATGGATGATGACAACTTTGTATGCGGCAACGGATGAGTTGCATCAATCATTCGTTCCGGACAGAACGGCTTCCATCTGGGATGTAGGATTGGATTCATTGGGTGCACTAATTGCTCTTGGTTTGATTAAAATGTTAAATCAACGATCTGACAAACAATCCTAGCATATGGGAGTAGATTTCTTCAAATTGCGAGAGCGGCAGTGGATTGTGACCTTTGCCCAATTCAATGGTGAAGCCCGGCTTTCTGAACTCCTGGATGAACCAGTCCTTATAGCCGGCATAACTGTCGACATAGCGGATGGCTTCGTACCCGCTAAGGATGGCAAAATCCCTTGCAAGTACCTGGGATTCTGGCGGCTCCAGTCCTTCATACCCCCAATAGATTTCCTGCCCTTGCGTATGAAGGGCAAGCAGTCGGTCATAGTTTTCCATTCTGGCCAGCTCCGCCATCGTTTTAGTTTCCGGTTCAGAAAGCGGTGAGTAGCCTGGAAAGTCACGGGGCCCCGGCTCTTTCGGCTTCCTTTCTTTTTCGAACTCCCAATTGGCCGGGAATTGCTTATTTAAATCCACTCCGCGAATATTCGCTTTCCAGCCTGAAAAATCACGGTTGCCCCTATTCAGCCGGATAAGCTCGGTTTCTCTTTCGGGTGGGGGGCCGTTCAGGACGAGATTGACGCCGTCCGGATTCACCATCGGTATGGCAAACAGCCTGCTCCCTGTATAGATCGTTAATGCTGATATGCCTTTCATCATCAAGCTATTGGTGAGGGCAAGCATGTAATCATTTAAAAAGCGCATGAAAATCGGTGTGGTGATCCATTCATTTGCATGAAAGGAGGCATTGATCTGTACTTTTCTTCCCGATGTTCCGATCTGGAGCTCATGCAGAGGATTTTCGAGCACGCTTTTTCCAACTTCCCGCCTTTTTATAAATGGATAAATCGAGAGTAGCTTGTTCATATCGCGGTTCATCTTCTGAAAATCATATAGTTCATTATCGTTGATTATTCTGGACACGACTCTTTCCGGAATATTGATTTGCTGCCCGATGGTCAATTGATTCGGGTTGATAGTCTGATTTAAAATCAGAAGAGCATCAACGTTCATATTTCGGCTTTGGGCAATTTTCCAAAAGGTGTCGCCAGCTTTAAGCGTATAGACACCCTTTAAGAATCCGGGAATTTGAATGACCTGCCCGACTTGAAGGGCGTTTGGATTGGCAAGGTTCGCGTTGGAATCGAGGATTAAGACGAGCGGAATATGAAATAGCTGGCTGTAATGCCAAAGTGTATCGCCTGACCGTACTTGGATCTCCATGGTCGTCCCTCCATATAGATTTTATCCTGTCAAGCTGCGAGCAAGTAAAGCATCATAGATGTTGTTTTTTACACCTTTCGAAGCCATAGGAGGCGGCTTGCAAGGATGTAGTCAAGCTCTCATGATGGTTGATTAGCCGCCTCCTCGTAAATGTCTTATTTGTCGACGCTTTCCTATATCTAGATTTATGTATGTATCAAGGAAATATGATGATAGAATGAAAGATGAATGACTGCCAGGAAAGAAGTGAAATTTTCATGCTAGGAGCGATTGAAGCCGGAGGGACAAAGTTTGTCTGCGCTGTTGGGAACGAAGATGGACACATACTGGAACGCATACAGATTCCGACTGAGATTCCTGAAAAGACGATCCCGATGGTCATTGAATTTTTTAAAAACCATAAAGTCAGGGCTCTTGGAATTGGATCCTTCGGTCCGCTTGATTTGAATGAAAAAAGCGATACATATGGATACATCACATCAACGCCTAAGCCAGGATGGGGAAACTTTCCGTTTGTTGAAACGATGAAAAAGGCTTTAAATGTGCCAGTCGCATTCGATACGGATGTCAATGCGGCTGTTTGGGGTGAGTTTCTGTTTGGTGCGGGAAAAGGGAGTAACTGTCTGTACATAACTGTAGGAACAGGAATTGGCGCTGGAGCTGTTATTGGTGGCAAGCGTCTTCACGGTATGTCCCATCCGGAAATGGGACATATATTTTTACGTCGTTACCCACTAGACAGGTTTGAAGGTGTTTGCCCTTATCACAAGGATTGCCTAGAAGGCTTGGCTTCAGGGCCTTCCATCGAAAAACGTTGGGGCATAAAGGCAGAAAATTTGCCGCAGGATCATTCAGCTTGGGAATTGGAAGTCCATTATTTGGCTCAAGCTCTCCTGCAATACATTTTAATTCTCTCTCCAGAGAAAATCATTATGGGCGGTGGAGTGATGAAGCAATCGCATTTATTTCCAAGTATCCATCATGAAGTGCAGCGCCTATCCGAAGGATTTCTTACATTACCTTTGTTAGAAGGCTACATTGTAACACCGGGACTTGGCGCCGACTCAGGGATAATGGGTGCTTTGATGTTGGCAAAAGACATTGGTGTTGGAAATATGACCAACTGATTAAAAAATTTTCCCTAATAAAAAAGATAGGAGTCTTTACTCCTATCTTTACAACCGGTAAGGTTATTTTACGTCTTTTTCCATATATAATTGCTCTCCTTCCGACATGTCTCCCTGCCCGTTTGTCAGTTCTGTCATCCACTCCTGAAATTCCTTTATTTTGTCCTCTTGAACATAAACCTCGATCTCAACAAGTTCTGAATAGTGGATGTCTTTCAGTAGATAATCGGATGAACGGATTTCATTTTCAAGTTTTCCAAGCCATGTATAATCGGCTTTCACATGCATGATAGTCATGAGAATCCGCTCTACGGTACCAACGGCATCAATCCCTTCAGAAACTGCTCTGCCGTAGGCGCGGATGAGCCCTCCAGCCCCTAACTTAATGCCCCCGAAATATCTTGTCACGACAACTGTTGTGTCTTTCAGCTTTCTTTTCTTTAGCACTTCCAACATAGGAACTCCAGCCGTTCCGCTAGGTTCACCGTCATCATTTGCTTTTTGAATCTGGTCGTTTTCACCAATCATGTAAGCGGAGCAATTGTGGGTGGCATTCCAATGTTCTTTTTTGATTTCCTGTATAAAAGCCTGCGCCTCTTCCTCCGTTTCGGTCCTTTTTATATGTGCAATGAATCTGGACTTTTGAATGTTGATTTCATGGGTCCCTGCTGCTTTTACTGTCAAATATTGTGGAAGCACGACTCTACTCCTTTCAAATGCTCTATTATTTTCCCAACTAAAATAGTATGTTTTAATAAAATTATACATGATATAATACTTTAGTAGAATGGTAGGTATGTCTTAACGCCTATTTCCGGTATACCCGATCCGAAAGGGGGCTCCTCTAGGAAAATGGCACTTAAGAAAGTGAATATAAAGGCACTGGATAATATTGTGGAACAGATGATCAATACTGTGGATCGAAGCAAGCACGAGATTTTCCAGATTGGCGAACAATGTCGCCATGACCATGACAATATATTAAAAGAACTGGAAATAATCAAGGCTGAAGTGAATAAAGTCATTGATGAGGGTGATCAACTGGATGTGCAAGCTAGGATTTCCAGACAGCGTCTATCTACCATAAGCTTGCATTTCAATGACTACAGCGAAGAACAGGTGCGAACCGCATATGAACAAGCACATGATCTCCAATCTAAATTAATGATGACGCGCCAACTGGAAAAACAGCTTAGAGAACGAAGAGATGACTTGGAGAGGCGCCTACTTATTTTGCAGGAAACAATTGAGCGCGCGGAAACGCTTGTCTCGCAAATTTCAATTGTGTCCAATTATTTAGTCAGTGATATTAAAGAAATGGGCGAGGCCCTTGAAGATGCGAAAATGAAGCAGGACTTCGGCTTGCGAATCATCGAAGCACAGGAAGAGGAAAGAAAGCGTTTGTCCCGGGAGATCCATGATGGACCAGCACAATTACTTGCAAGCGTTTTGATCCGTTCCGACTTGGCGGAGAAGATGCATAAAGAAGAAGGGCCAGAGCGATCCCTTGAGGAGATTCGCAGCCTGAAGGAAATGATTCGAACGACCTTGTATGAGGTTAGACGTATCATTTATGATTTGCGGCCGATGGCACTTGATGATCTCGGTTTGATTCCGACCTTGACAAAATATTTGGCAACAGTCGAAGAGTATCATAAAACGACGAACATCGAGTTTGTTTATTTTGGGAAGGACACGAGGCTCCCCCAAAAATATGAAGTGGCTCTTTTTCGTCTCATCCAAGAAGCTGTACATAATGCGTTGAAGCATGCTCAGCCAAGAACTATTCAAGTAAAGGTGGAAATACAGTCTGAGTATGTTTATGTTATTGTGAAAGATGACGGTATCGGCTTTGATGTAAACATGAAGAAGAGTGGAAGCTACGGCATGATGGGAATGAGAGAACGCGTCGAGATATTGGACGGCCTACTTTCCATCCATTCCAAGAAGGGAGCAGGAACGATTGTTTCAATCAAGATACCTGTCGCACTACCTAGTCTGAGCAATATTAAAAAAACAATTAAGGGGGAATAACAAATGCAAACGAAAATAGCCATTATAGATGATCACGAATTGTTTCGCGAAGGTGTAAAGAGAATTCTAGAATTCGAAAAAACATTCTCTGTCGTGGCGGAGGGCGCAGACGGCTGTGATGCAGTTGGGATTGTTGAGGAGTATTCCCCGGATGTAGTCTTGCTTGATATCAATATGAAGAATACAAACGGAATAGAGGCAACAAGGCAGCTAATGGAGACATACCCCGATTCAAAAGCGATCATTCTTTCCATACACGACGAAGAAGCATATGTCACGCATGCCATGAAAACCGGTGCAGTGGGCTACATGTTAAAAGAAATGGATTCAGACGAGCTGATAGGTGCAATCAAAGTTGTAGCTGAAGGGGGCTCATACATCCACCCGAAGGTCACTCATAAACTGGTGAGAGAATACAGACGCCTTGCCAACCAGCAAAATAAAGGAACGGGCTACCAACAGCCAGAAGTGAGAGTGCCGCTTCATTTGTTGACAAGCCGTGAATGTGAAGTCCTGCAGCTTCTTGCTGATGGAAAAAGCAACCGAGCTATCGGCGAAACTCTATATATTAGTGAGAAAACAGTCAAAAACCATGTGAGTAACATTTTACAAAAAATGAATGTCAACGATCGTACTCAGGCAGTGATCACTGCTATAAAGAATGGATGGGTCGAAGTGCGATAATGTTGAAGGCCGGAATGCTGTGAGGCATTTCGGCCTTGTGCGGTCTGAGTTTCGGAATTAGCTGCAAGTGTTTCGACGTGGTCCGAATAGACCTGATTCAGAGCTGATCGTGCGAAATTTGAATTTATTGTGCGAATGGCTTTTTAATGACTATTTTCTAGAGGTGATCAATTGAAAACAACATTTCCTCAGGCATCTAGTCCTCAACGAAATTTCTCTCCAGAACTCCAGCAATTTTTACTCGGAAGAATGCTCCTCTTGAATGAAATCCCGTTTTCCAAAGAAGAAATTGACTTACATATCAAAAATGACTGGATTGAAGAAACGCCTGGATTGAGTCGTAGCGGCGGAGGATGGCTGTGCCATCGCTGCGATAATCGGATCAGTCGGTTTTATGAAACATTTCCATGTGCTTCATGCGGACGGAACTGTGTTTATTGCAGAAAATGCCTCATGATGGGAAGAGTGTCTGAATGCACGAGCTTTTATCGGTGGATCGGACCTCCTTTAAAATGGAATACCGACAGCTGCTTGCAGTGGGAAGGCCAGTTGTCCGCAGGGCAGGAAGCGGCGTCAGAAGCGGTAGTTGCCGCTGTTCGAGACAAGAAAGAACTCCTCGTTTGGGCGGTGTGTGGCGCTGGAAAGACTGAGGTATTATTTTCAGGAATGAATGAGGCATTGAAACGTGGCCAGCGAATCTGTATTGCAACTCCACGGACGGACGTTGTGTTGGAGCTTGTGCCCCGAATAGAAAAAGTATTTCCCTCGATCCCAGTGACGGCGCTTTATGGAGGCAGTGATGATCGCCAGCAATTTTCTCCTTTAACCATTTCAACCACCCACCAACTCCTTCGTTTTCAACATGCATTTGACACGATTATTGTCGATGAAGTCGATGCTTTTCCATATACTTTTGATGAAAGCCTTCAATGGGCAGTTAAAAAAGCGGCGAAACCGAAAGCGGCGAGAATCTATTTGACGGCAACACCCAGTAAGAAATGGCAGAATGAGTGCCGGTTCGGAAAGCGAGAGTTTATAAAGATTCCTGTTCGCTTCCATCGGAAGCCGCTCCCTCTCCCACAGCTTGTTTGGTGTGGAAATTGGCAGAAACGTATAGAAAAGAGCCAGCTTCCTTACAACGTTTTGCAATGGGTGGAAAAGCGGGTAAAGCAAGGAAAACAAGCACTTATCTTTCTGCCGCATATCGAATTCATGAAAAGATCACTCCCTATTTTTAAAAAGCTGCACCCAGCGATTGAAGCAGTTCATGCGGAAGACTCGTTAAGAAGAGAGAAAGTAGAAAGAATGAGAGCGGGGGAGACGCCGATTCTTCTTACAACAACCATTTTAGAAAGGGGCGTTACATTTCCAAACATAGACGTGGCAGTGCTTGGTGCGGAAGATGATATTTTTACAGAAGCCGCCCTTGTTCAAATTGCTGGGAGGGTCGGGCGAAGCTCAGTTTACCCAGCAGGTGATGTAACCTTTTTTCATTATGGACGAACAAAAGCGATGATTCAGGCGTTACTTCATATTGACGGGATGAACAAGGAAGCAAGGAAGGTTGGGCAGCTCGATGAATAATCATTGTTTGTATTGCGATACTGTCATTCAAGAGGAGATGTCGTGGATAAAGCTCTTGTTTGGATCGCCAGAGGAGCGCCTTTGCAAGACCTGTAGAGGGAAATTGGAGGGAATAAAAGAACCTATATGCCGTAAATGTTCGCGGCCGCTTGCCGATTTGGAGAGCGAATACATCCATGCAGACATTTGCCATGACTGTTTTCGTTGGGAGGAAGATTCAAAATGGGCGGGTATCCTTGAACGTAATGTTTCCATATATCAATATAATGACTTTTTAAAAGAACTGCTGGCACGCTATAAATATCGTGGCGATTACGTGTTGGCGAAGGCATTTTCACAAGAAATCCGAAAAGCTTTTTCAGAAGCATCATCCGATTTGCTTGTGCCAATTCCGTTGAGCAGGGAACGTCTGCTGGAACGGGGTTTCAATCAGGCAGCGGCTTTGGCAAGAGAAGCTGGACTTGAAATATTTGATGCTCTTCATAGAATTCATGGTGAAAAACAATCAAAAAAATCCCGCGAAGAAAGAATTTATCTCAAGCAAGTTTTTAAAGTGAATTTGAATGAATCCGTCAGCGGGAAAAATATTTTATTGATAGATGATATATATACTACAGGTTCGACACTTCATCATGCAGCATATGCTTTAAAGGAATCAGGGGCTAAAAGCGTAGCTTCATTGACACTGGCGAGAGGTTGAACTTTTCAGTGAAGATGAACTAAACATTTATTCAGATAAACCGATATAATAGGTACGAAACGTTGAAAGCAAGGAGGTTATTTGATGAAAATCAATTCTTTCAACAGACCTGAAACGAATCCGTATTCAAAGCAGATTAATCATATAGAACAGAAACCCCGCACGGAGCGTATTGAGGCGGATCAAATAGAAATATCCAATCAGGCCAAAGAACTGCAACAATCATCCCGATATGATGCGGAACGGAAAGCCCACATCGAGCAATTAAAAAGTCAAATCCAGCAAGGTGAATATAAGGTCGACCCTAAAAAGGTGGCGTACAGCATAGCAAAATACTACTTCAACTAATAAATCGGAAGGAGGCTGCTCCATGTCTGCAGAGACTTTGATGGCTAATCTAACTAAGCAGTATCAACTGCATGAGAGCTTGTTAAGAAACGCGCTCAAGAAAACGGAGGTACTGAAAAAGGGGGATGTGGACAGCCTTCAGGAGGTTATGCGCGAAGAGCAGAAATTGATAGCAGCTATTACGATGATGGAAAATGAGCGGCAAACAACGGCTCAGTCATTTTTAAAGAATAACGCGGGGAGTCAAATCACGATGGCGGACTGTATAACAGCTGCAGCTCCTGAAGCGGCAGAAACATTGAGGGCACTCCAGGAACAATTGGTTTCGGTCATTGCCAAACTACAGGAACAAAATGAGCTGAACCAACAGCTTATTTACCAAACGCTGCAATTCGTCAACATCAATCTTGATGTATTGCAGCCCGGGAAAGAAGTGGCAGCCTACGGCAGGCCAGATGTAAAAAGACAACAAGCCCAACCTGGCAAGTCTTTTTTCGATTCAAAGGCTTGATTCTATGTAAAATGATTCAGGATGAACGGAGGAACAAACATGACATCTACTTTTCATGGTCTTGAAACGGCCAAGCGGGCGCTGAATACTCAGCAGGCCGGACTCTATACTACCGGAAATAACGTAGCGAATGCGAATACTCCGGGATATACGCGCCAGCGGCTCAATATGAGGGCAACCGATGCATATCCGCCAGCTTCGATGAACAGGCCGCAAATTCCTGGGCAGATCGGGACGGGAGTTACAGCGGGAGAGGTACATCGGGTCCGTGAATTTTTTTTAGACGGACAATTTCGGAAGGAAAGTGCCAAGCTGGGCTACTATGGAACAAGCTCTGAGGCCTTATCCAGACTTGAGGATATTTTAAACGAAACAGGAAAAGACAGCGTCGGCATTTCCAAGGTGCTTGGCGAATTTTGGCAGTCTCTTCAAGATTTAAGTGTTCATCCTGAACATGACGGTGCCCGAGAAGTCGTTTTGCAACGTGGACATGCGGTGGCGGATACATTCAACTACATATATCAGAGCATCCAGACATACAGAGAAGACCTGGGACTTCAGATTGATACTGACCAAGAAGCGATTAACTCGATTTTGAAAAATATTGATGCTTTGAATAAAAGAATTGCGGAAATGGAACCGCTCGGCTTTATTCCAAATAATTTGTATGATGAACGTGACTTGCTCGTAGACGAGCTTTCCAAATATATGGATATCCAGGTCATCAAAGAGGACAGCTATACAAATTCCACAGGGGCAATGGAAGGTATTTATAAAATTATGGTTGGGGACGTTGAGGTAGTGAACCAATCAGGTTATAAAGAACTGGATATTACCATGGGTGGAGATCCAGATGTTGTCACTGGTCTTTCATTTGATGGAAATGAAGTGCCGATTGATTTTTTACCTCAAGGCAAATTGAAAAGCTTGATTGAAAACTATGGCTATGGCAGCGATGAGCATGATTCTTATTTAAAGATCATGAACCAACTGGACGATCTGGCGAACCAATTTGCAAAGAGCATCAACGAAGTTCATAAAGAAGGTAAGACAAAAGATGGAAGTGACGGGGGCGTCTTTTTTACAGAAGGCGCTGGTGCTAAGGGAATAAAAATGGAGCTGACCCATACGGATGATTTGGCTGCTTCAAGATCTGGTGCTGTTGGTGAAAGCGAGCAGGCCCTAGCGATGGCTGATTCATTTAAAGACGTGATGACAGATTACCAGAAAATCATCGGGAAACTTGGAGTGGAAACACAATACGCCAACCGGCAAAAGGCCAATGCGGCAACACTGCAGGCATCTGTTGATGACAAACGTCTGTCTGTAAGCACTGTTTCAATGGATGAAGAAATAATGAATATGATTAAATTCCAGCATGCTTATAATGCGGCTGCAAGAAATATTACAGTAGTGGATGAAATGCTTGATAAAATCATAAATGGAATGGGCGTTATCGGGAGATAGGGGGTAATGGTACATGCGCGTTACACAGTCAATGATTGCGAATAATTCACTTAGACATTTGAGCAATACATATGGAAGGCTTGGGCAGCTACAGGAGCAGATGAATACAGGGAAAAAAATTACACGTCCGTCTGACGACCCAGTTGCGGCTATGAAGGGAATCGCTTATCGGAACAATGTCCTTCAAACGGAGCAATTTAAACGGAATTTTGCAGAAGCTCATAACTGGATTGATAATTCTGATGCCGCTTTAGACCAAGCGACAAAGGCCATGCATCGCATACGGGAGTTGACAGCACGGGCAGCTAACGGGACATATGAAGAAGGACAGTTAGATGCTGTAACTAAAGAGATCAATGAAATTATGCAGCAGTTGGAAAATATCGCGAATACGGAAGTTGGCGGGAAATATATTTTTAATGGAACACTGACAAATGAACGGCCAGTTGATTTGTCGTCCAACCCTCCGATCTTTCCTGCAAGTATGGATGATGTGAAAATTGAACTGGGTAAGGGCATTTTTATCCCTGTAAACGTAAAGCCAGATACTATTTTTTCAGAAGAGTTTTTTACATCTATTCAAAATTTGATTAACGATATTGAGTCTGAGGGAGATATCGACAGCCATTTATCCATTTTGGACAAACGGATTGATGAATTGCTGAAGGAACGTTCTTCACTGGGGGCAAAATCCAACCGGATTGATGCGATGGAACAGCGGATGGACCAACAGGAGGAAATTTCTAAAAAAATGATGTCTGATAATGAAGATGTGGAATACGAACAAGTGATCACGGAATTAATCATGGAAGAAAGTCTGCTTCGTGCATCATTGAGCGTCAGTTCACGAATCGTCCAGCCGACACTGGTAGATTTTCTGAGATAGAAGCTATTCTGCGGGATAGCTTTTTTGTTGCTTAAAAAGGAGGAGGAAGCATGAGATTAATGCCGCAAATCCAGATGGAATCCGTAACGGGACAAATCGGTATTAGAACACTTCCGGCAAAGCAGAGCATTGAACAACCCAAAGCGGTTGTAGAGATTCAGCAGCCCCCGGCTGAAATGCAAATTGAGCGGACGTCTTCGAAACTGACAATCGATCAGACGAAGGCGTGGGAAGATATGAACTTAAAGTCCATTCCAAGGCTTGTGGCGGACTTTGCGCAAGAGGGCCGTTCAAAGGCAATGGAGGGGGCTGCCCGGCGTGCTGAAGAAGGCGACGAACTGATGAGGATTGAGTATGGGGGAAATCCGCTGCCGGGTATTGCAAAGCGAAATTCAGAAAGGCCAGAAGCTTCGTTTAATATTGGGTTTATCCCTTCACCTTTCAGTGTGAAATTGGATTATGAACCTTCTGACTTGGACATAAGGTGGACAAGGAACGAACCGATTATTCATGCGGAGCCCCAGAAGCCAGTCATTGGATATGAACCGGGGAACGTAGACATTTATATGGAACGTGAACCGTCGTTGAAAATAGATTTTATCAATTTGGAAGCATGAGGGGAGCGAGAAAATGAACATTGAAACGAAATACCATGGTACGCAGGAAATAAGGGCGAAAGATATTTTGACATTTGACAGCGGTATACCGGGATTCCCGCATGAAAGGGAGTTTGTTCTACTACCTTTGGATGGTAGTGCTTTGTCTGTTATGCAGTCAGTGGAAAAACCAGAAATCGGCTTTGTTGTGGCAGACCCTTTTTCTTTTTTTCCGGAATATGATTTTCAATTAAGTGAGTCGGCGGTTGAGCAGTTGGGTTTGGGAAATCCGGAAGATGCAGTAGTTTTTGCGATTTTAACTGTTCAGGATCCTTTTGAAAAAACAACGATTAACTTGCAGGCGCCAGTTCTTATAAATTCTCGGAATAATAAAGCGAAGCAAGTGATCTTAAACGATCTCCATTACAAAACAAGACACCCCCTGTTCGAACAGAAAGTGAAGGGGTGATGAGATGCTGATACTATCAAGGAAAAAAGGGGAAGCCATCCAAATCGGGCCTGACATTGAACTTTCCATCACAGCCATTCAAGGTGACCAAGTTAAAATCGGTATCAATGCTCCTAAGAACGTTGAAGTTTACCGCAAGGAAGTGTGGCTAGAAATCCAGAACGAAAATGCAGCTGCACTAAAAGGAGTCTTTGATCTCTTAAACATCTTGGAAAAGACGAAAAAAGATTAAAAGACTATTAAACAATACACCCATTAGCCGATATAAACATTGAAGGCGAAAACCGGGCGGCCGATCGGGGTCTCGCCAACAATACATGGAACACCGCCCACAAGGATGTGAGCGGCACATTCAAGGAGGAAAAAAATAATGAGAATCAACCACAACATTGCGGCGTTGAACACGCATCGTCAACTATCTTTTAACAACACTAGCGCCTCAAAAAACTTGGAGAAGTTATCATCAGGCCTTCGCATTAACCGTGCTGGAGATGATGCAGCAGGACTTGCAATCTCTGAAAAAATGCGTGGACAAATCCGTGGTTTAGAAATGGCTTCTAAAAACGCGCAAGACGGCGTATCTTTAATCCAAACAGCTGAAGGCGCATTAAACGAAACCCACTCAATCCTACAACGTATGAAAGAGCTTGCTACACAGGCTTCAAATGGAACGAACACTGAATCCGATCGTTCTGCCATGCAAGACGAATTAAACCAATTAACTTCTGAAATAAACCGAATCGGTAATACAACAGAGTTTAATACTCAAAAATTACTTAACGGTGGAATTGGTACTAATGATGGAGCGAAAATTACAAAAGCTACAAGTGCATCGGTAACTGCTACAGGTACTGTAACTGCAGCAGCTTCTGATGCAGACTTAACAATCACAGTAGATAATGTAACATTTAATATCGGAAATGTTACTGTTGCTTCAGCTGACGAAGCTGGAGCGAAAGCTGCAGCTATAGAACTTGGAAATAAAACTTCAGGTGGAACCAAGTTATCAGAGCTTGTAGATATAACTACTGATGGTGCTGGTAAATTAGTATTTACTGCTAAATCTACAGGGTCATCAAGTTCTATTGAGTTTAGTGCAGATGATGCCGCACTGGGTATTACAGCAGCTGATGATAAAGGCGTGGGAACTCCTTCCACAATCGAACGTCATGGTATAGAAGCAGCCGCAGCATTAGCTTCCGGTAATACAATAGATGCTAATTCTACTTTTACTGTAACAGTTGGGAATGAGAGCGCAGTAACAGTCACTCTTAAAGAAGGAAAAACATATGATACCGGAAATGCAGATGCAAATGTTGCAAAGTCTGCTATGCAAGATTTAATCAAGGATATAAATGCTGCACTCCAAGAGGCAGGTTTATCGGATAAGGTAACTGCTTCATTATCAGCTGATAACAAAGTTCAATTTGTTTCAGAAACTGGAAAAGATATAAAATTAGGTGATGGAACGGGTACACCTCTAAATGCAATGGGCTTCACGGTAGCTACTGATACGGTTAAAAACATTAATCAAGTAGTTGGACCTGGCGCTCAAGGTACTGGCTATAATACTTCATTCCAAATTGGAGCTAATACTGGTCAAAGCATGTCCTTGCAAATTAATGATATGCGTTCAGCAGCTCTTGGGATAACTGGAAATGCAGGACAAGCAGGTTTCACTTCTTCTAATTCAGTTACGAATGGTACAAATGATATTAAGGCTGAAGCTGCGTTGAACATTTCTAATAAAGATGATGCTTCAAAAGCCATTGCAATCATTGATAATGCCATCGCCTCTGTATCCTCAGAGCGTGGAAAGCTAGGTGCTGTTCAAAACCGCTTAGAGCACACAATCAATAACTTAGGAACATCTTCCGAAAACTTAACAGCCGCGGAATCTCGTATTAGAGATGTTGACATGGCGAAAGAAATGATGGAGTTCACGAAGAACAATATTCTTACTCAAGCTGCACAAGCAATGCTTGCTCAAGCTAACCAACAACCTCAAGGAGTTCTTCAACTTCTACGTTAATATTTTTACAAAAGTGGTCTTCTGGCTTAGGAGACCACTTTCTTCATTCTCTAGTCTTATAAACGACTGACCGACAAGTAGGTTCAACTGGTCTGCTATCTGTTAGGCAGTATACTTTTATATGGGGCTATTCGAAACTCAGCGGAAGCATTCATTCTGTAAGTGATGAAATGAATGCATATTGGTGCTTCAATCAGTGAGGGGCAAACCAGTGCTGGATATTGTTAAAGTCTTCGACGAAAATACGCCAAGGTGCATTTGATAAGAAGGGAACGCATTTGAGAATGCTTCTAATGAAATCTATCTAAAAAAGCCAAGCCTCAAAAGGCTTGGCTCTACTAATATATATTTATGCAGTATCTAGATGCTTAATGTTTGATGTTCAGTTACGTTTGTTGAGGACTCTTGCTGTTCTGACGCGTACGAAACCCTCATATTTGTTGACTAGGCTGTTAATGAAAGTCTTCATTTAACCTACCTTCTTTCATCATCATTGTGATTTTATTATCATCTATTTCCTTAAAATAAACAAAGTCAGAAAGTTTAAATGAAAACGAAAACAACGATGATGAAAGCGAATGTCATTGCTGCTTTTCTCATTTAATCTTACAATTGCTCACTTTTTCGAGGGTATCTTCATTTATGGTTTTTGATCTTTCGTAAACCACCTCTTGGACATTCTTTTCATTAAAGAGATAGGCTAATTGATTAACAATCTGATCCTACCATACTAATGGAACGATTAACTTCATGAGATTCCCACCATTAACTATTAACATACGATTTCATTTCCGGTTCTGTGACGGAAAAAAAACAGGCGGAGTGATTAGTTCGCCTGCTTCATCCTATCTTATTGCTATATATTGATTTTCAACACTTTTCCCATCTTATTTAATTCAGACTCAATATATTCTTTGCTATAATCGTAGCCGATTAATGCAATTACCTGGCCTGACTGGTCCATTACCGGAGCGAGGCTGGATACCCACTCACCATAAATATCTTTATAGACCGGAGTGACTTCGACTCTGCCACTAATGGCGTTACGGGCCACTTTGGCATATTCGTCATCACCTTTGTAGGACTCTCCGGGCTTAATCACAAACCCTGTATCTCCAGCCAGCGTTCTGAAAGTTCCGTCCTTCATCACTTCAAAAATATAGCCCCAGCTCATTCCACCTTCCTGCTTGATCAAGACCGTCAGTTGCTTTTGGATTTTTTGGAAGACTGGATTTTCCGCAGTTGGGCTTTTTCTTAATTCCATGATATCGTCTGTTTCTATAATAGCAGCCGTTGCGATAGCTACAGAGCGCAGCCTGTTATTTAATTGTTCTTCAAGGATTTTTCTTTTTTCGGAAGGAGAAATGTTTTGATTAGAAATATTATTGAGAATTTTCCTGTACTTCCTGCTCATGGTAGGTTGGCTGACATTTAGTGCTTTAGCTGCAAGCTTCAGTGATTTATATTTTTCCATAGCCATCGTGATGAGCTGTTCTTCAACAAGGTCCACTGCATCTTGAAGCGGCATTAAATGATCAAACACTGGAGGCGTTTTAACCGCTTCTTGATCAATCATCGGTACATACTCTTGAATGGCGGCTGCATCTACTGTCGGTTTTGAACTTGTTACGACGATTCTTTCAACTGTATTTTCAAGCTGTCTAACATTTCCAGGCCATTCATATATGGACATCAGGTCAATGGCATCTTGCTCAATTTGAAGCGAGCGGTCATACAGATTGTTATATTTATGCAAAAAGAAGTTAATAAGATATGGTAACTCTTCGAACCTTTCTCTTAATGGTGGAATTTCAATAGGAATGACATTTAACCTGTAGTAAAGGTCTTCTCTGAATTCCCCTTTATCAACCAAGTTCTTTATGTTTTTGTTTGTTGCTGCAATAATTTGAATATCCAATTTAATTGATTTGGAGCTCCCCAAAGGTGTAATTTCTCTTTCTTGAAGAACCCGCAGCAGCTTCACTTGAAGGTTAAGCGGCATTTCCCCTATCTCATCCAAAAAAAGCACACCGTTATTTGCAAGTTCAAATTTGCCGGGTACACCTTCTTTTTTCGCCCCGCTAAAGGCTCCTTCCGCATAACCGAACAATTCACTTTCTAACAAATTATCCGGTATTGCCCCGCAGTTGACCGGAATAAACGGCTGGTTTTTTCGTGGTCCCAAATCATGGATGGCCCGGGCTATTACCTCTTTGCCTACTCCGGATTCTCCTAATAAAAGAACGGAAGAAGAGACTTTTGCGACCATTTCAACCGCACTTAAAACTTTCATCATCTTTTGACTTTTCATGATAAAAAGTCTGGAAGTATCTTTATTTGAAAAGTTCGGAAAGTCAATCTTTTCATCCGTGTTGTTTTCCATTAAAACGTTATTATTCTTTGAAATAACTTTAAAACCCCATGTAATATACTTTTGCTCTCCAATTGTAATGTCCGGATAACAGGTAATTAAAACTCTCTTATTGTTCCATGAAGTTTTAATAATCGACCTCTTGCTTTCATTATTGAATTCCTCCAGTGGTGAGTCTTCTTGAAAAAGTTGTTTTTCAATTTCAAATAAGTTCATGCCGATTAAATTACGCCTATCATCCCACAACCTTTTTATTATCCCAAAGTTCTCCGTAATCTTCCCGTGAACGTCTGTGATCATGATTTCGTCGTAGATTTTAAGAAGGGTAGACTGTAAAACGTTTACAAAAGATTTATTTGTTTGCAATGATAGACTTTTAATTTTGATCACTCCCACCTTTTCTAAAAAGAATAATGATTTCAATTTTAAATGAAAATTTCATAATTGCAACTAGGATTTTGTCGAAACACGGAAATGTAAGGGTTTCCATATTGGCATGCAACTTGCAATATAGGTATTCACAATAAATGATTAGGAGGGATTTCAATGAAAAGGGAATGCATGATTGAAAAAAATATGAAATCGTCGGACGAGTTTGTTAGGAACTTGTTTACTGATCTTCATGGAAGAATTCAAGATTATGAGAGGGAGAAATCGAGTGTTGAGAAAATGAGGAAGATGGATGCCTTACCAGAACTTATCGCTGTGGGAGTTTTTTCCCTCTATTTATTAACTGTTATTTTCTAGAAGCCACACAGGCAGATGATGTGATACGCGACCATTATCATATCAATAATTAATATTTTGGAGGTTAATCATGAGTAAAGATAATCATTCTGCAATTTCAAAAGATGTGGCATTTGGTTTTCTGCCTGCACAAAAAAATGACCGAGTGTTCGGTTTTTGGGATTTGGTCCTTCTTCAGGTTGGAATAGGCATTTCATGTATTTGTATCTTGACGGGCAGTTACACTGGCATGCTACTGAATGCGAAAGAATCGTTGGCGGCAGTTTTATTTGGAAATGCTTTACCGTTCTTATTAATTGCACCCATCATCCTTCTTTTTGCCCGGTTTGGAGTCGATACATTTGTAGGATTCCGAAGTGCGTTAGGGTATTTGGGATCAAACATTTTTTATTTCATTTTCATGCTTCTTACAATCGGTTACATGTCTATCGCTTTCTTCATGGCCGGAGAGGCTTTGGTCAAGATCGCTTCCTTAGTAGGACTTCCAGGGTTTTTTACAAGCGGTACAACTGGAGCTCCATTCTTTGCAATCATGATCTTTGCCATTGTGTTTCTTATAACATTCCAAGGCCCCTTGATGATGCGGAAATTTAACATGATCGGTGTTCCGGCCATTTTGCTAGTTGTTGTAGGTCTGTTAATGATTTTGCTATTTGGAGTAGGGTTGACAAAAATTTTTAGCTTGACTCCAGCTGAACCTTATCCAGAAGATCATGCTCGTTCATTTGTTACAGCCTTGGAAATTAATGTAGGGCTTGGATTCTCATGGCTCGCATACCTTGGACAGTACGCACGGCTTGCCAAAAATGAAAAAACGGCTTTTAGAGCAGGGTTTTTTAGTTATGGAGTCTTCGTCAACGTTGCTGTTATTCTCGGAGCCCTTGCAGCATTAGTGGTTGCATCTGTAGAACCAACTGATTGGATGTTTGCCATATTAGGTTCTTGGGTTGGAACGATTGGACTTGCATTACTAACAATTGGAAACATCACTGCCGGAACATTCTTGATGTACTCTCTGGCAATTAGTTTTAAAACAGTTTTCCCAAAGAAATCTTGGAAGTTTGCCATGGGAACAGCCATACCAACTATATTATTGCTATTAAGTGCATCTTTTTATCAAGCCTTCGGTTCTTTTATTACCGTGATTGCTTACATCATGGCCATATTTGGAGGAATTGTCATTTCAGACTTCTTCTTTGTGAAAAAACAGAAGCTTTCTATTAAAGACTTATATGATACAAATGGAAACTATTATTACTGGAAAGGAGTAAATCCTTCAGCAATTGTCAGTTTTATCGTCGGTACTGTCGTTTATTGGGGCCTGTATAATCCGGTGATGGATACATCAAGCGGATTATTCTATTATATCTCCGCAGGGATACCAGCCTATTTTGCAGCTGGAATTTGTTACTATATATCAGCCAAATTCATTTTTTCATTTGCTGTGGATCGGGTGACCAATGGAAAGGCTATGATAGACAAAGGAAAAAGTGCTGTTTAATCTATGAAATTTCGTTTTTGAATCGAAATTTAAGAAATGAAATTAATTATTCCATGTAAAAAAAGTAAACATTGGTAAAATGCGGTTTTCATCTTAATAAAAGTTGGCATGGTATTTGCTAAATGTATAAGTGTAAGTAAGTCATTCTTTCTAACGCCGTCTGCTTCAAGCGAAAATCAACTGGAAGGAGGGATATATTGGCTGTTTTGGTCGTTGGATTAAATCATTATAGTGCCTCTTTGGAAATTAGGGAGCAGCTCCACTTCTGCGAGGAGGAGAAAAGAAATCTCGAAATGAAACTCACCACCAGCAAAAATATCACAGAATGTGTTGTACTCAGCACATGTAACAGAACAGAAATTTATGTGGTCACAGACAGTCTGTACCTGGCGGAAGGAAGGATAAAAAAGGTACTGTTTCAAAAGGCAACAAAGTACTCAAAGAACGCTGCGAAAAGCCTGTATGTGAAAGTGAACGATGAAGCTGTTACCCATTTGTTTACCGTCGTATGTGGCCTAGATTCATTAGTGGTTGGAGAAACTCAAATATTAGGGCAAGTAAAGGAAGCTTTTTTCCAAAGCCAAAAGGACGGTTGTACCGGGACATTGTTTAATCGGCTTTTTAAGCAGGCTATTACAATCGCTAAAAGAGCTCATACCATTACCGGTATTGGCAAACAGGCAGTTTCAGTCAGTTATGCAGCTGTTCAACTCCTTAAACAACATATTACCCGTTTGGATCAAAAGCAAGTATTGATGATCGGAGCGGGAGAGATGAGCAAATTGGCTGCCAAGCATTTGCAGTCGGAAGGGTGCACTAATCTGATTTTTACGAACCGTACCTTTGACAGGGCGAAAGAATTGGCTGGCCTATTCGATGGAAGCGCCTGCCCATTAGAAGACTCTTATGGACTAATGGAAAAAGTCGATATCGTCATCTGTTCTGTAAGTAAAAGAGATTATTTGCTTCAATCAGCAGACATGCATAACTTAGTTGCAAAAAGAAAGCGCCCTCTTTATCTGATCGACCTGGGTGTACCTAGGAATGTGGATCCTGAGATTATCGGGTTTGAAAACGTTCACTTATATGATGTAGATCGTTTAAATGGAGTAATTGAATCCAACAGCCGACGAAGGTTGGAAGAAGCGCATAGGATCAAACAGATGCTTAAAGAGGAATTGACTCATTTTAATCTCTGGAAAAAAACACTGCCTGTTACTGCACTCATAAGGGAATTGCAGGAAAACGCTTCCTGGATTGAGCATGAAGCAATGAGGAATATCGAAAATAAGCTTCCGGATTTAACGAAGAGAGAAAAGCAAGTCATCCGCAAATTCGCAAAGATGATATGTAGCCAATTGACTCGGCAACCCATTGTAACAATGAAAGAAATGGCTTGTGAAGCGAAAGAGGGAATGGAAAAAAGTAGATATATTAACTTGTTTTCAAGAATATTCGGTTTAGAAGGTGAAGTAACGGCTGATCGTAAGACACCTGAATTGCATCCAAACAACTTGTTAGAAGAAGTATACAAAGGTACAGGAAGTTAAAATTAGATTCGCATCCAAAAAAGGAGAGAAAAGTATGTTTAAATCTACTAACCTTGATATGTTTACATTCCCTTTTAAGGAGAAAAATTATCGTTACTCAAATGATTTAGTTGAGCTAACTAAAGAAACAGTTAACTTTGTTAAAATTACACCAGAATATGAGGTACAGATTAAAAGAAAAAGAGAAATGCTTGAAAAGCTACACCAAAGCCGTTTTCAATCATTTCCTCATACGATGGAAATGCAATGGGAGTTTTTAGAATTAGTGATTGGTTTGGCTGTTGAAAAACATCCTGAATATTTCAGTGTAGAAAAAGATGGCGACAAATGGACTTTCAAAAATCATATTTTGAATGAAACGGAAACTTTTGTCTATGGTGATGATACAAGTATTCCTCATGAACCTCTAGATTTCATTGGACGTCATTTTCATAATGATTTTATGTTAATGGTGAACAGGGATGACGACTTTTACTTGGAAGTTGCACAAATAGCGTTTGCTGCGTTGTTTACGCCAGCTTGGAATGCTGGAATGTCTTTTACTGAAATTCATGCTCCTGTTCCTTTTATCGATAAAAATGGTGTAGACCTTGTCGACAGAATTAGAAGATTCCTACTTACTGTTGAGCCTGGAAAACCTAGAACAAGAATCAACTGGAATCTAATGGCTAACCGTTGGGATGTTAACTATGAGACCTTCGATGAATGGGGTCCGGAGAGATACAAAGTAACGCCAGAAAATGCAGGTAAACTGGTTCACCTTCGTGTGGAAGAACAATGGTTCATTCGCATGCCGCGAAGCAACGCAATCTTATTTGTCCTTGACACCCAGTTCCTTCCGTTGGAGGATTTGGCTAAGAGACCTGAGTGGCTTGAATTAACATATAGTAATTTATCTGATATTCCTCAGTACATGGCGGAATATAAAGACATGGCTCCGTTTTTACCACAGTCTGTGGAATATTTAAAAAACCTTATGGAGAGTATGAAGGTAAAATAAATAATTCGAAAGGAGAGAGGATCTTTGTACAATAGTCCAGTCTTATACGATAACTCAATAACAATTAAAGAGCAGCTTGCTTTAAATACTGCCAGGACAAAGCATCTCGTTATATACGACCAAGAAGGGTTGAATGATGTAAAGAAGTTTTTAAAGAATGTTCAACAAAAAAATTTGGAATATGAGTTGTACGACATAAGTGATTCGTTAGATCTAAACGAATTAAGAGTTGTGCTTTACAAGCAAAAGATGGGCACACAGCTTTATCTTGCAAGTAAATGGGACAATGCTGTAACCGCTTTTACTGAAGCTGTAGAGGCAGGTTTTACTGAGGACGAGATCTTAACTGTAATATACGGAGAGAAGAAGCGTTATACCTACTGTGTGAAATGTTATAACTTAAGCGAAATCGGTCATGATGAAAAGGCACAGTGTTCACACTGTGGTACTCATATAATAGTAGAAAAATATTTTTCGAAAGTCCGTAAGGGATATATTGGGTATCCATATGCGGTTGAAGTCGGTGCTGATGATATATCTAATCTAAAAAGTAATAGTGGTGTGACTGTAGAAGATCTAAAGACTATTTAATTGCTAGGAAAGGACTGGGGTGAGCTTTATGAGAGTACTAGGAAATATTGACATGTTTGTTGGAAAGATCGAGCAATTAACTGATACTGTGAAACGTTTTTACCTTTATCCTTCAGATAAAAGACTATTGCCAGCATTTACAGGCGGTGCACATATCACAACCTATGTGGATACAGGAGAGAAAATAATTGAAAGAGAATATTCTCTTGTGAGTCACCCTACTGACCGCAGTCATTATTCTATCGCTATCAATCGTGATGCCAATTCAAAAGGCGGATCTGTATATTGGCATGATCATGTAAAGGAAGGCGACAAGGTTGTAACAAGCTTTCCTAAAAATCATTTTCCGTTAGGATTTCATGCTAAACATCATGTGTTCTATGCTGCTGGGATTGGGATTACACCATTCTTGACTATGATGGCTGATCTAGAAGCTGAAGGTAAAACATTTGAACTTCATTATTCAGCACGAACAAAAGATCAATGTGCTTTCTATGATTATTTGAAGGAAAAGTATCCTGGTAATTGTACATTCTATTTCACGAGAAGCGAGGAGCCTGTTCGTATGACTCCTGAAAACATGAAGGATCATCGAATTGGCAGCCATGTTTATTTCTGTGGACCGGGATCAATGGTAACTGAATTTAGGGATGTTGCACGCTCATTAGGATATCCTGAAAAGTCAATCCATTTTGAATTGTTCGGTGCTGCGGATGGTCCGAGAAATCCATTTATGGTAGAACTGGCAGATAGCAATCAAGTAGTTGAAGTAAATAAAGAACAAACTTTGTTAGAAGCATTACTTGAAGCAGGTGTCAATGCTCCATATTCCTGTAAGGCTGGTGGTTGCGGAATGTGCCAGATTCAAATAGTCGACGGCGAAGTTGATCATCGGGATATTTTCTACAATGATGAAGAGAGAAATAAATTGAATGTAATTTTGACATGCTGTTCAAGAGCCAAGAATGACAAGCTAGTTTTAAAAATATAACAACGGGGTGACTGTAAATGACAGTAAAAGTAGACGTTATTGAACTAAAAAATTATATCAATGGTGAGTGGAGAGGTATTTCTGGCTCAGATAAAAACGAGGTTATTAACCCTTCGAACCAAGAAGTGATTGCGGTAGCTCCAAGAGCTACAAAGGAAGAAACAGAAGAAGCGATTGCTGTAGCTAAAGCTGCTTTTGAAAGCGGTGTTTGGTCTGAGTTGACTGCTCATGAGCGTAGCGAAGTTTTGCATAAAATTGCAGACAAAATTGATGAGAAAGCAGAAGAACTTGTAGAGCTGGAAGTAATGGATAACGGAAAAATAAAGGCTGAGGCAGAATTTGATATTGCTGATGCTGCTGCTTGCTTCCGTTACTATGCAGGATTAATCCTTGCTCCAGAAGGGGAAACTTTCCAGGCTCCAGAAAATGTACAGCCCATGATAGTCAAAGAGCCAGTTGGTGTAACGGGCCTGATTGTCCCTTGGAACTTCCCTCTATTGATGAGTGTATGGAAAGTTGCCCCAGCTTTGGCTGCAGGGAATACAGTTGTGTACAAGCCAGCTGAAGCTACTCCGATTACGGCTATGAAACTCACTGAAATCATTGAAGAAGTCGGTGTTCCAAAAGGTGTATTCAATCTTGTCATGGGAAGAGGGTCTATTGTCGGTCAGACAATTGCAGAAAGCAAAGACGTCGATCTTGTTTCCTTCACTGGCAGTACCGAAGTCGGCCAGGAAATCATGAAAGCAGCTGCAGGAAACTTGAAGAAAATTTCTCTTGAGCTCGGCGGAAAATCACCAAACATTATTTTTGCTGATGCAGACTTTGAGACTGCAATTGATCATGCTTTAATGGGAATCTACTTTGGATCGGGCCAAGTTTGTTCAGCAGGAAGCCGAGTTTTAGTAGAAGAAAGCATTTACGATAAGTTCGTAGAAACCTTCGTTGAACGGGCAAAACTGATTAAAGTTGGCCCTGGCTTGGATGAAAACTCTCAAATGGGAGCAATCAACAGTGAAAGTCAAATGAATACAATCCTGAAATATATTGAAATTGGTAAAGAGGAAGGTGCTACGCTGGCATCTGGCGGTCGCCGTTTGACTGAAAATGGGTTGGATAAAGGTTTCTTCATCGAGCCAACTGTGTTCACAAATGTAACTTCTGAGATGAGAATTGTTAAAGAAGAAATCTTTGGTCCAGTGGTCACCATTCAAAAGTTCAAAGATGAAGAGGAAGCAATCCAACTTGCCAATGATACTGTTTATGGCCTCGCTGGCGGTGTTTTCTCAAATGATGGAGCCAAAGCGCTACGTGTCATCAAAAAGGTTCGAGCTGGAATTACTTGGGTGAACACATTTGGTCCAACCTATAACGAAGCCCCTTGGGGGGGATACAAGCAAAGTGGAATTGGCCGCAGCCTTGGAACTTACGGCTTGGATGACTTCCAAGAAATCAAGCAAATCAATATCAATCTTGACGTACAGCCTTCAGGCTGGTTCCCAAATAAATAAGTGATGGATAAAGAGAAGTGGTTCTCACTTCTCTTTTTGCAAAAATTACAGTTTTTTCAAGAGGATGGCCACTATAAAACAAACAATTGGATTACGGGAAAAATTGTATCAGTTCTTTGTTATATTGGTGCCCATTTTAGTAGCCAATGTGGCCACTTTCTCCATGAGTCTTTTTGATATGATGATGACTGGAAATTATTCCGCCACACATTTGGCAGGCGTAGCCGTTGGTTCCTCTTTATGGGTTCCAATACAAATGGGAGTTGGCGGAATTCTATTATCAGTGACTCCTATTGTTGCTCATCTTTTAGGTAAGAGGAATGCTGACCAAGTTTCTTCATATGTTGTTCAAACAATTTACGTTGGAGTTGCTTTGTGCCTATTTATCTATATGTTAGGGGTGTTTTTTTTAGATCCCTTGCTGGACTTAATGGACTTGGAGAAAGCTGTTCGATATGTCACGAAGTACTACTTGATTAGTCTTGCTGCAGGATTTATTCCTTATTTCACTTATTGTGGACTTCGCGGATTTATTGATGCTTTAGGGAAAACAAATGTCACAATGCTGATCATATTGCTAGCACTGCCAATTAATATAACTCTGAACTATTTATTGATCTACGGAAAATTTGGTTTTCGTGAACTCGGTGGCATAGGAGCAGGTGGTGCAACTGCTCTTACATATTGGATCACTACTTTGCCGGCGATATTGATTATTCATAAATTAAATCCTTTTGCATCTTATATGATTTTCAAATCGTTTCAAAGAATTTATTTTGAAAAGTGGCAGGAAATCCTTAGGTTGGGGGTTCCAGTAGGACTGACAATATTTTTGGAGATTAGCATATTCTCCGCTTGGGGAGCGGAGCTATAACTTTGTCATATCGTCTTTTCTACGTGCAAAAGAAACAAAAAGGTCAAAGGGACTTACAGCAGATGATAAGTTGAGGAGTTGCATCTGAGAGAGGAGAGAATGGATGGAAAGTCAAAGAGTTACAAATAAAATGGAAAAATTTTCGGTACATTTTCCACTTTCCTTCAAAATGAAGGGGGAGAACACAAGCTCTTTCAAGAAAAATATAAAAGATGCGATGACGGGGCTGGTTGGTGGATTTTTCACCATCTCTGTTTTGGCGTTATTGACTGGTTCAACTTCAACAGAGTGGCTGATGGCTCCATTTGGTGCAAGCTGCGTTCTAGTATTTGGGGTTTGGAACACACCATTATCGCAACCGAGAAACATCATAGGTGGACATCTGATTTCAACGTTTGTCGGTTTAGCTGTATACCATATGTTGGGAAGTGGCTCATGGGCAATCGGTTTGGCAGTTGGACTCGCTATTGCTGCATTGTTGCTGACAAAAACTACACACCCGCCTGCAGGTGCAAACCCTCTTGTTGTGATGATGGGGGACTACGATTGGAATTTTTTATTTTCACCTGTATTAATTGGTTCTATTATCGTAGTTGTCTTTGCGCTAATTATAAACAATTTGCGAAGTGATCGGCACTATCCGACGTTTTGGGTATAAAAAATATAATTGGCGATATTACATTAGTTATTTTTGTTTTTCCTTCTCTTTTTATAAAAAGACAGGTTCGCTCGCCCCTACCACTAGTACTTAGACTCGGCAGCATCTGCAAGGCTTTGCCACCATTCCCTATGTCCAACTAAATACATGTCACCAAACACAACGATATCTAGCATGTATTTGAATTTCAGCCTATTTGATACCTTCAGAAAGTCATCTGCATATGTGTAATGGATAAATTCTATCGGGATTCTAAGTAAATCTGCCTGTAGTTTAACCTTTTTCATATTTTCATTATGAGCAAATGTTTTGCTGGTTACTGTGGAATGGTTATTATCAGACAAACAGCCTCTAGGCCTTCGTACGTCAACTTATAAAGAGCCATGCAGCTATCTTTTCCTCCACACCAAGATAAGGCTATCTGTTTCAGTGTTTTCACATCCATGATTGTGTCATCTACCATTATAGTACATTTTAGATAGATGATTGAACGGAGATTAGATTTCCCGGGAAATTTTTGCGGGAATTGATAAAATCGGACAAATTAATTGCCCAGTTTCCAAATTCCCCTTCACCAGAAAAACGGGAAAAATGGCCTGCCGTATCCCCATGGTCTGAAGAAAGGCCCTCCGAACCCCCATCCCCATAGACTTCCCCCAATTCTCTTATTTCCACGCTGCATTGTCATCATTGGAAACCCATCCGGATCTTGATAATAATGATTCAAGTCAGGTTCTCCTCATCTTTTTCTTGAAACGTATAACTCATCCTATTCAAATGACCCATAAAAGGGCATTTGAATCATGGTTAGGATCGCGAAATGGGCCTATTTCGTCAATTTTGGGAGATTCTTTATAAAGAATCTAACATTCAAGCCGATAATATTCATAAGAATTTAATTTTTACCGAAGGAGAGAAAGAGATGATTGGATCAATCGGAGGAAGGCTTCCAGTTGAAGGTACTGTGATGCCTGTACGCTCTGTCATCGGCAGCGGTGAATCCAACCGGGAGTCAACTACATCGAAGGAACGATCATACGAGCTTTCGGAAAAAGATGCGACAGCATTGCTTGAAAAAGCTGTAGCATTTGCGAACAGTCACCTAAAAACGTCGAAGCAATATTTGAAGTTTGAGTATCATGACCAGTTAAATAAATATTACGTGAAAGTCGTGAATGAGGAAACGGAAGAAGTGGTGAGGGAAATTCCGCCTAAAAAGCTTCTCGACATGTTTGCGGCAATGGCAAATGCCATGGGTATCCTTGTTGATAAAAAAATATAGGAAATAAAAGGAAGTGACAAATATGCGGATTGGCGGATTAACTAGTGGGATGGACATAGATCAGCTCGTTAAAGATATGATGAGGGCCAAACGAGTCCCGCTTGATAAAATGAAACAGCAGAAACAAATTCTTGAATGGAAACGGGACGATTACCGTACGATCAATACAATGCTGCTTGGCTTTCGTAATCAATTGGGACAATTGAAGCTGACAAGCAATTACCGGGCGCGGATGGTGTCTTCCACGAACGAAGAGAAAATATCAGCTACAGTGACAAGTGGAGCGTCGCAGGCTTCTTATACGATTTCGAAGGTGGAACAATTAGCAACGGCTGCTAATCGGGTCAGTGGACAGGTTGAGATTAGTGCAACCGAAAGTTTTTGGAGTCAACTGAAAGACTCTGCTGATGTCAAATGGGAAAAAGGTGTTGCAGAAACAAAACACTCTCAGGTCAAAGGCAGTCAAATTGAATTAGAGCTGAATGGAAATGACATCGTTCCAGGCACGTTTAGTATAAACGGGAAATCATATACTGTGATAACGTCAGGAGAACCGGCAAAAGAACAAGTTCTTATAGAAGATGGTAAATTAACATTTAACGAAAATGAAACATTACCAGAGGGCAGCTCTGTAAAGATCGATTATGCTCTTAAGGAAAAAACAGTCAATCATACTCTTGGTAAAAATCAGAATATGATCAGCCTTGGGAAAGGGGCGCTATCCAGCCTTTCAGTAACAGTGGGTGAAGGTACCGAGGCAGCTACATATGTATGGGACGGCACTGATAACAATGGCTTTGGAGTGATAAAAAATGGCGATGACGTCCTTGGAAAAGTAGATCTGGCAAATGGAAATATTTTGCTTGAACTCCCTTCTGAAGAACTGCCGGAAGGAACAAAAATATCAACAACCTTCAGCCAAAACTTCACATATTTTGAGATAGGGGCCCATACATCTAAGGGTGAAGTCAATGAGAGAATTTTTGTTACTGGGAACGAGTCTTTAAATGATGTGATACGTAAAGTAAATGACTCCTCTGCTGGAATTACGATGTTTTTCGATGAGCATACAAAAAAGATCACGATGACACGAAAAGAAACAGGGAAGTTCGCCGAAGAAGGTATCTCCGAGTTTAAGCTTTCCGACGATATGGATAGTTTTGCAAACAAAATATTAAAATTAAAATTCGAAGATAGCGTTGAAACGGACGGCCAAAACGCCAAATTCACCATCAACGGTCTGGAAACTGAGCGCACCTCCAACACTTTTTCCATGAACGGTGTAACAATGACATTGAAACAAACCCTAGCCACGACTGATCCGCCGATTACGGTTAGCGTCTCCAACGATTCAGAAGGCGTGGTTAAAACCGTCAAAGAGTTCGTCGACCAGTACAATGCACTGATTGACGAACTCAATAAAAAGCTCAATGAAGAGCGCAACCGAAAATATCTCCCGCTTACTGATGATGAGCGTGAAGAACTCTCAGATAAGCAGCAGGAAAAATGGGAAGAGCTGGCCAGGAGCGGGCTCCTCAAAGGTGATCCACTATTATCCGGAGCTATGACAAGTATGCGTATGGATATGTCTAGTACCGTTGAAACAAACGGGTTGTTCAGGCATTTATCTGCGATTGGCATCACAACAACAAAGGATTACCTTGATGGTGGAAAACTGGAAATTAATGAAGAAAAATTGAAAGAAGCACTTGAAAAAGATCCGGATGCAGTAGAAAATCTATTCCGTGGTACAGGATCAAACGATTCAGATCGTGGCGTCATTCATAAGTTATATGATTCGGTGAATGGGTCGATTACCAAAATCCAGGATCGAGCTGGCCGTGCAACTTCAACGAACCAGCAGTTTGCTTTGGGAAGAGAAATAATATCTGTTGATAAAAATATCGCCAGTTTTGAAACAAGGCTGAAAATGCAAGAAGAACGTCTGTGGAGACAATTTACGGCTATGGAAAAAGCCATCCAAAGAGCAAACGATCAATCCCTTTATTTGATGCAGCAATTTGGCGGAATGTAGGATTATTTATGTTAGGAGTGGAAAGATGGCAAGCAGGAATCCGTATGAAGCATACCAAAACAACTCAGTCACAACTGCTTCACCGGGAGAATTGACACTGATGCTGTATAATGGTTGCCTCAAATTTATCAATTTGGCAAAACAAGCGATAGAGAATAAAGAAATAGAAAAGAAGAACACGAACATCCAAAATGCACAAAACATTATCAGTGAACTGATTTTAACTTTAAATATGGACATCGGGATTTCCAAAAATATGCATTCCTTATACGAGTACGCAAACAGGCGCCTAGTGGAAGCGAATATCAAACAGGATATTTCCATTCTCGAAGAAGTCGAAGAAATCATGACGGAATTTCGTAATACATGGAAACAAGTTATTCAATTAAATAGACAGCGCCAGCACGCTTCTCTGGAAAGTGTGAATCGATGAGTGCTGTTCAGGAATGCTTAGCAATTACACAGAACTTAGTGGACAGAGTAAATAATTCGGGTGAATCCAGTCGCGAAAAGGTCATCGGCCAGGTTGAGGAAATGCTTGCTAAGAGAGAGGAGCTGCTTCCGAAAATCCGACCTCCTTTTTCATCGCAAGAAAAGGCTGCTGGCAAAGAAATTCTAGAGCTTAATAAAAAATTGGCATTTTTGCTTCAGGGACTTAATAAGCATATCATACGGGATTTGAATGCAGTCGATTTGAAAAAGACATTTGCGGCAAAGTACACTAACCCCTATGCGGAGGTGCTAACTGACAGTGTTTTCTATGATAAAAGACAATAATGCTGTTTATCAAATTTTACCGAAGGACTTCAGTAAAAAATTCAGGAATCGCCGCTTTTCTCAGAATTCCGACAAAAACTTTCGCTTTTTTTTGCAGGATTCTGAGGTATGATATAGAAGTATATATACATAGCCTTTAAAGGAGGAGTTTATATGCTAAGGTATCAAATCCGCGGTGAAAACATCGAGGTAACTGAGGCAATTAGAGATCACGTAGAAAAGAAAGTGAGCAAGCTAGAGCGATATTTCATCGAAACTCCTGATGCAAATGTGCATGTTAATTTAAAAGTAAACCCTGATAAAAAATCTAAGGTTGAAGTAACGATTCCACTCCCACAGCTTGTTTTAAGAGCTGAAGAAGTGAACGATGACATGTATGCTGCAGTTGATTTGATTGTAGATAAGCTTGAGCGTCAAATTCGTAAACACAAAACAAAAGTAAACCGCAAGTTCCGTGAAAAAGGAGACTTGCAGCAATTATTTGCAACTGGAGTGAACGGTGCGACTGCTGAAACAACAGAAGACGAAGATGAATTGAACATTGTCAGGACTAAACAATTCGATTTGAAACCGATGGACAGCGAAGAAGCCGTACTTCAAATGAATATGCTTGGTCATAGCTTTTTCATCTACACTGATGCGGAAACAAATGGAACAAATATCGTTTATCGCCGTAAAGATGGAAAGTATGGGCTCATTGAAACAAACTAAATGAAATTCAAAGCACGCATCCTTCTTTTATGGGGGGAGGCGTGCTTTTTGTTATGGTCGTCCAGCTCCAGCGCCTATCGACTTCGCGCCTCCTCCGAGAAATCAACATCGGCTCTGACGGAAAGGACGTCGCGTTTTGAGCTACCTTCATCACCATATACAGCTTGACGTTCGTCAAAACGAACTTCTATCGAATTCATATCAGACGCCTTCTCGCGCGTTATTGTCATAAACTAATTATTAATGTTAAAATATAAAAATGATATGCGCTGATGCACATCAAAACAGAACCAAAGATGTATTTTCGCCCGTATTTGATCATATAAGGGAGAGTAATATAAAAAATGATGGCTTTCATAACAAAATTATTTGATTCTAACACACGTGAATTACGTCGTCTTGATAAAATGGCAACAGAAGTTAAAAAGCTGGGCTCTGAAATGGAGAAGAAATCCGATGACGAGCTCCGTGAATTAACTGATCGCTTCAAAAGTCGTTATGCAGGAGGAGAAACCCTCGACAGCCTGCTTGTTGAAGCTTTTGCTGTAGTTCGTGAAGGAGCGCGTCGTGTTCTCGGACTGTATCCATACCCTGTTCAGCTCATGGGGGGGATTGCGCTCCATGAAGGGAATATTGCAGAAATGAAAACGGGTGAAGGTAAAACGCTGACGGCGACTCTTCCCGTTTATTTAAATGCGTTGACAGGTAAGGGCGTCCATGTTGTTACTGTGAACGAATACCTTGCTAATCGTGATGCCCAAGAAATGGGGCAATTATATGAGTTTCTGGGCCTAACTGTAGGGATTAATCTGAATAGCATGTCCAAGAGTGAGAAAAAAGAAGCATACGAGGCAGATATCACATACGGTACGAACAATGAGTTCGGTTTCGATTATCTGCGCGATAATATGGTGCTTTACGAAGAAGAACGCGTTCAAAGGCCGCTCCATTTTGCGGTTATTGATGAGGTGGATTCCATTTTGATTGATGAAGCCAGGACACCACTAATTATTTCTGGTCAAGCACAAAAATCGACCCAGCTCTATCTCCAAGCGAATGCCTTTGTGAATACTTTGAGAAAAGAAGAAGACTATACGTACGATGAAAAGACGAAAGGCGTTCAGTTGACAGAAGAAGGAATTAATAAAGCGGAGCGCGCTTTCCATATTGACAACCTGTTTGATATTTCACATGTAACGTTGAATCACCATATTAACCAAGCTTTAAAGGCACATGTGAGCATGCATAAGGACATTGATTATGTCGTCGAAGAAGGCCAGATAGTCATTGTCGACCAATTCACCGGTCGTCTTATGAAGGGCCGACGATTCAGTGATGGCCTCCACCAGGCTATTGAAGCGAAAGAAGGCGTCGATATTCAAAATGAATCGATGACAATGGCGACGATTACCTTCCAGAACTACTTCCGCATGTATGAAAAGCTTGCTGGTATGACGGGTACAGCAAAAACGGAAGAGGAGGAGTTCCGCAATATTTATAATATGCGAGTTGTGGCGATTCCTACAAATAAACCGATTATCAGGGATGATCGACCTGATCTGATTTATGCATCTATGAACGGGAAATTTCAGGCGGTCGTGGATGATATCGCAGAGCGCCATCAACAAGGACAGCCTGTTCTTGTAGGTACAGTAGCGATTGAAACGTCTGAACTCATCAGTTCATTGCTTAAAAAAAGAAAAGTTCCACATAATGTGTTGAATGCTAAAAACCATGAGCGTGAAGCGGAAATCATCGCAGAAGCTGGAAATAAAGGCGCTGTAACGATCGCGACCAATATGGCTGGACGGGGAACAGACATTAAGCTTGGGGAAGGTATTTTGGAACTTGGCGGTCTAGCTGTTATTGGAACAGAACGCCACGAATCCAGGAGAATCGACAATCAGCTCCGAGGCCGTTCTGGTCGTCAAGGAGATCCAGGGGTTACTCAATTTTACCTCTCGATGGAAGACGAGCTGATGCGCCGATTCGGGACTGACAATTTGAAATCAATGATGGAAAAGTTTGGAATGGATGATTCCGAACCGATTCAAAGCCGCCTGGTTTCTAGGTCTGTCGAGTCTGCTCAAAAACGTGTAGAAGGAAATAACTTTGATGCCCGTAAGCAATTGTTGCAGTATGATGATGTTTTGAGACAGCAGCGTGAAATTATCTACAAACAGCGTGACGAGGTTATGGGAGCGGAAGATCTTCGTGACATCGTAGGAACAATGATTCAAACTGTTATTCAGCGTACAGTTGATGCCTACACACCTCGTCACGAAGAAGAAGAACAATGGAATCTGCAGGGGATTGTTGATTATGTCAATGCGAACCTCCTTCCAGAAGGAGATATCGCCATCGACGATTTAAAACGCAGAGATCCGGAAGAAATGGCTGAGCTTATTTTTGAAAAAGTCAAAACTCGTTATGATGAAAAAGAAGAACAGCTGACACCTGATCAAATGCGTGAATTCACAAAAGTCATCCTACTCAGAGCAGTTGATACGAAATGGATTGACCATATCGATGCAATGGATCAACTGCGTCAAGGAATTCATCTGCGTGCGTACGGACAAATTGATCCGCTCCGCGAATATCAAAACGAAGGCTTTAATATGTTTGAAAATATGGTGGCTTCCATTGAGGAAGACGCTGCAAAGTATATTATGAAAGCAGAAATCCGTAACAATTTACAGCGAGAAGAAGTGGCGAAAGGGCAGGCTGTCAATCCGAAAGAGGAAGGCGGAAAAGCTAAAAGGAAACCTGTTCGTCGCAAAGAAACTGTCGGACGCAATGATCCGTGCCCTTGTGGCTCTGGAAAAAAATATAAACATTGCCACGGTCGTCTTAGTTAATGAAAGCGGCCGATGGGATAAAATAAATACAAAACATCAGAGGTGGTAGCATGGAACTTTTTGAAATAAGAAGCGAATTGGAAAATACGGCTAAGAGATTAGCTGACTTTAGGGGGTCTCTTTGACTTAGAGGAAAAAGAGACAAGAATTGCTGAGTTAGACGAACAAATGGCTGATCCGTCATTTTGGGATGACCAATCAGCTGCACAGACTATTATTAACGAGGCCAATGCTTTAAAGGACTTGGTTGAGGAATACAAGGCTCTCCTTGACACTCAGGAGGATCTTGAAGTTACACATGAGCTTGTGAAGGAAGAGAACGATCCTGAGCTTGAGGCGGAGCTTGAAAGCGACCTAGTGGAGTTCAAAGAGAAGCTTGACAAGTTTGAACTTCAGCTTCTATTAAGCGAGCCATATGATAAAAATAATGCTATTTTAGAACTTCATCCAGGTGCTGGCGGGACGGAGTCTCAGGACTGGGGCTCGATCCTTCTTCGCATGTACACGAGATGGGCTGAAAAGCATGGATTTAAAGTGGAAACTCTTGACTACCTTCCGGGAGATGAAGCCGGAATTAAAAGTGTGACACTCATGATCAAAGGACACAATGCTTATGGTTATTTGAAATCCGAAAAAGGCGTTCATCGTCTTGTTCGCATTTCTCCATTCGATTCTTCAGGAAGACGGCATACCTCCTTCGTATCATGTGAAGTTATGCCCGAGCTCAATGAAGATATTGAAATTGACGTTCGGTCCGAGGATTTGAAAATTGATACGTACCGTTCCAGTGGTGCAGGAGGACAGCATGTCAATACAACTGACTCTGCTGTCCGAATTACGCATTTGCCGACAGGTATTGTTGTGACGTGCCAAAATGAACGTTCCCAGATTAAGAACCGGGAAAGTGCAATGAAAATGCTAAAGGCAAAGCTGCATCAGCGTGAAATAGAAGAGAAAGAAAAAGAAATCGCTGATATCCGTGGAGAACAGAAGGAAATTGGTTGGGGAAGCCAAATCCGTTCCTACGTATTTCATCCGTATTCCATGGTGAAAGATCATAGGACAAATACAGAGATCGGAAATGTTCAAGCAGTCACTGACGGTGACATTGATCTGTTCATAAATGCATTTTTGCGCTCTCGTCTGTAAGAAGCCAAATAGTTGTCACTTTTTCTCCATAAAATGGAAAATCCAGTATCCTTATTGGTTTAAAAAAGCAACTTTATTGGTATACTAAAAGAGCATCATTTTTAATAAGGAGATGTATACCTTGAAGAAAAAAATGTTGGCTCTCGTAATGAGCACTGGACTGGCCATGGGACTTGCTGCTTGTGGTGGCAATAATGATGACAACGCTGGCGGCGGAAATGAAGGTGGCGGAGAAACGGCTACAAATGACGCTGAAGCTATTTTCCAGCAAAACTGTTCAAGCTGTCACGGTGAGAACCTAGAAGGACGCAATGGTCCTGCACTTGATAAAATTGGTGCTACTTTAAGCGAAGATGAAATTCATGATGTAATCGAAAATGGTAAACCAGGAATGCCAGCTGGCATTATCAAAGATGATGAGGCAGACCAAGTTGCTGCATGGCTAGCTGAGAAAAAGTAATGTCGTTTAAAGGATAAGTCGTAGCTTGTCCAAAGCTTGTAGAGGTGTTATTTCTCTACAAGCTTTTTTAACTTCATTCAGCAGAAGTCTCCCACATTCGCAGAGTGAAAAATTATCCATGAAATGATAAAAAAGACCTATTTCGGGATTTTTAATAGATGCTATATGGTATATCATGACTTTTATACTAGTCCATATAAACTTTGAAAAGATGTTTTTTAATGGATGTAAAAATAATATTTTTTGAAGGTTTGCTCAACAACTAGTAGGTGATTCATACAGTTTTCCTAACTTAATAGGTGCTTCCATATCACTTAAAAATTTAATATGAAAGCTTTGGAAAATCTGCATTTTCATCGTTTTTTTCTTCTAAGGAAAGTGTTAACTGAATCAGAAGTTTTTGCATGAATATCTAATATTATTGATTATTACTGTAATATGACAGTTTGAAACACAAATGTAATATAAATAACCCTTAAAATATGGGTCCCAAGTGTTATAATAGGTCTGGGTTTAAATTTCGATATAATATGACGAGTTTTTCATAACCTGCGGTTTTATAGGACAAGCCGCACTTTAAAATGCTTTTCTACTTGTCAGGGGGATTTTCACCTTGTCGCAGTGTTGAATACAGTACATAACGAATAATTGTTTTTAAAGGAGTAAGGTGGTTTATATGATAGAGATGCAGGATGTGAGCAAGAAATATCCAAACGGTATTATTGCTGTAAACGATTTAAACATCCTGATTAATCAAGGTGAATTTGTATATATAGTAGGTCCCAGTGGAGCTGGAAAGACGACTTTTATTAAAATGATTTACAGGGAAGAAAAGCCCACTTCAGGAAAAATCATTGTCAATGGAGTGGATTTGTCTAAGCTTAAAAATAGAGAGGTTCCACATTTACGTCGCAATGTAGGAGTAGTTTTCCAAGATTTTAAACTCCTTCCAACTCTTACAGTTTTTGAAAATGTCGCATTTGCGATGGAAGTAATTGAAGTGTCACCTAAAGAAATTAAGAGACGGGTTATGGAGGTTTTGGCTTTAGTCGGGTTGAAGCATAAAGTCCGCATGTTGCCGTCAGAGTTATCTGGAGGGGAGCAGCAGAGGGTTTCGATTGCAAGATCAATTGTTAACAATCCAAAAGTTGTTATAGCGGACGAGCCATCGGGGAATTTAGATCCTGAAACATCTTGGGAAATTATGAATTTATTAGAAGAGATTAATATGCAAGGTACAACGGTCATTATGGCGACGCATAACCGTGAAATCGTAAATACAATTAAACACCGTGTCGTTGCCATCGAGAATGGAATCATTGTCCGTGATGAACAGCAGGGGGAATACGGTTATGAAAGTTAGGACGTTTCGGCGCCACCTGAGTGAAAGTTTCAAAAGTCTGCGCCGCAATGGATGGATGACCTTCGCCTCCGCAAGTGCAGTCACTGTCACGTTGCTGCTTGTTGGCGTTTTTTTCGTCATCATGCTGAATATGAATAAATTTGCCACAGATATTGAGAATGATGTCGAAATTAGAACACACATTGAACTGTCAGTGTCAAAGGAGAACCAGGACGCACTTAAGAAAAAAATTGAAGAAATTGATCAGGTTGAGTCGGTCGCTTTTTCATCTAAGGAGCAGGAGCTCGACCATTTGATCAAAACGATGGGGAAAGACTGGAAGCTGTATCAACAGGAAAATCCGTTGCATGATGTTTTTATTGTAAAAACAAAACAGCCGACGGACACTCCAGTAGTTGCCAAGAAAATCAGTTCCTTTGATTTTGTGGATTCTGCACTCTACGGAGAAAAAAGAGTAGAAAAGTTGTTCAATACATTAAAGACAAGCCGTAACATTGGACTTGTTCTGATTATCGGGTTGCTGTTCACTGCCATGTTTTTAATCTCCAACACTATTAAAATCACTATTTTTGCAAGACGTAGAGAAATTGAGATTATGAAACTGGTGGGAGCGACGAATTGGTTTATACGCTGGCCCTTTCTATTTGAAGGCATGTGGCTCGGATTAATCGGATCGATTATTCCTATTGCGGTTGTGGCGGCAGGTTACTACTATGCCTATGACTTTTTGGCTGCGCGTATTCCAAACCAGGTCATTCAGCCGCTTTCGTACTCACCATTTGTTTATGAAATCATCGGACTATTGTTGCTGATCGGTGTCATTATCGGCGCTTGGGGCAGCTTCATATCTGTCAGACGTTTTTTGAAAATATAAGAGTTGAGTTTATTTTACCCAAACGTAAAAATTTGAAACGAAAAATAGAAATTCTTGTCGGGGAGAAAGGGGAACTTTTTCTTGAAGAAACGTTCATTACTATCAATCACACTAGCAGGAGTCATCGGTTTTGGCGGAACATTTGCATTTGCAGGGGGAGCATCTGCTACATCACTTTCTGATTTAAAAGATCAACAGTCTCAGGTTGCGTCTGAACTGTCCAATATTAACAGCTCTTTAGCGAAGAAAGAGAATAAGCTTGCTGATTTGACTAACCAGCTGAATAATATGCAGGCCGAAGTGGAAAAGCTGGAGGGGAAAATAGAGACGACTAATGTAAAAATTAAAGACAAAGAGAAAGAGATAGAAAAGACAAAAGCAGAAATTGATCAGCTTAAAAAAGAAATTGAAGAATTGAAGAAGAAGATTGAAAAAAGAAGTGAGCTTCTTAAAGAAAGAGCTAGAAGCATCCAGCAAAACGGAGGATCGGTTGATTACATTGACGTTATGTTGGGAGCTGAAAGTTTTAGCGATTTCGTCGATCGGGTTTCTGCTGTAACGACGATTGTCAGTGCGGATAAAGAAATCATGGAAGAACAGCAGCGCGATAAAGATGCGCTAGAGGAAAAGCAGGCAAAGGTAGAAGGAAAACTTGAAAAATTGAACGGCATGCTTGAAGAATTGGAAGGACTGAAGGCTGACCTTAATTCACAAAAAGCAGAAAAGAACAAAGCAATGAAAAATGCAAAGGCTGAACAAGCTAGCATTTCTGATGAAAAGAAATCTTTGGAATCAGAAATTGCCAATCTGAATGCTAAGCAGTTAGAGATCCAAGGGGCAATTAGCAACGAAGAATCTCGCATTGCAGAAGAAGCAAGAAAGGCAGAAGAAGCAAGAAAGATTGCCACACAAGCGAAGGAGACTTCAAGTTCAGAAGAGAATGTAGGAGCCTCTAACTCTAGTTCAAACTCAGGCGCAAGCGTAAGCTCTAACTCTAATTCAAAAGCTCCTTCACGAGGAACAAGTAAAGTAACTACTACATACCATACACCTTCTGCTCCTGTAGGCAAGACACCTGCAGTCAGCTCAGGAATGTTTACGCGTCCTGCTGCTGGGGCATTCACATCTGGGTTTGGTCCTCGTTGGGGCACAATGCACAATGGCGTCGATATTGCAGCTGGAAAAGGTACACCAATTGTAGCAGCAGCAAGTGGTACTGTAGAAGTTTCAACATTTGGTTCACCTGGAAATTGGAATGGCTATGGAAATGTCATTATTATCAACCACGGGAATGGTTATAAAACACTTTATGGCCACATGAGCAGTCGCTCTGTTTCTCCGGGTGCGAAAGTATCTAAGGGTCAGGTTATTGGTGCTATGGGTAATACAGGGGATGTTGTAGCTGGAAAAGGCGGAGATGGAACACATCTTCACTTTGAAATCTTCAAGAACGGAGGCCGTGTAAATCCCGCACCATATATAGGTTTATAAGATATACCATCAGTAGAGCCGCATCGTTTTGATGCGGCTTTCTCTTTTTAGCTAAATCTTCCATTGAGCCCTTCAGCTACTGTGCGGATATTTATTTATGCCACTAGTGAATTATGTATGCTGTCGCGTGGCTCTCTGTGTGCGCTCTTATTTAATAAACTCAAGCAGTTCCAAGTTTTCTACTGGACTGAAGTTATCAATATTATTTTCGGAAAGGTCAAGATGAAGTAGTGAGGTCATGTTGGTTAATGGTTCTATTTCTCTAATGCCATTCTTAGATAAAATGAGAGTTCTCAGTGAATCGAGGTCTGACAGGGCGTCGATTTTTTCAATATTGTTATTAGATAAATCCAATTTGGCTAATGCCGGTAACTTGGACAGAGGAGAAATATCAGTAATTTGATTATCTCTTAGATTTAGCATTTCCAATGCTGTTAAATGGGACAAAAAGAAAATGTCATGTAAATTGTTGCCACTTAACCCTAAAATTCGTAGTTTTTTCAGCTTTTTTAATGGAGAAAAGTCATGGATGTCATTATCACATAATGTCAGAGCTTCCAGCGAAGTCAAACTGGATAAGTGGCTAATATCGTTGATCTGATTCCCGGACAAGTAAAGCTTTTCAAGAGAAGGCAATTGAGCAATTGGCTGTAAGTTACTTATACCAGTATCGTCCAGATTCAACAATCTTAGATTAAAGGCAACCTCCAACCCTTTTAATGAACTGATTGTTCCCTTATCATCAGCTCTGAATACGACTAGGTTGGCCATGTCTTTTACAGTGGGTCTGGTTTTGTCATGGATATATTCTTCAAGCTCTAATTCCTCCAGTACACGTTGCCGCAGGACAGGATCTTCAATCCCTTCATAACGGTCGATGGCCTTCTGCATGTCCGGACTCGGCTCTGCTTCTGACGTTAGCTGTTTAGCCGATGGCTCAGCTTCATTAGATGGCTGGTCTTGGCGATCCCCTCCATTACACCCCGCACAAAGCAAAAGTGCAAATAAATATAGGAATGTTTTTTTCAATAGTCTTCACCCTTAAAAAATAAATAAAGGCCTTTACTTATATAATATAGTTGTTTTTGTTTTCAATTATTTTTAACGCCGGCTGTAAAGAAACTATAATTGGTATACGAAACAAATGTAATTTGGTTTCAATTATTCAAATTCAAATATTGGGTTTATTGTCATTTTCAAAAAATATCAACAGATTTATCGTTTAGAAATGATGACAGTCTATATTTTCGGTTGAAGTTATATGCTAAAATGGTTAAGAGCTTGGTCTGTGTAACTAAATGAGCTGTGAGGTAGAGATAATGACATTTGTTGCAATCAGTACTCCGTTACTAAGTATCTTTCTTATTTTGAATATTGCGCTTGCCAGTTTTGTTATTTTTCTAGAAAGAAGGGACGCAAGCGCAACATGGGCATGGCTCCTTGTTTTACTTTTTATTCCTGTTGTTGGTTTTATTCTATACTTAATCTTTGGACAGAATTTGAGCAGGAAAAAGATTTTTGAATGGAAAGATAAAAAGAAAATAGGGATCATGGAAATCACTGACACGCAAATAAGTATGCTGAGAGATGGCGATTTTCCCTTTCACGACAATAAAACAGCGCAATACAAAGATTTGATTTGCATGCTTCTTGTTAATGACAGTGCCGTACTGACCCAGGACAATAAAGTGGAAATTTTTACAGACGGTAATGAAAAGTTTCACTCGTTAATGTACGATATTCGCAGGGCAAAAAATCATATCCATCTTGTTTATTACATTATGCGTGACGACAAGCTCGGCAACCAACTACTATCACTTCTTGTGGAAAAGGCAAAAGAGGGTGTGGAGGTTCGCGTTCTTTATGATGCGATGGGATCTCGAAGACTTCCACGGCGGTTTTTCCGCCCGCTACTCGCTGCTGGCGGAAGGGTCAGTGCTTTTTTTCCTGCTATCATTCCCCATCTGAATTTGCAGGTGAATTACCGCAATCATAGAAAGCTTGCGATCATTGATGGGACAGTCGGCTATATCGGTGGTTTTAATATTGGTGACGAGTACCTCGGTTTGAATAAGAAATTTGGTTATTGGCGGGATACTCATCTAAGGATTTTCGGAAAAGCTGTTTTTGCCATGCAAACAAGGTTTATCCTTGATTGGAATCAAGCCTCATCAAATAAAATAAGCTATGAGGACAGGTTATTTCCGGAAATGAAACCGATTGGGGATACGGATGTACAAATTGTTTCAAGCGGTCCTGATTCGGAATGGGAACAGATTAAATATGGGTATATTAAGTTAATCAATTCAGCAAAAGATTATATACTTATTCAAACACCGTATTTCATTCCCGATTCTAGTGTGCTGGATGCCCTGAAAATAGCTGTATTATCTGGTGTAGATGTCCGGCTGATGATCCCGAATAAACCGGATCACATCTTTGTTTATTGGGCGACATATTCCTATGTTGGAGACTTGCTGAAGACTGGGGCAAAAGTATTCCTTTATGAAAATGGTTTTATACATGCAAAAACGATGATCGCTGACGGAAAAATTGCCAGTGTGGGAACAGCTAATATTGATATGAGGAGCTTCCGTCTAAATTTTGAAGTCAATGCATTCTTATATGATCAGGAGGTTGTTCAAGAGCTAGTTGATATTTTTGATGAAGATGTTTCCTTCTCTCGCGAACTTACATTTAAACAATATTTGAAAAGGCCGAAAATTATTCGCTTTAAAGAGTCAGTTTCTCGTCTGCTTTCTCCCATTTTATAAAAGATATTGGAAAGAGGAATCCGATTTGGAGCATTCCAATTCGCGTATTCTTTACCTGTTTTCAGGGGATTATTTACTCACTGGCGGGACATTTGCTTTCCGCACCAATCGCGACTTATACGCCTGGCACATTGCTTATGATCTGGACCAGCATGGAAAGGAAGTCGAAAAAATCAATGAATAAAAAAATATTTGGTCTCGGACTGATTGTATTTCTAGTTGGCATCGTTGTTCTTAATATTATTCAGGATGTACGAGAGAAGAAAGAAGTTGAAGCAGCTAAGGAGAAATTTTCACAGGCGAAAAATTTGGAGCAGCTAGATGAAGGCTTAAAAGAAGGGGAAGTCCCACCGGATTTTGAACTGGAAACCCTTGATGGTCAATCTGTGAAGTTATCTGATTATAAAGGACAAAAAGTCATATTGAACTTTTGGGCATCATGGTGTCCGCCTTGCAAAGCTGAGATGCCGCACATGGAAAATTATTATAAAGAAAAGGCGAAACAAGAGAATGTGGAAATTCTAGCCGTCAATTTAACAAGCGCCGAGCGTGGAGCAAATGCCAGGAATATAGTTCAAAAATTTATTGAGGAATATGATCTAACCTTCCCGGTGCCGCTGGACGAAAGCGGAAAGCTTGGAAAAACATATCAGGCATATACTATTCCGACAACTTATATGATAGATACAAATGGAATGGTTCACACTAGAATTATTGGTCCTATGGATGAAGAAACCATTGGAAAAATCGTGTCTGAAATGAAATAACTTTTTAGAAAATTATTTCTTGAATTTGGTTGACAGCTTATAGACGGTGGTATATAGTATTATTCAAGAGTTCCACAGAGCTCAAAAATGAAATGAATAAATAAGCAACACTCTTATCAAGAGCGGCGGAGGGATTAGGCCCTGTGATGCCCGGCAACCTTCAGATTTTCTGAAAAGGTGCTAATTCCTACAAGTCATTGACTTGGAAGATAAGGGGAGGAATCGTCATATCGGCCCTCTTCTTATACGGAAGAGGGCTTTTAGTTTTCTTTTCCCCCTTCCTAAAGCGGTAGCGATCAATGCCGTTTCATTACCAACTGTTCCGATCAATTTTGAAAATTTTAAGGAGGAAGAAAGATGCCACAAGAAAAAAATTACCAGTCAGAAACCATTTTATTACACGGAGGACAAGAGCCAGACGCAACGGGATCTCGCGCTGTTCCTATATACAGAACAACTTCCTATGTATTCAATGACACAGAACATGCTCGAAAGTTATTTGCTCTAGAAGAGCCAGGAAATATTTATACACGTATCATGAACCCAACAAATGACGTATTTGAAAAGAGGGTTGCCCAGCTTGAAGGCGGTACAGCAGCAGTTGCTCTTTCTTCAGGAATGGCCGCTATAGCGTTCAGTATTCTGAACATTGCACGTGCAGGGGATGAAATTGTGGCAGCTACGGATCTTTATGGAGGTACATACAACTTATTTTCCATTTCCCTTCCTAGATATGGCATCAATGTAAAGTTTGTTGATCCGACTGATCCAGAAAACTTCCGTAAGGCGATTACACCTAAAACAAAAGCGATTTACGCTGAAATTATCGGGAATCCAAGTCTTCATGTTTTGGATATTGAAGCAGTAGCAAAAGTGGCGCATGATCATAATATCCCATTGATTGTGGATAATACTTTTGCAACACCATATCTCTGTAAGCCAATCGAGCACGGTGCAGATATCGTTGTTCATTCAGCCACAAAATGGATTGGCGGGCATGGTACAGCTATAGGCGGCGTCGTAGTGGATAGTGGGAAATTTAATTGGAATAATGAAAAATTCCCTGATTTTATTGAACCTGATAGAAGCTATCAAGGTATCCGTTATGGAATCGACGTGCCAGAAGCGGCATTCGCGATAAAACTCCGTGTACAACTACTTCGTGACTTTGGTCCAGCCTTGAGTCCGGATAGTGCATTTATTTTCCTACAAGGACTCGAGACTTTACATGTACGCGTTCAGAAGCATATTGAAAATGCGAAAGCTGTTGCTGATTTTCTCCAACATCACGATGCAGTCGAATGGGTAGCTTATCCAGGGCTTGAAAATCACCCTTCATGTGAATTGGCGAAAAAATACTTGCCAAAAGGAGCCGGATCTATTGTTAACTTCGGTATTAAAGGCGGAAGGGAAGCAGGGAAAAAAGCGATCGATAACGTCCAGCTTTGGTCACACGTTGCGAATGTTGGGGATGCAAAATCATTGATCATTCACCCAGCTTCAACAACACACCAACAGTTGAGCGCTGAAGAATTGAAAGAGACAGGTGTAACAGAAGAACTAATCAGATTAGCTGTTGGATTAGAATCTATTGAAGATATTACAGCGGATCTCGCCCAAGCAATTGAAAAAGCAGTCGAGGCTGTATCCCAAGCATAATTATTTATATGAACAAAGCCGGTCGTGCCATGCACGCCGGCTTTTTCAAGTTTAGAAAAATCCTTCATAACTTGTCCTTTGCCAGCATAATTTTGAAGTAAGTGGAACCGGTTGAGGGGGAAGACGATGAATAAAAAGTGGCTGGCATTGCTTGTCGCCTGCTCTTTGTGTTTTGGAGTCGGTGGAGTGTTTGCAGGAGTCAAGTGGAAGGAATCCAATGCAAAAAATGATTCTATTCATGAAAAGCAAAGCTCGAATAATTCTTCTGTTGTTTCAAACAATCTTCGAAAAGTTGAGCAGGCTTATCAATTGATTCAGAAATCATATGTTAAAAGAGTGGATCATGAACAGCTCGTTCACGGAGCTATCCAAGGGATGATTGGGACATTGAAGGATCCGTATTCTGTCTATATGGATGCGCCAACAGCGGAGCGTTTCAATGATAGTCTTGATTCATCGTTTGACGGGATAGGCGCGCAGGTTACGATAGAGGAGGGAAAGCTGACTATTGTTGCGCCTATTAAAAATACGCCGGCAGAAAAAGCTGGATTGAAGCCAAGGGATCAGATTTTAAAAATTGATGGAGAATCAGTAGAGGGGCTGGATCTCTATGAGGCTACGTCGCAAATTCGCGGTGAAAAAGGCACGGTTGTTAAGCTAGAGATTTTACGTAAAGGGGCAAGCAAGCCATTTGAGGTTGAAATGACTCGTGAGGAAGTACCCGTTGTGACCGTTTTTGCGGATATGAAAAAAGAAGGAAAGAAAAAAATTGGTTATATAGAAATCACTTCTTTTGCAGAAGGAACGGCACGTGAATTCGCCAGTGAACTAAATAAATTGGAAAGGGAAGAGATGACAGGTCTGATTATCGATGTCCGCGGTAATCCGGGAGGCATGCTCTCCAGTGTCGATGATATTTTACAACAGTTGGTTACAGATAAAAAGCCTTATGTGCAAATTGAAGAAAAGAGTGGGAAGAAGAATCCCTATTATTCTGGAATGAAGGAAAGAAAAACGTATCCGATTAGTGTGTTGATCGATGAAGGAAGCGCATCCGCATCAGAAATTTTGGCAGGGGCCATGCAGGAAATTGAAGGGTATCACCTAATCGGGACGAAGACTTTTGGAAAGGGAACGGTCCAACAGGCAGTTCCGCTTGAAGATGGAAGCAATATTAAACTGACAATGTTCAAATGGCTGACGCCTGACGGAAACTGGATTCATGATAAAGGAATCAAACCGACGGTAGAAGTTGAACAGCCAGGGTACTTTCATGCTCATTCCCTGACAGTTGAAAAAAAACTGACAAAAGACATGAATAATGAAGAAGTGAAGGTTGCTCAGGAATTATTAACAGGGCTGGGCTTTGATCCGGGCAGGACAGACGGGTATTTCGATCACCAGACAGAGCGTGCTGTCCGGGCCTTTCAATCCATTGTAAAAATGCCGGTAACAGGAGTCATTGATGCGAAAACTGCCGAAAAGCTTGAAGAAGCGGTGATAAAGGAAATTCAAGATGAACAAAATGATCTGCAGCTTCAAGTGGCATTAAAAACAATGAAGTAATGTTTCTTTGGTCACATAAGTCAGACTTGTGTGGCCATTTTTCGGTTCTGAGTGATGAATATCTAGAGGGAGTTGCTCAGAAGTTCTGTTATCCTTTGATATTTTACGTTCCTCCCTGGTGAAATCTTTGATAGAATAAAAAGATAACCATTTATTCCAGAGGGAGGCTGTGAGATGGTGCAATTATGGCTGCTGGAATTTGCCAAAGCAATAGGGAGGTTTTTTCTGAATCCCGTTTTATATTTTTCTATCCTGCTGGTAATTCTTGCTGGTTTTATGAGGATAAGAAGAGAGCGAGCGGACTTTAATATAAGAGTACATGATCAGTTCCATGAATTAAAGCATTTGCTTCCTGCTGGACTTCTGGCAGGTGGAGTTTTATCGATTATCACGATACTATCCGGATTCACGATCACGCTCGATATGCTTGCCTTCATTGCTATAGCTACTATTGTACTGGGTGCTGCAGGCAACGCTAGGCTGCTTTCGCCTGCCTTTACCGTAGGACTTCCGATTTTATTTGTTTTTACAATCACCTTTTTCAATATTTCTATTCCTTACACTGATTTATTAACAGAGAACAGTCTATTTTTGAGTGGAATCTCTGCTATGTTAGGAGTCCTTCTTTTAGCTGAAGGAATCCTTATGCTAAAAAACGGTTTAATAGATGTGTCGCCTAAGCTTAGGACAAGCCGCAGGGGCCTTACAATTGGTGCTCTTCAAATCAAACGGGTGTGGCTGATACCGATTTTCTTTTTCCTCCCTGCAGGACCTTTGACTGCTCCCTTTGACTGGTGGCCGTTACTTCATTTGGGAACGGAATCGTATTCACTGATACTTGTCCCTTTTGCGCTCGGCTTTCAAAATCAGGTGCAAAGTAGTCTGCCCAGTCAGGCAGTCGAGAGAATGGGAAAACAAACCATTCTTTTAGCAGTGCTCGTTCTTGGTGCATCGGCAGTTGGTTTCTATTATCCAACGTTTGTTCCTCCATTAGTGGTAGGCATCGCTATTTTCGGGCGGCTATTTATTTCATACAGGCATCGTGTTAGGGAGAATAATACACTTTATTATTTCACACCACGCAACAACGGAGTCATGGTATTGGATATTATTTCAGGAACGCCAGCAAGTAAAATGGAATTAAAAACGGGAGAAATTATTAAGACATGTAATAATGTGACGGTTTCAAATAAAGAAGAACTGTATAAAGCGCTTTTGAAAAATCGAACCTATTGTAAGCTTGAGGTGCTTGATGTGAAAGGCGAGATCCGGTTTGAACAATGTGCACTTTATGAAGGTGATCACCATGAGCTTGGCATTCTTTTTGTAGAAAGACGCTTGAAACACAACAGAGTGATTTGAGGGTAAGAAGAAAAATCCTGGAACAATCTTACTGTGATTGTTCCAGGATTTTTTCATTTCTTTTTCTTTGCATATGCTGTGTGTGTGCACTACCCCATTCATGCATTACATTTAGGACGGGCTGGAGGCTTTTTCCGTATTCAGAAATAGAATATTCGACCTTTGGCGGTACCTGTGGATAAACTACCCTTTTGATAATATCTTCCTCTTCCAATTCCCTTAATTGTTTAGTCAGCATCTTTTGAGTGATATTTGGCATTAATCTTTTCAATTCACTAAATCTTAAAGTGTTTTCATTTAACAGATGCAATAAAATAATGGGTTTCCATTTTCCAACTAAAATACTTAGAGCCTCATCTACTTTACAAAGCTCAGTTTTCATCTTATGCATCTCCTTCAATAGTATCTTTTTTTATACTATAGCACATAAAAGTGCGTACTTCTAATTTAGTCTAGTTTATCCCATAATTATACTTATTAAGCAAAAAAAAGGGAGGCATTTTTATGAGCAAGCAAAATGTCCTGTCAAGGGGTGTCAGGAGTGTTAAGGATGTCTTTTATCAAGAAAATACACCAAATCATAAAGCGGGATTGGTGATAGAACCTGGTCATTGGACAGAGCATGATCCATTTCTGTTAATGGCGGAGGATTTCTTCCAACGGGGGACATTCGGAATGCATCCTCATCGCGGAATTGAAACAATCACTTATGTCATTGATGGAAAACTTGAACATATGGATAACAAAGGAAATGTCAGTGAATTATTTCCAGGAGATGTTCAATGGATGACAGCCGGCAAAGGAATCATTCATTCGGAGGAACCGGCTGCTGGCGACACCGTTCATTCGTTACAACTATGGGTAAACCTTCCAAGTGACAAAAAAATGACCGAACCACGTTACCAGAATATGCGTGCGCAGGATATGCCAATTCGACATGAAGATGGCGCGATGATAAGGGTTTTTTCAGGCGCATCAAATGGTGTTCAAGCAGACACAAAAAATCACGTACCTGTTACAATGGTCGAGATGTTGCTAGAAGCGGGCAGTACTGTCAGGCAGGATCTTCCTAGCGGGTATAATGGATTCTTTTATGTTTTGGAGGGAAAAGGAAAGTTTGGCAACAGGGACACGGAAGGTAAAAAGGGACAAGTTCTCTGGCTTGAGCGCGATGATGATCTTTATCCAAGTGAAGTGAAAGTTCATGCGGAAGAAAAGTTACATGTCTTATTATATGCTGGGGAACCTATTGGAGAACGGGTCGTAGCGCGAGGTCCATTCGTAATGAATACGGAAGAAGAAATCATACAAGCCTATCAAGATTATAGGGAAGGAAAATTCGAGTGAATCAGCCTTAATTTCCTTATAGTATCTTATAGTATCTTATTGTATACTATGTTACTTATAAGTGCGTACTGTTTATTTTAACTTATATACTCTATAATCATACTTGAGTTTTGCTAAAAAACATCATTACCATTCACATAAGGAGTTGTACATCATGACAATTAAAGTAAAGGCAGTTATTGGGAGCACTAGCTCTACATCCTTCAACTTGAAATTGGTTGAGTTTATGAAAAATCGTTATGCGGATCAACTGGACATTACACCCGTTTTGATAAATGATCTTGAGACTTTTTCTGTTGATTTAGAAAGCAATGTGCCTGCTAATGTCAAGGCGTTTAAAGACAATGTAAAGGATTCAGACGCTGTATTATTTGCTGTTCCTGAATATAACTTCTCCATTCCCGGAGCTATGAAAAATGCGATCGACTGGTTATCCCGTGGAGGAGACTTCACCATTAAAGACAAACCTGGTTTTATCATTGGTTCTTCCATGGGAGTGTTAGGAAGTGTGCGTGCACAGATTCATTTGAGAGAAATCCTTTCAAATCCAGCTTTGTCACCTATTTTATTACCTGGTAATGAAGTATATATTGGATCAGTCCATGAGAAAATCAACGAAGCTGGCGAACTGACTGATCAAGGTACAATCAATTTCTTGGATCAAGTTGTTCAAAACTTTGTAGAATTTTATAAAAAAAATAAAGCTGCCGTTCTTGTTCAATGAACTACTGGCCTAAACATATATTAGCGGATCAGATTAAGTGCTGATCCGCTTTTTTCTGTGTTTTTTAGCCCCTTAGATGTCATTTAATCCTAACAAAAAGGATTTAAGGATAAAAAGTCGAATATTTCAATATATAACATTTTATCTGGTATATTGAAATTTTTTGATATTAATGCAATAATATTTTTACAATATAATAAATTTTCCACTAGGAAGGGGGAGAGGCAATGGAGAATGTTTTATTAAATGTAGAAGGGCTGAGAACGTCTTTTTTTACAGATGATGGAGAGCTCTCGATAGTAAATAACATCGATTTTCATGTGAACTCGGGTGAAATTCTTGGCATTGTTGGGGAATCAGGATGTGGAAAAAGTATTACTTCAATGTCTATTATGGGACTGATTCCTGCACAGACAGGCAAAGTGGATGGACAAATTCTGTTTAAAGGAGAAAATCTCACTTTGGCCTCGGAAAGGCGAATGCGGCAAATTCGCGGCAATGAAATTGCTATGATTTTCCAGGAACCAATGACGAGCTTGAATCCTGTCTTTACAATCGGTGAGCAATTGCTTGAAGCGATTAAGATACATAGGAAACTTCCAAAGAGGCAAGCAAAAGAGCATGTGATTGAGATGTTGAAGCTTGTAGGTCTTCCCCGTCCAGAGGAATTGCTCAATGAATATCCCCACCAGCTTTCAGGAGGGATGCGACAGCGAGTGATGATTGCGATGGCAATGATTTGTAATCCGGAATTGCTAATTGCGGATGAGCCGACAACGGCGCTAGATGTCACGATCCAGGCTCAAATTCTTGATTTGATGAAAGCGCTTAATAAAGAGACGGATACTGCTATTATCATGATTACACATGATTTGGGCGTGATCGCTGAGATGTGCAGTCGTGTCATGGTCATGTATGCCGGATATATTGTGGAAGAGACAGATGTAAGAACAATTTTTAAAAATCCAAAGCATCCTTATACAGTAGGGCTTATCCAATCTGTTCCGGATATACGTCATAAAAAAGATCAGCTTTATACCATAAAGGGAAATGTCCCTAAACCAGGTTCGATCCAAGCTGGTTGTCACTTCGCCCCGCGGTGTGAACATGCGTTTGACCGCTGTTTTGCCCAAACACCTGATCTTTTAAAAATATCTAATGTACATAAAGTAAAATGTTGGTTGTACGAAAGAGAAAAAGGAGAAGCCAGCGAATGACAGAGAGATTATTGGAAGTAGAGGGTTTAAGGAAAAGCTTTCCTATTCAAGGTGGGATATTTGGAAAGCAGGTGGGGGAAGTCAAGGCAGTTGATGATGTTTCTTTCTTTATTAAAAAAGGTGAAACATTGGGGCTTGTTGGTGAGAGTGGATGCGGAAAGTCAACGACAGGTAAAACGCTGCTTCGACTTCTGGAACCAACAGAAGGAAAAATATATTTTGAAGGAAAAGATATCACGAATCTCTCCAAAAAGGAAATGCGTCGTCTACGCAGGGAAATGCAGATGGTTTTCCAAGATCCGTTTGCTTCGTTAAATCCACGGCATAAAGTGGAAAAAATATTGGAAGAACCACTGATTGTTCATGGGGTTACAGATTCCAAGGAGCGGAAGAAAAGGGTGCGTGAACTCCTGCAGATCGTTGGCCTGAATGATTATCATGCCAAAAGGTATCCTCATCAATTTAGCGGGGGCCAACGTCAAAGAATTGGTATCGCTAGGGCTTTAGCAGTCCATCCAAAGCTTATTGTCGCAGATGAGCCTGTTTCGGCTCTTGATGTATCAATTCAATCGCAAGTGTTGAACTTACTGAAGAATTTACAAGAAGAATTTGATTTGACTTATTTATTCATCGCACATGATTTGGGAGTTGTCCGTCATATAAGTGACCGGGTGGGAGTCATGTACCTTGGGAGAATCGTCGAGCTGGCAGATAGAGAGAGATTATATGACAATCCCAAGCATCCGTACACAGAAGCGTTATTATCGGCTGTACCCGTTCCGGATATTGATTTCCAAAAGGAGCGTATCATTTTACGGGGGGACGTGCCAAACCCTGCAAATCCGCCTGCCGGTTGTGCTTTCCACACGCGTTGTCCGGCGGCGATGGAGCAATGTGTTCGCGAGCGGCCATTGCTCAAAGAAGTCGAAAGTGGCCATTACGCGGCTTGTCACTTGTATGAGTAACCGGTCGTGTGAAATCAATAAAGGCAAAAATCATGAATGGGGGCAATAACATGAAAAAGGGTTTATCCATTGTTTTTTCACTGCTGATCGTTCTCTCTTTAGCTCTTATTGGCTGTTCATCAGCGGATAAGTCTGGAAAAGAAGAGAGCGGGAAAAAGAAAGAGAAAACAGCCGAAGGAGGGACAATGGTTTATGCTCGTGGAGGGGATGCGGTTAATCTGGATCCGGCCACAGTGACAGATGGTGAGTCTTTGATTGTATCAGAGCAAGTATTAGAAACACTTGTTAATTATGAAAAGGAAACTGCTGACATAATTCCTGGGATTGCCAAAGAATGGGATGTGTCCGATGATGGGAAAACATACACATTCGAATTGGAGGAAGGTATAAAGTTCCATGACGGTACAGACCTCAATGCAGATGCAGTAGTTCAAAACTTTGAACGCTGGATGAACGGGAAAAGTGAAGAAGAGTTCCCTTATTTTGTTTCTCAATTTGGAGGATTTAAAGGCGATGAGGCAGCCGTTATTAAAGAGGTAAAAGCTGTTGATGAACATAAGGTAGAGTTTACATTGTTCAGGCCGCAGGCGCCTTTCCTGAAAAACTTGGCTATGACTGCGTTTTCTATTTCCAGTCCTGCTGCAATTGAAAAGTTCGGAGCGAAATATATCGAGAATCCTGTGGGAACAGGCCCTTTCAAGTTTGAGAGTTGGAAACGCAATGACACTATCACAGTCGTCAAGAATGAGGAATATTGGAAAGATGGGCTTCCGAAGTTGGACAAAATCATCTTTAAAGTCATTACGGATAATTCAGCCCGCTTGAATGCACTTGTCAAAGGAGAAGTAGATTTGATGGACGGATTAAATCCAAGTGATGTTGCAAAAGTAGAAGCAGACAGTAATTTGCAAATTTTTGAGCGTCCGTCAATGAACATCGGTTATTTGGGTTTCAATGTTGAAAAGGAGCCTTTTGATAATAAAAAAGTCCGTCAAGCCATCAATCATGCGATAAACAAGCAAGCGATTCTTGATAATTTCTATGAAGGGACAGCGGAACCTGCCAAAAATCCAATTCCTCCTTCTGTCAACGGTTACAATGATGACATTGAGGATTATGAGTTTGATCTGGATAAAGCACAAAAATTGCTGGAAGAAGCTGGACACAAGGATGGATTTAAAATGGATTTGTGGGCCATGCCCGTTCCACGTCCGTATATGCCTAACGGTCAAAAAGTGGCTGAAGCGATCCAAGCAGATTTAGAAAAAATCGGTATTGAAGTAAATATCGTGTCAATGGAATGGGCGACTTACCTTGAAAAAACCCGTGATGGGGAAGCACCAATGTTCATGCTTGGCTGGACCGGCGATAACGGGGATGCAGATAATTTCTTATATGCCCTGTTGGATAAAGACAGCATCGGATCCAACAACTATTCAAGGTATGCGAATGAAGATGTTCATAAGCTGTTAATTGAAGCACAGACAGAAACAGATGAAGATAAACGCAATGAACTCTACAAGGAAGCGTTGGAAATCATTCATGATGATGCTCCATGGGTACCTATCGCCCACTCTGTTCCGCAGTTGGCTGGAAAGAGTACAATAGAAGGCTTTTTCCCGCACCCGACTGGGGTACAAGTATTTGATGATGTGTCCATGTAATGGGGATTTCGAGGGGGGGTAAGCATACTCCCCTTTTTTGGTCAATGAAAAGAGGCTATAGATAAATTTTTCAAGAAAGGTGATCGAATGCTTGCATACACGATAAGACGGCTGACATTGTTAATCCCTGTACTGCTCGGGATGGTGCTGATTGTGTTTTCACTTATTCATGCGATACCAGGTAATCCGGCACAGATTATTTTGGGCCAGCAGGCGACGAAGGAAGCCGTTGAGGCATTGAATAAGCAACTGGGTCTTGATCAGCCTTTATATGTACAGTTTTTCGATTATGTAAAAAATCTGTTAACTGGAGATTTAGGAACGTCGATTCGTACCCAAAGCCCAATTAGTCAGGAGGTTTGGCCGTATTTGGCAGCGACGATGGAGCTTGCTTTTGCGGCCATGCTGATCGCCATTATTTTCGGGGTAAATGCGGGGATTATTTCAGCTTGGTTTCAAAATTCATGGTTTGACTATATGGCCATGCTACTTGCTTTGATTGGTGTGTCTATGCCGATTTTTTGGTTAGGTTTGATGGAACAGTATATTTTTTCCATTCAGCTTGACCTATTTCCGACAACAGGACGTGACAATATTCGGGATCCTGTTGAACCGATTACGTATTTATATTTAATTGATACATTCATTCAAGGAAGATTTGCCCAGTTTTTTGAAGTGCTCAAACATCTTGTTTTGCCTAGTGTGGCCCTTGCTACAATTCCTATGGCAATCATTGCCCGAATTACGCGGTCAAGTATGTTGGAGGTCATGCGATCTGATTATATCCGTACTGCCCGTGCAAAAGGGATGAGCATGTTCTGGATTGTATATAAACATTCATTAAAAAATGCTTTTATTCCTGTGTTAACCGTCATAGGATTGCAGACCGGTTTACTTTTGGGCGGTGCTATTTTGACAGAAACGATATTTGGATGGCCGGGGATTGGAAGCTATATTTATGATGCAATTCAATTCAGGGATTATCCGGTCATTCAAACAGGAATTTTAGTCGTCGCAACTATTTTTGTCTTTATCAATTTAACGGTGGATCTCTTATATGCGGCGATCGATCCGCGAATTAAATACCGATAGGGGGAAAGAACATGATTGAACCAACTACGAAGCTGCCTCCAAATAAGACAAGCATCAGTATAACCAAAGAAGAACAAGTCATTTCCCCTTGGAAGGAAGCGTGGCGAAGCTTTAGAAAAAATAAGGCAGCCCTATTTGGGCTTGGTGTAGTCCTATTTTTCATTTTATTGGCCATATTCGCAGATTTGATTGCGCCATTTGGATTCAAAGAAACGGAGTTAGCGAATAAGCATCTGCCGCCATCAGGCAAACATTGGTTTGGAACGGATGAATTCGGTCGTGACATATTAAGCCGGGTCATTTATGGTGCGCGCATTTCCCTTCGTGTCGGATTTTTAGCGGTCTGCGGCTCGGTGATTGCAGGGTCTTTGCTGGGCATTGTTGCTGGCTATTATGGCAGATGGGTGGATGGGATTATTTCAAGAGTTTTTGATATTCTTTTAGCTTTTCCAAGCATATTGCTGGCCATTGCGATTGTTGCCATTCTGGGACCTTCTCTCCAAAACGCCATGATCGCCATTGCCGTTATCAATGTGCCAACATTTGGCCGTTTGCTGCGCTCGAGAGTGCTCAGCATTAAAGAAGAGGAATATATTCTAGCAGCAAAGGCAATAGGAATGAGAGATGGCAGAATCCTATTTCACCATGTTCTGCCAAACAGCCTGGCGCCGATTATCGTTCAAGGCTCTCTTTCCATTGCAACAGCCATCATTGAAGCAGCCGCCTTGGGTTTCCTAGGATTGGGGGCGCAGCCGCCGACACCTGAGTGGGGCAAAATGCTTGCGGATTCGAAAGATTTCATCATTCAGGCTCCATGGACGATTGTCTTTCCCGGAATAGCCATTATGCTTACAGTGCTGGGATTCAACCTCATGGGGGATGGACTGAGGGATGCGCTTGATCCGAGGATGAAGAGGTAAAATGAAGAAGGGGGGCATGACTTGCCGGGACAGTCTTGGTTTGGACGGAATCATGCCCACTTCTGCTATTCACGCTTATCTTTTTCAAGCATTTCGATAACCTTGTCGAGTTTTTGTTCAACATTTTTGGATTGTCCCCGATTCCTGACAGCTGAACGTATGACGACAATAATAGCAGTAATAATTGCCAATAACACAAGCAAAAGTATAAATTGAAATATGATATCACCAATATTCACCATTTAGATCTCCTCCTTAACTGTAGTACGCTTCTGAATATGATTAGTTTCAGTCAACTGTTTGGTCAATCTATTAAATCTCCGATTCGCCCCAGTAGTATTCGCTAAAAACATCTGCCAGTGCTTCAGCAGAGTTATATAATTCTGTCAGGTCATTATCGACCCCGCCGAATTCTATTAGAAGCGCACGCTCCGTCAAGTCTTGATTATATACTCCATCGCCATCGAATTCACCTTTTACCACAACACCTCGGCTTAATCCAGGATATTTTTTCTCTAAATCATGGTGCAGTTTTTCGGCAAATGTACGGTTTTTTCATAATTTTTGTGTTCCTTCCCAACAACAAAAAATAATTTAGCATATCTTCTTTGATAAATGTCAGCAGTCGTCACTTTTTTAGGCTGGGAATCTCTGTGTATATCAATAAAGAACCTAAGTTTATTATGATTGGCCATAGCTTCTTGAAGAGTCTCTCTTGAAAGAGAATAGGACTGATAATAGTTCCAATTACGCGACCTTAACTCCTTTGTTACATTCTTTCTTGAATGTTCAACTCCAATTCCTTTAGCCTCTAATTCTTGTTTCAATTTATCCCCTACTATTAAGACATTCATTTTTTCATTGTTACTTGAACTTTGCTTTTGATCTTTCAGCAAGGGCTTAAAGGCTTCCCAGCTATGAGAATGATAAATAAAGATGGCTTTATTTTTTATATCCGTTTTAGGGGCGGGTTTATCCTGATCGTCCTTCTTATTTTCATCCGTTTCCTCCAAAAGCTCAAATTGTGGAGGCGAAGATTCGATCGGCAGATTAGCGATATTCGTACCTTGTCCAGCAACAGCAATTTCCGTATGATAGAGTGCTAGACCTGGAATTTCTTTTCCAAGAAAAGTCCTTACATCCTTAGGCTTAATATTGATCATAAGATCTAATGAGAGCTCGGTGAGAGGCGGAAGACCTTCTGACGGAGGAATGGCATGAACTTCGGATCTCAACATTTCCAAAAGCACACTTTGCATATTCACTTTACTTAATACAGATTTCATGAATGAGGAAGAGAAAGTCGAGTTGAATGAGATGATGACAGCGATTAAAAAAGTAGCGATTGTTAAAATGGTTAAGCTGATAAGAAACTTCATGAAGGTAGTAGTTGGGCTGCTAGATTTAAGCAATGAGTCCTCCTCCTAATCTATTTATGGATATTAAAAATATATGAAAGAGAAAAGGAGGCTATTCATTTATGTGAGTGTCTGATATTAAAGATAGAATGAAAAGTAAAGTGAATATTCTTGGGATTTCTTTATTCTTTTTCGACTTGCCTTTCCGTATGATGGTATAACTAATGCTTTCTGAAAAGGAGGGGCTTATATTGAATAAATTCCTTTTGATTGTGGTGTGCAGCCTCTATTTGTGGCCACAAGGTAATGGCGAACAAACGGTTGTAAGAAAACCTCCTCACAAAGAGGAAAATGTTAACTCGAAATTTATTGTTACGGATACAGTTGATGCTGCTCAAAATATTCCAGAGGAAATTTTAGAGGAGCAGTTGCCTCAATTTATTCCCAATGCTGATGGAAATGCCTCAATTATCATTTACAAACTGCCTCAGACAGAAGAAGCGTTCAATTATCATGCAGAAGTAAAAGTAAGACAATGATGAAGCAGTATCATCATAAAACTCACTCCTTAATTTTTTTCAAAAATAAAGGAATATTTTCTCATTTTGTTTATTATTTGTGATATGCTCAACTTAGTTCACAGATAATTGAAATATTGAATAGGCAGGAAGTATAAAGATGTCCTCTAAATTAATCAAAGGAGCAATGATTCTCACCCTTGGCTCCGTACTATCTAAAATTCTCGGTCTGCTGTATGTCATCCCTTTAAATACACTTTTAGGCAAGGACGGAGTTAGCCTGTATGCGTATGCCTATGTTCCGTATACTATTTTTATGAGCATCGCTACAGCAGGGATTCCACTGGCAGTATCCAAAATAATTGCGAAATATAATTCTGTTGGCCAATATTCGGTCAGTCAAAGAATTTTCAAATCAAGTTTCAAAATTATGCTGATTACCGGTGTTTTGTCGTTCTTTGCCATGTTTGCGACTGCACCTCTTTTGGCTGAGTTCGGAAGCTATGGTAAAAAGGGACTTTCTAAAGAGGATTTAACGACTGTGATCCGGGCAGTCAGTTTCGCTTTGATTCTTGTACCCGCAATGAGCATTATCCGAGGTTTTTTTCAAGGTCATGAAGATATGAAACCGACGGCTGTTTCACAAGTTGTTGAACAGATCGTAAGGATTATTTTCTTATTAAGCGGCGCATTTATCGTCTTGAAAATTCTCGAGGGTAAATTGGTTACAGCAGTCAGTCTCGCCACATTTGCGGCTACAATTGGCGCAATTGCGAGCATGATTGTTCTTGGCATCTATTTAAGTAAGCAAATACCATTCTTCAAACAACTTGCAGATAAAGATGGGAATAAAATAGAATCATCCATGGCTGATATACAGAAGGAAATCTTTTTGTCTTCAATCCCATTCGTTGTCGTAGGCATTGCAATGCCGATATTTCAGTTTGTGGACAACCTGACCTTTAGCAGGGCAATGGCTTCCATTGGCCTGGATGATATTGTTAAATCAGCTTTTGGAATCTTAAACTTTAATACTCAAAAACTCGTTGTGATTCCAATGACGCTTGCTACCGCGTTTTCGATGTCGCTAATACCCGCTTTAACGAGCTCCTATGCGAGTGGGAATATGGAAAAATTTCGCCATGAACTTGATAAGGCCTTTCAGATTGTTTTATTTATTACCATTCCGGCTGTGATTGGGATCTCCATTTTGGCCGGTCCAATTTATACTGTTTTTTATGGGTATAACCCACTTGGAACGGAGATCCTTGCCATTTATGCTCCTGCAGCGATTCTGTTTGCTGTCTTTTCAATATCAGCGGCAGTTTTACAGGGAATCAACATGCAAAAGATGACTGTACTCAGTTTGTCTATGGGATTGTTAACAAAATGCATCCTGAATATTCCATTGATCAAAACATTTGAAACGGCTGGAGCAGTCTATGCAACAACATTGGGCTATTTAGTTGCGTGTCTGCTAAACTTATTTTTCATTTATTATTCTACGGAGTACAAATATACAGTCGTTGTCAAAAGGTCTCTGCTAATGTTTATTTTTACAGCGATTATGGCCGGCGCTGTTTTTGGGGCTGAGAGTGTTCTGTCAACAGTGATGGATCCTGAAAGCAGATGGCAGTCAATCCTGATTATTGTAATTTGTGTATCTGTAGGAGTGGGGATCTATGGACTGCTTGCCTTAAAAAGTAATTTAGCAAATATGCTATTTGGAAGGCGTATACATTTATTGAGAGAAAAATTGAATGTTTAAACTTTATGTAAAAAAACAGTAAGTAACGAGGAATGAGATTTATGAAAAATAAGATTATTATTGCTTTATTTGTCGTTAGTCAGTGAGGAGGAGCCTGTCAATAACCCACGATTGAAATCGAGGGCTTGAAAAAGCTCTTTATTGACTACCCTCAGTCTTTACGGACTCTGTTGGTTAGGTATAAAAAACTAAAAAGAGTAGAGTGTGCACACACTCTACTGATTGAAAGGAGAGAAGGGCAATTCCTCCCTCAAATAAATTAGAGGGTCTCTTTGCCCATATATTCATGAAAAAATTACCGTTTGAACGTCCACGTGAACATTATGAAGAGAACATTTTTTCCATTGACGAGCGCATTTGTGAGTTAATTCAAAAACGAAAAGAATTGTCGGGGAACAACCCTGGATTTCCACCAATAGAATACATACAAGGTTGGGCTCAAAAATATGGGCTGTATGAGGATTTATTGAATGCGTTGTTTGGAACCCTAAGGGCTGATGAACAATTCCGTCCTCAGGTTGAACCAAGTGTATTTCAAAGGTATATTCCTGTTCTGAAATCGGTTGTCAAAGGACATTCTTTATACTCCGTAACCTTCATACGACAATATGAGAATGCAAGTGTTGTCAATTTTAATATTGATTGGGATGAGGCGGAGGATTCCTTGGGTGATCACCATCATTTTTGGGAATTATATATCAATGAGGATTATCATTGTACGATGGAATTTGGCGGAGGGTCGGGTGAACACCTTAACAATAACTTTATTGTGTCTCCGCGCCTGCCGGATGATGTATCTGGGTTGCAATTGATATTTAGAGAGAGTGAAGAACCGTTTAGTGGCCAAACAACAGGAGTCGAGATTGTGATAGATTTGGATTGAAGAAGTCAGATTTTGCATCAAGCATGGTGTTGAAGGGGAGGAAAGAGACATAAGCTAGAGCGTAGCAATGATAACAGAGGAAATACATACGACCTAACAGATATCATGAAAAAGTCATCAATGGAAAATGCAACAATTAAACTCACGCAAAGCGAAAACTGCTATAATTACAGGACAATAGCATATTGGTTAACTCAAGGGTGGCGGCATCATCCCCATGAAAGAAAGGGGGTGGTGCTATGATGACAGTTTATGAGAGTTTGTCAATTATGATAATGTTCGGCATGTTTGTTATAGCACTGCTGTCATTTAACCAAAGATAATCCACCCTTGAGTTCGCGGCTCTGGTGGATTATTTTCTATCTACTGCCTGCCCCCCTTGTAGGGAGCTAAGCTATTGTATAGGCTGAAGGTGTTCCAGCACCTTCAATCATTTTTAATGTATTCATGTCTAATTACAGTATACCCTTTATTTCTAAAAAATAAAACACCAAAAATTTTCCGGCTCTAACAACAAAAATCCCCAAATCTTAATGGGACTATTTGTTATACACGCTTCATTGTTTGCATCCTCTTCTACTGGAGAAATAGCTTCTCTAAATGACGGTAGGATTGTGGCTTACTTCTTTGCTTCAATTTCTGCAAAATATTCCGGTCTGACAAAGCCAGGAAGATTTTCATCTGTATATTGAACAAAGTCTTTAGATTTGTAGGCATCTTCAAGTGCCTTTACGAACGGTTCTTTCTTATCTTTGCTGTTGATGACGACTTGGTTCATGTACTGAATAGGAGTTTCTTCTAAGCCGAGTGCACTTTCAAGTTCAATACCTGAAGCAAGTGCAAAGTTCCCGTTGATGAACGCGAAATCTGAGTCGCCCAAAGAGCGTGGCAACTGAGCGGCTTCCAGCGGGGCAATGTTCACATTCAGCTTGTTTTCCGCTACATCCTTCTCTGAAGCTTTTGATGGATCCACTTCTCCATCTAATGCAATCCAGCCATATTCATCCATCATGATCAACGCTCTTGCCATATTGACTGGGTCATTTGGAAGGGTTACTTTTGCTCCTTTTTGAATGTCAGAAAGGTCTTTATGTTTTTCAGAGTACACACCAATTGGGGCAGTTGGAACCGAAAGAAGGTTCACTAAATCCATCTTATGTTCTTCGTTAAACTTTTCCATATATAAAATATTTTGGAATACATTTGCGTCTAAATCTCCCTCATGGAGTGCCTTATTGGGCTGAACGTAGTCGCTAAATTCAATCACCTTGACATCGTATCCTTCTTTTTCAAGTATAGGCTTGATACTGTTTGTGACTTGATCACTATATGGACCGGCGGTAGCTCCGATTTTGATTTTTGTTTTGTCCCCGTTTGTGTTGCTCGAACCGCAGGCAGCTAGAACAGCCATCCCCGTTAATAAAATAATTCCAATAAAAAATTTTTTCACAACCATACCCCCATGTATATTTGAATGGTAAAATTTCGCTGGAATTTGCACTCCTTCCTAGCGTTTATTGGGAGACGGTCTGTGGCTTCCAGGAAAACTGCTTACCGGGGTGATGGTCAGCCAACTGGTCACCGCTACCGAATAAATTGTCCCGTAATGTTTTGCTTGCCCCGTTTTCCCTCAATAATCCTCGTTCTTCCAATACAGGGATAACGAGCTCAGCAAAATCCTCGAATGATCCCGGCATCACCGCATACGTGATATTGAAGCCATCTACATCCGCTTCATTCAACCATCTTTCCATTTCGTCAGCGATGACTTCAGGTGTGCCAACAACAACCGGACCGATCCCTCCAAGTCCAACAAATTCAGCTATTTCATTAATCGTCCATTGCCTGTTTGGATCAACTTTGGTAAAAATCTCAACTCGTGAACGCATAGAGTCATTCTCAACAAACTGCAGATTTTCATTTGGGGCGAATTGAGAAAGGTCGATTCCCGTCCAGCCGCTGAACAAGCTTAGGGCCCCTTCGTGACTGATATATTTTTTATAATCCGAGTATTTTGCTTCTGCTTCTTCCTGTGTCTTGCCAACAATCGGTGTAAACAAGCTGAAAATTTTGATTTCATCAGGTTTTCTTCCGTATTCCTTTGCTTGATTTCGGATTTTTTTGACATATTTTTGGGCAATCGTAGTAGTTGGCATTGAAACGTAAACACCTTCCGCGTGCTTAGCGGCGAAAGCACTTCCTCTAGACGACAATCCAGCCTGGTAAATCACTGGGGTCCTTTGTGGGGATGGTTCACATAGATGTGCGCCCGGTACACTGAAGTAATCACCTTCGTGTTGTATATCATGGACTTTGTCCGGGTCGACAAACGCTTTTGTCTTAGTATCCCTTACAACTGCATCGTCTTCCCAGCTTCCTTCCCATAATTTATAGCAGACATCCAAATATTCTTCGGCGATGTTATAGCGTTCATCATGCTCAATCTGCTCTTTTAAACCGATATTGATGGAAGCACTTTTCAAATAGGAAGTAACGATGTTCCAACCTACACGTCCTTTTGTCAGGTGATCAAGTGTTGTCATGCGCCTGGCAAATGTATAAGGATGTTCATGTGTTACTGATGCTGTAACACCAAAGCCAAGCTGCTCCGTAACAGCAGCCATGGCAGGGATGACCAGAAGAGGGTCATTGATTGGTGATTGCACCGCTTGGCGAAGAGATGCATCACGAGCACCTTGATATACATCATAAGGTCCAAGTACATCCGCGAGAAAAACAGCATCGAATTTGGCAGCTTCCAGCGTTTTTGCAAGCTCAGTCCAATGCTCGAGATCCTTGTAGCGATGCGAACGGTCTTCCGGATGTGCCCACAATCCAGGTGATTGATTACCCGGGCAGTTCATTAAAAAAGCGTTTAATAAAACTCGTTTTTTTGTCATTTTTTATTCCTCCTCAGTTGTTCGTTTTCTTCAGGCCAAAGTGATGTATCAATGCCGACAATTTGTTTGCCAATCAGTTCCTTGGCCAAATTATTGGAAGGGCCCATGACAATTCCAGCTCGAGAATCGCGGTACAGGCGCTCCAATATACCTTTTTTATATCCGAAACCACCTGCGACATCCATTGAGATTTGAGCTACTTGATTCGCGGTTTCCGATGCATGAACTTTAAATTCATAAAGTGTTGTCCTCAATTCATCAGGGAGAGGCTCGCCTGATTGAGACCAGTCATTCAATCTTGAAGCTATGTCATTCTGCCAGGCACATAAACTGTCAATTAAAATTTTGGCCGAAGCCAGTTGATGTCTGACTACTTGATACTTTCCTGAAGCTTTCGTTGCAAAAGCTGCAGCTTCATTAAATATACCGATGGCAGTCCCCGTCCAAGCACCTCCTAGTCCGAAAATATAAGCGTTGCTATTTTCCACAATTCTTTTTCCCGTTCCCTCTTCGCCAATTATGTCACGTTGGTCAACATAAATATTGTTTAATCTTATGGGAGAACTATGATTTCCGCGCACGCCTAAAGCATCCCATTTCCCTGTCTCGATACCGTCCTGTTTCGCATCGACGATAAAATACGAGAGATCTGAGTAAACCTTCGCTTTTGGCGACTTGGTTTGAATCATATAAAAGTCCGCATAGCCGCTGCTTGTTGCAAAGGATTTTTCAAAATTCAAGAGGTAGCCGCCATCTGTATAATCGGCTCTGCTTTCACTGAGCCAATGCTGGCTCCCGGTAGCTCTTTCACTGTTTGCGATTGTTCCAATTTTTCCTTCGCGGAGTGGCTTTAGCCATCTGTTCCACTGATCTTCGTTGCCAAAGCCATAGATAATGAGCGACGCGCCGATGTTCATCGTATAGACAAGAGCCGTTGAAGGACAAGCTGTTGCGATTTCACGAACGACGAGACCGTAGGCATGATAATCAAGTGCCAAACCGCCTAATTCTTTCGGCAGTAAAATACTGTTCCATCCTTCTTCTCCAAGAGCTTTTAGGTTTTCACTCGGAAATTCTCCTTCTCGGTCAATCCTGTCAGCATTCGGTCGGATGACAAGGTCGATGATTTTCCTTATTTGGTCTTTCACTTCCTCAAGTGAGGGGGTGGCTTCTTTAATGGTGGTTGTCACGTAACCATCTCCTTTTCATGTGGAATGAAAACTACTGTAGGAATCTCTATGCATCTTTTTTAGAAACAAAAAGCCCTTCTCTCAAATAAAGATGAGAGAAGGGCATATACACGTACATATATATAACCTACATTAGTCTCATCTTTAGAATACAAATGTATTCTTCTGAAATTAGCACCGTGCAATCAATTGCTGGTTGCTGAGGCTTCTTTGGGTCAGTCCCTCCGCCTCTCTTGATAAGAATATGATTATTCATTTGTTAATATTTGGAGTCGCCTATTGGCTTGAAATGAGTATAATCAACATTTTGCAAATAGTCAACTTCTTTTTGGAAATATAAGAAT
>JAABNQ010000007.1:85660-91857 GCA_009928435.1 Bacillus sp. HF117_J1_D
TCAACATTTTGCAAATAGTCAACTTCTTTTTGGAAATATAAGAATAATCATTTTGATCATTTTGAAAAGAATAAGGCAATGTTGCTCATGAGAAACAATCTTTCCGTCTCCTTACAAACGGGTCCTTTCCCAACAAGGTTGCTGTAGACCCACTCACAATTCGATTGTTATCATAAGTATACAGAGTTTTGTGGAGGGACTTCAATGGCACACTCAAATGGTAATGATCTAAAGATGGGCGAACGCGGAGCCATACTCAGCATTTTTGCTTATATATTTCTATCAGTCTTGAAGTTGGTGATAGCGGACCTGTCAAATTCGGCTGCCTTAAGGGCAGACGGACTAAATAATGCCACTGACATTGTAGCTTCAATCGCGGTCCTGATTGGTCTTAAATTTTCGCAAAAGCCAGCAGATGATAATCATCCATATGGTCATTGGAAAGCAGAAATGGTTGCTACATTGGTTGCTTCTTTTATCATGATGGTTGTCGGGCTTCAGGTTTTGTTTGAAGCAGTCTCATCCGTATTTGCTGAAAATCAGGAATCACCTGATCTGATATCTGCGTTAACTGCTGTGTTTTCATCGGGAATCATGTATGTAGTTTATCGATATAATGTAAAGCTAGGCAGGAAAATTAATAGTCAGGCGGTAACGGCGGCAGCTAAGGATAATTTGTCCGACGCATGGGTGAGTATTGGTGCGGCAATTGGCATCATTGGCTCCCAATTCGGACTTCCCTGGCTTGATCCGTTAACGGCTGTAATAGTTGGTTTACTCATATGTAAGACAGCCTGGGATATTTTCAGGGACGCTTCCCTAGACTTGACCGATGGCTTTGATGAAGAAAAATTGGAATGGTATAAAGAAGCCATTTTTGAAATTTCCGGAGTGAAGGGAATCAAGGATATAAAGGCGAGACGGTATGGTAACAAATCTGTCGTGGATGTGGTCATTCTTGTCAATTCCACATTGGGGATCCAAGCTGCTCATGAAATATCAGATTGTGTGGAAGAAGTGTTAATGAACAAACATCAAGTATTCGCTGTGCATGTTCACGTAGAACCAAATTGAACAAGTGTGAAAGCTGACTGAGGCTTTCAATTGTTGGGTTATGCTTGCTTTGATATTCCTCCAAGTGATAGAAAAAAGCCGGGGATGCCATACTTCATGGTTCATCCCCGGCATTTCATCTTCCAGAATTTGAATTCGTAGTGACTACAGCAGCTGCTATAGTAGCGGTCATGGCTGCTTGCTGAGCCTGCAAAATCGTTTCGATTGTTGTAAATAGGCTTGACTCTATGAAAGTTGAATGTTCCAATTTATTTTTTACATAAAAGCTGGCAGCAAGGGTTGCGTTCAAATCTTTTTGCCATTTGAAAGGTTTTGTCTGATTAAGTTGCTCGTATGCTTGATAAATTTCCTGCACATCTAATTCCTCAGGAGGGATCATGGCAAGCATTCCCATCACTGGATAATACAGTGTTTTAGGTTTGATACCGACGTCTTTGAATTGGTCAAACACTTGAGTGGTTCGGCTCACCAACACTTCGGCGCTCTCTTCATGGGCGAGTGTCAAAATATGACTCAGCATTTGCAAATGGTTGCCTTTTCGAAATCCGTTACGGTTCAAAGCGTCATAAAAACGCTCATTGCGTTCAATGATTTGATCAGTTTGTGTTGTAGCCAGAAGCATTGCAAGGGGATAATCTTCACTGAATGTCAAAAAGTAATGCTCTTTTTTCATGCCTTCGTAAATATCTTTTGCCTTCGTGATAATCGGGCGATATTTCGTGGGGTCAGACCCCGAATTTTTCATTAATACAGCAGCCGCGATATAAGTAAATATACCTTTTCTGAATTTAGCGTTGACCATTTCATCGTAGGCAGCAAACCATGCAGGAGTTTGCTTTTCGGCCTGTTCAAAGCCAACATCCAGCATAGCGGCAGCAATATACCGGGATTCCGATTTTATAGAAGAGAAAGCACGGGCTTGCCGTTTAATTTCCTCTGCAATCAGCAGATAAGCCTCTATTTGAAAAGGCTTTGGGTTCATTGCATAGAAGGATGCAATCGTCATTAAAATTTTATTATCTGTCACTTTCCATTTCATCTTTTGACGGAGTTCCTCATAGACTTCAATATACTTGAGCATGTATTTCTGCATGTTAATGCTCCCTTCCTGATTTTTGTATTATCTTTTCATACGGTTTTGTGAAGGTAGATGTTTCATTTTTTGCGGTAGGGATGGACTAGAATGATATAGCCGTTTATTTAGCCTTTACATGTGACGATATTTTTCGATAAAATGGCACAGTTCTTTCACAATAAAGTCGATTGTTTTTGCTAAGGTGGATGTATATGATATAAAATGAGGCTGGTGATTAAAAAATGCAGCAGATAAACTTATTTCTTGCTTTTGGAGCGGGTTTTTTATCTTTTATATCACCTTGCGCACTTCCTTTATATCCGGCTTTCCTGTCATATATTACTGGAATGACTGTGAACGAGATGAAGGAAGAACGGGGGATATTTAAAAAGAAGGCTTTTATTCATACAATTCTGTTTCTAGTAGGATTTTCTATCATTTTTTTAGTCTTGGGTCTTTCATCTACCCTTCTTGAAGACATTTTTGTCAAATATCAGGACCTTCTCAGACAAGTTGGGGCCATTGTAATGGTATTTTTTGGACTGGTATTGACAGGTATCTTGAGTTTTAATTTTTTAAATATGGAGAAGAAGATTCAATTTCAAAACAGACCGGCAGGTTATTTTGGATCTGTCCTGATTGGACTTGCGTTTGCCGCTGGTTGGACCCCCTGCTCAGGACCTATTTTAGTGGGAGTGGCCGCGATGATCACCCAAGATCCTGGGAAAGGGCTTTTTTATATGGGAGCCTATGTGCTTGGATTTTCCATTCCATTCCTTCTCATGTCCTTATTCTTGGACAAAATGACGTTCCTGAAGAAAAACGGACAGCTTTTTATGAAAATAGGCGGCTACTTGATGATTATCATTGGAATTTTGCTGTTTTTTGATTGGATGCAGCTCGTTATCTTGATTTTGCAACCTTTATTCGGTGATTTTAAAGGGTTTTAACTTCATTCTGCAGAAGTCTCTGTAAATTGTGAGCTGAAAGTATAAAGTCTCCGGTGGACGCCGCAGATTGTCGGATGGGATTTATCGAGCTGAGTTCGATAAAATCTGGACGTAAATACGTCAAAGCGCATTTGATATAAGTCGATTATTTTTCAATATTGAAGGAAAGTCCCGCATAATAGCGGGGCTTTTTTGTGGTTTAGAAAACCCCTGGCTATGCCGGGGGGTTCTAGAGAGCTTATGGCGTGCTAACAAAAAAACTTACTTCATGGTAGAGTAGCGAAGCGCCAGGACGTCGCGATTTGAGCCTGCATTCTTGCCGTGTTGTCTGGCTGTGAGTGCTATCGGCTTGAGGTCATAATCCATTCGCTGCTGAAGGCAAACTACGCCTTCAGCAGCGCTCGTTTTATGCTTGGTCGCCGATAATTAGGCATTTTCCTTTATCTCGTCAAAATCGCCCCAGTTTGTACGTTTCTAAACAAGCGTCTTGCGCTTTTCTTATGGTAAGATAAAAGAAAAAAGGTGTGTTTTTGATGACTGCTATTCAGAGAGACCGCCGGTTTTATATTATACTGTTTTTACTTGTTCTCGTTCTTGGCTCCAATGCTTTATTGTATCGCTCTCCACTAACTTCCCTAGTTCTTCCTGCTGATGCAAATTGGGTTGTCATTGGCTCATTGATTGATTTGGCCGTTGTGGCACCACTCCTTATTTTGTTTTTGAAACGCGGGGAAAAGGTTACGGTAAAAGCATTTATTGCATGGATGGTTTCTGGTCTTGTATTTGCAAGGTTCCTTATTCCGAGTGCTTATTTCGAGCCGTTTACCTACGTTCCACTTGCTGCTATCGGTGTCGAGGTTCTCATACTATTGGCTGAACTTGGCTTGGTAGCACTGCTCATTTGGCGCTTGCCTGGCATCATTCGTCGGGTGAAGTCACATAACGAAAGCCTATTGTTTTCCCTCCCATCTGCTGTGGAAAGACGGGTAGGAAATCACATACTTTTGCAAGTTTTTGCCGCGGAGTTTTTGATGCTCTATTATGCATTTGCTTCTTGGAAGAAGAAAGTGCCAAGGACAGAGTTTGATTTTTCACTACATCAAAAATCGAGCCTTATCGCCTTTTATATTATGTTGATTCATGCCATCATTATAGAAACAGCGGCCATTCATTGGCTGATTCATGAAAAATCGGTTATCCTCTCGATTATAATGCTTCTATTAAACATCTATACCGTCATATTTTTCATTGGAAATATTCAGGCGATAAGATTAAATCCGCTGCATGTCCAAGAAGGAAAAATTTTCGTATCCCTTGGGCTTGAGAAGCGCATCGTCATTCCACTGGAAGAAATCAAAGAAATAAAGTGGGGACGTGAAGCGGAGGAGGAGAAAATTAATACAAAAGAGACGATTGAATTCATTGCAAAGGACTTTGAGACACTGCCGCCGCATTGTATCATTGAATTCAAACGCCCTCTCACCGCGAGTCTATTTTTGGGTTTTAAGAAAAATTACACGAAAACGGCGATCCGTCTCGATGAACCGGAACGATTTCGTGCGTTCATTGAAGATAGGGAAAAATCTAGAATGGCTTGCCAATTTTTTTGAAGCGATCGTTGCCATTGAGTATTTTTTTCACAGAAAATAATCATCCTGGTCAATCCAATTGAATAGACCATAGACCGGGATGATCATTTTTTTGTTATGGAAAATTATATTCTCTTTCTTTGACTGGGCTAGGACAAACTGGATATCGCGTTTTGAGCAGGAGCCCTTTGAAGGTCACAAGCCGCTTTCCTGTTGCGGCTGAGGACTATCTCCTCGGAAAGCGGCTTGCGTTAGCACTTCTTATATTAGTAAAAGCATACTGCTCCGATAATAATTAGCAGGATAAACAGCACGACGATGAGTGCAAAACCACCGCCGTAACCAAATCCGCCGCCATATCCACAGCCGCCAAAGCCGCCGTATCCAAACAAATGACTCACCTCTTTCCCACAAAGTCTCGTCAGAAAGGCATTAAGGGCCCCCTGAATGGGCCTTACCATAAAATATGCATTTTATCTACTTTTGGAAGGGTATTTACCCACTTTTCTAATTTTACTGCAAATATTCAAACTGAACCGGTGGACTACTCAGGTCTGCCAGTGCTTTCTTCACCATCTACTGTGTGCGTGTGGCGCGGTCTCCCCAAAAAGAAATCCCATGGATTTCTTTCATGGGTCTCTCTTTCTCTATGGCGATCCCGAATGAAATCCACATTTTGCGCATGGATGACTAAGTTTTCAACATTAATGACCTTTTCTTTCTTCTCTTTAGACATCGCTATCCTCCTCTCTGCCACCTGGGTGATTCTTTTTTATTCTATTCAGTTGGGTTTTTTGTGTATAGGCGGACGAAAAAAATATTCGAGAAAACCGCAAACAATGAAATAGCTCACTGCAATCAATTGCTGAAATCCTGCAAGTAAGCTGAAGTGCCTATCTTCATAAAAGAAAGCTGGTCTAATAAACCAAAAAAACAGGACGAAAAGTGTTTGCACTTTTCGTCCTGTTTTTATTGGAAAATTATCTTGAAGCGTAAAATTCTTTGGCTTTTTCTATATATATATTATCCTCTGGGAGCAACTCCTCTTCATGGTAGATTGCTTCTACCGGACAAACGGCTTGGCATGCGCCGCAGTCAATGCAAATGTCCGGATCGATGAAGAACATTTCTTCCCCTTCTTCAATACAGTCGACAGGACATACATCGACACATTCGCCGAATTTTTCGCTGATACAAGGAGATGTAATTACGTAAGCCATTCAATAACCACCCTTTACTAATATATGAAAAAAATATGCTTGTGCGTCAAAGACAGTTGAATAAAACCAAACTAATGATAATATAGCAAAACTGCACATCACTTTCAATAAATGGGAATCAATTGTCTTGAACCTTTCGTGATAAAGTCGCGAGATTCAATATTTAGTTCGGATTCAGTGATTCGATCTCAAGCGAAGTACAGGACATCGTAATTTATTCCTGAATTTTTCGTTGTGTTGTCAGAATGGCTTCCATTTGTACGCCGCTAAACGGCGCCTTGCGCTTTTC
>JAABNQ010000083.1 GCA_009928435.1 Bacillus sp. HF117_J1_D
GGGTAAAATCAGCCTGCTTTTCAAGCTTTTAACAAACTACGTCACGGATTCAGGTGTTTCTTAAAATCCGATTTAGGAAAAGAAAGACTAAATGTAGTTTTTATCCATGGAATACTTTCCACCCATATTTCTCCCTTATTTTTTTCTGCTAAAGTTTTAGCAATAGCTAATCCTATTCCACTTCCCCCATTTAATTGATTTCTGGATTGGTCACCTCGATACATTCTTTCAAATACATTTCCAATATCAGCTTTCGGAATACCTGGTCCTTTATCCCATATGTCTAGTTGATAAGAGTGAGGAGTTTCTATCATATCAACTCCTATCGCTTTCCCTTTTTTTCCATGTTGAATCACATTCTTTATCATGTTATTTATGATTCTCGTGATGCTCAGTTTGTCGGCAAGGATATAACATTTTGTTTCTGGAATTGTAACCTCTAGATTCATTCCCTCTTTTTGAATTACGGGTAAAAATTCAATCAGTGATTCTCTAACAGCTTCCGAAAAATCAAGATACTCTTCCTTTATCGGAATTTCATCTGCATCAAGCTTAGCTAAATTGAAAAATTCTTCAATCAAATCTTTTAAGCCATTTGCTTTCTTTGTAATAATCTCGTAATATTCTTGTTCCTCCTGTTTTGAAACTGCTATATCATCTTTTAATGCATCTATATAGCCGATAATGGAAGTAAGGGGTGTTCGAATATCATGTGAAATGCTAGATAGAAGTCTTTTTCTTGAATTTTGACTTTTAATTGATTGGATTTGAACTTTTTCAAGTTGTTGAATTAATTCGTTAATCGCAAAAATGAACTGATTAAATAGGTGATCGCCGTTGGCAAATAGCCTTACATTCAAGTTTCCGCTATTTGCTCGCTTTAACAGCTTAATTGTATGCTTTAAATTTTTCCGATCATTGAGTTTTTTTGCAAAAAGAATGACTATTATTAAAAAAAGTGCAATGAACAATGCCCATTCTAAAAAGGTTAAAGGATGATCATTGATATTTATCAACAATAGTATACTAATGACGATAAATTGAAGAAATAGTAAAATGATTATTTTATCTTTACTCATCTTTCTCACCAATAAACTTGTAGCCTATTCCCCAAACAGTCTGTATATATTTTGGGTTAGAAGGATCATCTTCAATTTTCTTTCTAAGTTTCCTTATATGAACCATGACTGTGTTGTCATCTTCAATATAATGATCTTCCCACACATGACGAAATAATTGCGTCTTCGTAAACACCTGTTCGGGATGGGAAACAAAGAACTTTAATAATTTAAGCTCTTTTGCTGTTAGCGAAATCTCTTTTTCGTCTTTTGTAACCGTGTATGTTTTTAAGTTTATCGTTAAACCTTTAAATTTAATGATGGATTTATCTTCATGATTTTGTTCGCTCCCAAGTATTAAATACCGTCTCATATGAGCTTTAATTCTAGCGATGAATTCATTCATACTAAACGGCTTAGTAATATAATCATCGGCCCCAATCGTCAGTCCTAAAATTTTGTCAACCTCTGTATCTTTAGCTGTTAGCATCAATATCGGAACATTCGTTTGATCTCGAAGTTTTCTACATACTTCTACACCATCTATTTTAGGCATCATAATATCTAAAATAATCAGGTTATATTTATTTTGAGCAAATAATTTTAGCGCTTCCTCTCCGTTAACTGCTACATCTACTTTATATAATTCTCTTTCAAGATACTTTTTTAATAAATTTCTTATTTCTTTTTCATCATCTGCTACAAGTACTCGAACGTCCTCCATTTTTTCACCTGCTTTTTTTAAATTTAAACTAGCTCAATTGAAAATAATAAAAATTTTGATATAAATCCTTCGATAAAAGCAGCTATAAAAATACAAGGAGTTATGACTAATATGAATGCAATAAAAGCTTCTTTTAAATGTCTACGGAATGAAGGAGTTATTTTTTTAATCTTTCGAAATAAATTTGTTAGTCTTCCAATAATAACTTTATTAATCGAACTTCCATAACAAGCAGCTAGAATAAATGTAGTAAGTTCCAAAATAGCATGCGGAAGAAAACCTAATCCGAATGTATAGAGAACATTTAAATTAACCTGTTGAACAAGATATAATGTGACACCAATCATAGCACTTGTTGAAATAAGTGGTAGTGTGTATACATATCGAATGGGAATAAAAGAAAGAATCAAAATTTGTAAGCAAACTAACCAATTATTCTTAAACAGAAAAATAGTAGATCCCCAATACCCCTCTCTACTGACATCATCTTTAAAATTTTCATCTAAACCTAAAATAAGCTCTTTAATATTTGGATTTATTAACACTGTGATAAGATAAGCAATGATAAAGATGATGAAATAAAATAACCAATATTTCCAAAAAGATTTCTTTAAATGAAACCATGCATTTTTCCAAGCCTTTATGATAGTTTTTTTTATATTATCGACATTTGCCTTATTCATTATCTATTTCTATTCCTTCCATTAGCAAAGCCTTATTTCTATGTTTTTTTAAGTTGATTGAATATAAAAACTGACCAAGTCTATAACATTAAATATCTTGTAATTCTATTTTTTCCAATTCCTTTTTTCTTTTCTTTTTCAGATAATCTCTACCATTAATCCAGAGACTTAATAAAAAAGCCAATCCTCCAACACCAGCTAATATAAGGGACAGTGTATCTTCTTCACCAAACTTCTTAAAAAACCACCCAACTATAAAGACTATATACAGAACAGGTAAGATAGCTCCCCAATAAACATATTTCCTTCTTGATAAATAAAATTGAACTCCGATAACCAAAATCGCAATACCCCATCCAATCACAGGCATTAAGTATCAACCCTTTCAGATTTATATTTTTCAATAATTAATTTCGCAACTTCTAAGCTGATACGTTCATCAATAACCAAATTTTTAATCATACTGACAAACTCAACATCTTCTTTTTTACTATTAAGCTCAATTTTCTTTATAAGCTTATCCAGTTTTGTTCTTACTGTTGGATAAGACACTCCGTATATTTTGGAAATTTCCTTTAACGATCCGGAATTTAAAATAAATTTCCTAATAAATTCAAGCGATTCTTTATCTAAAGCCAGAATCCATTCTGGTACATCATCACGGTTCAACTTCCCTCCCCCTTCCATCAACAATATTAAAGTATTTATTAATTTTATTCAAGTATTTTTTTAAAATAGTTAAAATAACCCTCAAACAACAGTGAGGGAGAGTAATTAAGCTATTTTGTCTTCGTATATCCATTACGTCAAGTTCTCCTTTTAAAATTAGCCTGAACTATTATTAAGAAATGGTTAAGAAATGATTAAGACTCTGTTAAAAAGTAATGCCTATAATCAAAAGCAAGGATAAGATATCCTGAAAAAATTTAAATTTCTTTGCTTACTGATTGGGTTTCTCTAAATGATACGATCGGTTTGTCATTTCATCGGTTACAAACACTATAGAAGAGGAGAAGTCAAAATGTCCGTTTCACAAATGAATATTGACGTATTTCGGATGATTAATAACTTAGGAAATCAATATTCTTTCCTTAATCCGATTGCAATCTTTTTTGCGGAATATATGTTGTATATTCTTGCTTTAGGCATGGTTATTTATTGGTTTACCCGAACTAAACAAAACAGAATGATGATTATTCAGGCAGTTATTGCATTTATATTTGCTGAAATTGTAGGAAAAATATCTGGCTTATTTTATTCTCATCATCAGCCATTCGCTGATCTGCCAAATGTAAATCAACTAATCGACCATGCGATTGATAACTCATTCCCAAGTGACCATACAATCCTGTTTTTCTCCATCTGTTTTTCAATTTGGTTAGTGCGCAAAAAAGAAGGATGGTTGTGGCTTGTAATTGCATGCTTTGTAGGTATTTTTCGAATAATGGTAGGAGTTCACTATCCTGTTGATATCATATTCGGAGCCATTTTTGGTACAACTTCAGCCATTTTAAGCTACTGGATTGCTCCAAAACTTACTTTCTTAAAAAGTTTGCTTAACGTATATGAAAAGGTGGAGAACTTTTTTCTCCCTGCCAAATATAAATCTTATACAAAAGATAAGTACAAAAATTTTTAGTATACCTGTGAGGAGGCGATTAAAGCGCTCCGAAAGCCGAAAATGATCAATAGTGATCCAGGTAAAATAAACAGATTCAAGGCATTGGAACAATTTACATTTTCTTAGTTTCATTTTTAAGTGGGGCATGGATAGATTTAACGCTTTTGGGTAAGACATTTGAAAAAATTTCTAATTCCTTACCTTTTGTTCACGCAATTGAATTATCATGGGATGTTTTGATTGGTGATTATTCTATATTTAATGAACATTTTTGGTGGACAATTGGATATGCAGCATTATCGTTAATTATTGCTATATTAGCTTTGAGAAAAAAGGGAGGAGTTACTAATATTATCTAAAGTAAATAAGAATTACATTTGGGCATATTTTATATCATTCTACGCTTTATGGTTTATTAGAGAATTATGGTTGGTTCAGTATTTAAATTTGATGGATTCTGTTCCTAGGGCTATAATATCAGCTGCTATTAAAATTATTATTTGGGTTATTCCCGTTATCTTATTAGTTAAATTGGTAGAAAAAAGTAATCCGTCTTCTTATTTAGGATTACGCCATAACTTTAGGAAAGGCATAAAATGGGCAGGATGGATATCCTTAGTCTTTATAACCTATTTTATCATTTTAAACCTTATAGTTTTAAAAAATGACATCGATTTTCATATAGGGTTTAATGAATGGCTTAATACCATTCTATTAGTTGGCATAATTGAAGAAATTGTTTTCAGGGGCTTTTTGTTAAGAAAATTTATGGAGTTATCTAGCTTCTGGAAAGCAAATACAATTACATCATTACTCTTTGTATCGATTCATTTTCCTATTTGGTTTTATAAAGGGTTGTTCGAATTTCCTTATATTATAAGTTCCATAGTAGTAGCTTTTGTTTTGAGTATTATATTTGGATTAATATATAAGAAAACTAACTCACTTTGGTCAGTAATTATTATTCACTCTTTGTATAATTTATTAGTGTCACTCTTCTACTAAAGAAGGGTATTTGAGCTGAATTTGATTTGATACGAAGGAGTCAGCCCAATAGCGTGTAAATACCCTTTAGGGGGACGAATCTTAGATCAGTTTTAAAAACTCCATTGGTCATCTTATTTTGAAGATGATGGAAACAATTACGGGACAAAATCCACAATCCACTTTCTTCATTACTGGAGCGATAAGTAATAAAATGGGTTTTAATCTTTTGAGCTTACAACATATTTCTTCACACACTAATACAAAATACAGAAACCTATGATACGATTAGATTAAGTAAATTTACAATATAAAATTATTTTTCTTCAACAAACGCGTCCTTAACTGAACAATACTTACTGAATAAATAACATTTAGGAGGGATTTAATTTGATAGAGGTAGATGCATTTCCCGTGCTTGAAACCGATAGATTGATTTTAAGACAAGTAACCAGCAATGATGCGAATAGCCTACTAACGTATTTGTCTGATATTGATGTAATGAAGTACGTTGGATTAGAACCATTTAAGTCCATTGATGACGCATTGGATGAGATTTCGTGGTATAAGTCAATTTTTGAAAAGGGAACAGGGATTAGGTGGGGAATTTCATTAAAGGGACAAGAGGAGATAATCGGTAGTTGCGGTTTTCTTAATAGGGTTGCTGAGCATTATCGTGCTGAACTCGGGTTTGAGTTAAGTAAGGAACACTGGGGGAAAGGAATAGCAAGTGAGGCTATTAAGAATGTTATTTGTTATGGATTTGAACAGATGAATCTACAACGGATAGAAGCGTTAATAGAGCCCCCTAATATACCATCACAAAAAGTAGTTGAACGGCAGGGGTTTAAAAGAGAAGGACTCTTGAGGAGCTATGAGTATACTTGTGGTAAATTCGATGATTTATATATGTATTCAATGCTAAAACAAGATTATCAAGAACGCTATAATGTGTAATGAAACTTCCGAATAATTGGAATTTATAACTTTTTTTGTGACATCAACATTAAACTTTAACAGATCCTTCTGTTAAGATATGTTAGTGGCTATTCTAAGGTAGAGTTACGGTAGAAAAATGCGTAAAACGACTTTAATAACCGGTGTTCCTTTTTAATAAGGAACTAACCAGTTTACTTGAAGGGTGCGATATTATAAATTGCTTGCTGTAATTTATTGATGCCCTCTTCAATTTCTTCATTGTTAAGATGTCCATAACCCAAAATAATTTGGTTAGAATGTTTTCCTTTTTCAATTGCATGATCTTCTACCAGATATATTTTAACTCCAAATTGTTCAATTTCTTCAAGTAATTCCTTCGAAAATTGTTGTTCCTTAAATTCAACAATGAGGTGCAAGCCTGTTGAATCACCGAAAACATTCACTTTATTCGAAAATGCTGATTTTAAAGCATTGATCAGGAAGTCTCTCCGTCTTCTATATATCTTCTTCATCTTTGAAATATGCCGTTCCAAATGGCCTTCTTTAATAAAACGTGCGAGGATAAGCTGCTCTAAAGAAGGGGTATGCAAATCAGAAAACCATTTTAGTGTTCGGCATTTCTCAATTAATTCTGAAGGGAGAATTAAATAGCCCATTCTAAGGGCTGGCGATAATATTTTGCTAAACGAACCAATGTATAGCACACGTTCAGGTTCCAATCCCTGTAATGAACTTATGGGTGATCCTTCATACCGAAATTCACTGTCATAATCATCCTCAATTAGATAACAATTTGTTTCTCTTGAATAGTTTATTAGTTGAATTCGCCTTTGAATCGGTAGTGTTCCTCCTAAAGGGAATTGATGGGAAGGAGTCACATAGACGAATTTGGGATTTTTGTCTAACGGCAAAAAAGATGTTTTCATTCCGTCTTTATCAACAGGTATAGGATAAATACACGCACCTGCCGATTTAAATATCATTTGAATATCAACGGTGATGGGATCCTCCATAACAACCGTATCATTTGGAGATATAAGTAATCTGGAAATAAGCGTCATCGCCTGTGTTGCACCAGAAGTAATCACGATTTGATCCGGATGGCAGACAACACCTCTGGTTTTCAGTAAATACCCTGATAAGGCACGCCTTAACTCAAGACGCCCTTCAGGAATATCATATCCTAATACAGAAGGCGATGAATCATTCAAGGTAGTATAAGATAACTTGGCCCATGTTTTTCTTGGAAATAAATCCAATGCAGGGATCCCTGAACGGAAATCGATGACGTTCTCATCCTTTTTATTATTTTTATTCCAATGAAAAGATTGTACTGTAGAAGCCTTTTTATGTTTTTCTAAAAAAGCACCAGCAGCAACATATGTTCCCGAACCTCTTCGTGCAACCAAGAAACCTTCTGCTAATAACTGATCATACGCTTCTAAAATCACGTTCCGGGATACATTTAATTCAGACGCCATTTTACGAGTTGATGGAAGTCTTTCATTTGCTTTTAGTTGTCCGTTTAATATTCGTTTTCGTATTTGTTGATAAATTTGCCTGATTAATGGTATATCCAGTGATCGATCAATAGGGATCCAAAGCATAGTTACATTCTCCTTTATTAAAGTGGTACCATGAAAATTAACCATAAGTGGTACTCATATAAACCATTTTATCATGATAAAGTTGATTAAAATAGTGAAAAGGAGATGTATAATAATGAAAAACATTGAAGTTCAAGTCGCTCAAGCACTCAAATCGATTGCACGAAATCAACAGATTAAATCTTTTATTCAACAATCTAGTGAACTCTATCCATTATTATTAAAGGCTGCCAAACGATTTGTTGCAGGGGAAAAGAAACAAGAAGGAATTGAGACAGCAAATGAGCTCATTTCAAAAGGGTATTTTATTTCACTTGAATACATAGGGGAAAATACAACAAATTTAGAGGAATGTATAAAAGCTAAAGACGAGTTTTTAAGTCTTATAGAGGAAATGGGTTCTATCTCCATGAAGCAAACAGTTTCACTTGATCTCTCACATATTGGATTATCTGTAAATCCAGATTTAGCTTTTGATCATTTACTTGAGATCGCTAAGAAAGCAAAACAGTACGAAATAACAGTTATGATAAGTATGGAGGAATCATCAAAAACGGATGCTATTCTTGATATTTATAAAAAAACAACTGAGCAGTATCCAAATGTAGGAATAACGCTTCAGGCACACTTATATCAATCCAGCAATGATTTTCAGGAGCTCATTCATTATCCTGGGAGAATACGAGTTGTAAAGGGAGCTTATCAAGAATCTGCTGAAATAGCCATGCCAAGATCAATGGAATTAAATCACCGTTATCTTGAATTTGTAGAAGAATTAATAGAGGCGAACCATCCAGTATCGATAGCCACACATGATGAAATTCTTATTCAAGAAATGGAACATCGGCAGCTTCTTAGTCGTTCTAATGTAGAAATAGAAATGCTTTTTGGGATAGTCCCGGATCTGTTGAAGGATTTAAAAGGCAGAGGGTACAACTGCAAAATATACCTAACTTACGGGCAAGAATGGTATTTATATTTGTGCCATCGAATCGCAGAATATCCGGAAAACCTATATACTGCCGTAACCGATATGATTAATCCATCTTTAATTGAAAGAAGCAATTTATAATAAAAAAACTTAAGAGACACAATCCACTTTCTCCATTACTGAAGCGATAAGTAATAAAATGGGTTTTGAGCTTTTGAGCTTACAACATATTTCTTCACACACTAATACAACCTAAAAACCGTTGTTTGTTAGGAGTGCAAAAACTATATAGATAGTTAAAATATCAAACGGCGGTTTTGAAAATAAGAAAATTCAAAGCCGCCGTTTTTCTAAAAAAAATAGAATTACGGAAGGTATATTAAGTTCGCCTTTTTTTTAGGACACGGCGGTATGAAGGAGGTTATCGCCGTGTTTATTTATGTTTACCTTGATTGGGTCTCACTTGACATATCAAGAAACATCTTGAATTGTTATGAGATTATTATGGCTGTAATGTGCCAACAAACAATATCTAATAAAATATATCCACTTTTATGCCCAACTGGCTTATGTTCAGTTGGGCTTTTTTGTGTGTAATAAGATTTTTTTTCAAAAAAATTACTTCTATTTTCGGCATTTAGAAAAAACGCTTGTTGAGGGTTATGAAAGGGGAAATCATCACCCGCCTTTGCGGTTGCGAAGGGAGGTGAATGACATGGAACCTACGCGTACCCAATGGCAAGTACGCTGCGCTTTTAATGGCTTTTGCAAAAGGGTGTTGAAGAATGAAGCAATTAATGCCTACAACCAGCGGCGGCAACGACAGTCACGAGAAATGACCTTTTCCGATCTCACGCCACAGGAAGAAAATCAACTCTATACCTTAGATAAGCATTATGAGGGTGAGGAAACACAAGGTTTTCAAGTGGCAGGAAAGAGAATTACCCCGAAACTACTTGCAAAAGCGATGCATACTTTGCCAGAAGAGAAGCGAACCGCCGTCCTACTATACTACTTCTTTAACCTGTCTGATGTGGAAATCAGTCAACTACTCGATATTCCACGTAGCACCGTACTGTAATGCCCCCCTTTGTCAAGACACAAGAAGATAAAATTTAAGTTATGTCTTTTCTCTCCTTTCGCTCTGAAGGTAGTGGG
>JAABNQ010000084.1 GCA_009928435.1 Bacillus sp. HF117_J1_D
ATAATCTGATAAATAAAGTTATCCACAAGCACAGAATTTTATAATTTCCTATACAACAAGAAAAGCGCAAGCGCCCTTTTGGCGACATACAAACCAAGCACTCCGGAAATAACAGCACGAATGGTAAAGTGCTCTAAATCCAGTTTTTTCGAAGACAGGAGCGCAAATATTTGTTGATCGCTGGGGCGCTGAAGCAGATAAAGCGAAATATGTTATACAACATCCGAATATTCACAAAAAAATCTGTTTCTTTTTAACAAAGTAATCAGATATGAGCAGTTGACGTCGCTAAAATAAGTAAGCACTACTTTAACATATTTTATGCCTTTTAGCAACGGTCTGTCACGGCTTGTTCTCCGGCTGGCGAAATCGGTTTCGCGGATGGACAATGCTTGGCCTAAGCCTGCTTCCTGGGACAGGTCTTCTGACAAGCACTTGGAAAAGTGCTATCGGATTAAACGGAATTAACGGCCACATGTACGGTGCATTTAATGGGCGCAGCGATATCAAATACAAAGCATAAAGCGTGCATCCTATTATAAATCCCGGCAATTTAAATAAAGCAACGGCAATCAACAGAAGCATTCTGAAGATCTTATTTGCAACACTCAATTCATAGCTCGGAGTAGAAAATGTCCCAATCGCAGCAATAGAAACATACAGAATGACTTCTGAATGGAACAAACCAACATCCACCGCAATCTGTCCAATTAATACCGCTGCAATCAATCCCATTGCCGTCGAGAGCGGCGTGGGAGTATGAATAGCTGCAATTCTTAAAAACTCTATCCCTAAATCAGCAATGAGTAATTGGATGATTAGCGGAATGTCCGATTCTTTATTTGGCCCAATATAAGCAAGGTTCTCAGGTAAAAGCGACGGCTCTAATACAAAAAGAAACCAAAGCGGTAATAAAAAGATGGATGCCCAAATCCCTAAAAACCTCGTCCATCGAACAAAAGTTCCAACAGCAGAGGACTGACGATACTCTTCAGCATGCTGAACATGGTGAAAGTAAGTTGCCGGAGTAATCATCACGCTGGGGGACGTATCGATAAAAATGAGTACATGCCCCTCCAAAAGGTGGATGGCCCCAACATCTGCTCTTTCTGTATATCGGACAAGTGGGTAAGGGTTATAGCCCTGTTTCATTAAATACTCTTCTATTGTCTTATCCGCCATGGCGATCCCATCAATATCTATGCTAGAGAGCTCTTTCCGAATCGTTTCGATTAATTGCGGATTTGCCACATCTTTAATATAGCCAATCGCAACATCCGTTTTCGAACGTTCACCAACTTTATACATTTCAAATCTTAATTTCTCATCCCTAATCCTTCTTCTTGTCAATGCCGTATTCATAATGATATTTTCCACATAGCCATCCCTGGATCCTCTAACCACTTTTTCAGTATCCGGCTCCTCCGGCTGCCTTCCTGGATAGCTCCGTACGTCAACGATCAGTGCTGACTCTTCACCTTCTATAAAAATTGCCGTCAATCCGGACAATACCTGATCAGTTACTTCATCGAGGGTTTCTACGATTTCAATCGATTCATGTACAAGCCTGTTTTGAATCATATCAAAAATATTTTTTGAAGGCCGCTCATGATCATTTAAATTAACAAGCTCTTTAATTAATTCAATGATAAACTCCGTATCACAAAGGCCATTCACATAATACATTTGCACATGAGTCTTTAATATGACTAATTTCCGCTGACCAATATCACAGCTTGTTCCCAGACCGACCCTATCTTTGAAATACTGCTCAACGAGACGAAGGTCTTCAGGAATCTTTTTAAAGTTATTTCCTAATTTTTTTTTCATCATGGCAGCTCCTCTACAAATAGCTTCAAAAATTTACAAAAAACAACCATTGGAATAAAGAACCCGCTAATTTTCCAATAACTAGAGCCATAAGCAGGCTGATAAGCACTCCTTCCATCCCGATCCTCTTTGATAAAATTGGCAGCACATTGAGGACTTCGGTAAGTGCCGCCGCAAGCATGCCGATAAAAATGCCGCTGGCAAATCCTATCGGGATCAAAATGCCAGCGCCGATAGGAAATGAAAAGTCATTCAAATCCGCAAAACTGCTTAAAACCACACTAATAACTACTGCCCATTCATAATATCGTATATAATCACCCGTTTTCGTAAGCTGTGTCAGCCGCGGAATCACGCCAAGTACAGTCAAAAATGCAACAAACCCTATCCCAACAGCCAAGCCCCCAGACAGGCCTGTAAATATGACTGCAATGGATTTAATGATCGTCACTGTATTTCGTACTCTCTTTGTGTTTATTCAAAACGACGTACTGATCAAGGTCCTGCTGGTAATTAAACATTTCTATTTCCAAAGGACTTGGCTCTTCGTTGATCCTTTTCTTGAACAAATGATTAAAAAACAAAATCATCCCCAGCCCAAGACCAAGTGAATAAGGGATCTGGACAATATACGGAGTGGTATTTATTTGTCCTGTCATCATCCAGTAGATTTTTTGATGCATGGTCTGCATGCTCGTTTCCTCGTGGAAGTTCATAATGGCCAGTCCAGACCCAACAAAAAGAAGCAGCCAGACAAGAACAAATAAAAAGGAAGGCACTGTCTTCCTTTTTTCCAATAATTCAATAATGGTTTCCGATGGTCCAATGACTTGAATATCTGAATCGGGATATCGGCTCGTTATTTTATTGATCACCGTCATAACATCTAAAACAATAAACTTTTTCTGTATATCAGAAGTCTCGGGAAGCACTACCATTTGATACAAGTCTTTCATTCCCTCTGGTACAATGATTTGTGCCATCTCCCCGAGCTTCATACCGGAGCCCTTGTTCATTGTCAAGCGGCGCTTCATCTGAATGTAAACTGTATTCTCCATCATTCCACATCCTGCATGTTGTTTATGTATTTTTTATTATGCTACATTACATTCCAGCCATTCATTATTTATAGGAAGCTGCCTTCATTTTGAATGAGAGCTGAATGCGAGATAAAATATTATGATTCCGATACCTTACGAAAAAAACGTATAGATCACCACCAGCTAAGTGGTATCCATACGCTCTTTCATCTGTTCCAGTATTTTCTTTTCCAGCCTGGAAACTTGCACTTGTGAAATTTCTAGGCGCTTTGCTACCTCAGATTGTGTCTGATCTTTATAATATCTCAAGTAGACAATAAGCCTTTCCCGTTCATCGAGCCCACGTATCGCTTCTTCAAGCGCGATTTTATCGAACCATTTATGCTCGTTTTGATCCGCCAGCTGATCCATTAACGTAATGGGGTCACCATCATTTTCATAAACGGTTTCATGTATGGACGCTGGAGTTCGCCCTGCGTCCTGGGCCATAATCACATCTTCTATGGGAACATCGAGATGCTCTGCAATTTCTGAAACAGTGGGCACCCTCCCATACTTCTTCGTGAGTTCATCCTTTGACCTTCGGATTTTATTGCTCAATTCCTTTAAAGAGCGGCTTACCTTTACTGTTCCGTCATCGCGGATGAACCGTTGAATTTCACCAATTATCATCGGAACGGCATAGGTTGAAAATTTGACATCATAAGATAAGTCAAACTTGTCAACAGATTTCAACAAACCGATGCTTCCGATCTGAAATAAGTCATCAGGTTCATAACCTCTATTAAGAAAGCGCTGAACGACTGACCAGACAAGCCTCATGTTTTTCTCAACAAGAATATCTCGGGCTTCCTGGTCACCATTTTGGCTTTTCCTAATATATTCCTTGACTTCGTCGTCTTTTAGAAATGATGTGTTTGAGTCTTTTTTAAGTTCCACATCCATAGGCGCGCTCCTCAATTGCACAACGCTTTATTTTTCGTTAAATACTTGACTAAACGTATGGTTGTGCCTGTCCCAGGGTGGGATTGTATTTCCAAATGGTCAGTGAAATTTTCCATAATTGTAAAGCCCATGCCAGAACGTTCCATTTCGGGTTTTGTTGTAAATAACGGCTGTCTTGCCTCATCAATATTCGGAATGCCAACTCCTGTATCTTTGATCACAAGGTCGACCTTTCCATCCTCAATGACTGCTGAAATATAAACAACTTCTGCAGGATTTTGCTCGTAACCGTGTATGATTGCGTTTGTAACAGCTTCAGAAACGACTGTCTTAATCTCCGTCAGCTCATCCATAGTCGGATCTAATTGAGCGATAAATGCAGCGACTGTCACACGGGCAAATGATTCATTTTGGCTGAGCGCACTGAACTGAATTTGCATCTCGTTTCTCATTATCAGGCAACCCCCAATCTTTCAAGTGCAAATTTTTCAGAAGACTCCAAGCGGACGATTTTGAATAGACCAGACATTTCAAATAGCCGTTTGACTGGCGGGGAAATGGCACAAACAACCATCTCTCCCCTCTTCAATTTAATTTGCTTATATCTTCCAAGGATTACCCCAAGACCAGAACTATCCATAAAGGATAGCTTCTCCAAGTTCAGGACAATGTGCAAAATATCGTGAGTTTTCATTTCCCTTGTAATCTGTTCACGTAAATTTTCCGCCGTATGATGATCCAGTTCGCCGGAAAGCCGGATGCATAGAACATCTTGCTTTACTTCCATATCAATCTTCAATCCCACATGCACAGCCTCCTTATGTGTCGTATAGGGATTCAATTCTACCTCCATGCACCCGAATCCTTCCTCATGACAAAACTAGAACCGATTCGCTAATCTTATTGAATTTTCATCATTTTGACTGTGTAAACAGCCCAAATGATCTCTTGTAAAGCTGCCACCAAGAAGCCTTCTTAACAGCCTTGTCTGCAATCAAGGTCGATTCAGCCAATTTCTTGCCGTCTTTTTGAATCACGATCTTTCCCACTTTTTCACCTTTTTTGATAGGGGCTTTCAAACTTTTATCCAGCTTCACTTCAGTAGTGAAATCTTCAGCTTTGTCTCCTTTTTTGGTCAATAGGGAAACCGGCTCACCAGTCTCTGCATGAATCTCTTTGATATTCCCTTTGCTCACTTTAACCTTTCCGAGATTCTCTCCTTTTTTATATAAGGGGTGAGTAGCATATTGTGAAAAAGCATAGTCAAGCATTTTGGCAATCTGGTCATTCCTGCTTTTAGAGGTCGGGGCACCAAAGACAACGGCAATAACACGCATGCCATCTTTTTTCGCTGTGACGGTAAGACAGTACTTCGCCTCACTTGTAAAACCTGTTTTCAAGCCATCCACTCCAGGATAAAATCGGACCAGCTTGTTCGTGTTAACAAGCCAAAACTTTTTCTCCGAGTCTTCTCTTAAATAAGATTCATACAGCTTTGTAAAATCAGTGATTTCTTCATGCTTCAGTAGTTCCTTTGCCATAACAGCCATATCATGAGCGGTACTGTAGTGACCCTTTGCGGTCAAGCCTGTCGTATTTTTGAATTTGGTATTTTTCAAGCCCAATTCTTTTGCTCGTTCATTCATTTTCGCAACGAAGGCTTCTTCACTTCCCGATATTTTTTCAGCCATCGCCACCGAAGCGTCGTTGGCTGAAGCAATGGCAATTCCAAGGAGCATATCCTCTACCGTCATCTCTTCTCCAGGTTCAAGAAAAACCTGCGATCCACCCATCGAAGCTGCATAATCGCTGGCCCGTACTTTTTCATTCATGGAAATTTGTCCGCTGTCAATCGCTTCCATGATCAGCAGCATGGTCATCACCTTTGTCATCGAAGCTGGCGGCAGTTTTTCATCGCTGTTTTTGTCATACAGAACCTTTCCAGTATCCCTTTCTATTAAAATGGCCGACCGTGAATCTTCTGACAATTCTCTTTGCTTCTCCTCCGCCGATACTGGCTGTATTGTCAATGAGAATATGAGCAAGAAAGGAAAAAATATACCAGCTAACTTTTTCATTCGAACCCCTCCATTTGTATGATAGAAAAACGGTAATGTTTACCAACTATCACCATTGTCTCCCGGAAAGGTTTTTTTATACTTTTGTTTTTTTAAAAAAGAGCCTGGCCTGAACCGCTTTATGTAAAACATGGCTGAATATGCTTCATATTAAAAAGGCCTTACGGTTCAATTACCGCAAAGCCTTTCATTTTTTATCACTTTTCAACTGTTAATTCAGAAAGGAAGCTTTCTCCCGCACCCTTCCAACCTATGCCGAAATTATGTGCTATTGTAGCTCCGACATCAGCAAATGTTTTCCTGATCGACAGCTCTTCGCCGCCATTCAAACGTTTGGAATATACAAGGAGAGGCACGTATTCCCTCGTATGATCAGTCCCATGATGTGTAGGGTCATTTCCGTGATCTGCTGTGATGATCAATAAATCGTCCTCTTGCATTCTTTCAAAAACCTCAGGAAGCCGCTCGTCGAACTGTTCCAATGCAGCTCCATACCCTTCTGGATCCCGCCTATGACCAAACTTCGCATCAAAGTCAACGAGATTAATAAAGCTGAGGCCAGTGAAATCTTTTTCCATTACCTGGATCAGCTTATCCATGCCATCCATGTTAGATTGAGTCCTAATAGATTCCGTAATCCCTTCGCCGTCATATATGTCATGAATTTTCCCAATGGCAATAACATCAAGATGATTGGAAGACAGCTCATTCATCACAGTGCGACCGAATGGTTTCAGGGCATAGTCATGACGATTGGCTGTACGCTGGAAATTGCCCGGAGACCCGATAAACGGACGCGCAATCACTCTGCCTACCTTATATTCTTCAGCAAGGGTCAGCTCTCTCGCCATTTCGCAAATACTATACAGCTCCTCCAGTGGAATGATCTCTTCATGAGCAGCAATCTGCAAAACAGAATCTGCAGATGTATAGACGATTAACGCTCCCGTTTTCATTTGTTCAGGACCAAGTTGTTCAATGATTTCCGTTCCGCTCGCAGGAATATTTCCTATGACCTTCCTTCCTGAAGCCTCTTCGAGACGTGAGATTAATAACTCTGGAAATCCCGTTGGAAACACTTTAAAAGGCTGGGTGGTAATGAGACCCATGATTTCCCAATGGCCAGTCAGTGTGTCTTTTCCTTTTGATACCTCTTGCATCTTCGTAAAAAAAGCAAGTGGCTTTTTGGCCTTCTCTATCCCTTTTATTTCCCTGATATTAGATAAACCGAGTTCCCCCATATTCGGCATATTCAACCCATCTACTTTTTCTGCAATATGTCCTAAGGTATCTGCACCACTATCGTCAAAATCCTTCGCATCTGGTGCTTCGCCGATTCCCACAGAGTCCAGTACGATTAAATGAACTCGTTTAAATGAAGAACTTCCCATAATCATCCCTCCGAAATCAAAGCTAATAATGTCTAATCCTATTATACCTGTTTTCAAACGTTAAAAAACCGCTTTTGAGTAGCGGTCCTAGGCACGAGGATGATACTGTTTGTATACATCTTTTAATCTTGATTTGGATACGTGTGTATATATCTGTGTAGTTGAAATATCTGCATGGCCCAACATTTCTTGGACAGCTCGCAAGTCCGCCCCATTTTCGAGCAGGTGAGTTGCAAACGAATGCCTTAATGTGTGCGGCGTCAATTCCTTTTCAATGTTTGCCTTGATTGCAAGCTTTTTTAAGTTTTTCCAAAAGCCTTGCCTCGTCAGCCTCTTGCCATGATGATTTAAAAATAAGGCATCTGTTCTGTTCTTGTCTTTTCGCAGCTTTGGCCTGACATCTTTTAAATATCGTTCAATCGCTTTAGTTGCCTCTGTCCCGATTGGAATAATTCTTTCCTTATTCCCCTTTCCTCTGCATCTGACAAAACCAATAGTAAGATGGATGTCATCAAGGTTTAAATCAAGGAGCTCACTAATCCGTGTACCTGTCCCGTACAAAAGCTCAAGCATCGCTTTGTCGCGAATGCCAAAAGGAGTGGACAGATCAGGAGCTTCAAGAAGAGCCTGCACATCCGAGACAGAAAGGACTTTCGGTAAATTCTTTTCTTGCTGAGGCGTTTCAATATGTATAGTAGGATCATGCCCGGCAACCTTTTCCCGTAATAGAAACTGGTGAAAGGAACGGATCGATGCGATATGCCGGGCAAGCGTCCTACTAGATTTGCCTTCACCCTTTAGCTGCCCCAAAAATTGTATAATATGCATACGAGTAATGTCATCAAAACTATCGATTTTCAACATATTTTGAATATAGGCAAGATAGTTCACCAAATCACGTTCATAAGCCTTTATCGTGTTTTGCGACAATCCTTTTTCCACAATCATGAAATGAATAAAATCTTGCAGACGGTCTTTCATATTCTTTTCTACTCCCCATTTGAATAAAAAAACAACAGGCGAGAGAACCAGTCGCTCTCCGCATCACTTTTATGCTGCTGAATTACCTTGACGGCTGTTCCCTCAGGCTCGTCATATCTCCGATAATTTTCATACTCCTGACTAACCCATATAATACCATAGTAAAACATAATCGTACATGCTCCAAAAAGCAGAAACACCCTCAGCACCTGGAGAATTACCTTAGCCGCATTCCTCATCATCATCAAACCCTTTTCAAGTATTCAGACTGCTTGTACCAGTAATACATGATATGCAATAAATGTCCGAATTTATACGTATCAGGGGCGAATATTAATGTCGGAGGATAACTTTGCGAATAGAGTAGGCGCATGAATTACTCATGCGCCTCTCACAGATCCGTACGTGCGG
>JAABNQ010000085.1 GCA_009928435.1 Bacillus sp. HF117_J1_D
GCTGATGTTCTTCCAGTAAACCGTGAAATCACGGTAGAACAAGCTCTTTTATTAGTTAAATCTCAAGGGTTTCGTGTGATTCCTGTTCCTACTTGATGTTCTTATAACCAAATATTTCCATTTAGTCACCGATGGATGGCTTATTTTGCTATGCCCTCTTTTTCAGTGGTCGCCCGTAAGAGATATTTCAGACTTCACTTCCCCTCTCAAATTGAATTGGTCAAACATCTCTCCCACTGTTTGGTTGCGAATAACATTAACAATTTTCATGATTTACACTCAATTCAGGACCTCCTTGTATTTTCGGAATTTTTAATATCATACAATTTTATTTGTTTGTACACAAGCTTAAACTAGAATTTTTTTATAAGCACAACGAACTATTTTTTATTATATACTCCCATTCACTAGTGTTGCATAAATGATGTCAAAATTTACAGTTTACTCATCTTTCTTGCTAAGAGCCAAAAAAGTAAATACCCAACCAAAGGTGGTTCCATCCATTTGACTTTCAATATAATAGTCTCCTTATTTTTCATATTCATCTGCCTGCTCTATTTTATTAGTTCAATGTTTGATTATCTATCGTTTAGTATAATTGCCTATTATTGGCCAGTCATATTTTTAATAGGTATAGCTTTTGGGGTTTATATGATGATCAAAAATAGCTCTGAGAACTTAATGAGCAGTATTCTGGCTATAATGGTTATTTGTATATGTTTTCCCTCTTTGGGTCTCTATTCATTTTTCTTTTACTTAGGAAAAATAATGGGAGGATAAAATGAACTACAATGAATGGGTTTTTAATCAACTACCCATAAAAAAACTGAACTGCGAAGCAAGAGCTGTATGTCTCTCACTGGCACAGTTCAGTATTCCCAAAGAGCTCCCTAACGCCCATTCTTCACCGCCGCAATGAATTTCTTCATCGCCGGTTTATCGGTTGTTTGCATCCAATCGGACAGTCCTTCATGTTCATTTTTAAAATAGAGATCAAGTCCTTCTTTTAGCTCCTGTCGGTAGCGGGAATCTGTTTTACTTTCCTCTTGAAGTGCCTGAACCATTTGAAACCAATCTCTCTTTTCATCATCAATGGAGCGTTCCGGGTAGTCTCTGGCTATGGCGAGGGCATGTTCGAATGTCTTTCCGTCATATAATTCGACCGCCAGCCAGCTTCCGACAAAGCGATGGCTTCTATCCAGTTCCATTACTTGTTTAAAACGTTCACTCGCTTCCTTTAATTTGCCTTGCTTCATTAATGCACTGGCATAAATGGCTTGATCGTATTCATCAAGGCGGTTACCAACTGCTGCCTCATACGTATTAAACCATTTGTGAAAGGAATCCCATTGCTGTTTTTCATAATAATAGTCAATAAGACTGGAAAGGGCCTGCGTGGAATTCGTCTTTTCTGCATACGCTTGTAAATAAGGAATACTTTCTTCATTCTCCGTTGCACTCGCATCAGATCTGGCAGCTATCAATCGAGTAATCATACGTAAGCTGTGAATGTCATCTGGATCCTTTTCATAATTAGATTGATAGGCCGCCAGTGCTTTTTTCAATTTTTTACTGAGCAATAGGCGGTCTGCTTTCGTCAAGCTGCGTTCCTTAAGGTAAAAGAATGGTAGATTTCCAATCGTATCTTCGTCCAACCGGTAACCGCTGCTGCTTGTGAGCCGCTCCCCATTAGCACGATAAGCGTCAACAGACCAATAAAACTGGCTATTCGTATTTGTAAATGCCAACAGTGATTCAGGACTTATCGTAGACAAATTATCACCAGGAAATATTACCCCTAGCGGATGATTATACACCTCTTCTATCGGTATATTGATTTGATTGTCTGTAATATACGATTTAAACACGGTACTGACTGAGCCGGAATCCATATCCGCTCCTAGGCTTAACTGGTAATAGTCTGCGCCCTCCACTTTTTCCCAAGAAAAGAGAATATGTTGATCAGTTATTTTTTGTTGGTTGACCGGAGAGTTAAGTTTGATTAATTTTTGCAAGGTGATGTTATAAGTGATTGTTTTCTTTTCTCCGACATCAAGCCATTCATCCATATTAACCGGCCATGTCCAGCCATTGATTTGATCGAAGCTTAATCCTAAAGCGACTTGATAGCTTCCGGACAGCACCTTAGGAATATGAAAATATCCATCTGTATCTGTTGTGACTTGATAGGCTTCCCCTGGCCCAACACTTCTAGAGGCTTGTTCTTCTGACCGTAAAAAGACACCTGCGTTTGATACAGGGGTGCCATCACTGTATGCAATTCTTCCTCTGACTGTATGAATCACATTCCCGCGCTTATCTAAAGCGTTTTGCAAACTGTTTTTCATGGATAAAAGCTGTTCATATACATCTTCGTCTATTTCCTTTGCTTTGTACTCTGTTAACGCATTTTTTACTTCCTTGAAAGCTTTTTGCAAATGACCTTGGTGTATTTTCATTTCTATTTTCCTTTGGTCGATTTTTGCTTGAAGGTTGTAATCATCAGGATCAATTTTTTCATTTATTTTTTGTAAAAGCTGTTCTGCAGCTGAATAATCAGCCTGTTCAATCATCATTTGTACTTGTTCCAATTGAAGCTCTTCTCTAATCCACGAATCTTCCGTGCTGGTTCGTTCAATGGCTGATTGTAAAATATCATATGCCTGATCAGGTTGGCCGATGCTTTTATAATGGAAAGCGAGAAGTTTGGTCGCAGAAGTAAAATCATCATTAATCGGACTATCTTTGATATATCTGTTCAAATGTGGAAGCATTTCATCCCAAGTAAACGTTACAGCGTGGTCAGGATGGTTAAATTGGGAAAATGATGGCCCGATGTATACATCAAATTGGTTGGCTATGTGATTTTCTAGCATATAGTCTTGAATGATTTTCCGTTTTTGCGAGTCCAAAATCATTTTGCTGTTAAGAGATTTTAACAGTTTTACCTTGGCAGCGGGTTGACTGTACTCCGCTTGCTTTTTCGCTATATATAGTTGCAGTTGAGGACTTATGACAAAAGCTGTCAATGAAATACCTAGCAAACAAAAGACAAGATGCTTCACTTTTATTTTAATTTTCATATCGCGTCACCATTTTTTCCAAATCACCTTTCCAATATTTGTACCCATCAATCTCTACCAAATCTTTCTTTGTCTGTGCCATGTGAGTAGTATCGTTATATTTTATTCCAAATGATAAAATGACTACCACAGCAGCAAACAATGGAAGGAGTGGGAGCTCAATTTCTTTATTCCAAACCAACAGGGCTTTTTGCTTGATAGAGACTGGATGGAGACGGTCAATGACTTTCTGCTGTTTGGAAAACGTGATATGATTCATTTCTTTATCGAGCTGTTTTTTTAGGGTTTTCCGCTGATTCTTCATTGGAAATCTCTCCTTTCATTAACAAACCTTTCAATAATAACCGGCCTCGTTTGAGTCTTGATTTGACGGTGTTTTCATTCGTCTTTGTTTGTGTGGCAATTTCAGAGATTTTCATTTCATTAAAGTAATACAATGTTATCGCTTCGCGGTATTTATAGTTTAATTGTTGAATAGCTTCACTTAGATTGTGATCCGAGGCCATTGCAAGTAGTGATTCTTCAGGACCTCGAATGGTATCGTCAGCTCTCATTTTTTCTACTTTATCAAAACGAAGAAAAATATTTTTCCAATGCCATTTTCGCATCCGAGAGCGGCATTGATTCAGGACAATGGTGGTAAGCCAACTTTTAAGTTTGTCGGGATCCTCCAGTTGATGAATTTGTTCAAAAGCAGTAATAAATGTATCTTGAACAGCTTCTTCGGCTGTTTGGTAATCTTTCATCAGTAAATACGCGGTACGTAATAAATAGTCCCCGTATTGATTCATCACTTCCATTAAGGCGTGTTCATCTCTTTCTTTTAATCGATCAACGAAACCCAACTCGGCCGCCCCCCTTTCCAAATGAATTATAATACTTAGATGCCGTTAGCGAGGAAAAGGTTGCATAAATGATGAAAAACTTTTTTGTAGAAAGCGGCGAAACGGCAGTGGTATTTCCATGTGGAAAAAAATTAACTTGCTATGGAAACTTTGGTGTTGCTTTCCGTACCCCCTGTATGTTAGTATGATGAATGTGCGAATGACCATAATGTTCAAACGGTCATTACCTTCGTATAAGTTCATTTTAAGGGAAATTCGATATATTGCGGAGTGACAGGAACCTCTCAAAAAGAAGGTGAAAAAAATTGGCCATTGATCGGAAACAGCAAATTTTAGAAGCTGCCACAAATTCTTTCTCTTTATTTGGTTATAAGGCTACGACCATGGATCAAATTGCTAAATTAGCCAATGTTGGTAAGGGAACGATTTACACTTTTTACAAGAACAAAGAAGAATTATTTCATGAAATTATTTCTTCATTAATTCATGAAATGAAATTATCTGTTGAAAAAACGGTAAGTGAAGAGTCTTCTTTTTACGAGAAAGTGGACAGTGCGCTTTTTGCGTTATTGGAATTCCGAACGGATCATCAATTGATGATAAAACTCATTCAGGAAGAAAAGGAAATGGGAACCCCAGCGGTTAAGGATGTGATCCAGAAGATAGAAAATGCGATTGTCCAATATGTGGGGAACATCGTGCAAAAAGCGGTGGACAAAGGTGAAATCAAGCCATGCAACCCAGAAATCACAGCCTTTGTTATTATCAAGATTTATATCGCGCTCATCTTCGACTGGGAAAAAGCCCATAAACCGTTGGAGAAAGATGAAATATCAAGATTGTTTAAATTGTACTTGTTAAGTGGGTTATCCAATAGATAATCCTATATTTTTGGACAGAATTGACCAAGTGGATAAAGCGGTCATAATGGTTTTCGGAAAATGTATACGGGTTAATTGTATTGAAAGGAGAGTATCATCTATGGAAAAATCAAGCTTTCTATCGGAATGGAAGCAAATTCTAACGAATAAAAGGGTGCTTATTCCCATTATTGCTGTCGCTTTTGTTCCATTATTATATGCAGGGATGTTTCTTTGGGCATTTTGGGATCCCTATGAATATTTGAGCGATTTACCTGTTGCAGTGGTGAATGAAGATGCCGGGGCTGACTATGAGGGAGAACATTTGGAATTGGGAGAGGAACTTGTTGATGAGTTAAAGGATAATGATGAATTTGAGTTTCATTTTGTTCCCAAAAAGGAAGGTTACCGGGATTTAGAAAATCGAAAATATTATATGTTGATTGAAATTCCGAAGAATTTTTCGGAAAATGCAACTACCCTAATGGATGAAAAGCCGAAAAAATTGGAATTGAAGTATGTACCTAATGAAGCTTATAACTTCCTTTCTTCTCAGATTGGGGAAACCGCGGCAAAAGAAATCAGGGCGGAAGTTTCCAAAGCGGTCACATCCACATACGCCGAAACAATGTTTGATAAAGTTGGGGATGTTGCAGAGGGACTTGAAAAAGCGAGTGATGGCAGTAAGAAATTGGATGATGGGGCAAAAGACCTTGCAGATGGATCTAAAGAGCTTAAGGATAATTTGAAGGTATTAGCATCCAGTTCCATTGAATTTGAAAATGGAGTGACAAAAGCTCGGTCCGGTTCTGGTGAACTAGCCGATGGATCCCATGATCTCGCCGATGGAATGAATCAATTGACAGACGCCAGCGGAAAGCTAACTGGTGCATCAAAGGATGTTCAAAAAGGTTCCCAAGCGCTCAATTCAGGTATTTCGCAGGTGAACAACGGCTTGCAAGAGCTTAATGGGAAAGTACCGGATTTAGTAGCAGGTACAGGCAAGGTGCAGGATGGATTAAACCAGCTCCAAACCCAATTGCCGAAGCAGATGGCCGAATCTATCGGTGCAAAAATCCAGGCAAGCAGCGGTGAAATGAATGCTGGGTTGGATCAATTGAATCAGGGGATTAATAAAAGTTTAAAAAACGAACTGGCCCCTAAGTTATCTTCGGGTGTATCGTCTGCAGTTTCTTCACAAATTTCATCAGAAGTAGGAGCGGCGGTAGAGCAGCTGGAAGGCATGCAGAAAAAACAAATGGAGGCCCTCTATACTTCTTTGTTAAAAAACGGTGTTCCTAAAGAAACAGTAGATGGGATCTTTGCGGAAATGGCAAAAGAGTCTCCGTCAACAGAAGCGATTAAGGGACAGCTACAGGAAAAGCTAGGCAATATGGAAGGGCAGATCCAAGCAGGCGTGGAAGCAGGTGTCAATCAAGGAATTGATCAAGCTACCGCCGGAATAAATGAAGGATTTAACCAATATAAGAGTGAAGTAAATAAAAAACTTGGTGGCTCGAGTGCCGGACTGGATAAAGAAATCCAACAAGCGATTGATCCGGTGTTTGATCAACTGTCAAACGGGCTTGGAGCCATTCAATCTGGCCAGGTGGCACTTCAGGAGGGCGTCCATCAATTATCAAATGGGGCGAAAGAGCTGCAAGACGGATCCTCGAAATTAAGCACTGGCCAAAAAGAATATGTTAATAACATGGAAGTATTTAACCAAAAAATAAAAGAAGCAAACTCTGGTGCCCATCAATTATCAGACGGTGCCAATGAGTTAAGCAATGGCATGGGACAGCTGGCAGTCGGCTCATCCAAAATCAAGGACGGGTCACAAAAATTAGCCGATGGCTCCGGCAAGCTTTCTGACGGTACAACCGAGCTGCAAGACGGAACGACGGAATTACATGAGAAGCTTAGTGAGGCAGCAGATGAAGCGGGTTCTGTCGACGCCGATGATGATACGTACGATATGATGGGAAGCCCTGTCGACGTGGATAAGAAAGAAGTGAACCCAGTTCCGAACTACGGTACAGGTTTTGCACCATACTTTATTTCATTGGGATTATTTGTAGGTGCCTTGCTGATGACAATCGTCTTTAATTTGAGGGACCCGGCAATAAATCCGCGCAATGGTATTACCTGGTTCCTTGGTAAATTCGGGGTTGTGGCTATCACAGGAGTAATACAAGCATTATTGGTAGATGCTATCCTACTATTTGGATTGGGTATTGAAGTGAGAAGTATCCCATTGTTCATTTTTGTATCAATTATTACGAGTCTTGCCTTTATGACTATGATACAACTTCTGGTCACAACTTTGGGAGACCCAGGTCGTTTTATAGCGATTATTATTCTCATTTTACAGCTGACAACAAGTGCAGGGACATTCCCACTGGAGTTAATTCCAAAAATCATCCAGCCGCTTAATAACTTATTGCCGATGACATATTCTGTTCAGGCATTCAAGGCGGTTATTTCAAGCGGAGATTATTCATTTATGTGGCAGAACGTAGGAATTCTATTACTCTATCTGCTGGGCTGTGCAGCATTAACGATGGCTTTCTTTATCGTCAAAAATAATGTCAACCATAAAAAAGCACTCCATCAGAATGCAGATGCGTCTGTATAAGAATGAAGAGCAGGTATTACAAAATAGTAATACCTGCTCTTTTGAATGGAAATGAGAATCCAATCAGGCCGATCTCATTGTTTCTAGAACACCATAAAGATCGCTTAGTTCACGGATCTCATATGTAGGTTCTACCTCGTTTCGCTCTTTTTCTTCTCTGTTGATCCAGACAGATTTGATACCAGCGCGATTGGCTCCAAGGATATCCGTATTTAAGTTATCGCCTACCATAATCGCTTCGTCTTTATCTAATGACATCAGTGACAGGGCATGTTCAAAAATTCCTTTGTCAGGCTTTCCTTTTCCGTAGCCGCCGGAAATGACAATATGGTCAAAGTATGGCACGAGCTCTGGCGTAATGGTCAGCTTTGTATTTTGCAAATCTGGTGATCCGTTTGTAATGAGCACCAGGCGGTAATCTTTTTTCAATTTGTCGAGCACTTGGAATGTGTCCTCATAAACAAATGGGACTTTTCGACGGTTCTTTGGAAAAAGCTCACTCAACTCAGAGCCAAGATCTGAATCGTCTACGCCTAATTGCTTCAGTCCCAATGTCCAAGCGTTTTTGCGATATTCCGGAACAATTTTGCTCAGCTTTTCAAAATCCTCTGTCTCATCAAGGAATTCTCCCCACAGACCTTCAAAAGGATTGATACCAATCATTTGGGTAAAGGGATAAGTTTCATAGGATGAATAGAGCTTTCTAGCATTCTCACGAACTGCCGCTTCCAATTCATCCGGATTTAATCCGCAGCGCTCCTCAGCCGCTCTACATGTAGCAGCAAATGCTTCTTTTACACTTTTTTTATCCCATAAAAGTGTGTCGTCTAAATCGAAAAAAATGGCTTTGATCATTATTTTCCCCACTTTGAATTAGTAATGAAATCTACTATCCATTTTACCCATAGAATAGGTTAAATTCCAGTCCTCCAATATATAAATGATTACAGTAGTCAGAGGATCGTTCATCATTTTGTGTGCATAAAGAACGTTTTTTCATAATGAAAACCTTATAATGTCCTGAACAGGCGCTTGCGCTTTTGTTGATGGTTTAGAAAACCCCTGGCTATGCCGGGGGTTCCAGAGAGCTTATAGCGT
>JAABNQ010000086.1 GCA_009928435.1 Bacillus sp. HF117_J1_D
ATTGGTTAGGAAACCCCCTCTTCAAAAACGGGTGTTTTAAGTGGGGGAGGTTCATCAAAAGAGGAGCTTTCGAGCTTGATTGATCATTTGTTTTCTATAGTTCCTGAAGGGAGCTCCATTGTCTTTGATTATGCGGATGGAAGATTGTTTGAGGAGAAAGGGATCTCAAACAGAGTGGCAAATATGGTCAAAATGGCGGCGGCAGGTGGGGAGCCTATGAAATCGTGTTACTCATATGCGGAGATTGAACATTTATTGGAGAAATCTGGTTTGCTGATATACGAGCATCTATCACCCACTCAAATCCATAACGTTTATTTTGACAATCGAAATGATTATCTTTCGGCCTTCGAAACGATTCATTACCTCCATGCTGTAAAAAAGTAATGTAAGCGTCTGGAAGTAAGGGCTGCGGGGGATTCACATTACTTATATGGACCGATTGATGTCAGCAAAGGGAAGGAGATTGAAAGGAAAATATGAAGCAAATCTATTCTTGGAGCGGTTACTTATTTTTGATAATCAGCGTACTTCTTTCCGTTTCTATTTTTAGCTTTTTTGTTTTGGTAGATACTTCCGAGGTGATGACTGACACAATAATTAAACTTTGTTATTTACTTGTTCCCGCCTCTATCATTATGGCTGTTGTATCATTAGCTAAAAAAGACCGAACAGCAATCTCTATAATTTCTTTACTACTGACGAGTGTTAACCTGATCGTTGTTGGAGCCTTTTTGTGGTTTGGAGCTAATTTTGCACCATAAAATAACAAGCATCCAAGTTTTAGGCAAGTATAGAATTTAGAGCTGCCTTGCTTCACTTTTTGTCAAGAACTTTTACTGTATGAAAAGCGTCCAATCCTGTATAAGGATTAGGCGCTTTTCTGCTATTTAGGGAAAGATATTTATTTTGAACTGATCCTTCTTGTAGTACTCGCGATTCACTCAAATGAAACGACTAGCTGATCCCGGTTCCCATTTTTAGCTGAATATAAATGATGATCTGCTTGATGGATCACATCATACAATCGGGAGCCACTTTCAAATTTAGCTAATCCTATTGATACCGTGACGTGGAGGGAACCTCCATTGTTTGAGTGAAAAGGAGTAGTGCGTATTTCATTTTGGATATGTTCAAGTATTCTTACAGCTTGCTTATCATAAATAGCTTTTAAATAAAAGATAAATTCCTCGCCGCCATATCTTGCTACTTTTAAATGATCACTTTCATACTTATTAAATATAGATGAAATTTCCTTCAAAACACTATCGCCAGTTAAATGTCCATGCGTATCATTCAATTGCTTAAAATGGTCAATATCCAAAAGGGCAATATAGTGATTTGTATCACTTTCTTTCATTTTCACCTCAACGATTTCTATGAATTTATTTCGATTTAACAGATTTGTGAGCGGATCATGAGAAGCTAGAAATTCCAGTCTTTGCTTTAATCGGTCATTTTTATAACCGATCAAAATAAATGCGCAATAGATGGAAGCTACAGAAAGAAAAGATATGTAGCGTAATAAAAATGTATTTTTAAATATCTCCATTCCGTTTGGAATCAATAAGATCATAGGGAGATCCGAAATGATCCAACTGGCTGTTATGATAAAGGGTATTTTCAAATTAATGCTAGTCGGAACTTTCCGTTCATAAAATAGCAAAGTAAAAATAGTTGGAAGGATCAGAACGAAAACAATACTGGAAAGTGTTTCATCGCTTCCCAGGAAGAAATGCCAGACCGAAACGATAAAAAGAACGGGAACTGTAATCTTCCATCCTCTAAAAAGAGCCAAAAATATAAGAGGAATCAAGCTTAAATCAAGCCGATAATCTCCAAATGAGATGGGCAAGTATAGCATTGTAATGCTAACTGTAGAAAAGAGCACAACAGTACAAATATATAGTAAATGCTTAGAAAAACGTTCCCTATATGTAATTAATGTGCTCATTAGCAAATGACCTAATAAAATAATTGCCAGATTGGATAAAATCGATTGAAACATATTAAGCTCCTTGTTTCGTTATTTTCATTTGGAAATTTTAGAGTGGTCATTATCTGTTTCATTGGGATTTTTAAGATGCGTTTTGTTCTTTATAGTTCCTAAGAACTATTTGTTATATTAATCATATTGTACCAAAAGTCCTGGTTTTTGTGCAGGAGAAATAGTGGAAATATAAATATGTCAGGAATTTAGTTAAATATAATGTTCAAGAGTGTTTGTACTTAAGTACAGCGCTCTTTTTGATTGGAGATTTTTTATGAAAAAGTGTCAAATAAAGTGATTACTAATATGTTTGGCATAGAAAATGCAATAGAAGTAAGAGATTATGCAAATTGCCATGATTTTATTAATAAATCAGAGTCTAGCTATGACATAATAGTCGGGGAAAACGGTAATAAGTTATCGGCCGGTGAAGGGCAGAGGATATTCATTGTAAAAGGACAGTTTTTATTAGAAGAGTCGACAGGATCGTTAGATGTAAAAGAAGCAATCAAACTTTCGACCAAGAAAAAAACAGTTATAATCATTGGTTATATATTATCGGTTATTAAAAATGCGGATAAAATTTTAGCGATGTGGCATGGAGCATCAGTTAAGTTTTTAGCTGGGAGACAAGAAGTAAGAGTACTGGAAGCTCTCCTTTCTAGTCTATTTTTACTGTATACTTCTAACTTTACTGGTTTGAATTGAATAATACGGGGAGTTCCAAACTTTCCCTATCGAAAAAAAGTTGGTCATGGTAAAATGAAACTGTGGTATGAGAAATTAAGGGGGAACAGATGCTGATACAAATTAAAGATATAACAAAAGATGAAATATATAGGCTAGCTGAAATAACCGCTGAGGGATTTAAAAATAACCCTGGATTTAAGTTGTGGGGAGAGGATCTTGCGTCTCGCAAATATATACTTACACAGTTTTTCAATATTGTACTTGAACAATTAATTGCGAACAATATGGCATATGCGACATCAGAAAATTATGAAGGAATTTGTGGATTTTGGACTAAAAAGACTAGACTTAAATTGAAGCAAAAAGCAAAACTCTTAAAGCTGATCAAGTATTTTTCATTCAGAAGGTTGGTTAAACTTTCAAAACAGTTTTCTGGAATGAAAAGAGCAGAGCATTTCGTGAAAGGAGAAAAAGATTACCTTTTCATTTTCATGATTGTTGTGCAAGAGGAATATAGACATCAGGGATATATGAGGAAAATGATGGAATTTCTTTTTGAGGAAGCTGAAAAACGTAATGTCCCATGTATTCTTGAAACGGACAGTAAAAGAAACGAAGAAATTTATTTGCATTATGGTATGAAAACTGTGAGTATTCAACAACTCACCCCAGAGTTAACTTATTATATTCTTAAGCGTTAATTTATTTATCAATTGTTAGATGATGGGAAAATACCAAAATAAAGGGTATGCATCTGAAGTAGCTCAAGCTATCTTAGATTATGCTTTTAAAGAAAATGAACCTACATAGGATTATTATAGCAACGTGTCAACCTGAGAATATTCCATCATACCGAGTTATGGGAAAGATTGGAATGAGAAGGGACGGCTTTTTTTAAAATGTATTCCAAATGGTAATGAATGGTGGGATGAATATTATTACGCTATTTTAGAGGAAGAGTGGACCTGCTGCAATTAGTGACGTGGTATTGCGGGGTTTTATGATTTCTTTAGTCAGCATAAATGCAGACCCACACAATTGTCCTTACTGCAATGGGGATAAAAAAGGGTGATATTTATGGAGCGTTATTTACAGTAAAGCTCTAAATGAAATGCGTATCTCACTTGGGATTTCATTCAATGATCTTGTGATATTCAGCGGAACCAGCCAATGGTTTTCAATTAAAATGTTTATTTTGAGCATGCCAAATGATGCGTTGAGCTATGTTGATCTATTATAACTTATGGGCATGACCTAGGCGGTATTAGACGTGTTAAAAGCAGGGGATGGTTACAATAAGATTGATGTTGACTAGAATGTTGACGGTTAAATAAAAACAGACCCGGCGCTAATGACCGGGCTTAGTTTGTCATGGACCACATTTCATTCTCCAGGTTTCTCCACAATCGGGCCAGTTGCGGCAAAAGCTTAACTTCTTCACGGCAAAATATTTTTAAGGATAAAGCTTGCTCTCTGCTTCACCCCTATTTTGGGTACCTCAATAAGCTCATATTCAAGCTTCTCGTAAGTTCGAAACATGACTTCATAAGTTGCGACGGCTTCTTCAAAATCTTGTTTCCTCTCATCATCAGTTTTGTATATGTCCTTCCAAGGGGGTAAAATAAATACCCTTTTGTTATACCTGTATCTTTTGACGGCAGATTCAAGTTTTTCCGAAGTAGGAATATTGATCAAATCTGAATAGGCAAGGGTATCTGGAATGCCCCGATCGAAAAAAAGAGGCTGATTTGAAGGGGTCGACAATGCCGAAAGATAACTTTCTATGGATTGATCCAACATTAGGTCACGATAATTTGTTACATTTCCCCAAGGCAACGCATCACCATTGGAAGAAATCTGTGTTTGGATGATTTTCCTGGCAACCTCAGGAACATATTCATGATGATTTTTCTGTAATTCATCCAATAAAGTCGTTTTACCGGCGCCAGGTCCACCGGTAACAATGATAAAGTCATCTCTAAAAAAATTACTAATTTCCATTATGGTATACTCCTTAACTTTTTTTCAAAAAAGTTCTTTGCTACCCGATGGGTGAAAAAATTCTAGAATTTTAATATGAAATGACCTTTTGAATTTGATCATTAATATTTATATTTATATTACTTAAACCTCCGTGGTAACAAACGACAGATTCAATGTCGAGGTCTAGGTATTTTTTCAAAGAGAGTCGAGCCTCTTGTAAATTCAGTACAGTTGGGACATGAATTCCCTCAATTATCCCGTTTACACTGTACATCGAATCCCCGGCAATCAGTGTTTTACTTTGTTTCAAATATAGGCTGATATGGCCAGGAGTATGCCCCGGAGTATGAATGACACGAATCCCGCCACAATACGACAGTTCTTGCCCGTCAATCAAGGTATCACTCACTTTTCCCTTCGGTGGATTCTCTATATGCCCGTCTTTCAAAAGAGGTAAATCCCCCTGGATATAAGGCTTATCTAGTTCGTGAGCATAAACTTTAATATTCCTTCCATACTCCTGTAAAATCTCAGGAAGACTACCTATATGATCTATATCCTGATGCGTCAAAATGATCACTTTTAGTTTGTCGAACGGCACTCCTACCTTTTCCATTGCCACGCGTAAATCTTCAATTTGTCTAGGGAACCCAGTGTCTATTAAAACAGCCATTTCTTGATCCCATAAAAGAGTAGGATGAATAATATTTCCGTGAAATTCAAGCTGGAGCATCTCTACTCCCTTAGAAATTTCCATAATTTTAGCTCCTTGATAATTAAATTTTATTGATGCAAAAGAGTGGGGGGAGTTACATAAAAAGGTCGAAAGAATAAATATCATTTTGTACGTAATATACTATACTACGCTGTACCATTAATGACTCATACCCTGTTCGGAACAATTGCGGGCTAATGTTTAACGTCCTGAAGAACGGTCCCCTTCTTCCAAAGCAGCTTCCGTAATGTTTCGAAATTGACTAAAACGGTTCCTACAATAATCGTCAAAGTTCCTATGCCTGTTAGCCAAGAAATATATTCATGATAGAAGGTAACACCTAGCATAACGGCAATTAATGGTGAGATATACAGCCATGTAGAAGGAAAAACAGGATTTGTCCGTGAGACAAGCCAATAATAAATGCTATGGCCGATCATTGAACCAATAATAGTTAAATAAAGAAAAGAGCCGATTGAAGCTGGGCTTAGAAGATAATCAAGCTGAATGTTCTCGGTGAAAAATGATAAAATGATTAATAAAATCCCACCATGCATCATTTGGGCTGCATTTAAAGCAATCGGTGATGTCGTTTCGAATTTTCCAATGACATGCTTTGAATAAATTGTTCCAGATGCGTAGAAAATTTCACCCAATATAATGGCGAAACAACCAACCATCCAGAAGGGACTCACTTCAATGGAAAAACTAGGTAAAATTAAGAGCATGACACCAATGACTCCGACGGCACAACCAATGAATGATTTCCAATTTCCTTTTTGCTTCAATATGAATGTTTGAATAACTATGATCATCATTGGACCTGTAGCAGATAAGACAGCTGCAACCCCTGATGTCACATATTGTTCTGCCCAGTATAATGTGGCGAACGTCCCAAAGGTTAAACCTACTCCAGTAAAAAACATCTCTTTCCGAAATAATATCGATATTGTCGTTTTTTCTCTCCTAACCATAAAACTAAATAGCAGCAAACCAGCAATGAAAAAACGAAGTCCAGCCGATAGAAACGGAGGCACTCCTGCATCAACCCCAATTTTAATCGCTAAAAATGTCGTTCCAAAAATCAAACACATGAAGAAATAATGAATAATCACCATATAAAACTCCTCCTCTTTTTCTATCATAAAAGAAAGACAATAGAACAGATTGAAAAAGATAGAACAGATTAGACTGGATCGTGGTACAATCGTTTTGAATAGGAGGAATTGATGTGAGCAAAGTGCTTCAAAATGGAGATTATCTTTTTAAGAAAGTATATGATTACGTACTGCATCGAATTGAACGAAAAGAATGGAAAGAACATCAAAAGATTCCCTCCGTCCGGCAATTAGCATCTGAAATGAATGTTCATCGGTTAACTGTATTAAAGGCTTATCAATTGTTGAAACAGCATGACAAAGTTTATGTAAAAGATAAAGCAGGCTATTTTGTCCAATCAAATGTGGCGAAAAATCTTGAATATCTAGATCATGACAATCCCATTGTTTCTGCATACGTACAAAAAAATCACTTATCTGAGATCCATCAATCACCTGTTTCCTACCAGTTTTCTCAGGCGCTAATTGATCCCAATCTTTTACCTAATTATTTTTTTTCAGATTATGTGAAAAAAGTGTTTGACCTTTATCCAAAAGTACTTGCAACCTACTCAACTGTGCAAGGTGATGTAGAGCTACGTGAAACACTCACTCAATATTTTATCAACCAGTACAAAACTCATTTTAATGCAGATGATTTGTTCATCACTTCTGGCTCGCAGCAAGCGCTTCATTTAATCGCCCAAGCTTTTATTAAACCAAGAGACGTCGTTTTATTTGAACGTCCAAGCTATAGTGCTGCGATTGATATTTTTAGAGCACAAGGAGCATAGATAGTAACGGTTGATATCCATCCAGATGGTTACGATTTACAGCAGGTTGAATTATATATGAAACAATACAAACCACTCCTATTTTATCTCAACCCAACTTTCCATAACCCGACTGGCTATACTATTTCAGTCGAGCAGCGCAAAAAATTAGTAAAATTAGCTGAACAATATCGATGTCTATTAATTGAGGACGATGCCTATCACGATATATATTTTGATCATGCCCCGCCACCACCAATATACACATATGATACTGCTGGGACAGTCATCTATATCCGAAGCTTTTGCAAATATATTTCACCAGGTTTGAGAATTGCGGCTGTTATTTGTCCATCATCATTAATGAAATCACTCCTAACAGTAAAATCGTTAGCTGATAATGGCTCGCCACTTCTCAATCAAAAAATTTTTCTCCATTACTTTTCATCGCTAAGATTGCAGCAGCACTTGGAGAAAATCCGGATTGCCCTACAGATCCGGAAGGAAATCATGGAGAAAGAGCTGGCGGTGACAGATTGGAAATGGACCAGTCCAAAAGGCGGCCTTAATTTATGGGTGCAGCTTCCAGATGAGCTCCCAACTGAATTATTATTAAACAAAAGTATCGAACAATCTGTATCCTTTGTACCTGGTCAAGTTTGTGATCCATTAAAACAACTATCATCCTGGATACGTTTAAGCTATTCTTACGCAAATGAAAAACAACTAAGTGAAGGGATAAAAAAGTTTGTTGAAGTTGCGCAATCTCTTTCTAAATGAGGGGAGGGGCTTGGATTAAAGGTTTGTAAAGCTAGTTATATACCTACGTCGTAGCCCTTTAAGCAAACGATTAAAAAATTTGGTGGTAAAATACCTGGAATAGGTACGATATATTCGGTGATAAACTATGTTTATACTTACGATAAAGTGGTAAATGCGTTTAATAAAATAAAGTAGGTAAATGAATCAATTTCATAAGTACTCTTTTTAAAAAAATGTAGAGTAGCCCCTTAAGGTTTTTCATGATTTTTTTTAACTAAAAATGCTCTATATCACGCTACTTCTAACATATGTTGCTCTTTCATCTTTCTAATACGATCCGTTGCCAATCTAGAGGCATTATAAACAAGCGTCACCAATTGGAAGTGAAGCTTCGCTTTCTTGCCAGTTCGATGAC
>JAABNQ010000087.1 GCA_009928435.1 Bacillus sp. HF117_J1_D
GCCGATGGTAGTGAGGGGCTTCCCCTTGTGAGAGCAGGACGTCGCCGGGCAATGAGAAAAAACATGGAGTCAATTGACTTCATGTTTTTTGTTGCTTAGGAAAAATTCTTTTCCTCAGGCAATTGTGCAGTATTAGCATGCGCTTTTCTTTAATAAGCACTTAGTTGATAAACGGAAAGGGAAATTGCCCTTCTATCCACTACTTGCACTGTTTCATCAAGAAACGAAACATCATCTTCGGGCACTTTACCTCAGATATTTCCAAGAAGGTATGGATAAATGGATATGTATCATCCGCTGCTGTTTTGATTAGGTCAAACCACCATTCAGTTTCATATCGTGCAATCATACTCAAATTATATAGTAATAGGTAATGGACCATGATATCTGGAATAGTTCTAAGTTGCTCGAGAGAAGCGTTAATTCCATATAACTTTTTAAAAAGATGGTATCTAAAAGGGGGATTTAGTTCAGATTGCTTCCCATCAATTATCAATTTATCTGTTTTCCAATGAATCATTCCGCCATTTTTTTCTTCAAGAAAATGCTTCAATCGCTTTTCACCCATATGGAAGGTATGTGTTAATTCTATAGGGATGTGCCAATTATCGTTCATTTTATTGAATAAAATAATATTTCGTTTATGATGGATAAATTGAAATAAATCATCCAGTTCTGGAACAAGGACAAGCAAGTCCCCCATTTTGAATTTTTCCCCTTCTAAATGGCTCAATTGGAACATTTTTTCGGCAAAATGAGTACATAAGCCATTTCTTTGTATCTTTACTTCGTCCTGAAAAAATTGGTAGTTTCTTTTTTTCTTTTTTCTCGTCGACACTCCATGGGCAAGGACAGAAGTTGAATGAGGATAATATGGATCAATGGTAAGCAGCCCAGCCTTGATTAAATGTACGAAGCCGTAAAATAGAAGAACAGGCTTTATGGAAAAAGGGGAGCTGTAGGCCTGTTTATAGTAGGCTTGTGCCTGTTCTAAATAGTACATGAATGGGTAACAATTATCATAGCTTTTCCTCTCTGCCTCTGTAGTACACAGATGTAGATAACATTTTTTTAAATAAAATTGCACGGTGGAGGCGGATTGAAAATAACTGAATTTAAGCCATATTTCACCATGTTTCAACATAAAAACCCCCTCCAAATAATTTGAAAAATGGAACATCAACTGTATTCCTTGACAGTATTTTAACCAATTGATAACCTACTAATAATATTTTGGGCAGGGGGATAAAAAAATGTGGGAATCTAAGTTTGCTAAAGAGGGCTTAACATTCGATGATGTTTTGTTAATCCCGGCAAAATCTGAAGTTTTGCCAAAAGATGTCGATATGAAAGTAAAGTTGACTGATACGCTTCGTTTGAACATTCCTATTGTCAGTGCTGGCATGGATACTGTAACGGAAGCTGCTATGGCTATATCCATGGCACGCCAAGGCGGAATTGGCGTCATTCATAAGAACATGAGTATTGAACGGCAGGCAGAAGAAGTGGACAAGGTAAAGCGCTCTGAAAGTGGAGTTATTACCGACCCATTTTTCCTCACCCCAGAACATCAAGTGTTTGATGCCGAACATCTCATGGCGAAATACCGAATCTCCGGTGTGCCCATTGTAAATAATGAAGAAGATCGAAAATTGGTTGGCATTATTACCAACAGGGATATGCGTTTTATCCAAGATTATTCCTTACCAATCACGGATGTTATGACGAAAGAGAACTTGGTGACAGCATCCGTCGGAACATCACTTGAGCAAGCTGAGAAAATTCTGCAGGAGCATCGGATTGAAAAGCTTCCTCTTATTGATGAAGACGGAGTATTAAAGGGCTTGATCACCATTAAGGATATTGAGAAAGTAATTGAATTCCCGCATTCAGCGAAAGATGATAAAGGAAGACTGCTTGTTGCAGCTGCTGTCGGAGTATCAAAAGATACATTTACAAGAATAGAGCAGCTTGTAAAATCGCAAGTTGATGCAATTGTAGTAGATACTGCACATGGCCATTCTAAAGGTGTTATCGAAACTGTCCGTGAAATTAAGAAACAGTATCCCGACCTGAATATTATCGCAGGAAATGTAGCGACTGCCGAAGCAACCCGTGAATTGTATGAAGCAGGAGCGGATGTTGTCAAAGTTGGAATTGGACCTGGATCCATTTGTACGACTAGGGTTGTTGCAGGCGTCGGGGTTCCACAGATAACTGCCATCTATGACTGTGCTAGTGAAGCTAGAAAACACGGCAAAACAATTATCGCGGATGGCGGCATCAAATATTCCGGTGATATCGTTAAGGCTCTAGCTTCCGGTGGGCATGCCGTCATGCTTGGAAGCTTGCTTGCTGGAACATCTGAAAGCCCAGGAGAAACGGAAATCTTCCAAGGGAGAAGGTTTAAGGTATACCGCGGAATGGGTTCCGAAGGAGCGATGGAGAAAGGTTCAAAAGACCGTTATTTCCAGGAAGATGCAAAGAAATTTGTTCCTGAAGGCATAGAAGGTCGCGTTCCATATAAAGGGCCTCTTGCCGATACATTATTCCAGTTAACTGGAGGTCTTCGCGCTGGAATGGGTTACTGCGGAGCGGCTAGTCTTCACGATTTCCGCGAAAATGCTCAGTTTATCAAAATGACGGGCGCGGGTTTACGTGAAAGCCATCCACACCAGGTGCAGATTACGAAGGAAGCACCAAACTATTCATTATCATAATGAGGGCGGGCTGGTGCCCAAGTGGAAATGACAGGACTCTGAGTGAGTCCTGTCATTTTTTGTGAAAAGAGGCATAATTCCAATTTCCCCCGTAATGGAAATGACATATTTACAAGCTATTCATCCATAACTAACTATGATAAAATGACAAACGGGTACATAATATTTGGAGGGTCTACTTTTGAAAAAACAAGCGCATAAACGGTTTATAGCTTTCTTCGTCATGGTCATCATGCTCATTACCACAATAAACATCCCTGCAAAGGCTTCCGCTGAAAGCGCGTTGGACATTCATGCGGACGCTGCAATTGTTGTGGAAGCAAGCACAGGGAAAATTTTATATGCAAAAAATGAAGATACTGCACTCGGAATTGCATCTATGTCTAAAATGATGACCGAGTATTTAATGTTTGAAGCTATCCAAGATAAGAAAATTAAATGGGATCAAGAACAGACAATCAGCGATTATGTTCATGAAGTTTCGATAGATACAAATCTATCCAATGTTCCGCTTGAGGCAGGAAAAAAATATACAATCAAGCAATTATATGAAGCCATGGCCATTTATTCGGCAAATGGAGCAACAATCGCTATTGCTGAGGCCATTGCAGGATCTGAACAAAAGTTCGTTGATCTGATGAATGCCAAAGCAAAAGAGCTTGGCCTGGAAAATTATAAATTTGTTAATTCAACTGGTTTAAATAATAAGGATTTAAAAGGGAAGCATGTTAAAGGAACGGGTGCTGAGGAAGAAAACATTATGTCAGCCCGTGCCATGGCAAAATTGGCATCACAGCTGTTGAATGATTATCCAGAAGTCCTTGAAACAACTAGCATTCCGGAAAAAGCTTTTCCAGGAATGCCTGGAAAAATGAAAAACTGGAACTGGATGCTGCCATCCCTTATTTTTACTTATGAAGGTGTTGATGGTCTAAAAACAGGTACAACTGACTTTGCAGGCTATTGTTTTACAGGTACGGCCAAGAGAAACGATATGCGGGTTATAACTGTTGTCATGAATGCCAAGGATAAATCTGGGAAAGGTGCATACGAGTCTCGCTTTGTGGAAACAAAGAAAATGTTGGACTATGCATTTAACAATTTTTCAATGAAAGAACTCTACCCAGATGATTATAAAGTAAAAGGTCATGAGTCCCTCTCTGTCATTAACGGCAAAGAAAAGAAGGTTGCTATTCAATCAGACGCTCCGATCCAGGTTATTATAAGGAATGGGGAAGAAAAGTCGTATAAGCCTGAATTCAAAGTGAATAAAAAGCTTTTAAATAAGGATGGGCAATTGACTGCACCTGTGAAAAAAGGTGAAAAAATTGGAACCCTTGAATTAAAATATGAGGGTGAGCATGACGATGGATATATTAGCAAGCCCGCTTCTGCTAATATGGTAACAGTGGAAAAAGTGGAGAAGGCAAATTGGTTTGTCCTATCCATGAGAAGTATTGGCGGTTTTATTGGGGATGTATGGAACAGTGCTGCCAAGGCTGTTAAAGGCTGGTTCTGATTTTGATGTAAGTTTTATAAAAAATTTGCATTTATATAGTGGATATAGTATAGTATCAGAAAATTGATATGAGCGAACGTGTAGAAAGGAAATAGTAGCAGGTGACGCGTCTTTCAGAGAGCCGATGGTTGGTGAGAATCGGTAACGTAGCCCGCGAATCCCTCCTTGAGCAAAATGCCGAATGCAATGGCTAGTAAGCATTTTCGGGTCACACCCGTTATCCAATAAAGAGGAAAGCAATTTGCTTTCAATATGGGTGGCAACGCGGGTAAACTCTCGTCCCTTTTGGGGATTGGGAGTTTTTTTGTTTTTAACAATAATTGGGAGGTTGTTGTCATGTTGGAGATAAGATTACTTCGTGGAAATTTAGAGGAAGTGAAAAAGAAGCTGCAGCATCGCGGCGAAGATTTGGGGGATTTAGACAGATTTGAGGAATTGGACCAAAAGCGTAGGGGAATCATTGTTCAGGCAGAGCAATTGAAAAGCAAAAGGAATGAAGTTTCCGAAAAAATCGCTCAGTTGAAAAAAGAGAAGCAGAGCACGGATGATTTGATTGTCGAAATGAGAGAAGTAGGACAGCAGATCAAACAGATGGATGGAGAGCTTCGTGAGGTGGAAGATGAACTAGAAAGAATCCTTATGTCCATTCCCAACATACCGCATGAAAGTGTTCCGGTTGGAGAAACGGAAGACGATAACGTGGAAATCCGAAAGTGGGGCGAGGTAAGCGAGTTTTCATTCGAACCGAAGCCACATTGGGATCTAGCGTCAGATTTGGACATTTTGGACTTTGAAAGAGCTGCAAAAGCAACAGGAAGCCGCTTCGTATTTTATAAGGGACTGGGATCCCGGCTGGAGCGAGCGCTTATCAATTTTATGCTCGATCTACATGTGGAAGAGCATGGCTATGAGGAGATGCTTCCGCCTTACTTGGTGAACCGCGCCAGTATGACGGGAACCGGCCAGCTTCCGAAATTTGCAGAGGATGCGTTTCATATTGACAGCGAGGATTTTTTCCTGATTCCGACCGCAGAAGTCCCAGTAACTAATTATCATCGGGATGAGATTCTTGATGGTTCACAGTTGCCTTTAAATTATGCTGCCTACAGCGCTTGTTTCCGTTCAGAAGCAGGATCTGCGGGCCGTGATACTCGGGGATTGATCCGCCAGCATCAGTTTAATAAGGTGGAGCTAGTGAAATTTGTTAAACCGGAGGATTCCTACGACGAACTGGAGAAATTGACCGGTCATGCTGAAAAAGTGCTCCAGCTTCTAAAACTGCCATATCGTGTAATGAGCATGTGTACAGGAGACCTTGGTTTTACGGCAGCCAAAAAGTATGACCTGGAAGTTTGGATTCCAAGCTACAACACGTACCGAGAGATTTCTTCTTGCTCAAACTTTGAGGCATTCCAGGCAAGACGGGCAAATATTCGTTTCCGTACTGAACCGAAGGCCAAGCCGCAGCATGTGCATACGCTGAACGGGTCTGGGTTGGCAGTGGGAAGAACAGTTGCCGCTATTTTAGAAAATTATCAGCGTGAAGACGGCACGGTGGAAATTCCGGAAGTGCTTCGACCGTATATGGGAAATAAAGAAGTAATTGGGTAAGGGGAAATAGTATTCGCAGGATCATCCTTGTTTTTGAAAGATCGGAGCTCTTTACAATTATTTCGATGTTACAAGAAGCGACTCCAGTTTTAGGAGTCGCTTTGCTGTAGTGCTCTCATCAAAATGCGTCTTCTACTTATTACCTTAGTTGTTTTTTTTTACATTAAAATTATCCGTTATCAACAGCCAGTTTTGCGGGAAAGGAAGTCCAAGCTTCCAATAGCCGACACCGCGAATCCCCAACTCCTTGACCAAGTCAAATTTGGCTTGTATGGACCGTGCATCTTCAAACCAAACCTCATGTTCTTTCCCGTCTTGGTCAGTATAATGGAAAAATGGTGCTTGTGCTTTTGTATCGTATTCGATGGCAGCGTTGTTTTCAGCGGCGATTTGTATGGCCCTTTGAGGGCTGACGGCCGTTGCTGTTGTCCCTTGGACAAAAGGAAGAGTCCAATCGTACCCATATAGGTTTTGCCCCATCATGATCTTTTCAGGCGGGATTTCAGTAATAGCGTATTCCAGCACGTCTCTGACAGAGTTAATCGGAGATACAGCCATGGCGGGGCCGCCGCTGTATCCCCATTCATAGGTCATGATCAAGGTATAGTCAACAATTTCTCCATGCGCTTTATAATCATGACCTTCATACCACTCACCTTTTTGTGTTGCACTTGTTTTTGGAGCCAGAGCAGTTGAAATAATAAATCCTTCTCGATGAAAGAGATCTCTGGCTCTTCGCAGAAAGTTATTATATGCCTCTCTGTCTTCGCCGGCTATTCTTTCGAAATCAAAATGAATATCTGTAAATCCGACCCGTTTCGCTTCAGCAAGTATATGATTTAAACATGTTGTTTGAACCTTTTCGTCAGTAAGGAGAATATGGACTAATTCCGTATTAAACTGCCCATTCTCCTGATTAGCTAGTACCATAGCAAGAAATGTATTGTTTGCTTTTGCTATGTCCGGAAATTTGTTCAGATTCGGGGGATCTAGTGAGCCATCCCGTTTTGGAAAATAAGAAAAGGGGGCCAGATAAGTTAAATAGGGAGCTGCTTCCCTTGCGCTGGATTCAAGCTGTGGTGATACTTCTCCAACCCGCCTTGGTTCCACATAGGCTAAAAACTCTCCTTCTCTTTTTGCTCTTTGTGGAATGTAGAGTCGCAGTCCTACTTGAATGGGCTGGTTTACATGAATACCGTTAATTCGTGCCAATTCCTGGTAGGATATCCCAAATTTTTGGGCTATGGTCCATAGACTATCACCAGGCTGTACCCAGTAAAAACTGCCTAAAATAGGAATGACCAATGCCTGCCCCACAACCAACTGATCTCGATTGGGAAGTTGATTGGCTTCGGCAATAATGGCAGGAGAGATATTATAACGAGAGGCAATTGAGTTCAATGTCTCATTGGGCTCGACGACATGAATCTGCATTTTTTTCCTCCTTATAACTATTCAAAGACATATAATTCACCTTGTCCCATTGTATGTATTATGTAAAAATAAAAGACCAATCAATATTTTCAAAATCAGATACACTTAGGTGATACAAATGGAAAGAGAAGAAAAGTATATGCGATTAGCAATCGCAGAAGCAAAGAAAGCTGAAGAGATGCAGGAAGTTCCCATTGGGGCAGTCATTGTACTCAATGATGAAGTAGTTGCAGCTGCCCATAACAGACGGGAGACAGATCAAAATGCTGTTGCGCATGCAGAATTGCTGGCTATTGAAAAGGCCTGTAAAAAATTGGGAACTTGGAGGCTAGAAGAGGCCGAATTATATGTGACATTGGAGCCTTGCCCGATGTGCAGCGGAGCGATCATTTTATCCAGGGTCAAAAAGGTTGTGTACGGAGCAGCTGATCCGAAGGCTGGGTGTGCCGGAACATTAATGAATTTACTGACGGATGAACAGTTCAATCACCAAAGTGAAGTGATCAGTGGAGTTTTGGGAGAAGAATGTGGACAACTCCTGAGTGATTTTTTTCGATCCATTCGCCGAAAAAAGAAAAAGGGATAGGCAGCGGACGGAGTATTTGAATGTTATGTACAGAAAAGGCTAATGAACTTTTAAACACTCTTTATAGCGGTGGGATTTTTAAATAAAACGCACATTGATTTTTTAGAGAAAAAGTAGTAAAATGGGATATGCCGCGCTAGACGGGGAAGTAGCGGATCCCTGTACCCGAAATCCGCTCCAGCGGGGTTGAATCCCTTCCAGAGGCTACTGTTTTGTCTGGTCTGCCTCAAGTAAGTGGTGTAGACACCCGGGTCCTGCGCAATGGGAACCCATGAATCATGTCAGGTCCGGAAGGAAGCAGCATTAAGTGGAACCTCTCATGTGCCGCGGGGCAGCCTGGGTCGAGCTAACTGCTTGAGTAACGCAGATGAAGCACTGTCGAAGGAAGGTGCGCGGTATTGACTAAGAAACGACAAACCCATTCGTGATTAAAGCGGATGGGTTTTGTGCGCTTGGCAGCGCATCGTTCTTAAGGGTGAAAGTCCCTGACACGCCGC
>JAABNQ010000088.1 GCA_009928435.1 Bacillus sp. HF117_J1_D
TAGTCGATAGGCGCTGGAGCTGGACGCAGCATAATCTGATAAACAAGTTATACACAAGCATAGATTTTTGTCATTTCCTATACCAAAATAAAATCAGGTGAAGGACAACCTCTCTCGGTTTCCTTTCACCTGATTTTTTTCATCGACAACATTGGCCGGAGTAATAATCGCCTTATCTTCTAGCCCGACAAATCGGAGAACTGCATGGACACGTTTCTCAATCACCTTTTTTCCTTCTCCTACTAAGAATTAATAGCATAGCGATTCTCAAAAACGCTTTTGGAATGAAGCAAACGGTATTGTTATTGCTGTTCAGTTAATGTGCGCTCATGCTCCGCTTCCGCAGCCTGCGCCTTTTTATAGCCTATTTTTGAAATCCATATACTAATTTCATAAAGAAGAAGCAGAGGCACAGTGACCATCATATGCGAGATGATATCCGGCGGCGTAATAAATGCCGCTACCACGATTAAAATAAAATAGGCATATTTACGGATGTTCCTCAATAAGGCCGGCGTTACAATTCCGAGCCGCGTCAAGAATAACATCACAACAGGTAATTGAAAAAGCACACCAAACGGGATCGTAATCTGAAATAGGAAATGGAAATACTCATTGATTCCAATTGTTGTCTGAATCTCCATATTCCCCGATAAACTCATCATGAAACGAATGACAAACGGAAAAAGAACAAAGTATGAAAACAGGAGTCCTACTAAAAATAAAGTAACGGAAACAGGAATATAACCGAGCGTCACTCTCCGTTCCTTCTCCAATAATCCAGGGCTGATAAACGCCCACACCTGATATAAAATAACCGGCGAGGTTATAATAAATGCCAGCACAAACGCCATTTGCATGAACACCTTAAACGGATCGGTCACCCGAAAGGCGTTCATTGTTATTTCCTGTGCAACACTTGCATGTTGAAGCCATTTAATAAGTGGCTGTGATAAAAAAAAGCTGACAACAACCGCCAGCACAAAGAAAACGACTATAACCATCAGCCGTTTTCTTAATTCTTCTATATGATCAAGAATCGTCATATCCTTCTGATTCATGTCGTTCATCCTATCACTTTTCGGAGTCTTTCTTCTGTTCCTTTTCATCGTCGTCTGCCAGCCCTTTAGTTGCATTCTTAAATTCACGCAACGTGCTTCCCGCTGCTTTACCTAGTTCCGGTAACTTCTTTGGACCAAAAATCAATAGAGCTACAAGTGCGATAATAATAAAACTTCCTGGACCTATACCCATGGGGCTCACCTCCTCATACTATTATTTTAACGGAAACCGGTTTAATTAGCCATTTAAATTCTTTTTATCCTGTGAATTTTCCGTGTCCTCATTAGGATAATTTTTCAAGAAATAAATGAGCGACTGGAGCTCAACTGCCAAATCAATATGATGGACTCGAATAGAAGACGGGACATTGAGTCGCGCAGGGGTAAAGTTTAAAATCCCTTTCACATTTGCCTGTTTAATTCGGTCCGTAATCGTCTGGGCGGCGCTTGCAGGAACAGTCAAAATCGCAACCGTTATCTCTTCCTGTTTAAGCCTCTCTTCCAATTCATCCATATCATAAATTTTGACACCGCAAATTTCTTTACCGACCTTTTCTTTATCCACATCAAAAGCCATTTCAATCTTTGTATTATTGTTCTTTAAAAAATTATAATGTAAAAAAGCCGTTCCCAAATTTCCAACGCCAATTAAAGCAACTTTTGCAAGTTCATCCTGATCCAACGTTTTTCGGAAAAAAGTAAGCAGATAGTTTACATTATACCCATATCCCTTTTTTCCAAGTGCCCCAAAATAAGAAAAATCCCTGCGAATTGTGGCGGAGTCAACCTTGACCGCTTCACTCAGCTCAGCGGACGAAACCCTTTGTTTTCCCGAAGCATGTAAATTTTTCAAAAACCTGTAGTAAAGCGGCAGCCGTTTGGCGGTTGCCTGTGGTATTTTTGTCGTTTCTTCGTTCATTATCCAATCCCCCAAGAACTAGATGCCAATGATTTATATGCGAAATGCCAGTCAGCCAGCTGCCGGCAAGAAACCCAAAAACGAACCTAGCGACGATAATCTTTACTGGATACCCCACCTGACTTCTCTATTAAAAAAGTTGGTCCAATCACCATTCCTTTGTCAATAGACTTACACATATCGTAAACCGTCAGCGCTGCAGCAGAAACGGCTGTCAATGCTTCCATTTCAACACCAGTATTTCCGATTGTTTTCACAGAAGCCTGGATAATAAGCTGCTTTTGATCAGCTTCACCATCCTGCCATTGAAAAGAAAAATTAATGCCTTTTAAAGGAATCGGGTGGCACATCGGAATGATATCCCATGTCTTTTTAGCCGCCATAATACCAGCAACCTGAGCGACTGCCAAAACATCCCCTTTTTTTACCTTATTTTGGTTAATATGTTCATAAATCGTGTTGTTTACTTCAATACTTGATTGGGCGGTGGCTGTGCGGACTGTCTCAGGTTTTCCGCTTACATCTACCATTTGAGCCCTACCTTGTTCATTAAAATGAGTCAGTTTATTCAAGCTCAACACCTCTCATCCATCATACACTATTTTGGCAAGCCTGTCCTTTCTCGTTAGTGACGAAAATATAACTTGTTATGGAAAGTTTTAGTCAAAAGAAGCTTTTTCTTTGTCCAGCTGCGACGTACAGGAAGTGCTACCACAGGATGCGGCGCACCCCTATCCACGCAAGGATCCAGCCGCTTCCCTCTGATAGCTAGAGCACTGCCTCCTCGGGAATTGTCTTGTTTGCCCGCGCTGACCAACTCGAGTGACAGTTTGTTGATTGTCAAAAACTGAAAAAATGGTACACTGTCTATGATTAGAGGTGTAAAATCATGCAATTGTTACAGGTACAGCAGATCGACAAATACTTTGGTGCCGATCTGATTTTATCAAACATAAAGCTTGAGCTTCATGATAGGGATCGGACCGCGCTTGTGGGCAGAAACGGTGCAGGAAAATCCACTTTACTCAAAATCATCGCTGGCGAATTATCCTATGATTCAGGGCAGATGATTAAGCCGAAAGATGTAACGATCGGCTATTTATCGCAGCATACAGGTTTGGAATCAAACTTGACAATATGGGAAGAGATGCTTTGCGTATTCGATGATGTGAGGGAAACGGAACAAAAACTTCGCTTCATTGAACAAAAGATGGCGGATCCTGACAATGATCAGCTAGAAGGTGCCTATGAAAAATTATTATCTGAATATGATCGTCTTCAGGAGGAATTCAAAGAAATTGGTGGGTATCAATATGAATCTGATATCCGCTCTGTTCTCCATGGGTTTAGATTTTTTGAAAAGGATCATCACACTCATATCTCGACACTTAGTGGCGGGCAGAAAACACGTTTAGCATTAGCCAAACTTCTTCTAACGAAACCTGATCTGCTCATTTTGGATGAGCCTACAAACCATTTAGATATAGAAACTATGGCATGGCTTGAAAAATATTTGCAGAACTATTCAGGTGCGCTTCTCCTCGTTTCACATGACCGTTATTTTCTAGATCAAATCGTAACACAAGTATACGAACTATCTAGACATGAAATTTCTATTTTTCACGGAAACTACAGCAAATATTTAGAACAGAAAGCTGAAAGATATGAGCGGAACATGAAGCTTTTTGAAAAGCAGCAGGGAGAAATAGCGAAGCTCGAGGATTTTATCCAACGAAATTTGGCAAGAGCATCAACAACTAAGCGTGCACAAAGCCGGCGTAAACAACTGGAAAAAATGAGAATCATGGACAGACCTGCCGGTGATGAAAAGTCTGCAGACTTCTCTTTTTCAATCGAGAAGCAAACTGGAAATGACGTTTTTTCACTTGTTGACGGGACTGTTGGATATGACGGAAATCCCTTGGCTAAAAACATTGAACTTTCTCTCACACGCGGTGACAGCATTGCCCTTGTGGGACCTAATGGAATCGGAAAATCCACTTTGTTGAAAACAATCATTAAAAAGCTGCCGCTTATATCAGGTGAAATGAAGTACGGGTCCAATGTGCTGATGGGCTATTACGACCAGGAACAGGCTGATTTATCATCTAACAAAACGGTACTGCAGGAGTTGTGGGATCACTATCCGTTGACTAGTGAAAAAGACATTCGAACCGTACTAGGGAACTTTTTATTCAGTGGTGACGACGTATTGAAAACTGTTTCTTCATTAAGCGGCGGTGAAAAGGCGCGCCTTGCTTTAGCTATTTTGATGCTTCAAAAGGCCAATCTGCTCATACTGGACGAGCCGACGAACCACTTGGATCTAGACAGCAAAGAAGTGTTGGAGAACTCGCTTGTGGATTACCCGGGGACCATTTTATTCGTTTCCCATGACCGCTATTTTATCAACAGAATTGCGACAAAGGTTGTTGAGCTCTCAGAAAACGGAACTGTGGAATACCTTGGGGATTATGATTATTTTCTTGAGAAAAAAGAAGAAATGAGCGAGCTTGAAAGATTAGCACGAGAACAAACAGGAGAAAAAAGCAACGCTGTTTCAAAAACTGTGGATAAAAATTCGTATGTGCAAGAAAAAGAACTGAGGAAACTGGAGAGGCAGCGAAAACGAAGAATCTCTGAAATTGAGGAACGCGTCGAGCAGCTAGAATCCCAGTTAGCAGAAAAAGAAGAGCTGCTCTGCCAGCCTGATATATATGAAAACCATGAGCAATCGCTAGCCATTCATTTGGAAGTTGAAAAGCTGAAGGAAGAAGTCGATCAGCTTATGGGAGAATGGACTGAGCTCTCGGAAGAAATGGATTCTTAAACAGGCCCTGCGTGTGCGGGCCTGTTTTTTCACTCATCTACCTCGAAAACCCCAAAATGCAAACATATTATCCACAGATTTACTCACAAACTCATCTCTATATTTATCAGTTATGAACAAACATATCCACATTACCCACAAACACTTGTTGATTAATCCACATTTTCCACAGGTTTGTGGATTAATTATGCATAACTTCTAATATTCATTATTTATTATTCACATTTCCACAAATTCTTAAAAGTCGAACATAATTATGCACATTTATACAGAAAAATCACTGCAAGACTTCATATATAAAAAGGCAGGTGGGACCCAGCCACCTGCCTTAATCAAATACACCCAGACTTTATCGAGTTACGCTCGATAAAATCTGGGGTATCCACCGGAACTTCATTCAGACGGAGTTTGCCCCCCACTAATTAGAATACCTTCCGCTTTCATCTCACCACTTACAGAAATAGTGGGCTTCTGCTGAATGGAGTTAAAAGTTCTCTATATCCAATCCAGGATTCGCATTCATATCAAGCTTTCCCCTTTTTCCAGCCTCAAACAGCATGCTTCCTGCCGCACCAATCATAGCAGCATTATCTGTGCATAAGTAAAGCGGAGGGATGATAAGCTCAACTTCATTTAACTCGCTGAAAGCTTTCTTCAAGGAAGTACGCAGTCCCTTATTGGCCGCGACTCCACCAGCTAGAAGCACCTGTTTTACACCGTATTCTTTGGCTGCTCGAACTGTTTTTGCCGTTAAAACCTCAACAACACTTGCTTGGAAGCTAGTAGCCAAATCCTCTGGGGATATCTTTTCTCCGCGCTGTTCCGCATTGTGCAAAGTGTTGATAACTGCTGATTTCAATCCACTAAAGCTAAAATCATAAGAACCTTCTTCAAGCCAAGCTCTTGGCAACTGAATATTAGGAGCTCCCTCCTGAGCAAGTCTATCAATATACGGACCACCAGGATAAGGTAAATTCAAGGTTCGCGCCACCTTATCATAGGCTTCCCCCGCAGCATCATCCAGCGTCTCGCCAATCACTTGAAAAGCACCGTCTTTTTCCATATAAATCAGTTCTGTATGACCGCCTGAAACGACAAGCGCCAATAAAGGGAATGTAAAATCGGTGACCAGCCTGTTGGCATATATGTGACCGGCGATGTGATGAACCCCGACAAGCGGTTTATTCAAACTGAATGCCAAGGCTTTCGCTGCATTAACTCCAACAAGAAGGGCACCAACTAACCCAGGTCCTTCTGTAACAGCAATCGCATCAATATCATCAAAAGTGATGTTCGCTTCTTTAATCGCTTCCTCAATGACAATCGTAATCTGCTCTACATGATGCCTTGATGCAAGCTCAGGAACAACACCCCCGAACCTGCGATGGCTCTCAATCTGAGATGCCACCACATTTGAAAGAATCTCCGTTCCATTTTTTACTACGGAAGCTGCCGTTTCATCGCAGCTTGTCTCAATTCCCAATATAATTAATTCTTTCTTACTCATAAATTCACCCACATAACCAGCGCATCTTCCTTGTTATCAGTATAATAACCTCTTCTAATGCCACCTTCTTGGAATCCTAGCTTTTTATATAAAGATTTTGCAATTAGATTGCTGACACGAACCTCTAGTGACATTGTTTTTCCTCCGGCTTCCTTGGCCAAACTCATAACTTTGCACAGTAGCTTTTCTCCAAGCTTGTGTCCACGAAATTCAGGAAGAATAGCTATGTTTGTTATGTGCGCCTCATCCAATATGAGCCAAACGCCGCAGTAACCTGCTTGTACACCATTTACCTCTATAAACACATAAGAAGCAAAACGATTATGGGCAATATCATTATGAAAAGCTTCCTCAGGCCACGGAGTTGAAAATGAACGGCTCTCTATATGATAGAGTTTTTGAATATCCTCCAATGTAGCAAGACGAAACGATATATTTCTAATTATTTCCGTGCTGCGATCAATCATTGGTCTTTTTCCCCTGTCTCTCCAGCCATTTAGCCTCAGCTTCTACTAGCCGGATATAATTTGGAGTAAACGCATGAATATTTTCTTCAGGCCGGTTAATCCCTAACAAACCAAGCTCACCTGGCCTGGGATTGAATCCTCCAACTGTGACAAAATGAGCTTTTTCCCCAAGTGTAGAACGGAAAGTCTCACTGTGAATGCCAATATCATTGCCAACAAATAAAACAGATTCACCAGTCTCCCTTAATATCTCTGCCCATTCCACTGCAGGTATGTTCTGATCTTCTTTTATCATAATAGGATCTTGTCCCTCAACCCGATAAAGACCTGTATAAATTAATCCGCGCCTTGCATCAAAAAGAGGTGAAATTAGCCCTGGAAAATACCGTCCCGAAGCTGCCAAAACCGCCAAGCTTGAGACACTGGATAGTGGAATTCCTAGACTCCAAGCCATCGTTTTCGCAATCGTAACACCAATCCGGACGCCGGTATACGACCCTGGCCCACCCGCCACAACAATTTTATCTAATTCAGATGGTTTTGTTTCACAGTCAGCAAGAAGGCGTTCAATGGCAGGCATAACGCGGATACTGTGATTTTTCTTCAAATTTGTTATATATTCACCAATGACTTTCGTCTCATCTACAAGACCAATACCAAGCACGTCATTGGACGTATCAATTGCCAGGATTTTCATCAAAAAACTCCTTACATAAAACTTCATACCTTGTCCCAGTTGGTTTAAAAACAATACGTCTACGGTTCTGGTCTACATGATAAATGTATAAAGACAGATGGCTTTGCGGCAACTGATCCTCAATAAATTGCGCCCACTCCACCACAGTTACACCATCACCATAAAAATACTCGTCAAACCCCAGATCTTCGAACGAATCTTCCAAACGATATACGTCCATATGATATAACGGAATCCGACCTTGATACTCTTTAATAATTGTAAAAGTCGGGCTGTTTACATTTCTCTTTATTCCAAGACCGGAAGCCAACCCTTTAGTAAAAGTTGTTTTTCCCGCACCAAGATCACCCTCGAGAAGTAAAACATCCGACGGTTCCAATAATTTTCCTAACCGACGAGCAATCTCCAAGGTTTCTTCTGAATTACTTGAAAATATTTCATACGTCTTCATAAAAGACTCCTTAATTGATTATACAAAAAAACCTTAGGCTCCTCTACCTCCCCTAAGGTTAAGTTTGTTTATTTTATTAAATAAGAAGGTAATTGCGGGGGCAGGATTTGAACCTGCGACCTTCGGGTTATGAGCCCGACGAGCTGCCGGACTGCTCCACCCCGCGACGATAAAAGATAAAATTGAACTGTCTTGATTATTATAATGAAACTGGCTGAGAAAAGCAAGAAACTCGCTAAGGAAATACAATCTTATCTCCACAAAAAAACATGAAGTCGATTGACTCCACGTTTTTTTTCATTGCCCGGCGACGTCCTGCTCTCACAAGGGGAAGCCCCTCACTACC
>JAABNQ010000089.1 GCA_009928435.1 Bacillus sp. HF117_J1_D
TTTTCTTTTTGTAGGTTGAAGAAGCTCTAGTACAATGGTTAATTGCATCGATTTCACCTCCTGTTTTGTTGCTCAATGTACTGTTTAATCGTACCATGGTTCAATATTCGATTTCTGTACTTTGGTATCCAAACAAAATGGTTATGATTGTTTTTGTATCTATCATACTATAAAGGTATGCAGAAGGACAATTCATCCCCGCCTATTCATAGGCGAGGCTTTCTTGTTTAAAGATTTGTAACGCTTTAAGAGCTTCATCTTATGAGAATGAAAGACTTCTTCTAAAGAGATGTTATATTTATTCGCAATCACCATTACGTTACCTAGTACATCCCCTAACTCCTCTACCAACCCCTGTCTATTCTCCTCGAATGATTCAGTTGCCTCGTCTGGCCGATCCCTACCAATTTCAAGAGCTCTTATAGCCCGGGCTACTTCTCCCGTTTCTTCTGCTAAAAAGCCGATTCGAATGAAAATATCTAATTCAGACCAGCCCCTATTCTCATAATAATCGTTTACCCATCGTTGAAATTCATTGACATCCATTTTCCTCACTCCTAAAATTCCAGTTGGTATAAGTTTAACAAAGTATTGGTTTTTTGTATGTGTAACGCTGATTTCGCTATAAAGATATTTTAAGGCTACTGATCTACAAAAACCTGTTAATAAGTATGTTTTTCAGCCATAAAAAAATTTTAAGCTCCTGATGAGGACGAAGGAGAGCTGCAGGATGCCAAAGATCCTCAAGATTTCGCTAGGGGGAGATTTTTTTTGAGGTTCCAGTAACGGAGCATAAGGTCTATATAAAAACCTTGGAATAGAACTAGCTAAACGCAATATGACACTTGTCTATGATGGAGCAAGTGTTGGTGTATGAGAGCAGTTGCAAGCTTATAAAACAGCGAAAAATATTTTATGCATAAAATGCATCACTTTCGAAAACTTTGAAGTATGATAGGCACCTATTTCAAGTTCCCCCCCAATTGTCGATCAACATAAAAATCCACCACCTTACAGCAATGTAAAGTGGGTCAATTTGTTTCTTAGTTTACTTGATATTTCGTGATAAACTTTTAATATGTGCGAGTTTATTTTTAAAATTGGCGCGAGCCTGCTTCATTTGATTCATTCGATTGGTGACAACTTTCTTTCTATACCCTTTTGGAGCGGAGGCAATTAAAATAACATTTTCTTTATTACTCATTTACCATACCTCCAAATAATGTGTAGCCCTTTGATTCAAGTATAGCATTATACAGAGAATCGTTCCGGTGCAAAAGGGGCGAGCTCCTTTTTCGCCTTTTGGCAGCCTTTAATGTACTCCTTCATTCGTATACCTGTAATAGGGCTTAACAAAATACCATTTCGGTAATGTCCGGTACATATACGCAAACCCTCGATAAATGGGTGAGAGCCCATGACCGGCAAATGATCAGCCGCTTGAGGACGCACACCGGCCCAGGTTCGTTCGACTGCTCCATCTTGAAGCACGGGCAACAGGCGGGAAGCCCGCTTCAAAAGAGAGAGAATGCCACGAACTGTTACAGACGTATCGAAGGAGCCGGGAAGTGACGTTGCTCCGATTAGCATTTCTTTATTTCGCTTTGGGACAATATAACAGCCATCAACAGCAAAAACAGTTTTAACCGGGGCAGGGCCGGCCAAACGAATCGATAAACATTCGCCTTTGACGGGAATAACCGGCAGGGAAAAGCCTGTTTCGTCCAAAAGACTGCTGCTCCAGGCACCGGCCGCAACCATGACTTGAGTTGTATGAAACAGGCCCATCGAAGTGTCGATTCCAGATAGCTGGCCTTGCTGAATCATAAGGCGCAGAACTTTTGTTTCCTCGTATACATGTACGCCAGCATTCTTCGCTGCTTTTAAAAAAGCTTGGGCGAGCAGTGGCGCTTTTACTTGATGGTCTTTTTCCAGTAAAATAGCACCAGCAGTTCGGGGCGTTATACAAGGCTCGACTTCCGGCACTTCCTCTGGCTCAAGCCACTGAATGGATGGGTCTTTTTTAGATAAAAATTGAAATTGCTGGTGCAAATCATCTCGGTCCGCCTCAGTGGCGGCTGTTTTTATTAAGCCAGCCGTTCTTAATTCAATGTCGATGCCTGTTTCTGAAAGCAATTCATCGCGAAGAGCGGGAAACATCATCCTGCTTTCCAATGCCATTTTTAACAATGGATTTTCCCGCTCAAACTCATTTTGCGCTCCCAGCATACCGCCTGCTGCCATAGAAGCCCGCCCGGCTTTACCTGCATCAAATATAGCCACACTTAAGCCTTCCTTAGCCAACCGATAGGCAATAGAACAGCCAATTACACCGCCGCCTATAATAATATGGTCATATGTTTTCAATATCTCCACTCCTCGTATTTGCGCCAAGACTTTATCGAGCTTAACTCGATAAAGTCTTTCTGAAAATTCGTGGCATCCGCGAGAGACTTCAACTTTATTCAGCCGTTCGCCCTACTGAATGGAATACCAATTGACAGGGAGCTTCTCCTGAATGAAGTTAAAATGCCGATGCAATTGAACAACAGTGCGAACCTGTAAACTTAGGAAATAAAAAACGCCGCTCTCATAGAAGAAAGCAGCGCTTCAAGTAAACAGTGCATAAAACATACAATTGATTTACGTTTTGCCACTTCCCTCCGCCAGTACAAGCTGGATCAGGTTCTAGGAGTCCCAAAGTCAATCACTTTGATCTCAGCCTTTTCAAAGGCACCTCCAGTGGATAAATTGTTCATTTTTTCCAGATTAACATACTACTAGAAAGTTGTCACTTGAATCTTTGGACATCATTAACTTATATAGCTTGAACAAGAGAGATGCGCTTTACAGAGAGTGATTTTGAAACAGGTGCAGTAGAATTCCCTGGTTTCAGATAGTATTTTAGAATCTTGGACAGTGTTTTGGATTCTCAGACAGTATTTGAGATTTCTGGACAGTGTTTCGGATTCCCGGACAGTATTTGAGATTTCTGGACAGTGTTTCGGATTCCCGGACAGTATTTGAGATTTCTGGACAGTATTTCGGATCCTCGGACTGTATTTGAAGTTTCTAGACAGTATTTTAAAATTCTGGACTGTATTTGAAATTTCCAGACAGTATTTTAGATTCTCGGACAGTATTTCGAAAAAACCAGACAGTATTTGAAATTCCCGGACAGTATTTGGGATTCTCGGCCAGTATTTGAAATCCCTGGACAGTATTTGAAACTTCTAGACAGTATTTCGGATCCCCAGACAGTATTTTAAATTCCTGGACAGTATTTCGAAAGACCGGTTTACCAACGACATTAGGCAACAGCCTATCCCTAGTTAAAGTAACAGCGAATTGCTTCCGCAATGCGTCTTGAGGCTTCTCCATCTCCGTATGGATTGGCCGCTTTGGCCATTTTTTCATGGGCTGATGGATCTGTTAATAGTTCGTTTGCCAATTGATAGATCGTTTCCTCTTGAAGTCCGGTTAGTTTCAAAGTCCCCGCTTCGATTCCTTCTGGACGCTCCGTCGTGTCCCTTAATACTAGGACAGGAACTCCCAATGACGGGGCTTCTTCTTGTACCCCGCCGGAGTCACTGAGGATCAGATAGGCCTTGTTCGCAAAGTTGTGAAAATCAATCACATCCAGCGGTTCGATTAAATGAATTCTCGGATCGTTTCCCAAAATCTCATGCGCAGTCTCCCGCACTGCAGGGTTTAAGTGAACAGGATAGACCACTTGTATGTCAGGATGGTCCTCTGCCAGACGCTTAACGGCCCGGAATATATTTCTCATGGGCTCCCCCAGATTTTCCCGCCGGTGCGCCGTTAACAGAATGAGACGGTCTTCCCCGACTTTTTCAAGCACGGGGTGCGTATATTCATCCCTTACTGTTGTTTTTAGGGCATCTATGGCCGTATTCCCGGTAATAAAAATCGTCTCTTCCTTTTTGCCCTCTTCCAGTAAATGGTTGGCGGATTGTTGGGTCGGAGAGAAATGCAGGTCAGCCATCACGCCTGTCAGCTGGCGGTTCATTTCTTCCGGAAACGGGGAATATTTATTCCAGGTCCTTAATCCAGCTTCTACATGGCCAACTGGAATCTGATTGTAAAAAGCAGCCAAACTGGCCGCAAAAGTGGTCGTTGTATCGCCATGCACCAGCACAATATTAGGCTGAGTTTTTTTCATGACCTCATCCAAACCCGTAAGCGCAGCCGTTGTCACCCCTGCAAGAGTTTGCCTGTCCTTCATAATGTTCAAGTCATAGTCCGGTTGAATACCAAATATGTTCAGTACTTGATCCAGCATTTGCCGATGCTGGGCCGTTACGGTCACGATCGTTTCGAAATCATCCGGCCTCCTCTTCAATTCCAATATAAGCGGAGCCATCTTGATGGCTTCAGGTCTTGTTCCAAAAATCGCCATGACTTTGATTTTATTCTTCAACAATGATCAGTCCCTTGTTTTATGTCAATGAAATATGTTCCATACTCCGCACTTGATGAACAGGCTCTTTTAAAAAATCAGTTCTCTCAGGATACCATTGCTTTTTGATGGTCTTCAACAAACTCATTCAAAATTTGCTCATAATCCTGTTCCATCAGAATGCTTTTAAATTTCGCAAGCTCCTCATCCTCATGAACCAGGTGATCCTGGTATAGCGCAAAAATTTTCTCTAGGACCATCACCGCTGCGAAGGCCTCTTCTTCTCTAACATTTTTTAATTTATTCAAGTACCAATTTTTAAAGTAATAGTTAAATCGTTTCTCCATGTATTCCTTGAGTAAACCATGTTTTGCAAGGAATTCCTTTCTCGCATTTTCCAGTAGGTAATATTTTTCAAAAAAGCGTTTCGTCACGGTGTTCACAGTGGATCCCGAAACAGCAGCATAATAAATGTGTATCGGCAAATCAATCACTTTTGTCCGGCGAGCGTTTAATAGCAGCTCGTGAAAGAAGAGGGTATCCTGTCCTGCGGCACCGACGACCATTTCCAGGCCATTGTTTACGATGACCTCTTTCCTTACAATTAAGGCTTGAATGCTCATCGCCTTAAATTGGCTGTCGCTTAAATATTGATGCACATTCCCAGTGATCACGCTGCTTCCATTATATTGAATGGCTGTCTGATAATAGTCAAACAGCATCTCATCATGAGCCAAGCGGACCATGTTGCCGACAGCCATATCATAGCTCCCGCCTTGCACTTCTTTATATAGATGAAAATATCCGTCATGAATCGCTTCATTATCCGGATCAAGATACGCAATATAATCCGCCGTGGACAACTCAGCCCCTTTATTTCTCGGGCGCGACGCACTTCCGCTGCCTCCATCTTCAAAGAAAAAGGTTTTTACATTGGCATGTTTATTGGCAATTCTTTTCACGATTCCGGACGTATACCCGTCCGTCGAACCGTCATCCACCATGACAATTTCCATCTCATCAAACAAAGTGCTTCTCTTTAAGCTCAAAAAACATTTGTTCAGCAAGTGGTCCCCATTATTGTAGACAGGGACAATCACGGATAGTTTATATTCTTTTGGATGAATGACCTTTTCGATTTTGTTGCTATAACATTCAAATCGGTCGATGCTGTACCCATTTTCGATCGGGACAGAGCCTTCCATTTCCAATAATGCGGATAGCGGGAAGGCGTCCTTCCAAAACACGGTTCTGTATTTATCTTTCATTTGATTCACATAGTCATGTTCGATGCCTTCCACCAGCTGATGGCCCTCATCATACGCATCCTTCGTAATATAATCACAATTGGTATACTTAAATCCATTGATCATATCTTCCAGGTAAAATTCTCCATACTCCTTTTTAGAGTCAAAAAAAGCCACGATATCATGTTCTTTTAAGGTTTCTTCATTCACTTCATTTTCTGCGAACAGCTGTTTATACGGATACGTTTGTTTGTTAAATGCTGAACAAACTGCCTGCGTTTTTTCCTTCGCGATCACCGCTGCTTTTCGATTCTTCGTTCCGGTTTTAAAGCCGATTTTTTCAAGCATTTCTTCTATTCGATGATAGCTCGTTTCTTTGGACATGACCCTTCGAATGCCCCAAACCTGATGTTGATAAACTTCTTCCTCCGTAAAGCTCTCAAAAATCGCTTGAATTTCTTTGTCATGATGAACGGTGAACACATTCGGAAATTGATTGTTTACCCCGATACTGTAATTGGAAAGCAAATTGTTCCCCAAAGCCTGCACTTCATAAATCCTGTTGGCAAACATCGTGTTGCTGTATTTGACACTGTTCAAGTTAATGGTCCAGTCAAATAGTTTATACAGTTTTTGTAAATATTGATGTTGGATCGAAGGAGAAACATACGGCAAATACTCTTCGGGAAAGAAAAATTGCTCCAATTTCAATTCAAAATTCCGATCGATAATTTTTAACCCTTTCCCTGCCTCCAATACGCCGTTAAACAACACTCTCGTCTCTTCCTGACGATCAGGGTATTTTTCATACCAAGAGCCTGCAAATAACACTTCTTTCCTTTTGGGAAATTTTCGCATGCCGATGGGGTGATGGTAGGTAGGATTGACGCCGAAACGAAGCAAAAACACATTCTCATTGCTGCAATCCGCCTTATAGCAGTCTATTTTTTCTTCCGCTGTCGTGAAGATATAATCACACTTTTGGGCAATTCCTAGAAAAACATGATAATTGACAGGGTCTTCCTTAGAGTAAAATACAATTTTCGTTCCTCTATCCCGGAAATAGTCGATGACTCTCTGCAAATCTTCCCTATGTCTTCGAATGTTCGGGTTTCCGAGCCCTTTCCATTTTGAATCGATTCCCTTCCACGTTGATACAACCAAAAGAACATCCAGGTCTTCACGTATTTCTTTGTACCTGTCCCGGTCTATATAAATAAAGTTGGCGATTCCCTGAAAAGAATGAAATAAAAACTCATCACAAATAATGCCGATATTCGCTTTAATTTTTTCATAAAACCGGCTGCCATTGCTATCCGGAATTTGATCTAGCATAGGTTTAATCTCTTCGAAAAAGTGTTTGTCTGATACTTGCTCCCTATAGGATAAATAGGCTGCTTTATCTTTTACGCTTCCGATCGATGCATCCAGGAAATCATACTTGCTTTCGTAGACGGCGCCGTATTGATCCATAAGCGTTTTCCGATCTTTGTTGGTTTCTTCTCTTATTTTCTTTTTTAAATGCTTTAATGTGGATAATCTTCGGTCAATCGCTGCTTCATCCACTTGATTTCCCCCCAAAAAGACTTCTGCGTTTTTTCCAATAATATAAAGCAAATTTTCCAAGCTTGGAGTTGCTGAGTGCTTGATACTTTCGCAATAATTCCTTGTAAGAAACGAGCAGCTTTTCCTCTCTCGAGTAAGCTGCTTCCAAATGTTCCTGCAAGTAAATATTTTTCATGATCCGATCCATACTGGCTTGCTTTTCCTGTTGCCATGCTTCTTCCATTGTGATCGGAGTGCTATCCCAATTCCGATGCAGCGGCCATGCCCCGGACACTCTTTTAAAAACAGCACCTATCCCATTGCCGAAAAATTGCATCTCCATAATTTGGAGGGATTCCGTTTGAAACTGACAGATTTCTGTTGCATAAAAAAGTTTCAATGAACGGTCTGCTTCATAAGATGCCGTTAGGACAAGATGGCCGTCTTCATTTAACAATCCAAAAGCTTTTTCCACTAATGTCCGGGCATCCGTTCCATACTCAAAGATATTCCTTACAATCACCGAGTGAAAGGTCTCGCCTTCAACCACATTGTTGCATCTGCACTCTCCCGGCTGTCCTGTTGCGGTGTCTTCACGGTCCAGCAGCTGATTCACACATTGGACCGATTGTTCGAAGAGATCAATCCCGCTGTCTCCTTCCCCTTCTATAAAATTGGAATCCAACCCTTGGGAACAGCCAATTTTTAAAATGAGACCGCCTTTTGATTTCTCATGAATCCAATTTTCGATGAGGTCGATATGCTCCTTTTTTTCCATATAATCAAAAATGTTTTTCACGGTATCAGACTCCCGGTTTTTCTCTTATGCTAATCAAAACCACCAGTGTGAACTGGTGGTTTGCTCTGCGGCTGAAAGCCTCTCT
>JAABNQ010000090.1 GCA_009928435.1 Bacillus sp. HF117_J1_D
GAGGCTTTCAGCCGCAGAGCAAACCACCAGTTCACACTGGTGGTTTTGATTTTTTTAAAAGCTCAGATTTCCCAATACAGGTGAAGCAAATAAGAGACCCATTTGCAGTGAGGATGGTTTCGGATATTTTCCAGTAAACCTTTCACGATAGCGTGGTTCAGGGACGGCTCTAAAAGATGCTCTTTTAACAGGCTCAATGATTCCTTTTCAATCGAATCTGCCATTTCTTTCATTTTTTCCTCAATCACTTCAAGAATCTGTTCCTTCGATAGCTCTTCGTCTACAGAGGACATCTGAACAATCTCTTTTGTAATAAAGGGAATGGTCGTGTACTTTGCTAGTATATTTGTTTTTTCGACAAGCGATTGAGATAGCAATTTTACATCAACCGGTGCATCACTGAATAAAAGAATCTGTGAATAAGAATCCAAAAATCCCTTGATGCAATAGATCAAATCATATTTGGTTTCATCGATTTCATTGCCATACAGCCTATCCACTATGGTTAAAATTATTTCCTCAAGTGATTTCTCATAGGAATGCATTTTATTTACAAACTTTTCATCAAGTGTATGCATCTGCTCTTTAAGAAAAATTTTGGTGAAGTCCGAATGCTTTTGAAAAGAATGAAACATTGCCTGATAAAACTCATATAAAAGTGTCTCATTTTCCGTATTTCTGACCATGTAGTCAATATCTGATAAATCCTGCATTGAAAAGTGATCAAGCAACTCTAATATCAATTCATCCTTTGACTTGAAGGATAGGTAGAATGCCCCTTTGGAAATACCGCAATGTTCTGTTATTTGTTGAACAGAAGTAGCTTCAAATCCTTGTATTGCAAAAAGCTCCAATGCTTTTTCCATAATTAACTGTTTTTTTGCCATATTTATTGATCTCTCCCAAGGTATTCATTGACAAATGACCAATCGGTCATTATTATAAGAAACTGTAGGGAAAAAGTCAATTTGGGGCAGGTGTAAATGTGAACGGATTAGTCAATTTTGTATTAAAAAATAAACTTGCGGTATGGTTGCTTACAATAATCATTACGGTATCTGGTATTTATTCAGGTACACGGATGAAAACAGAGACGATTCCGGATATTTCTATTCCTTTCTTAATGGTGACGGATGTATATCCTGGAGCAACTCCTGAACAAGTGATGGAAGATGTCTCCATGCCAATAGAAAAAGCGGTAGAAGGCCTTGACCATGTAAAAGCAGTTTACTCAAACTCATATTCCAATATGTCCAGCATTCAAGTGGAGTATGAATATGGAATCGATATGGACGAGGCGAAAAGAGAATTAAATTCAGCTTTGGATAATGTTGAGTTGCCAGAGGGGGTAGAGGAGCCGACAACATCAGCTATCAGCATGAACATGATGCCGGTTATCGCCCTAAGTGTAAGCAGCTCAAAAGAAGACATTGTTGAACTAACGTCGACAGTGGATGAAAGCTTGCTGCCGAAAATCGAAAAACTTGATGGTGTGGCATCAGCTACCATCACTGGTCAGCACATTGAAGAAGTAGATCTTACGTACGACAAAGCGAAGATGGAAAAATTGGATTTGACAGAAGAGAAAGTCAAAGAAATGATCCAAGCGAGTAACATGGACGTTTCATTAGGGCTTTATGAGTTTAAAGAGGGAGAGCAAGCCGTTTCGGTTGATGGGAAATTCATGACTGTCAAGGAATTGAAGGATATGCTCATTCCTATCACTCCGTCTGCCGACAATCCATCACCATTTGTGAAGCTTGGTGATATTGCGAAGATCAAGACGGTCGGAAAAGTTGAATCGGTTTCCCGTACAAACGGAAAAGATGCGATAGCCATTCAGATTGTCAAAGATCAGCAGGCGAACACAGTTGATGTTGTAAATAAAGTGAAGAAATTAATCAAGGAAGAAAAGTCGAAGTATGATGGTCTTTCCATTGACGTCACGCTTGACCAAGGAGAGCCAATTGAGGATTCTGTGGCAACGATGATTGAAAAAGCGTTGTTCGGCGGATTGATTGCTATATTAATCATTCTTCTTTTCCTCCGAGACTTTAAATCGACACTCATTTCGATTATATCGATTCCAGTATCTATTTTCATGGCATTACTGCTATTGAACTGGATGGATATTACGTTGAATATTATGACGCTTGGTGCGGTTACAGTAGCGATCGGTCGGGTTATTGATGATTCGATTGTTGTTGTTGAAAATATTTACCGGCGCCTGCATTTAAAAGAGGAAAAACTGAACGGTCGTGCTCTTATACGTGAAGCGACCATTGAAATGTTCAAGCCAATTATGTCCTCTACATTAGTAACAGTTGCCGTATTTGCGCCGATGATTTTTGTTGGTGGTATGGTCGGTGAATTGTTCATGCCATTTGCTTTGACCATGGCGTTTGCACTCGGTGCTTCGTTGCTTGTAGCGATCACCATTGTGCCTGCCCTTTCACATTTCTTGTTTAAAAAGAAATTATATGGTGAGAAAACTGAGAAGAGCCATAAGGGGCCGGGCAAACTAGCAAACTGGTATAAAAGCTTTCTTAATAAAGTACTTAACCACAAAATCATTGCGTCAGTACTTGCGATTGCCTTATTAGTAGGGAGTTTGGCGTTGACGCCACTCATCGGTTTTAGCTTTTTGGGCAGTGACGAAGAAAAGGTAATGTATTTAACGTACACGCCAAAAGCAGGGGAATTGAAAGAAGACACGCTGGAAAATGTTAAAGCAGTTGAGGATAAAATGCTGAAACGTGATGACATTGACATTGTTCAAGTGTCCATCACAGAAACGGGGGATCCTTCCGCGGTAATGATGGGCGGAGGCGCAGGCGGTGCCTTAATGTACTTGATTTTTGACCCGGATATGGAAAACTTCTCGGAAGTAAAGGAAAAAATAGAGAAATATGTAACGACACTTGATCAATCAGGAACATGGAAAAGTCAGGATTTCTCATCAATGTCTGGCTCTACCAACGAGATCAGCTACACCCTCTACAGTGAAAACTTAAATAAACTGAATGAATCGGTGCAGCAGATAGAAGACATTATGAAGGACAACGATGGGTTGAAAGATGTTTCTGCCAGCTCCGAGGGAACTTTTGTCAAACATACATTCCGAGTGGAACAGGCTGAATTGCTGAAAAAAGGTTTGACAACAGGTCAGATTGTAATGATGTTAAACCCTCAAAATACAAAAGATGTATTAACGACGGTAGAAAAAGACGGTGATACTTTAGATGTCGTTGTTCAACAAGAACAAGCGGCTCAGCCGGAAACTGTGGATGAGCTTTTGGATAAGAAAATTCCAACGGCAACAGGTGATACAGTACCGCTTGCAGATCTTGTCAAAGTGAAAAAAGGAACTACGTACAATACACTCGACCGCAGTAAAGGTGAATACTATGCTACGGTTTCAGGGACAGTTAAAGGCGATGATATTTCCAAAGTAACTTCCCAGATTGGTAAAAAGGTAGATAAGCTGGATCTGCCAAAAGGCGTAACTGTCGATATTGCCGGTGTACAGGCGGACATGGATGAAACATTTACTCAGTTGGGCATGGCTATGTTAGCTGCGATTGCTATTGTATATTTCATCCTTGTTGTCACTTTCCATGAAGGTGTAGCGCCATTTGCTATTTTGTTCTCACTACCATTTACTGTTATTGGAGCATTTGTCGGCTTATATCTAGCTGGTGAGACGATCTCGGTCTCTGTAATGATGGGGCTACTGATGCTCATCGGTATTGTTGTGACGAACGCCATTGTTTTGGTCGACCGGATTGTCCGTATGGAACGATCTGGATTGGATATGCGTCAGGCGGTATTGGAAGCTGGAGCAACGCGTCTCCGCCCAATCCTGATGACCGCAATTGCTACCATTGGGGCGTTAATCCCATTGGCACTAGGCAATGGCGGCGGAGGCCTGATTTCAAAAGGTCTTGGAATCACAGTCATAGGCGGTTTGGCAAGCTCCACCTTATTAACTTTAATTGTTGTACCAATTGTATATGAAGTCTTGTCTAAGCTATTTAAGAAAAACCGCAAAGAAATAGAAGAGAATTAATGAAAAGAAGGTACCTTGATTAAGAAGAGGGGCTGTTCAGAAAGTCAGTAAAAACTGATTTTCTGCAACAGCCCCCTTTTGATAAATGAGGTACTATGATCAAATTTTTTATTCACCATTATGATCATTTATGGATTGATCAATCAGATTCGTTAAAGCTTCAACTCCTTTCGGTTCTAGATGGACACCATCCGCTGTAAAATATTCCGGATGATGAATAGCTGCAGAATACCAATCTATCAATGTAATATTGTCATTCTCCCTTGCCTTCTCATATAACGCATCGTTTACTTTGCTTTCCCATGGACGTGGAACACGTACAGTTATTAAATAAATATGAGCATTTGAGAAAGCATTAAGCAATGTATCAATTTGACTAGTGGAAAAATATCCATTAGTCCCCAGTTGAATAATGACGGCTTTATCTGGGTGATTAAACTTGGCGTAACTGGGCGCCAAATTAGCGGCTTGTGACACCTGCCTTCCAATTTTCGCATCAATTGTAATAGTAGGATAAATTTTATGTAAACTCGGAGCAATATCTATCATGACTGAGTCTCCAATGCCTAGTATTCCTGTATAAGCTTTATTTGCTGTTAAGTTTTCCTCTTTCTTAGGCTCATTGCTCTGTTCAATTTTGGGTGCTGGTTTTTTCTCGCTACTTTGGTCAGCGGTATCTTTCTCCAATGTACGGCTTTCCTGCTTAGAAACTTTTTTGCTGGAAGGTTGATCATCATTTATTTTTACTTGAGCCGGATAGGACTTTATTGATTCTATCTTCTCTTCGCCTTTTACAACACCAGTTATACCAGCAGTAAACATCAAAAGGACTAATGGAATCAGCACAGTTGCTACTTTTCTAGCTAAAGGAAAGCTTCTCCAATTGCTTATGTTAATCGCAAGGTATTGCCTAAAGAAGGGGCGGAATCCATTTTTTCGAATCGGAGTTTCAATAAAGCGATAGGAAAAATCAGCAATGATTAATATGAAGGCTAATTGTAAACTAACACGCCAAAATAATGGATTGCCTATTTCTTGAATAGGGGTGCCCAATACCGTCACAGGGTAATGCCAGATGTAGATTCCATATGACCTAGAACCAATCCAACGAAGAGGTTTCCAAGAAAGTAAATCCCCTAAAGAACTAGATGGATGACACACACATGCGATTAGAATGGCTGCATTTATACAAACGAGTAACAATCCTCCTCGATATAAAAACACTTGGTATTCGTCCACAAAAACAATGCAAACGATAAAGATGACAAAAGCAATCATACTTGTGATATTTAGCGTAATGCTAAGCCCTACAGTGAGTTTCTTGGACGAGAGTCTTTTCATTGGCCAAATAAGGGCAAGTGAACAGCCGATTAGCAATTCGAATAAACGGGTATCTGTCCCATAATAGACGCGACTAGGATCAGTTCCTGGGTGATATAGTATGCTCATTAACATTGCAGAACTTAAAGCTACGAGAAAGACGATAATAGAAAGCTTACTCCGCTTTTTAAAAATAGATAGTCCAACAGTCAGTGCAATGGGCCAAATGAAATAAAATTGCTCTTCAATTGCCAGTGACCATAAATTTTTCAAAGGTGAAGGGGAGCCAAAACTATCGAAATAGGAAAGCTTATGAAAAATGAACCACCAATTGCTTGTATAAAAAATCGAAGATATGGCATCTCCGCGTACAGTATTAAGAAGCCCTCGGTTAAATAACATCACCCAAACGAGAACAGTCATAATCATGAAATAGGCAGCTGGAAGTAAACGGCGAATCCGTCCAAACCAAAATTCTCGCAAGTTTAATGTTAAGTGATTTCCTTGTATCGGTAGAATCGTAGATGTTATTAAATAACCGGATAAAACAAAGAAAATATCGACCCCAAGGAATCCTCCTTTAGCCCAACTGAAGTTAAAATGATAAGCTATGACAGTCAGAACTGCTAAAGCTCGGAGTCCATCTAATCCGGGGATATAACGGCGGTTTGGTGTCTTGCTTAACATAAAAATTCCTCCAATTAACTGTACAACTTCATATTGATGGAGATGTTTCGAACCTTCGCTTCATCAATAGTACTGTTTTAATTGAAACGAATTTGAAAAAAGTGACTTCTCCAGTTAATAGACGTCTCTATCCGATCATTTTGTTTCATGGAAAAAGAGAAAATTTAGGGCAAACTTTTTTATTTTTTTGAACGTCTAATGTTTAAAGAGCTGGAAGATACATTTAAATCTGTTACAAAAATACATTGAAAGGAGGACGGGCTCTTTACCTGCATGGACTATCAATGCATCTGTAATATAAACAAACGCCCTTTCTACCATACAGAAAGGGCGTTTGTTTATAGAATGTTCATGACCCGGTGTTAGTGAATGTATCTGTCTCCAACGAGAATGTCTGAAATCACTTCTGTTGGAATTTTAAACTCAACAGCTCCCATATATCCCGGGGCCACTTCGTATTCATCGAATGAAATCACTAATTTATAATCGTCAGTAATATAAAATTGTTGGTCTGGATCAATTTTAGTAAAAGTCTCCTCAGGCATGTCTTCATCTGTTATAAAATAAGCTATATTAGGGTCATCCTTCATCTGCTGTTCCATCTGTTCTTTAATGTTTTCGCTGATGACATTGACATATTGACTATTTTTAAACAAACTCTTCAGAGTGATTAGCACTTGGTTCTCTTTATCAATGGAAATATACTGAACTTGAATATATCCCGATGCTTGTGTTCTTTGAGTGGTACGGCGAATAGATAAAATAGCGGGCGTATCCGTTACCTTTTCATAATTACTATCAATTGAAAAATGTTCCTTTTTAGAGGCTGATGAATGTGTAAATTCTTCATACAGCTTTTTGCTTTCTTCTATATAGTTTTTATTTAGGTTGGACTCAAGTGATTCATTTTCAAGACCTGTAATAGCTGGAGTTTTAACATTAATGCTAGAATTGTCTTTTTCTTCCTTAAACTCGTTGAATGTGACCACTTCTACGATTTTTTTGACAAAAGGAACTTTATACATGGCGTTTGCTGCGTCCGGGCTGAAGTTTACTGTTGCAATGAATAATAGAGCTGCAGCAGTTACACCTGCTGGCAATATATATAAAGGTTTCCTTTTTTTCTTTTTCTGAAGTGCTTTAGTAACAACAGCATCTAACTCTTTTGGAATAGGTATATCTTTGTATGCTTCTCTTAAAGTCTCTAATTTTTTATCCATTATATGAAATCCCCCTCAGTAATTGAAATGCGCAGCAACTTTAATCCCCTGTAAAGTCGTGTTTTCACTGTGTTAATGTTTTCATCTACAATTTTCGCAATTTCCTCCAATTTTAAATCTTCAAAGAAGCGCAGAGTGATAACGGTTTTATATGGAAGTGGCAATTCATCTAAAGCATTATGAAGATCGATATCCTTATATGCATCTTCTTTTCCAGCACTTAAAAACTCAATGGTTTGATTGTCGGTTAACGTCAATTTCTTTTGTTTTCTTAAAAAGTCGATTGCCGTCCGAACGACTATTTTATAAAACCAACTTTTTATGGACTTGGGGTCTTTGATTGCCCCAATGGAAACTAGCGCCTTTTTAATCGACTCTTGAACAATATCTAATGCATCATCTTTATTTTTCACATAACTGAATGCTAAACGATAGAAATCTTCTTTATGATCATTAATACAATTGACGAATAGTTCATGCACATCATTTTTCTTCATTTACCTTCAAAGAGCTCCTTTTTAGAAATACATTTTATAAGCTGTTACAAATTATAGACGAACAAGTGTTATAAAAAAGTTTGCTTAAGAAGAAGATTTTTTATCCCCAAAAGTCGGTTACTAGTTCGTTACACTAGCGTTGCATAAAAAAATAATTATGAAGTCAACCATTTAATTTTTGACT
>JAABNQ010000091.1 GCA_009928435.1 Bacillus sp. HF117_J1_D
ATAGACGCAAGCCCCCACTTCAAAATGCGTTAGCATTTAAGTGTGGGTAGTTGACCAGCAGCCCTCCTATTCTTACTATCGTACCCCTATTGTCGCTCATATAAAACAAGACCTAACCGTTTTGTGGTTAGGTCTCTCATAGGGGCCATATTAATTAAGTACTTTAATTTTTACTTGTTTAACTCCAAAGTCCATTGCTTCAGACTTTGAAGGTATGAAAAGATCGATTTTGTGACCTTTAATAGCTCCGCCTGTATCTCCAGCAATAGCTGTCCCATATCCCTCAACTTCAACCTTTGAGCCTAGTGGAATAATAGATGGATCTACAGCAATCACTTTTTGCCCAGGATTTTTCCGAAGGTCAATGCCTGTTGCAGTCACACCTGAACAGCCATTACAAGATGCCGTATAGGCAGTTGCTGTTACGGTCATTTCCTTTCCTCCCGAACTAGCGGACGTTTCTTTTTCAACAGCTTCCTGAGCTTGTTCCGGTGCTGGGTCCTGAGTTTGTTTCGGTGTAGCTTCCTGTGCTTGTTCTGGTGCCGGCTCTTGAGTTTGTTTCGGTGCAGCTTCCTGTGCTTGTTCCGGAACAGATTCCTCTTTTTGGACAGTAGCAGGCTGCTGCTGTTGAGCAGTATTGGCGGCTTTCGTTTCAACTGGAACTGCATTTCCTTTTAGCGCCAGTTTCTGACCCGGATGAATCAGATCACCTGATAATTGATTCCATGTTTTTAATTCATAGACTTGAATTCCGAATTTCTGAGAGATTTTCCATAAGGAATCTCCTGATTGAACTGTATATACATCATCTATATTTTTTTCCTTATGAACAGCTGCATCAGCAGAAATATGTAACTTCTGGTTCGGAAAAATGAGATCACTGGAAAGGTTATTCCAGGACTTTAACTGTTGTATTGAGGTGCCGTGTTTTCGGGAGATTTTCCATAAAGAATCGCCCGGCTGTACCTTATATACCTCAGATGCCGATGCCTGCCCTGACGCCAAGGCCCCTACAATCATGGCTCCTGTGAAAAATGCGATAATCTTTTTTCTCATTTTTGTTCCTCCCTTTTTTGTTAGTCGAAAATCGCTAACGATGACTATCCTAACAGAGGAACATCTCAAACGAATAACAGGATTATTTATGTTCGATTACAAATATATTGCATGCTGTTACATCCGGCACATTACGATAGTATTAGATAAATGCATCCAAATATAAGCAAACGCTTTTTCAAATATCGACATCCCTCTTCAATCTGCCAGCAGACTGATACACTGTTTTTTCTCCAACAAAAAGTGTTAAAGCAATAACGGCAATAAAGAAAAAGCTTGAGATTTGGAATAATTTAGCTGTGTCCATAAATATCGCGACCATTCCAAAAACGAGTCCACTCATCCCGATCCCCACATCAATTGCAGAATAGAACATCCCATTTGCTACCCCTCTTCTTGCCTTCGGTGTTTTTGCAAGAACCCAAGCCTGAAGTGCAGGAATCAAGGAACCATAGCCAGCTCCGAATAAGCATCCGGAAATCGCAATCCCTACCCAGTTAGTTGAGAACGACAAAATCCACATGGATATAAAAGTAAGGCCTGAACAAACAATAACTAAAAGCTTTGGACCGTTCCGATCAAACCATTTGCCCGTAATCGGACGAACAAGTGTCGCAGTGATAGCATTCAAGAAATAGAAAAGAAATATCTGCTCTATTCCCCGCTCTTCAGAAAAGATTACAATAAATGTGACAATTGTCCCATAGCCAAACGTGGCTAACAAAGTAACGAAAGCTGGGAACCAGCTGGACGATTCAATAAGCGAACCGGTAAATGAAAAATGAACATCTTTTTTATTCATATTTTTTACATTCTCTGGCGTTTGATATTGAATGACGGAAAGCAATAGGAGAGCAATGACGCCAAAAACTGCAGAAATATTGATCATCGTACCGAATGAATAATGCTGGTATAGAAATATTCCAATACTAGGTGCAATAATCATCCCAACAGTAATAGAGAGTCCAAAATAACCCATCCCCTCCCCAATTCGTTCATTAGGTACAAGATCGACCGCAGCCGTTCCGTTAACAGTCGAAGACCACCCCCACATGAACCCGTGAAGGAATCGGAATATTAGAAGGACGAATATGATTTGTGTCAATGGATAAAGAATAGTAACAACCAGCAGTCCTGCCGCCCCGACCAAAATAAGCCATCGACGCTGGCAAAATCCTAGTAAATACCCTATAAAAGGCCTGATCATGACTGCTCCAATTGAAAACACCATGGTCACCAGTCCAATCTCTACTCCTGAAGCGCCCAATGACTTTAAATAAGGCGGTACTGTAGGAATAAGCATTTGAAAGCTCATAAACACAAACAAATTAGCCATCACCAGCAACGTAAAGGATTTAGTCCATAATTTGCCTTTAGCTATCCGCTTTTCTTTTTCCATTTTTTTCACCTTTCGCCGAAAATTTTGAATACTATTCTTTTAACATATAGTGAAGCAGACAAGAATACAAGAATAATATTTCGTTGTACGAAGTTTTTTTATAAAAAACAAGACTCAAAATAACCGACCCTTATCAGGGTCGGTTACTTCACCATTAGTTTTCTATTCAAAAGCTTTTTCTAAAAGCTTTTCCGCTGCGGATTTTGGGTCATCAGCTCTTGTAATAGCTGATACTACAACAATCCCATCTAGTTTATAAGCCTGAAGCTGGCTTGCATTTTTTTCATTAATGCCTCCAATTGCCACAACGGGAATGGATACCGATTCAATTATTTTACCGAGCATTCCGTTTGGAAGAAGTTTGGCATCGGCCTTGGTTGAAGTAGGAAAGACTGAACCCACTCCGATATAATCTGCTCCGGCTTTCTCAGCAAGAACAGCTTCTTCCACCGTGTGTGCGGAAATTCCAACAATCATGGAGTCTGGTATGATTTTTTTGACCGCTTCTATTGGAAGATCAGATTGTCCGAGATGAACCCCTGCCGCCTCCACTGCCAAAGCAATATCCACCCGATCATTAATAATTAATGGGATGGACAATGAATCGAGGAATGGTTTCAATCGAATGGCTTTCTCGTAAAAGGTCTTCCCATCGGACGTTTTTTCCCGCAATTGAACAAGGCTCGCTCCTCCGTTTACCGCTTGTTTGATAATCGGCAAGAGCTGGTCAAAAGGCATACCTTCTTCTGTCACTACATAAAGTTTATAATCGATATCACGCTTCAATAATCCTTACCCCTTCCAGCCACATTTCCGCGCTCATGCGGGAAATGAAATCCACCAGCCTGACTCTGAACGTTCCAGTACCTTCTTCATCAGATAAACTGGCAGCCGCCAACTCACCAGCAATTCCCATTAGGGAAATTCCAGCGACTGCCGAGTGCAAATGATTCATAGAAAGAGCCGCAAAACAGCCGATTAATGCGGAAGACATGCAGCCTGTTCCAGTTACTCGAGTTAACATTGAATGTCCATTTTGAATAAGGTATGTATGTTTTCCGTTACTTACAGCATCTTCCTCACCACTTACAACGGCTATGCAATGATAGGTAGCTGCAACTGTTCTGGCGATATCTGCATTTGACAACGCAACATGCACAGCATCAACGCCCTTTGTGATCGAGTGACCGCCAATCAGCCGGTTCATTTCACTCGCATTTCCTCGAACAATAGCAGGAGTGATCTCCTTCATCATCTTCATCGCACAGTCTGTCCGATAGGCAGTGGCTCCTGCACCTACCGGATCAAATACAACCGGGATTCCCTTACTGTTGGCCGCTTTGCCAGCAGCCATCATTCCATCGAAACTTTCGGATTGGAGCGTTCCAATGTTGATGACAAGCGCTTCAGAGAGCATCGCCATTTCCCCTGCTTCACTAGGGTTAGAAGCCATTACAGGTGATGCACCAATAGCCAGTGTCACATTTGCACAATCGTTCATGGTTACAAAATTTGTGATTTGATGAACCAAGGGCTTTTTATAACGAAGCTTGGTAAAAAGTTCAGCAATTTCCTTTTCCACTCTATTCTCTCTCCATTAACGCTTTTTCATAAAAAGGATGAAAATGATGCGCTGGGCCATGTCCTTGTCCGATATCGAGGCTTTCAGCGATAGCAGTCATAATATAATCCTTCGCGTTTTCAATAGCCGTCAGCATGTCTTGACCCTTTGCTAAGTTTGCAGTAATGGCCGAAGAGAGTGTACACCCTGTTCCGTGAACATTTTTTGTTTCAACACGTTCCCCTCTCAACAACTGAAACTGTTGCCCATCGTAATATAGATCATTAGGGTCTCCATCGAGATGCCCCCCTTTTATGAGAACAGCTCCTGGCCCTTTTTGAAGAATATCCCGACAAGCCTCATACATATCAGGCTCTGATTGAATTCTTCTACCTGATAAAATTTCAGCTTCAGGAATATTCGGAGTAACGAGCGATGCTAAAGGTAATAACGTTTCAATTAGATCAGTAACAGCACTTCGTTCCAATAAATGATGTCCACCCTTTGAAACCATGACAGGATCAAGTACAACATGTTCTGGCTCATATATTTTCAGGCTTTTTGCAACGGTCTGTATGATTCCAGATGTAGCTAACATGCCGATTTTTAAAGCATCCACACCAATATCTTCAAAAACAGCCGCAATCTGATCGTGGATGATATTCAAATCAATATTTTGAACCGACCTTACCTCTACAGTGTTCTGGGCTGTAATGGCGGTAATGGCAGACATACCAAATACCCCTAGAGCCGAAAATGTTTTTAAGTCTGCTTGTATTCCGGCCCCTCCACCAGAATCAGAGCCGGCGATGGTAAGAGCTGTTTTCATGAAGCAAGCCTCCAATCGCTGTATTTTTCATTAAAACTTTTAATAATCCATAGCCGATTGCTGCCCCCACAATCGAACTTACAGCAAATGCCGGTACGAATCCGAACATTGCCGTTTCCTTTCCAAAGAAAAGCTTGGCGAGCGGATAAGCTGCAACAGCACCTAGGAAACCAGTCCCTACTACTTCTCCTAAAAATGCAAATTCCATTCTCTTTGTTTTGGTATAAAGCCATCCTGCCAAAAGCGCGCCTATCATACTGCCAGGAAAAGCAAAAATAGAGCCGGTTCCTGCCATGTTTCTCAGAAGAGACACAATAAACGCTTGTGCCAAAGCATAGGAAGGACCGAACAGCACTGCCGTTACGATATTAGCAAAATGCTGCACTGGGAAGATTTTTGCAAAGCCGGCAGGAATGAAAATGATATGGCTGGTGATCGTCGTAAAAGACACAATCATCGCAGTTATAGCAATCTTCTTTACCTTCATTTTGTACCTCCCTGTCTAAGGGAAGACTCAAATCTCCCAATCTTGTTTATGGTAATTCATTTCCCAGAAAAGATATTCATATTTGGACGTGATGAGGAAATGTTTTTCTAGTATAACCAATTCTCTTTCCGGCTTACCCTGCGTCAGCTCATTCAATAAATCTATTAGCCATTCACCCAATGCTCCAAACTGTTCTGATGAATATGTTTCGATCCATTTTTTGTATGGATTATGTTCCAAGCGGTCTTTATATTGTTCCTTTAGTCGTTTTCCGGTTTCCGCATAATGCCACGCACAAGGTAATAAGGCAGCGACCAATTCGGTGAGCGTTCCATTTTGAGCAACATTTAACATATAGCGAGTATAAGCAATGTTGACAGGTGCCGGTTCGGTTTGTTCCAATTCTTTTCTAGTGATTCCAAATTCCGCTGCATATTGCCGATGTAACTCCATCTCAAAATGAAGGTGTTCATGAAGCAAATGGGAGAACTGTTCCATCGTTTCGAGATTATGTGACTTTTGCACGCCAATGGCGAATAATTTCACATAATCTATGAGATAAACGTAATCTTGCTTCATATAATAGAGGAACTTATCTTCATCGAGCGTTCCGTTTCCTATTCCTTGAACAAACGGATGCTGATAGCTCTTCTCCCATATCTCTTTGGAACTTTCATAAAGTCTATCTGTCAATAATAGCTTGTCGACTTCCATTCATCGCAGCTCCTTTAAGTTGATTACGTCTCTTTTCCCCGCTTATAAAGCGTAAAAAACCGCTCCCTAATAAGGAAGCGGCTGCATAGCAATATGAATATTGTATATTCAGCCTGCTTCCCTACGCTGGCATCAACCAGATCAGGTTCAAAGGGTATCAATCAATGATTTCTCTCAGCATATAGCTCCCCTAGCAGACACAAACTTATTTAGTTTTTTGTTTCATAGAAAATGACGCGAAGAAATAAGAGAAACGCTTATTGTTCACTATAACAGGAATTAGCCAAAAAGCAAGTTTAGTTGATAAACAAGCTCATGACATAGACCATGAACGGGATGGTAATCAAACCAAGAAGTGTAGAAAGAACCGTTGTCAGTGCCCCCATCTGTTCATCTGCAGAATATCTTGCAAAGAGAATGGAAGCCAATGTGATAGTAGGCATCATTGATTGTATGAGTACGGTCTGGATCAACACCGAATCAAAATTAAAAAAGTGAATCATAAATATGGTAGCGATTGGAAGCAATATGAGCTTGACTGTAATGGGAACCCACATTTTGGGTGCGGATTGACGAAATTTTCCTCGCTGCAACCCCATGACCATCATCCCAATATAAAACATGGCAAGCGGAGCCGCCAGGGCGGCAAGTCGGTCTGTCAAACCGATGATCATTTCCGGAGGCTTCATATTGAAAAAACCTGCAAGCAATCCGATGACGATAGCTGCTGTCGGAATATTAATCATGGATTTCAATGTATGTAAGGCAAATGCCCTATTTTTTTGCAGCATCACAACCCCAACTGTCCAAATGGTGACGTCCACTCCGGCATCAAAAATAGCCGCATACAGCGCCCCCTCAGGTCCAAACAAAGCAGCACACAGCGGAATGCCGATGAAGCCGGTATTTCCCAGTCCGGACAGTAAAGCAATTTCCCTCGTTCGGTTCGACTCTTTTTGAAAAAGAACTGCCAAAATCCATCCAATGGCAATACCGACAACATTGATAACGATGGATAACACAAATACCAGTATAATTTTCTTAAACATGTCTCCATCCATATCTACATGAAAAATACTGGAAAGGATGATACAGGGCATTGCCACGTTTACAATCATGTTAATAAACAAAGTCCGTGTTTCATTATTTAACGGCGAAGTTCTTGCCAAAATGGCGCCGATTATAATCATCATTGTAATAATAAGTATTGATTGAAAAACGATTGTAAATTCCATTTTTCTCCCCATTTCCGGATAAAAAACTGACAATAATAGAAAAAAGCGAAGAAATCGATGGCTGCTTAGTCGTGTATCCGCAAGGGGTTTTTATACGTGCAGTCAATTCAACATTCTTCACTCGTCTTATTATACATAAAGTTTTTTGTATTACAACCGCTAAATTTATTTAGACGTAAACAATAGGATAAAACCTTCAACCTGAATTACGAAAGTGAAATCTAGTTTCTAAATACAAAAAGGGCTCCAGCCT
>JAABNQ010000092.1 GCA_009928435.1 Bacillus sp. HF117_J1_D
AAAAGACATAACTTAAATTTTATCTTCTTGTGTCTTGACAAAGGGGGGCATTACAATCCACACCTCGGTTTGATTTTGTTTCCCACTTCGAACATCTTTCAATTCGTATCCTTCTGGTATAGAAAGAGATTGAAGTGCCTTGTTAAATGCGTTTTGATAAGATTTTTGTTCCGTTTCAGAATGTAAGTTATTCATAGATTTCACCTCATAATTAGATTGTTGTTGCTCTTGATTTTGAGCATAGGCCACAATGACACAGGTACCGATGACCATCGCTAGAGTTATAGCAAACAAAATAAGCTTTTTCATGATTGATCTCCTTGTTTATGCATTTGTTGGTTTAACAAAAAATGACACGAATAATCCAACGCCAAGAAATAATGCCAACAATTCAAACGTCAATAGATAGCTTCCTGTTTTTAAGACCCAAACAGCCATAATAGGACCGAAAGTAGCACCTATAAACAAAAGAAATGTGTAAAGAGAAACAGCTGCTCCGCGCGCCTGACCACCAAGTTGGCCAACTAAAGAAATAAGAGTCGGTACAGTAATGGCAATCCCGGCAACAAAAATGACACTCATCAATATGAGCAATGGTAAGTTCATACTAATGCCCAAAGCGGCGAGACCAACAACCGCAAGGGCCAAACCTCCACGCAATACAGTCTGAACACCAAATACTGAGACCAACCTTCCTGAAAAGGGAGAAAAAAGCATTCCGATGATCCCGATCGATCTTACATACAAAATTTCTCGACTACTAAGGCCAAATTCTATTCTTAAATAGTCACCGAGTGCAGTATACATTCCAACAAAAGCTAGTAATAAGGTAACTGTAATAACATAACAAAGCAGCAACGTTTTTTTTGTAAGTGCAACTCCCATTTGTTTAAACCGCTCAAGCAAGCTATCTGTTTTGTTAGGGTTATTTGTTTTCGGAATGAACAATGCTACTAATATCGCGGTAATCAGATATACACCTGTAAGAGTGTAAAACACAGTCTGCCATCCAAATTGATTACTGACAAAGCTAGCAAATACTTGACCTACAATGCCAGCCATTAAAAAACCAGTGCTAATAAAACCTATCGTCGTTACTCGTCTTTCTGAGGGAAACATTTCAACAGCATATGCTAAAGCTGAAGGCGCAAATGTTGCTGCAGCAATTCCTTGCACAGCTCTTAGAATAACTAATGTTGGAAAACTATCAGTAACTCCCAAAAAAGGAGTAATAATTGTTAAAGCTATTAAACCCAATAGAATAATTTGCTTTCGCCCATAACGATCAGATAATGGTCCAAAAAACAAAAATCCAATCGAATAAAAGAGAGAAAATGCACTTCCAGTCCATGCGGCTTGAGACACTGAAATCTTAAAAATCTCTGAATAAATGGATATCAACGGTATGGTTAGATAGAGACTAGAAACAACCACTAATCCACACCAAAATAAAATTGCTGTCATTAACGAATAATTTCGTTCATGCATCATGCTGTTTGTGCTTCCTATTTGTGACAATGGGATACACCTCCTTATTTCATTCATCCATTAGATATCTGGCACAACGGGTAAAAATTAAAAAACCATAGTAGGAATGATTAACATGGTGGCTGCTTCACTTCCTCCTTCTTCATCTACTTTTCATCCAAAGCATTTAACTTACTGATTGATACAGTTACCTAAAAGGAAAGCCGTCACTAAAAAATCCTCTTTAAATTGTTCAAACACAGGTTTTTGACGGATAAAACCTCCTCTCTTTTCTCCTTTTGTTTCAGATAATGTACATCATCTACACATATTGTAATATATCTACAATTAAAGTCAATACATTCCAATTAATATTTGTAATATACTTTCTTGTATCGTAAAATAGTTACATAAGCAATTTATCGGAGGTATAACATGAGTAAGAAACAAGAAAATGAAGAGCCCTTAATGGATTTCGACTTACTAAAGAAGTTGGTTGTCAGTATTGGAGATGTTTCAGAGATTACTGGTGTGCCTACACGAAAGATTCGCTATTGGGAAGAAAAAGGAATCATTCAATCTGAAAAGGAAGGTGGAGGAACTACTCGAAGATATAATTATTTAAACATAAAAAAAATTCTTTTGATTCAGGAGTTAATTAAAGAAGGATTCACACTTGATGCAGCAGCTAAAAAAGTAGAAAATCGAATGGAAAATATTAATGAAGTTTTTCACAAGTTAGCGAATACTGATTCAAGTAAAAAAGATATTGAATAACTAAACTATCATCAAAAAGCCGATCATCTTTAGAGTAAGTTAAATCGGCTTTTTGCATCCATAATTTGGCCAAACACAAATTTCTGCATTTTTTGCCAGGAGCACAAATGGACATAGATTTCCGTTTTCTATTCTTGTTACAATAATTTGTTTAACAACATGCTAGATCTATTGTATTTTTCCCCAAAAAGAGCATCCGCTGTTAGGGATGCTCTTTTAAAAGTATTCTATCTACCCTTAAAGATTTAGAAACTAGATCGGGGACACTGAGCAATAGTCTGGAACCATCGGATAGGTTTTTAAAATGCTTTGAGTAAAGTGTAGTTCCCCATACGTGCGCTACTTAACACTTGGCTTTTGCATCGCATTTGTGATGTGTCTGAACAGATTTTTAACTATGCCTTTAACGATAGAGTTATTACAATTTATGTTGCATTTAAATCTCTTTTTTCAAACTAAGATTATTTTCTTTCAGATAATGTATCGCATCTTTGTTCACTGCTCGTAAATCTATACCTTGTTTCTCTGCTGCAAATGCACATCCACAATAACATTGACGGAAAATATCATATTCATTACACATTTCAATTGAACGTTGATATCCATTACTTTTTTTGAAATCACTTGGTAAATAACGCGGATCATAATTTTGTTGCACACCGATTCCAATTTCATTTATTAATTGGCTATTTTTATTTCTAGAAAGGGTAATCGCACTGCCAAAGTAATCAAATCCTCTCTCTTGAGCTACCTTAGCTGAACGATCCAATCTCATATCAAAACAAGCTGAACAGCGAAGTCCACCTTCTGGCTCTTCTGCCAAACCTTGTTCTTTTACCATTTTAAAAAACACATTCGAACGATAGTCATCCTCAATAAATCCTACTGTGTGCCCTGTACGCTCATTGAACTGTTCTATAAAAACCTTTTGTTCATTACAGCGGCGCATATATTCACTTTTCGGATGAATATTCGAATTTGAGAAGAAGATTGTAACATCTGCATGTTCTGCAAGAAATTCCAGTGAAGCAGTACTGCAAGGAGCACAACATGAATGAAGCAACACTTTTGGTTTTTCATTCTTTGCTTCCCAATCTTTAATCATTTTTCTTAGTACTTTATCATAATTTACTTTCTGATTCTTCATTTTTTTTATATACGTCTCAACATCTAACACTTCATCCATACCTATACCTCCTGCTTTATTGTATTTATCTATTTTAACATTTACTGACCGCAGCCAAAACAAATGTCGCTATTGCGATGATTATTGTCATTTGTTTTGGCGGAAGATATTCCAAAAAAGAGCCGTCAGCTTTGCTGACCATAGTATAATGGTCAATAGAGCTGACGGCTCTTAAATTAGAAATGAACATGATCTACCCGATCATTGTTGGTAGGCAGATACACAACATACTCTCTATTTGCCTGATCCCAAAGAATCCTGGGAAGCGAAAAAAGTCCACACTTGTACGATTGATGTTTAATATCCCCAAAATCTACCTCCGTCCCTTCTCCCTCCTGGCTTCACGCCCTCTTTTAAGCCCCTAATCAAAGGGACTAAGTTGGTACGCTCGTTTTTCCTCTTTTTTCGACTCTATATTGTATAGAATATTCTGCCACTAACTAAGTTCAGGAAAGAATAAAGAAAAAGACTGGAACCGTATTGGATCCAGCCCGAATTTGGATTGAAAAACCGATTGGTGAACGATTGAAAGCACCCCGAAATCAGATTGAAAATTTTCGTTGTTCTTTCCCTTTTTCCTTTCAGGTACCAGGGGAGTTACAAGGGAGACAAATTTATGTAGCTTTTGAATAAAGTTTGATCAAAAACAACCCACAGACCTATATTTTTTGTTAAATTAAAAGAACCCGTTTTGAAAAAAAGTTTGTTCAAAACGGGTTAATTCTTTGTAAAACACTGTGCAATTTTTATAAAAAAGTTTGATCATTTTCTACTGTTGATCTTCAAAAATCGCGCCCGTTTGTTGAAGATAGTAATCTTTATTATTACTTGTACTTCTTTGAATAAATAAATTCTGTGATTGGAACCGTAACAAATGTAAGACCTACCACCATGACCAATGGATAATTATCAATATTATTAAAATTACCAGTTCCTTCAGAAATAAATAATATTAAACCAGATAGAACCATTAGTGCATAATAACCTATTTTGGCACTTTGAGTTTCAATATGTCTATCTAATTCATCTTTCTTACCGCCACCTTCATGATGACCCCAATTAAGCCAATTAAAAAGATAGCTTAAAGCTAGAAAACTAAAGAATATACCAGCTGCATCTATAGTTCCAAAACTAACCCATTTGTATAAGGAAAATCCTACAATTGATAAGAAAACAATAAAGACTAAAATAGCTATAACACTTTTGGTTTTATACATGCCTTTTCCCTCCATTCTCAGAGATAAATAAATCTTCCATAGGGACTCCCAAAGTCCTTGCTGTATCAAATGCTAACTGCAAACTTGGGTCATATTTATTATTCTCAATAGCGTTAATCGTTTGTCTACTTACATTGCATAATTCTGCTAATTTCCCTTGTGAGAGACTACTTTTTTCTCTGTACTCCTTAATTCTATTTTCCATTTACTAAGCCACCTCTAGATTTTATAGGGTGTAAAAATTTTTTTACATCCTAATTATAAAAAGAGACAAACTAGGTATCAAACATATTTTACACCTAGTTTGTCTTACAATTATATGGACCGTCTAGGGAACAAGAAAATATCTTGCTTATCTATCTACACAGGAATTTGATCAAACTTTTTTATAAACGATCTGACTTTATTATAAATAATCGGATTTTATTTAATAGCCACACTTTTATTATTCGCTAACGGCGCCATCACTCCACCGTCACACTTTTCGCCAAATTTCTCGGCTTATCCACATCACACCCACGGTGCAATGCGGCATAGTAGGCAATCAGCTGCAGTGGTATGACGGAGACCAGTGGTGTGAGCAGTTCATGAACGGCCGGCAATACGAAGCGATCCCCCTCTGTTTCCAATCCTTTCATTGAAATGATACAAGTATTGGCTCCGCGAGCAGCCACTTCCTTCACGTTTGCCCTAATGCTTCCGTTGACTCTAGCCTGCGTAGCAAGTGCTATGACAGGTGTATGTTCCTCAATCAAAGCTATTGTACCGTGCTTTAATTCTCCTCCGGCGAATCCTTCTGCCTGGATATAGGATATTTCTTTCAGTTTTAAAGCTCCTTCCAATCCGACGAAATAGTCAATAGAACGGCCGATGAAAAAGCAATTGATAGCTGCAGGCAAGTAGTCGATCGCAATCTGTTCAAACTCATCTTTCGAATCGCATAAGGTTTCCATTGCGTTGGCGACGATTCCGAGTTCTTTTACTAAATCAAGTTGTGCCTTTACATCTTTTGCAGCACCCGTCAAAGACGCCAATATTGCTAAAACAGCCACCTGTGCTGTGTATGCTTTTGTTGAAGCCACAGCAATTTCAGGACCTGCATGAAGTAGCAATGTGTAATCTGCTTCTCTTGAAAGCGTTGACCCCGGAACATTGGTCATCGTTAAAGCAGGGTACCCCATTTTCTTTACTTTCACTAACACAGCTCTACTGTCCGCTGTTTCTCCGCTCTGAGAAATGAAAACGAATAATGGTTTTGCGGAAAGCAAAGGCATGTTATAGCCGAATTCACTCGCAAGATGCACTTCCACCGGAATTCCCGCTAGCTTTTCAATCAGCTGCTTTCCAACCAATCCCGCATGATAGCTTGTTCCGCAAGCAACGATATAAATCCGGTCTGCGGCCGCCACGGCCTGTTTAATATCGCTGTCGATCTCTAAATGACCATCTGCATGCTGATACGCTTGGATGATCTTTCTCATGACAAGAGGCTGCTCATCAATTTCTTTCAGCATAAAATGCGGATAGGTTCCTTTTTCGATATCCGTAACGTCCAGCTCCGCGCGATAAGGCTCTCTAATGATGACTTCGCCTTGCAAATTATAAATATCCGCCTGATCTTTTTTCACCATGACGATCTCTTTATCCATCAATTCAATGAATTGATCCGTGATTTCAATCATCGCCATAGCATCACTTGCTACAACATGAAAGTCTTCTCCGACTCCAACCAATAACGGACTTTTATTTTTAGCGACAAAGATAGCATCAGGCGTTTCCGTATCTAACATTGCGATTGCGTAAGAACCGTTTAGCAGGCGAAGAGTTTTCATGAAAGCTTCTTCTGTCTCCATATCTTTCGCAAACTTCTCCACGAGCTGAACGATCACTTCTGTATCTGTATCGCTATTGAATTTCACATCTTGTAAATACTCCGCTCTAAGTTCAGCTTCATTTTCGATGACACCATTATGAACCAATGTAAAACGTCCAGAAGCACTTTGATGCGGATGGGCATTGCCTTTACTTGGCGCTCCGTGCGTAGCCCAGCGCGTGTGTCCGATTCCCGCTTTGGCAGCTACTGTTCCGTCCACTACTGCTCGCAGGTCAGCAATTCGGCCTTTTTCTTTAAAAATATGAATACCTTCCTGATTGAAGAGAGCAATTCCAGCCGAGTCATAGCCGCGATATTCTAGCTTTTCCAAGCCTTTTAACAAAATTTCCTTCGCATCATTTGTTCCGATATAACCAGTAATTCCGCACATCTTGTTTCCTCCCGTGAAAGGAGGGCAAGCAGCACGAGGGCGCACTTGCCCCCTATTCCATATTCATTTTTGATCGGACACATTTTCTTTCCTTTGTCCATCGAGTCGCCTCGCATGATTTACGAAAGAAAATTCGACTGTGTGCCGCAGCCGGGAGGTATCCGCCGAACATTCGATCAACCTCCTCCTCGTCAACTGGCGGTCTGTTACTGCAAGCATTCCCCAGTTCTGGCGCTTAAAAAAAACCTTACAATGCTCCTTTCCATTCAAACTCAAAATGAAACATGAATATCATACTATATTCCATTTTTTATAGTCAATGGTAAAATCAATATATCGTTATATTATTATGCTATGTTACTGCATTTCGCGATGAGGAGGTTGTAAGTGATTGAACTACTCCCACTTAAAAAATCCTTATGGTCTGTTTGAAGTGGGAGATTCCTAAGAACACCTTCGTAACCGAAA
>JAABNQ010000008.1 GCA_009928435.1 Bacillus sp. HF117_J1_D
TGACTTATCGTAGGAAGGAAGAGGAAGTCTGCTAGTCGATAGGCGCTGGAGCTGGGCGCAGCATAATCTGATAAATAAAGTTATCCACAAGCACAGAATTTTATAATTTCCTATACATCAAAAAAGCACACAGCTTGTATGCTGCATGCTTCATTTCTCTTCATCAGGTATATACGGCTCAATCAGTACTTCCACGCGCCTGTTAGCTTCCCGGCCTTTTGCAGTTTTATTATCTGCGATCGGCTGAAATTCCCCAAAGCCTTTTGCACTAAATAAACGCGGATCTAACTTTTCGTCTTCAAGGAGCACTTTCATAAAATTGACCGCCCTCATAACACTCAATTCCCAGTTAGACTGGAATTCCGAATTTTTGATGGGGACATTATCCGTATGCCCACTAATAATCACGCTTCTTGGCAGCTCCATTTCTAGCAATGCCGCAAGCTCCTTTGCGGTTTTTTTATCACCTTTTCTAACATCAGCACTTCCAGATTGAAACAACACACTGTCATTAATTGTGATCAATAATCCTTCGGAGGTCAATGAGGTGGAAAACTTGTCTTCAAACTTTTTTTCTTGAATGTAGTTATCGACCTTCTTCTTAAGCGCTTCGAGAATTTTCAAATCTGCTAATTCATCTGCTAACTGCTCCTTCGGATCATTTTGAGAATCATCCTCTGCTTCATCTATTTGCTCTTCAATTTCCAACGGTTTTTCGAACTCAACCGGTCCATCTCCGCCGACAAAAATCCCGCTAAATACTTTGGAAATTTGTTGGAATTTCTGCGCATCCACAGAACTTGCCGCGAACAGTACGATGAAAAGTGCAAGAAGCAATGTCATCAAATCCGCATATGGAAGAAGCCAAGATTCTCCCAGATCCTCTTCATGCCGTTTTTTTCGTCTACGCTTGGACATTTGTCGCCACTTCTCTTTCGTCTTGCAGTTCTTTGCGTTGTTCCTTCGGAAGATAAGAAGCTAGCTTTTGCTCTATCATTCTTGGAGCCTCGCCTTCAAGGATAGATAAAATTCCTTCCACCATCAATTCTTTCAATCTTACTTCCTCATGAGATTTTCGTTTTAATTTATTTGCAAATGGATGCCATAGCACATAGCCTGAAAAGATTCCAAAAAGCGTCGCGACAAAAGCAGCAGAAATAGCTACTCCGAGCTCATCTGTATTATCCATATTCCCCAAAGCAGCAATCAAACCGATTACAGCTCCAAGAACTCCCAATGTAGGTGCGTATGTACCTGCTTGTGTAAAAATCTGCGCTCCAACAGCATGCCGTTCTTCCATTGCATCAATTTCGTCGTTAAGAACTTCGCGTATGTAGTCAGCACTTTGCCCATCAACAGCCATCAAAAGGCCCTGTTTTAAAAACGGTTCGTCGATTTTTTCCATTTCCGCTTCAAGGGCTAGCAAACCTTCCCTTCTTGCCAACTGCGCCATGTCTGAAAAAAGGATAATCAATTCCTTTGGCGTAGGCATCTTCTTCTCTTTGAAAATAATTCCAATTAGCTTTGGGACCTTCTTAATTTCAGAGGATGGGAATGCGATCGTAACACTAGCTGCTGTCCCCACAAAAATAACCAACATCGCCGCTGGGTTCAGCAATGCTGTTAAATCTACTCCTTTTAGGAACATGCCTACCCCCACGGCAATGACACCGAGAACTACCCCAATCAATGATGTTTTATCCATTTGCTTCACCCTATACTAATAGTAGTCTTATCTCTAATATCGGCAAAAGCAATTAAGTTTTAAGCATCTTCATGTTGTTTTCTTTTTAAGAAGAGGAGAAAGAAGTACACTGCCTAGTCAAAAACTTCCTTTCTATTTTATGTTCATATCGTTTAAAAATAGATGAATTCGTTTTGATCTTTTTCTTCGCAAGCATACTGTTATATTTCAATCATTTTTCGCTTAATTTTTTTCTTAATTCTTCAGTCTTAAGCTCATCCTCAGAATGTTACCAATTAAGCCAACAGACTTTGCTCATTTGATTCTCTCTGATCCTTATTAGATTAACCTTGCTCTCCACATTTATTTATATTATAATTCGAATCGTAATGATTACGATTTATTTAAAATTCATCATGCCAATTGCGGAGAAAGGACTGAAGGGATGGGGACCAAACGTTTTTTTATCGCTTTATTTTTGATTACCGCTCTCTTTTTGGCCGGTTGTAGCAAAGAACCAGGTCAAATTAACCAAAAAAATAAAAATACATTATCCGTTTACACCACTATCTTCCCTATTGAAGATTTTACAAAAAAAATCGGGGGAGATCATGTAATAGTAAAAAGTGTCTATCCTGCAGGAGCGGATGCCCACACTTATGAACCCACAATGAAAACCATGATGGACATTGCTAATTCGGACTTGTTGATCTATAACGGAGCAGGCCTTGAAGCTTTTATTGGAAAAATGGAGAATTCCCTCAAAAACGAAAAAGTGGTGAAGGTTGAAGCTTCCAAAGGTGTCAAACTGTTGAGCAATGCTGAAGAACATGAGCATGGTGAAGATGATCACGATGATGGGCACCATCATGATAAAGATCCTCATATTTGGATCGATCCGGAAAACGCCATAATGATGGCCGAAAATATAAAAAATGCACTGGCGGAAAAAATGCCATCTGCCAAGGATGATTTTGAAAAAAATTATCAAGAGCTAAAAGAGAAGCTTGAACAGCTCGACAAAGATTTAAGTACAGCAATTGAATCTGCAGATCGGAAAGAACTATTGGTTTCCCACGCAGCCTATGGTTATTGGGAACACCGTTATGGTTTGGAACAAATCAGTATCACCGGAATCAGCGCTGAGAACGAGCCTTCTCAAAAGCAGTTGCAGGACATTATCGAAACAGCAAAAAAGCACCATATAAAATACATTATCTATAATCAAAACCCATCTGCAAAAGTGGTGGACACTATTCAAAAAGAAACGGGAACTCAACCGCTCACTCTGCACAACCTTGAATACATTATTGAGAAAGATAAGGAAAACAAAGAAGATTATTTCAGTATCATGGATAAAAATATTGAAACACTGAAAAAAGCATTATCAAAATAGTAGAAAGCTGGACAGCACCTCATTCAGAAGTGTCGTCCAGCTTTTTCTTTGTCCAGCGCCTAGCACCTTGAGATCACACTCCACTTTACTGTCGTGATCCTCCTCAAGAAGTGGTTTGATTAAACAGCTGCTTCCACTTTTTCCAATTCAAGCGCAGGTCCGAAGAACTCGTAACGGATGTTTTCATCGGAAACGCCAAGATCAGATAGAATTGTAACAACTGCTTTCAAGAATGGCACAGGTCCGCATACATAGCAGATTGTATCCTTGGAGATTTTATCTGCCAAAAATTCTTTTGTAATATAACCAGTAAAGTCATGATCGCCATCTTTGTTCACTGGGTCTTGGTAGCCGTAATAACAGCTTCCATTATGAAGTTTCCCTGCCAATTCACACGCTTCCTTGCTAAAAGCATGTACTCCCTCATTTCTCGCAGAATGGATAAATGTTACATGACGATTAGAATTGTTTTTAACTAAAGTTTCAAGCATGCTCATCATAGGTGTTAGTCCTACCCCACCACTGATAAGGGTGACTGGTGCGGTTTCTTCCATATTTAATGTAAAGTCTCCCGCTGGCGCACTTGCTTGAATTGTATCTCCCACATTTATATGGTCATGCAGGTAATTGGACACTTTTCCATTTGGTTCGAAGTCTGCTTCTCTTTTAACAGAGATTCTGTAATAGTCATTTCCTGGTGCACAAGATAAGCTGTATTGGCGATTGAGCGCATATTTTTCACCAGGGAGATTGACGTTAACTGTAATATATTGACCAGGCTCATACGTCGGTAACGATTGACCGTCCTTCGCTTTGAAATAGAAGGAAGTGATGACATCACTTTCTTTCACTTTCTCCACGACTTCCAACTCCTTAAAGTCTTCCCAGCCTCCAACTTGATTTTTTGCTGATTTGTACATGTCCGCTTCAATGTCGATGAATGCTTGTGCAATCACACCATAGGCTTCTGCCCACGCATTGATAATGTCGTCGGTGGCTGCATCTCCAAGAACCTCTTTAATAGCTTCCAATAGATGCTTTCCTACAATCGGATAGTGTTCCGGTTTTACTCCAAGACCACGGTGTTTATGCGCTACTTGAACTACAGCAGGAACAACACTTTCCAATTGGTCGATATGTTTGGCAGCTGCCAACACCATATTCGCAAGCGCTGTTTGCTGGCGTCCTTGAGATTGGTTCGTGTGGTTGAAGATGTTCAGCAATTCCGGATGGTTTTTAAACATATTTTTGTAAAAAACTGTTGTAATTGTAACCCCGTGCTTCTCTAATACTGGAACTGTGGATTTAACAATATCAATCGTTTCTTGTGAAAGAGCCATTTTTCATTCTCCTTTTTAAAGATGTATTTGGAATCTATCTTTAATTTCACTTTAAAGTATTTAAGTGAAGGTCACAATCCCTTTTGAACATGTGTAAAAAAGCTGACAAAATCTAGACGTAATTTGTTCACAAAGATGCATTTGAAATATATCTTTTAAATCTTTCCCGTTACAGTGCACTGCACTGCCTTTTGCAGCTTGAAAATGATATGATTATTAGTGGTGATGGAAAATGAGATTGACAAACTACACTGATTATTCTTTGCGTGTTTTAATATACCTTGCCCTAAAAAAACCCGGCGAATTAGCCAATATTACAGAGATTGCAGAGGTATACAATATTTCAAGAAACCATCTGACGAAGGTTATTCACGAACTTGGGAAAATGGGTGTCCTTCACACGATCCGCGGTCGCGGAGGCGGAATCAAGCTAGCCCTACCTCCTGAGGAAATCAATATCGGACAAATTGTGCGAAAAACAGAGGATGATTTCAATATAGTGGAATGTTTCAATGAAGGCTCCGCACATTGTGTCATTTCCCCTGTATGCGGCTTAAAGCATGTCCTTAACCGCGCCCTATTCGCCTATCTAGCTGTCTTAGATGAATATACGCTTGCCGACATCATCACATCCCCATTTGACTACCGCACTCTGCTTGGAATGGAGGAATAGGGAGCGTTGGATTTACCTTCCTAGGCTGTTAAAATAAAGCAAACCACTTTTTTACAAAGGAGAATGTATATGGCTGATTTTCTAGAAACACTTGAAAAGTATGCAGAGCTTTCTGTAAAGGTTGGCGTCAACATTCAAAAAGGACAGACTCTTGTAGTAAACGCAGCAATTGACAATGCGGAATTTATTCGACTAGTGGTGAAAAAAGCTTATGAAGAGGGAGCTAAAAACGTAATAGTGAATTGGACAGACGATATCGTGACACGCCTGAAATATGATATGGCACCTGACGAAGCTTTCCATGAATATCCACATTGGCGCGCCAATGAATTGGAGGAGCTTGCGGAAAAAGGTGCTGCATTCATGTCTGTCATCTCTTCTGGACCCGATTTATTAAAGGGCATCGATCCAAACAGGATTGCTAACTTCCAGAAGGCAGCTGGAAAAGCGATGAATAAATATCGCCAATACATTCAATCGGATAAAATAAGTTGGACTGTCATTGCAGCCCCTTCCGAAGATTGGGCGAAGAAGGTCTTTCCAGATGCTCCCTCTGAAGAACAGATCAGCAATCTGTGGGAAGCCATTTTTAAGGCGACAAGAGCTAATCTCGACAACCCCATTCAGGCTTGGAAAGACCATGACCGAAACCTGCATGAAAAGGTTGATTACTTAAATGAACGCCGTTATAAAAAACTTCATTATAAAGCCCCTGGTACCGATTTAACAATCGAACTCCCGAAAGGCCATCTTTGGGTCGGGGCTGGCAGCGTTAACGAAAAAGGCGATGAATTCATGGCTAATATGCCAACCGAAGAAGTTTTTACAGTGCCTTATAAATACGGCGTAAACGGTACTGTTTCAAATACGAAGCCGCTCAGCTACGGAGGCAACATGATTGACGGCTTTACGCTGACTTTCGAAAAAGGAAAGATTGTGGATATAAAAGCGAAGGAAGGCGAAGAGATTTTAAAAGGGTTGGTTGATACCGACGAAGGTTCTCACTACTTGGGGGAAATAGCTCTTGTTCCTTTTAACTCTCCTATCTCCCAGTCAAACATTTTATTTTATAACACCCTGTTTGACGAAAATGCCTCCAACCATGTTGCAATTGGAAGCGCCTATGCCTTCTGTCTAGAAGGCGGAAAAAGCATGAGTCAGGATGAGTTGGAACAGAATGGATTGAATACGAGCATCACTCACGTTGACTTCATGATTGGTTCAGAGAAGATGGATATTGACGGAATTCTAGAGTCTGGGGAAAGCGAACCAGTTTTCCGAAATGGAGATTGGGCGTTTTAACTTCATTCAACAGAAGTCTCCCACTCGGCGAATGCCACAGATTGGGCATATTTGGGCGCAAATACGCCAAGGCATAAGAAATTAGAGGTTTGGCAGCTGCCAAACCTCTTTCGTTTAATAATAGTCGAGTTCTGTTGCCCAATGGCTTCCCAATTCTTCTAAATAACGGTCTTCATATTCTTCAGGCTCGTCCATTAATGGAATCTCGTTGGGACTGCTTTGATTACTATTCATCCCAATTAAATTCTTTAATCCAATGGCTGACTCCTGCTTCCTTTTGACAATCACCGAATCATCCCACCGCTTCATCACGAAAGAACCATTCGGATGGTACATCAACCTTTTTGACAGCTTGTCCATTGCGACATCTCTCCTTTTTTTAAAAATATTCCAATACACTTGTGGCCAGAGACGCCAAAGACTTAAATGAATGGAGAAGCACATTCATCTATACCCTTAAATATAGTTCGTAAACATGATGAAACTTAAGTTATTTTTTCCTATTGGGTATAATGGGTAACAGTTTAACATCTATGAGGTGAAAGAAATGGAACAACGACCAAGCAAGAAAATGAAAGATTCGCTGACTGTAAAAACAAGCCATGTCTCCCCACCAGATACGAATCATCATGGCAATTTATTTGGCGGGAAGTTAATGTCCGATGTTGATGATGTAGCATCGATAGCTGCCGCCAGATTCGCACGGAAACCAGTTGTCACGGTATCTACGGATTCCGTGGACTTTTTCAAACCGATCCTGATCGGTGATGCCGTTACTATGGAAGCCATCGTTACATGGAGCGGCACGACGTCAATGGAAGTATTTGTAAAAGTCTTATCTGAACACTTGATTACTGGCGAAAAATCCATTGCTGCTTTTTCATTCCTTACCTTTGTTGCTTTGGATGAAAATGGACGGCCCAGTTCTGTGCCAAAGGCTATACCCGAATCAGAGGAGGAACATTGGCTAAATAAAACAGCCCAGGATCGGGCGGCTCACCGTCAAAAGAGAAAAAAAGAGAGCAGGGATTTGGCTGATTTTTTTTCAAATCTAAGTCTTTGAAGCAGGAATATATTGGATGATTACAATTCTGCAATAATTTTACAAGAAGTTTAAGTTTGTATAACAGCCGCCATCAAGAGACAAATAAAATTGGGAATTATCAAGGCTTACAGCATTTTCCTCCCTCCTTTGACTGTAACAATTTCTTCCACTTGCCAAATACATAAGAAATATCCCTATAAATTTATTATACTTAACATAGGATATTACAAGTAAAGGCAAGGTGGACCATTATGTTTTCAAGTACTGAAATTGGGATTGATTTAGGAACAGCTAATGTTCTAGTTTATACAAAAAATAAAGGAATTATTTTGAATGAACCATCCGTTGTAGCGGTTCATACAGATACTAAGCAAGTCATAGCGGTTGGAGCGGAAGCTAAAGAGATGATTGGTAAGACACCTGCCAGTATTACAGCTGTTCGTCCACTTCAGGACGGAGTTATTGCTGATTTTGACATCACCAGCCAAATGCTGAAGCAAGTCATGAAGAAGGCGGGAAAGACATTGGGGCTTGCCATCCGTAAACCGGATGTGGTTGTCTGCACTCCGTCTGGCGCTACCTCAGTTGAAAGGCGGGCCATCCATGATGCCGTTAAATCTTGCGGCGCCAAAAATGTCCACTTAATAGAAGAACCTGTCGCTGCGGCAATCGGAGCTGATCTTCCTGTTGAAGAGCCCGTTGCAAATGTGGTTGTGGATATTGGCGGAGGAACAACAGAAGTGGCCATCATTTCTTACGGCGGTGTTGTCAATTGCAATACCGTTCGTATCGGCGGTGACTTACTCAATGAAAATATCATTCAGCATGTCAGAAAAGGCTATAATCTATTAATTGGTGAACGGACAGCTGAAAACATCAAGATTGAAATCGGTTATGCACTAGTTGAGCACCATGAGAAAAAAATGGATGTTCGCGGACGGGATCTTGTAACAGGACTCCCAAAAACAATCACATTAAGTTCCTACGAAATTCAAGAATCATTGAAGGAATCTTTGCTTCACATTTTGGAAGCCATCCGAGCCACATTAGAGAACTGCCCAGCTGAATTGAGCGGAGATATCGTTGACCATGGGGTAGTTCTATCAGGGGGCGGCGCCCTGTTGAATGGAATGCAGGAATGGCTGAGTAATGAAATCATCGTTCCTGTCCATATTGCACCAAACCCATTGGAATCTGTGGCTATCGGAACAGGACGAGCCCTCAAATTCATCAATAAATTGCAGACGGTTAACAATGAATAGATTCGGAAATTGTTTTTACTAGCTATAAAGAAAAGCGCAAGGCGCGTAGCCTTGCGCTTTTCTTATTCTAATGTGGTCTCGTCTTCTACTACATCAGCTTCTTGCCCTTTGGAAGCCCGAACTTCCTCCGTCAATGCATCGATGCTTCCACGCACATTTCCTTTTCCGGATAGATTCTCTAAAAGCTCTTTTACATTAATTCCCGAAGAAGCTTTCAAAGATTCCTGCATGGTTGCCATCAAATTGGTCGCATAGCCGGTTACCTTATTGGCTCCGCCTTCTCCCTGACCTCCAGTGTCAACAACAGTGATCTTATCAATGTTTCCAAGAGGTGCAGCCACTTGCTTCGCATATTCAGGAAGCATCTTCAGAACCATATCCAACACGGCTGCCTGCCCGAATTGCTCGAACGCTTCCGCCACTTTGCGCTTGGCTTCGGCTTCGGCAACCCCTTTTAGACGAATAACCTCCGCTTCAGTCTCCCCTTGTGCACGTTCTGCATCAGCTTTCGCCACACCATCTAGGCGAATTCGCTCTGCTTCCGCTTTCGCAGTCGCTTCCACACGGTACTGATGTGCATCCGCTTCGGCCATCTGCTTCGCTTTTTCCGCACTTGCCGCTTGCTCAACAGAATAGCGGTCTGCATCGGCTTTCTTTTTCACTTCTGAATCATACTGACGCTCACGACGGAGAATCTCTTTTTCTTCCAATTCAATCTGCTTTTGACGCTCAATAATTTTAATTTGCATCTCATGCTCAGTTACTTCCTGTTTCGCACGAGCGGTTTCAAGGTCATAAGCTTGGTCTGCGTTCGCCCGCGCAATATCTTGCTCGCGTCGGTATTCCGCCATTTTCAATTGGTTCACTTTCTCTGCCTCTGCAATTTCCGTTGCCCGTTCAAGCTCCGCCTTTTTCGCTTCTTTGGCAGCTTCCGCACGTTTGATACGGGTTTCTTTTTCAGCATCTGCTGTCGCAATATCCGCATCGCGCTTCACCTGTGCGATCCGCGGCTTACCAAGTGAATCCAAATAACCGTTTTTGTCGCGTACTTCCTTAATAGTAAATGAAACAATGATAAGTCCCATTTTAGCCAAGTCTTGTGAAGCAACACGCTGTACCTCTTGAGAAAACTTATCCCTGTTTTTATAAATTTCTTCAACAGTCATGGAACCAAGGATGGAACGAAGATGTCCTTCCAATACTTCCTTCGCTTCGTTCTCTCTTTCATCTTTTGTTTTGCCTAAAAACTGTTCCGCGGCCGTAGCAATTTCCCCGATAGAGCCACCAATTTTAATAATGGCTGTTCCGTCCGCCATTACTGGAACACCTTGTTCTGTATATACTTCAGGTGTCGTTACTTCAAGCTTGCTCGACAGTAAGCTAAGAGGCTGTGCCTGCTGAAAAACTGGAAGTACGAAGGCACCCCCGCCTCGGATAATTTTAATTTTATTGCCGGACTCATCTACATGGACGTTTTTTCCACCGAGGTAACTCCCCGTCACGATCAACGCTTCGTCAGGCCCAGCCGTACGATATTTAGTAATAAACACACCGATTAAAGCAATGAGAATAAAAACAACGACTATTAACACAATGGCTACACCAATAGGCATCAACCGATTCCTCCCATCAAGTAAAATTCTTTTTGTATGGCATTACATGTAGTACTCCATCTTTCACTTCGATTACCAGTATTTCGGATCCTTCTGAAATCTCCATGTTTTCAAAACTGACTGCTGGCTTGGAAATCATTCCACTGTAGCTTTCAATCACCACTTCTCCAAAACCTTTTTCGGGAATGGAGATGATAACCTTTCCAACTCTTCCTTCGAGAGATTTCTCCGTATAGCTTAATGATTGCTCCGCAGAAGACATGGGAATGAGTACAAAGACATTGAGAATGATGTCCAATAGGAACGCCGTAACTGCAGCAATTCCCATAATGAGAAAGCTGTTCATAGAACTGAGCAATTCCAGAGTATATCCGCCCGCTGAGAAAAAAGTAATAAAGGCCAATATGAGAATCGGACTTAGAAACCCGCTCGCTTCCCCCAGTCCCTCAAGGACATCCCCAAAGAACAAGTATAGAATGGTTAAACTACCAGATACGATCAATAAGATCAAATAAATGGTTTCAATTGGCATACCAAACAGAGTCATGGCCATCCACCCTTTTACGTAATAATTATGTCATCACTATTAGCTACCCCGCCTTTTTTCTTTTTTTATTGCGATAGTCATTATACGTTGGAATACGCATTAAGTTTCATTTTTTTGTAAAATATTATGTTGAAACCTCTTCTGCGACCGACTAGTTCATTGATTTCTTTCTCCCTATTTTTACTAGAAGATAAACGAATGGCGTATCCAAAATAGCCACGATGAACTTAAAGGTATATTGAGTTTAAATATAGAAGCATACGTATTCCCCCTTACCGGTTATCCACTTTTTCCGGATAGAGATCGTGATTCATCATTCGATATTCTGCCATCTGTTCATATTTCGTTCCAGGCTTACCGTAATTAGAGTATGGATCAATGGACAGACCGCCTCTTGGTGTAAACTTTCCCCAAACCTCGATGTATCTGGGATCAAGAAGCTCAATCAAATCATTCATAATCTTATTAACGCAGTCTTCGTGAAAGTCACCATGGTTGCGAAAGCTGAATAGGTAGAGCTTAAGCGACTTGCTTTCTACGATTTTTTTATCAGGAATATAGCTGATGTAGATCGTCGCAAAGTCCGGTTGTTTTGTCTGCGGACAAAGAGACGTAAATTCTGGACAATTGAATTTGATAAAATAATCCCTATTTGAATGCAAATTATCAATAGATTCCAAGACACTGGGTGAATATTCGAATAAATATTCCGTATTCTGGTTTCCTAACAGCGATAAGTCCTTTAGTGTATCTTCATTTCTTCCGGTCATTAAAAAAACCTCCAAAGTTCACCTGGTTGAGGGAGGTCCAAAACCCCTGGCACAAAAAAAGCCATATCGCGCGGATATGGCAGTCTTGTAAAAGCCATAGTTTTTTATAGAGGGTTTAACGCTATGAACCTCTCCCCTTCCGGGTATTTAACATTATTTTCAACATCAATCATACGTGAGGACAGAACCATGGTCAAGCTTTGCTTCAGCCAGGAAATGATAAAATAAGAAAAGTAATAGAATGAGCTTTATGCAGCAGCTGGCTTGTAGACTTGCCCACGAGAAACGTACCTCCCCAAATAGGCCGATTTGAATATCTGTACTTCCAAAAAGTTGCTGTGAAGGAGTTCGTTGGCTAAAATACACCTATGCTGCATTTTCCAAACAGGCAGCCAAAATGGAGGAATCTGACAATGTCTTTGTTAAAAGAAATCCTTGATTATAATAAAACGTTCATCGACGAAAAAATGTATGAAGCTTATGCTACAACAAAATTTCCTGACAAGAAGCTTGTCATTTTCACTTGCATGGACACCCGTTTGGTTGAGCTTCTACATAAAGCAATGAATATGAAAAACGGTGATGTCAAAGTAGTTAAAAATGCCGGAGCCATTCTCACTCATCCATTCGGAAGTATCATGCGCAGTCTACTGATCGCTGTATATGAACTGAAAGCTGATGAAGTTTATGTTATCGGCCATCACGATTGCGGGATGAGTGCAATCGAAAGCAGTCAAGTCCTTGAAAAAATGCAGGAACGCGGGATCACCAAAGAAACCTTGGATATCCTTCAACATTCTGGAATCAACTTGGATGAATGGCTGACTGGCTTTGACAGTGTCGAAGAAAGTGTCGAGCACAGCGTTAACATGATCAGGAACCATCCGCTGATGGCAGATCAGGTTCCAGTTCATGGCCTAGTTATCGATCCGCGAACTGGAAAACTGGACCTTGTCGTCAATGGCTATGTAGAGCGACCAGCAAAGAAGTAAAAATTAAGAATGGTTTTATACGTGAGTTGGAACGATCCCGGACAGTTTCGCTGTCCGGAATCGTTCCTCTATTTTGTAGGTGCCCTCTCCCCTGAAAATTGATAATCATAGCAGGTCAAATAAAGTTCTTTAAGTTCCAGTAGCGTCGGTATTTTTGGATTATTGGCGGGACTCCCACTTTCAATAGCATCCCTAGCCATTTTTTCCACTGCCAGATTGAATTCTTTTTCATCAATCCCCCAATCTTTCAAATTAGGAATCTCTAAATCAGTGCAAAGCTCCTTTACGGAGTCTACCGCAATGTTTGCAGCCTCTTCGTTTGTTACATTCTGATTTGGCATAAAAATTCTTCCTAGCTCTGCTAGTCTTTCTATACATGAATCCTTGGTGAATTCAAGTATGGCTGGCAAAAGCATAGCATTGGAAAATCCATGCGGAACATGGAACAATGCCCCGATTGGCCTCGACATTCCATGAACTAGACATACAGAAGCATTAGAAAAAGCCATACCAGCTTGTAATGACCCCAATGCCATTTTCTCTCTTGCCTCCATATTGTTTCCATCTTCATAAGCATCGCGAATGTGATTGACAATCAGTTTCATTGCGGAAAGCGCAAGCATATCTGTCATCGGGTGAGATTTTTTTGATAAAAACGCCTCAATTGCATGGCTTAATGCGTCTATCCCAGTCGCCGCCGTCACATGCTTCGGTGAAGATTGACTCAAGTTTGGATCAACGATAGCAGCAGCTGGCATGAAGGCTTGCTGCTTAATCATCATTTTAACTTGGTTGGAAGTATTCGTTATCACCGTTACATCAGTTGCTTCGGAACCTGTTCCGGCTGTTGTCGGAATAGCAATATGTTGAAGTGGTGACTGTGTAGCAATTCTTTTCCCTCCTACAAATTCATCAATCTTTCCGCTATTTGATGCCATGACGGAAACTGCTTTGGCTGTGTCAATACAACTGCCTCCCCCTAAAGAAATAATCAAGTCACAACCATTTTCTGTAACCATTTTTAACGCTTCCAACACGTACTCATCAGACGGCTCCGTCTCAACTCCAAGGTAAACAGCACTTTTTACCTGACACATATCCAAAAAACTCATGCATTGATCAACATTCCCCAATTTCTCCATCACTTTGTCAGAGATAATCAAGGCTTTCTTTCCTCTTTGGCTAGCTTCTACCCCAACTTTTTTTAAAGAACCAGGTCCATATGTAATCGACGGCGGTGTTCTGAACTCTGCAAACTTATTCTTTATTTTTTTCCCCTCCTTTTTAACCTTATAAATTGCAAGAACTATACCAACACCTTAACCTCAATCAATGTCATGCTTTTTTAATTTTTGGTAGAGAGTCGTACGATGAATTCCCAACAATTCAGCGGCTTTTGTTTTATTGCCTCCAGTGCGAGTAAGCGCTTTTATAATCGATTCTTTTTCCATCTGTTCTCCCATACTTTTTGCCTTTTCGAGCAAGGACACGCTTTTTACATTCATCATTTTTTCTGTTTGATTCCATTGCATCTCTTTGATTGAGTTCGGCAAGTGAACCAGATGGATCTCCTGGCTATCGACAAGCGTGACTATTTTTTCTATCGTATTAATCAGCTCCCTGATATTCCCTTTCCATGGATAATTCATTAGGGCTGATACTGCTTCTGGATTGAACGACTTCATCGGGATATGATATTTATTACACACCTCTTTCAAATAGTAGGATAATAATATTGGAATGTCCTGGCTTCTCTCACGTAAAGGCGGAACATGAATATTAATAATATTCAGCCGATAAAATAAATCTTCACGGAAAGTTTTATTGCTAATCATCTCTTCCAGGTCTTTATTGGTTGCTGCAATGATCCGGGCGTTTATTTTATATTTAGTAACCCCTCCGACCCTTTCAGCTTCCTTTTCCTGTATTACTCTTAGAAGCTTAGTCTGCATGGTTAATGGCATTTCACCAATTTCATCTAAAAAAATAGTTCCCTTTTCCGCCAATTCAAACTTTCCAGGCTTTCCTCCTTTTTTCGCACCCGTAAACGCTCCTTCCTCATATCCAAACAACTCAGATTCAAACAATGCTTCTGGAATGGCACCACAATTCACACTGACAAAGGGACCTTGTGAAGACGACAAGTGGTGAATATTCCGGGCAAACACCTCTTTTCCTGTCCCACTTTCTCCTGTAATCAGAACTGTAGCCGCGGTCTTTGCTGCTCTTCGCGCAATACGCTTCACCTCAGAAATTTCCTTGCTTGTTCCTAAAACCTGGCTAGATTCCGCATCATTCTTTTTGTTGTTTTTTGAATGTGGACTCCCCTCTACCCTTTCACTCCTGTAATTCATCTGCAAGTTCTCATACATTTTATAGATTTCAGTAACCCCTTCAAAAATAAGCATTCCAATTGCACCGACAACACGTTCCCCTTCCCAAATGGGAATTCGATGAACAACCATATCTTGTCCTTGTATATTTTGTATCACACCGCGCTCAGGCATAGCCGTTTTGACAGTAATGTGAAGATTCGTATTATCAATTACTTCAGTTACATGACGGCCAATTGCCTCTTCCCGCGAAATACCCGTGAATCTGCTATATGCCTCATTGAATTCAATCAGGATTCCAAATTCATCCACAACAGCGATTCCTTCGTAAGCGCTCTCAAGTATACTGCTTAAAATCTCAATCGCATTTCTCTTTTTGTGAAAAGTGGACATGGATTTTGTACAGAAATCCAGCATTTCCTTCGGTGTTATGATTCCCACAATTTTATTATCCGGGTCAACTACCGGCAGACACTCCTCCTGCATTTGTAGAACATCTGTCATCTGATCTGTTGGCTTGACAGAATCATAAAGATAGACTGGTACATCTTCTATAAGTGATGAACCAGTTGGATTCTGTAAAAAATTCGACAATATCATACGAAAACTCAATAATCCCATAAGTTGGTCGTTTTCGCCTACAACTGGCATCACAGCAATCCCTGCTTGCTCCATCATTTTTGCAGCTTCCCCTACGGTCTGAGTCGAACGAATACATAATGGTGCAGGGTTCATCCACCTCTTCACTTGAAAAAAATCGTCAGATGATATTTTCTCTTTACGAATCGCCATTTCACTGTAGACCATTTCTTCCCCCCATTGTTCATTTACTGTATATATATTGCTACATTTTATCTACATAACTGAAGTGTATCGACTACAACTCGGATTTCCAAGAGACTTTCAGCTTAATATAAAAATCTGTATAAATTTAATTATTCTCTCCCTTTTAACATACTCATGTTGTTGGCTCGGTTCTTGCAATATAAATGATTAGTCATCGCCAATTAAAAAGGAGGAAATAGCATGTTTGATTATTTTGTCCCGACTGTCAATTTTTTTGGAAGAGGATCTGTGAATGTAACCGGAGAACGCTGCGAAATTTTAGGTGGAAAAAAAGTTTTAATCGTGACTGATTCCTTTTTGAGAAATCTGCCTGATGGTCCGGTTGAAAAAGTAGTCAATTCTTTAAAAGAAAAAAGGATTGAAGTAGTCTTTTATGATGGTGTTGAAGCAAATCCAAAGGATACTAATGTTAATGACGGATTAAAGATTTTCCAAGATGAAAATTGCGATATGATCGTTACGGTTGGAGGCGGAAGTGCTCATGACTGCGGCAAGGGAATAGGCATTGCTGCTACCCATAGAGGAGATTTATATGAAGACTACGCCGGAATAGAAAAATTATCCAACCCTCTCCCTCCACTTGTTTGCGTTAATACCACCGCGGGAACAGCAAGTGAAGTTACAAGGCATTGCGTCATCACCAACACTGACAAGAAAATCAAATATGTCATTGTCAGTTGGAGAAATACACCCCTAGTCTCCATTAATGATCCCGAGCTTATGATCGGAAAGCCTCCAGCATTAACAGCAGCAACCGGGATGGATGCCTTGACACATGCGGTTGAATCTTACCTCTCACTAGGAGCCAACCCTGTAACTGACGCAGCAGCAATCCAAGCCATTAAGCTGATTTCGAGAAACCTACGGCAAGCAGTCGCATATGGACATAATATCGAAGCAAGAGAAAATATGGCCTACGCCTCTTTACTAGCCGGTATGGCTTTTAATAACGCTGGTCTCGGATATGTACATGCCATGGCCCATCAGCTTGGAGGACTGTATGACATGCCTCATGGAGTGGCAAATGCCATCCTACTTCCGCATGTAGAAAGATTCAACATCATCTCTAATCCACAAAAATTTGCAGACATAGCAAAATTTATGGGTGAAAACATAGAAGGTTTATCGATTCGAGATGCTGCCGATAAAGCTATAGCCGCCATTGAAAAACTGTCACGAGACGTCAAAATCCCAACAAACTTGAAAGAACTCGGCGTTAAAGAAGAGGACTTTGAATATATGGCAGACATGGCACTTCAAGACGGAAATGCTATCAGCAACCCTATCCAAGGCAAAAAAGAGGACATTATTGAAATTTTCCAAGCAGCTTATTGATTCTTCTCAAACTAAATAGCAATCCATAGAAAGACCGCAGAAGTTCTTCATTGACTTCTGCGGTCTCTATATCAATGAAACTCTGATCAAGTGTATGTAAAAGTTAATCTTACAATTAATCCGGTTAAAAAGACGTTTTTATGAAACACACATATAAAGAGAGAAAATTCCATAAATACTCCAAAACCATTTTTAGACTTTTAAAGAAAGAGGATTTATATTATAATAAAACATGTGCTTTTTCCGACAAGTAACATGGCTCCGTAGCTCAGAGGATAGAGCGTCGGTTTCCTAAACCGTGCGTCGCAGGTTCGATTCCTGCCGGGGCCGTACCTAAAAAGTCCGTAACAGCAAGGGTTTCAGCGTATTCGCTCCCTTGCTGTTTTTTGTTAAATAGCAAAAGTAGTCTTGGATTGGTCACCTTTAGTGTTATAAAATGTAAATAATGGCGGTTTAACGATGCCACCCCAAGAAAAATACATTCATACGTTTGTTCATTATTTGATATAGCATCTATAGGAGAAATCCCTCTGATCCATCTAAGGGATTTCTCCTCCAGCATTTACTTACCATTCAAAATCTTCATGTCTGTGTCTACGCCTTCTACATCTGCACTCGAATTCACGCTCACGTTCTCTATCACGTCTTTCTTCACGGCACCTACAAATAAATCTCCTTCTTCGTCTTCCCCTTTCTCCACCGACAAATTCATCTTCAAAAATAAACATATATCTAGCACCTCCCATGCTCTCTATTAAAGCCGGCTTCGATATTAACATATTGAAAAATATCAAATTTGATTGGACAGACCGTCTAATATAATCAAACATTTTTCGTGAACTACATCGCCATTGAAGTGGCAAGCTTCCAGTTTACGCAACGAACTGTTGTCCAGCCAACGCGTACACTGTCTGCGTGACCAACGCCACTACTGATTGAGGTGATATTGAGCAGTTTGCAGTTAAAGCGGGGAACGAGTGGTAGCAAAAGTTCCTATCATAAGAAATTTTCTTTCAATACGGCAACAATTAGCAAAATAAGCCATCCAACATACAAAATCGGTCGGAGAAAAACGAAATATTCGTTTCTCCGACCGATTCATTTTAGTCAGCCTCGCTCCTATGCCTTTTGTTAGATAGAAAGCTACATCATTTATTACACTACCCATTCCATCGAACCATCGGCCTTTATTGACACAAGCTCAGCTCAAGGCGCATTCTGTCGAATTTTTAAATGACTAATATGTACGTTTCTAAACTTTATGAACTCAAATAGCCTTTCATATCTGTCAATCAACTCCACTAAAGCCTTGTAATTAACCGTTACTGTTTCATTTCCATAGGAATCTATATCTTCATCTTCAGTCGTAAAAATTTTATTCTCCTCAATATCCCCTTTATAGTCTAATAGTCTCTCATGTTCTTCCAAAAGCTTATTCAAGGCTTTATAATTAACCTTGACTGCACCTCTGTCGTTTACTTCACTCATATTTTTTTTGATAATCTGAATAAAATTCATCTCATTTGTTGGCAAATTGACTCCCCTAACTATATTTTATACCAAAAAGGACTATTTCCCCACTGATATTAATCCCTATTATTGAACAATAATTGACAGATAGGCTTAAATTATTTGAATTTTTCCCATCAATTCATTTTCATCATGTGACTTCTTTATTTAGGATTAAATGTCCAGGTCGGGTACAACTTTCTCAATCCAATCGGTTAGACTTCTAAAGCATATTTGAGCACATCCCCTCATACAAATCCAATTATTTGAATGTATATTTTTTCCTTCGTTACAAAAACTGATAAAAAATGGAGGAAAATATGGAGAACAATCTCAATGAACTCAGTCAACAAATTCAAAATTTAAGAAAGTATCTGAACGAACTGGCAAAGTCTAAACAACTGTCAGACCCAAAGGTAATCGAAACAAGCCAAAAGCTAGACGAATTATTAAATGAGTTTGAGCACCTAATAAAATCGAAAGATTAAATTTGCTTTTTAAAAAAGAATTGCCTAGATTAGCCGCTTCATGAGTTACTCCATTAAATATTCTTTTGTAAAACAAGTGGCTTTTTTCAACCTTTTGACCCTTAACCTATGAATCAGCATCGCAGTAATTAACAGAGGTGTGTTCAAATTAATGAATAATAATCATTCCATATTAATATGGAAATTGGCAATAGGCTCTGCTTTATCTTGGGAATTAGCCCAGCTACTTGGTTCAAAGCATCCCTATTTAGCCCCATTATCAGTTATATTATGTCTTCAACCAACTCTTGATAAATCAATCCGAATCTCTATAAAACGGATAATTGGAACCATTATTGGTATTCTTGTAACAGTGCTAATTGCAAGCCATATCAAGATAAACGGCTTAAACTTAGGCTTATTAATTTTATTAGGCTGTTTTATAACTCAGTGGTTAAAGTTTGATAAAGTCGTCATTCATCATGCTGCAATCACAATGTTATTTGTTTTTGTATTTGAACACCAAACAAAACATTATGCCTTAGACAGAATGAGAGATGCTGTTGTCGGTGTCGTTGTGACAATATTGATACAGTTCGTTTGGTTCCGGATCATGAAAAGAAGCAAAGCTGCATCATAGAAGAATTTTGTAAAAGCTTTTTTTCTTAAATGGTAATATGAAATGCAACAATTCCCAAAACCCATATTTACCGCTGTTTGAATAGAGAAGTATGGAGGGAAAACAAAGGAGGGAATCCATTGGATAAGAATCATGAAAAAAGCTTGAAACTTGCCGGCAGAAAGTACGAATTGAATGATCCCCATGAAAAAGACTCTATTTCAAAGGCACTTGCTGCCACCCATGAACAGGTTAGTGACGCTTACATTGAAGGACAAATCGATCCAGTCATAGAAGAGGAAAACGGAGAAGATAGATAACTAAAACGAAGAAACTTCTTCGCTTTTCATTCATAGGTGTTGAAAAGCGAGCATTGTATTAAAAATCATTGTACAAACGGGAGCTGGATTCAAGCGACTCGAATAGAATGGACGAATTCCTACCGATCAAAAAACACCTCCTGCAGATGATTGCAGGAGGTTTATCTATGGCATAGATTTCGAGCATGTGCATACATTTAAACAAGGAGGAATGCTCATGCAATTATGGGTCACTCTTGGATTGGCAGGCGTTTTGGCTGCCATCGCCGGATTTCTTGTCTACTTTATTCATAGCGTCTTAAATGATGACGATTCCCACACAATCGACTCGTTGCCACCAGATGAAAAAGAGAATTAAGAGAAATTTTCCTGTCATTGACAGGATTTTTATGTTTATCAGCTAAAAAAGAGGGAATAAGATATGTATCTTCATTGTTTCCACATTACCGAAAAAATAGGAGGTAACTGAATTGGATGTATCAATCTTGATCGGGCTTGTTATCTTTTTGTTGGTAGTCGCTCTGTTCTTAGTATTTTTTATCAGTTCCGCACTCAAATTCGAGGATGCAAACAAAGTAGACCAGCCCATATCCTCTAGCAAACTTGAAAACAGCAATAAACACTAACTATGTTTTAGAAGCTCCTGCCAAAATTAGCAGGAGTTCTTTATTATCATTCGATGATACATTTTTGATACAATCCGTACAGCTTTTGTACAATGGCCCCTTCCTGCCCTGGAAATGTCTTCCCTTCGTATTCCTTTACAGGGACAATTTCCTGAATGGAATTGGTAAAGAATATTTCATCTGCCAGGATGAGCGCCTCCTCTTTATAGAACCCTTCTTCTACAGGTATCCCCAATCTCTCAGCAAGCCGGAATATGAACTGCCTTGTAATTCCATTCAGTATTCCAGTTTCAATTGCCGGGGTATATATCTTCCGATCTTTCACCCAAAACAGATTTGAAGTAACACCTTCCGCCAAATAGCCATCTTCAGAAAGAAAGATCCCCTCTTTCCCTGGATCAGCGCCAAGCTCACGCTTAGCAGCTATATTATTAAAAAAATGATGGGATTTTAAACGTGTTTTCGTTTCAGGCGTGTTGCGCCTTATTGTTAAGAGCACCGCTTCCTTCTCTCGAAGCGGCTCAAGACGAGGAAGCTCCTTTTGAAAAATGATGACTGTCGGCTCCGAGTATAAACTGGTCTGCAAACCTATTTCTGCGGGCCCTGCCGAAACATTCATCCTTATATAAGAATCCCGCAACTGATTAAGCTCCGATAGTTTTTCAATGGCGGATAAGACTTCTTCCCTTTCAAAAATGCGATTTATTCCCATCTCTACAAGTGCTGTATTCAGCCGCTCAAGATGTTCATCGAGTAAAAAAGGCATTCCCCCATATGTTCGGAACGTTTCAAACGCCCCCACACCATATAAATAACCATGATCAAATGGGGAAATGAGCGCCTTTTCTTTCTCAATGATTTCGCCGTTCAAAAAAATATACATGTCAGTCCACAACCATCCGATGATATTCAATAAAGTTTTTAAACAATTGCTCCCCCACCTCAGTCATAATTGATTCGGGATTAAATTGCAAACCTTCCACGGGGTAATCCTTATGCCTGATGGCCATGATCTCCTCTTTCGAGCTCCATGCCGACACAACCAGACAATCAGGGAGATTTTCATTGCTAATCATTAATGAATGATAGCGGGTAGCAGAAAAAGGTTGCTCGATCTTCCTGAAAATGGTTTCTCCATCGTGAAAAATATCCATTGCCTTACCCGGGAGAAGGTTGTCTGTCTTTTCCAACTCTCCTCCAAAGGCTTCAGCAATTGCATGGCAACCCAAACCCACTCCAAGGATAGGAACTTTACCTGAAAAGCGTTCAATCGCTTCCCTCGTAACTCCGTCTGAAGCGGGTCTTCCAGGCCCAGATGAAATCACAATATACTTAGGTTTCAACAGATTGATCTCCTCAATTGAAAGTTTGTCATACCTTTTCACAAGGATATCCCTATTTATTTTCCCTAACGCTTGAGCGATATTGTATGTGAAAGAATCATCATGATCGATGATAAGGATCATGCGAATGCCCCCTCTTTCTCCGCCTCTTCCTTTGCCTTCCAAAGGGCAGCTGCCTTATTCAGTGACTCTTCGTATTCCGCTTTCGGGTCCGAGTCAATCACGATTCCAGCCCCAGCCTGTACATGACACAGTTGATCCTTGATGACCATCGTCCTAATTACAATGTTTAAGTGAGCATCTCCATTGAATCCGATCCAGCCCATTGTCCCCGTATATACGCCCCGTTTGACAGGCTCCAGTTCTTCGACAATTTCCAGCGTTCTTTTCTTCGGTGCGCCGGTGATGCTGCCACCTGGAAAAACTGCTTCAATCAAGTCATATACATTTTTTTCTTCAGATAATGTTCCGTTTACATGTGAAACGATATGCATGACGTGTGAATATTTTTCAATCACCATCAATTCATCCACTTGTACACTGCCAAATTCACACACCTTGCCAAAATCATTTCTCTCCAAATCAACAAGCATGATATGCTCTGCCAGATCCTTTTCATTGGAGAGCAGTTCCTTTTCAAGCTGCCTATCTTCTTCCTCGTTATTTCCCCGCGGCCTTGTCCCACCAATTGGCCTTGTTCCGACTTTTCTTCCGTCTTTTTTGATCAAAAGCTCTGGAGAACCAGAAACAATTTGGAATTCCGGTGTATGGAAATAGCCCATATAAGGTGAGGGATTTAAAGTTCTCAGTTTTTTATACACATTGAAAGGCGTTGTGAACAACTGATCTGATTGCCGAACCGTCAGATTGACTTGACTAACATCGCCTTCCCGTATGTAATTCTTCACTTTTTCAACAGCAGCAATAAAATTGGTTTCACTTAAAGATAGCTGGGGCTGACTCTCACCACCGTCATTCGCCGCTGCCAACGAATTGTTCAACTCTACTTCCGCAGCCTTAAGCCAAGCCCTCTTTGATTCTATTAATCTTTCCTTTGCCAAATCCCCGTTCAATGTCAGCAACCACAAGCATTGTTCTTCATGATCAAACACTGACCATTCATCGAACACAAGAAAATAAAAGAGCGGCATCTTCATATCATCCTCAGCTTTATGAGGTAGATGCTCAATGCACCATGCATAATCATAGCTTATATATCCAATCGCTCCTCCCTGAAAGTCAGGCAGTCCTGGTAATGGAGGAAAGGAAAATCTATTCATCCACTTTTCCAGCGTTTGAAGGGGATTTCCTTCCATTACTTCGGTCTGATTCCCCTGTGTTATTTCAATCTTTCGTTCACCTGCACTAATGATAGCAAACGGGTCGATTCCTGCAATACTGTATCTCCCCGTCTGGCCGCTCTCTAAAAGAACATGCTGTTCTTTGTCAGTGGTTAAGTTGGAATACGCCTTAAAAAACCTATCCTGATCAAATGGTATTTTTTCAAACATCACAGGCTGCTCCATAACTGCAACACTTCCTATCTATGAGGTTAAATCGCCTTGGCGTATTTGCGCCCAGATTTTATCGAGCTTAGGCTCGATACATTTCCTCTGAAAATCTGTGGGCTTTACTGGGTTGAACCCCAACTGAACGAATACCAGCAGGCATTCATCTCACCACTTACAGAGGTGGGAGACTTCTGCTGAATAAAGTTAAAATACGAAAAGCCCTACTCACGATTTTAAAGCATATATAATCGAAAGGACAAGCAGCATTGGATTTTTTCTACGTCTGGACTTACTCTATTCATAAGTATGGATCCAATCTATAGCACCGAACGACTGTTGTCATCTCCAAGCCTTGTTAGAGACGCTCTCCACTCTTTCTCAACAGGTTAAAACCTCCTCTAACTAACAGAAAAAGCACCCATACCCGATGCCAGCTGGATATAGATGCTGTTACATTATTCCTATGACTGAAACCCTTATCATTTGTTGACTGTTTAAACATCCCCTATAATAGATGCAAGGAAGGAAAGGTGAAAGATGGAATTGCTTGAATGGTCATACACAAGGCATTACAATATTAAGGCTCGTTTTGAACCCTTTGTTCATTCAGACGTCCTCTTCAGACAAATTAAAGATTACTATTTTATATATACGGTTCGCTGGTCGGATTTGGATCCGGTGGTAGAACGCGAACATTTAGAAGAAATGGAAATATTGATAAACTGCGAGCTCGGTACAGAGCATTCCTATTTTAAGAGATTGGCCTTTTCAGAGAGCGAACGGAGTGAATATCATGACCGTTCATCTTGAACGATCCTTCGAAGAATTGGAAAGAACGCTTCGAAGATTAAGAGAAGAAGAGATTGTCTATTACGATGAAAAAAAAGACCGGAAGGCGGTAACGAAATATTACCGTAAAGTGAATATCCGGAAGCCAAAATTCCAACAGCTCTATTCATTATTGGAACGCTCTCACAAGAACAGGCTCCCTTATTTTATCAGTAAAGACCAGTTTCTATACACATGGGTTGACCTTCAGCCGGACTACACAATCAAAAGCATTTATTCTGGCAAGGAAGATGACCCGGCGGATCTGATTAGAAAAGACTTCGAAGTGAGCAGGCTTTATGAAGAGTTTCAGGATTTTCTTGCGAATAGGGAACAAACCATTATTCGCCAGCCTCTTCCAGAGGAACTCAAATTTAATGCGGAACATATTGTACCGCAGTCCTGGTTCATTGGCCGCGAGCCCATGAAAGGAGACTTGCACCATCTTTTTGCCTGCGAACCAAGCTGCAACGCTACCCGCTCCAATTTTCCTTACTTCGATTTTCCAAATTATAACCCAGAATCACCTGATGAAACAATCAGAAACCACTGTGGTGTAGCAGCCGCTAATCTGTTCGAGCCAGAATTTGGAAAAGGTACCGTTGCCAGAGCCATGCTCTACTTTCTGCTTCGTTATCCTAAGTCCATTAAAAAACGTTTCAGAAGTAAGGTCAACTTTAACCTGTTAAGAGACTGGAATCAAAAGTTCCCACCGGATCTGTATGAAAAACACCGAAATCAAGCCATTTACCACATTCAAGGAAACCGTAATCCCTTTATTGACTTTCCGGAGCTGGCTGACGTCCTTTATATTCCATTAAGGTGGTAAAACTGGATATCTCGACCAAGGGCATCGGCCGATATTCGGCAATGCCCTACCCCCATATAGGAAATATACTGTCCGAAAAAACGCAATACTATCTAGAAAAGGGAAATATTCCCCAGTTTGGTCGAGTTACTAGCCGAAAAAGATAGTATACTTTCCTTGCTGATATGCGTTTCTCAAGACTGCCCCTTGTCAAAGTCAGCAATCTTGCCTTTATATAGCCGTTTTCGTTCAATAGGGAATTTCATTTCTCGCGCATATTTTTTCAATTCCCTCTCATCCCTTGGATTAGCCAGAGTTACAACCGTTCCGGCCTCTCCCATCCTTCCCGTTCTCCCTGCACGATGCACATATTGAGCAGCATTTTCAGCAAGATCAAATTGGATCACATGGCTAAGTCCGCTGACATCCAATCCACGAGCTGCAATATCGGTAGCCAATAAAATACTAATTTCGCCTGTTTGAAGTTGTTTTAAGGCCCTTTCCCTTTCGTGTTTTCCGAGGTCGCTGTGGAGAAGCTCCAGTCTGACACCGTCATATTTCAGCTTATCAGCAAGTACATTCATATTGCCGACAGACCTGATGAAGACAAGTCCCTTCATACCCTCCATCTTAGCCATTTTACCGAGCAGCTTCGTTTTTTCCCGCGGCTCACATAATAAATAATAGTGATTGATTGATGAAGGAACGGATACTGATTTTTCTGCTGTAAGTATTTTCGGCTCTCTCCCAATCATGGCCTTTACTTGATCAGGCTCCTCAAGGCTTGTCGCAGAGAAGAGGAGAAGCTGGCGATCATTCAATGTCGTTTTAACGATTGTACGAACTGTTTCCAAATGTTCCTTATTCAAAAGTTGATCCCCTTCATCCAAAACAATTGTCTTTACTTCATGCATCTTTAATTTCTTCATTCGAATAAGCTCCAATATTCTCCCAGGGGTCCCTGTCAAAACATTTGGCTTCTTTTTTAACCTCTCAACTTGTCGTTTGATATTGGCTCCTCCGACAAGCGCTGCACTTGTTATTCCAGTCCCTGTTGACCAATTTTGAACTTCTTGGTGGATTTGCATGACTAGTTCTCTTGATGGTGCGAGGATCAGTACCTGCGTTACTTGCTTTGATTCGTCCACACGATCAAGTAACGGTAAAAGATAAGCAAGAGTTTTACCTGTTCCCGTCGGTGACTTGACGATCATATCTATTCCTTCAATTATCTGAGGAATCGCTTTTGCCTGCACAGCTGTCAACTCTTTAAAAGCAGATTTTTCCCATAAATCCTTTATCGCAGGCTTCAGCCTGCCTATAATATCCTTTGTCTCGCTCATTATTTTTCCTCATTTCATGTGTTCCCAATCTCTTAGTCATTTTAAGTTTATCACGGATCTTGTACTTTTTCAGCCTCGTCCAGAGTGAACAAATACCGATAACAGCAAGAGCCAATTCATTCATGCGGGTTTCAAATAATCATTTCTGGTGATTTTCGGTGGTGCGTCGCCTGCTCAAATGCATAGGCGATCTTTAGCAGAAGGGGTTCACTAAATGCGGTTCCTGTAAAAGAAACGCCGAACGGCTCACCGTTTGGAAGAAACCCAGCGGGGACAATGACAGTAGGATAGCCTGCTCTGGCTGCGATTACAGAGCCTCTGTCCCCTCCAAAAAATATCGCATCCAGCCGATGTTTCTTCAAGGCATGATCGATTCCTTCCTCTCTTGAAAGACGAAGGTCCTGCCTCAATGTGGAATGATATTCCGGTTCCGTCAGCGTACCTCTCGTTTCTTCCGACATTTCCAAGAGCTTTTGCCCGTATTTCAACATACTATCCGGATCAGCTTCGTTAAATCTTATGACATCTGCAAGAGAACGGATTTGATTAGATGGTGGTGTTTCTTGAAGATAGGCGTTAAGACCAACCTTGAACTCATAAGTAAAAATGTCAAAACCCCACACGTGTTGAGCAGAAGGGATATGAATCTCTTCTACAAGCTCTGCCCCAAGCTCCTTTAAAACTGTTTTGGCTTCCTCCATTAAAGCGAGTTTATGCTTGCTTAAGCGAAGTGTAAACGGTTCACCCGCAACTCCGATTCGGACACCTTTTAAATCGTTCAGTTGAAGCTCGGCAACATAATCAGTAACAGCCGACAATGGAATAGCCTCTGTTGCTGGATCTTGATCGTCTCTTCCCGCCATTACACTAAGCAGATAGGCAGCATCTTTCACCGTTCTTGCCATGGGTCCGGGTGTATCCTGGCTATGTGCAATGGGGATGATTCCTCTCCTGCTTAGAAGACCGACTGTTGGTTTAATTCCAACAAGCGCATTTTTCAAAGACGGATTTAAAATCGATCCGGATGTTTCTGTCCCGATGGCAGTTGCTGCAAAATTGCAGGCAACTGCCGCACCAGATCCCGAGCTCGATCCTCCCACGTCCAGTTTCCCTGGCCCGTAAGGATTCAAAGTCTGTCCGCCCCTTGAGCTGTAGCCGCTCGGCATTCCTATTGTCATGAAGTTGGCCCATTCCGTCATATTGGTCTTTCCAAGCAGAACAGCACCCGCTTTTCTTAAACACCTTGCAACAAAAGCGTCATTTGAAGCGATATGACTGGCCAAAGCAAGAGACCCCGCAGATGTATGCATCCTATCTCCTGTGTCAATATTATCCTTCACTAGAATAGGAATACCATGCAGCTGACCTCGTGCGCCCTCTATCCTTCTTTCTTCGTCAAGCGCTGCAGCGATATGTAAAGCATCTGGATTCATTTCCAAAATAGAATGGATTTTTCCGTCGTGCACCGCTATCCTGTGCAAATACATTTGTACAAGTTCAAGCGAAGTAACCTCACCTGCCGCCATTTTTTTCTGCATATCATCTATTGTAGCTTCAATCAGCCAATTACCGTCCTTTTGAGTGAACTTCGGAATATCCATGATGATTCTCCTTTATCCTTAAAATAAAAAAACCACTGATAAAAAGAATGAAAGAGCTGAGATAAAAAATGATATCAATCGTAAAGAGGTCAATGATCAAACCTCCGAGCATAACCGCTGTCCCTGCAAAAATGGACGTCCAAAAATGATAGTACCCTATGGCTGCTCCTCTATTGGCAGAATTCGTAAAATCTCCGAGCAATGCTTTTTCACTCGTTTTTTGCATGGCGCCAGCGGCTCCTAGCAATACTTGTAAAATATATATCTGCCAAACATGAATAACAATCGGAAAAAATAAGAGTAAAACGGCCATCCCCCAGCTATTAATGAGAAGAAATAATTTCCTCCCCATCCGGTCTGAAAGTCTGCCAACCATTACGTGCACAAAAGCCGAACTGATTGTAAACAAACCGTAAGAGATTCCATATTGAAGAAATCCACCGCCAACCTCCTTTATGAAAATCAAATAGAATGGAAAAACAAGACTGCTGCCAAGGATCGCAATGCTTTGAGAAAGGATAATCCACCTCATTTGCCATACTCCTCATAAAACTGGTTCACAAACCTTTCCTCGGTATCGTATTCCCTTTTCTTTTCAAAAAACAGGTCGGCATTGGGATACGCCTCCTTCATCTGCGTTTTTGATGGGTAATGATAGTAAGGCAAGTAATAGGAGCCATCAAAATCCAATACAAGATCAATCAATTTTCTTACAGTTTTTCCCGACTTTTCAATCTCCTTCTCAGAAGTACCCTGGTTGATTAAGAAAACCAGGGCAAACATATCTTGGTTTGCATAGGAAAGGAATGCTTCCTCGTTTTCTGGAACATATCTTACGGTAATATTCAAGACATTCAAGTGTTCTTCTTCCAAAATGTCTCTTAATCTATCAATGAAATTCGGAAATTCATTAATAGGCACAAAATATTCCTGCAAAATATCCGTATCGTTTTTTCCTTCATAATCCAAAAATTTAATTTCCGGACGCATCACATTATTTCGGGAAGTCCATTCCACTTTTCCATCTTTAAACGCATGTTTTTGCACATACCAGACAAAGTTTTTACCCCAATCAAACTTCCTTGACAGACCAAAAGCAAACTTATTCCGCCTCACAAATTTTTCATCTTGCAACTCATTGTAATCTTCCAGTTTCTTTCCTTGTTTCTCAAGATAATAATTCGTTACATACATTTCTGTTAAAAAGTAATTAGGGGCAACAGATATTCTCGAATTGTGCATGTCCACTTCAGGATTTGCCAGTACCTTTTCTTTGAAATATTCCGGATAATCATGATAATCTATCCACTCGTTTTCCACTCGATAAAGCACATCATCCGTCAGTTCAATATCAACGTCTAATATGATTCCGAAGAGCCCATATCCCCCATGGACCAACCGGAACAACTCTTCATTTTCATTCCTGCTCACATTCAATATTTTCCCATCCGCATTCATAAGTCTAAAAGCCTTGATACTCTCAATTAAAGGACCATAGCGAATATCACGACCATGCACGTTGACACTCATGGAGCCGCCCACTGTGAAAATATTCGGCGCTTGCATTGTTTTAACAGATAAACCGTAAGGATTCACTGCTTTCTGGACATCCTCCCACGTCGCTCCGCTTTGGACAGTAACCACCTTCTCCTTCTCATCCACTTTAAGAACTTTGTTAAATGTGGTCATATCCATGACAATGGCATCTTTATAGTAAGTGTGTCCACCCTGGCTGTGCTGTTTGCCCGCAATTGAAATTTTTAAATTTTTATCTTCTGCCTCTCTCAAAAGATCTTTCATTTGGTCGACTTCTTGCCCTTGAACCACTTCTCTCACTTTGACGGGAACAAGACGGCCCACATCAGACATTAAGTGCTGATCGTCATCTTTATGTTGAAAAGAGTATACGAAAAAAACACCGTAGACTCCCATAAAGAGAATGAGTAATATCACTAAAACCTTTTTCTTCAAAAAAACTTTTCCGCGCATAATTTTTAACATCCCCAACTTTTACTTATATTCAGTTTACTTGATTAGAAAGAAGCATGGAACAATATTGATAAAAGCTATTAATGATATTCTCACTGTTATAATACTTTGAAGCTATTGTTTATTTTGTTATGCGGTTCTTACCTAGGGATAAAGATCATGTTGTGAATCAAATGCGCCTTGGCGTATTTGCACCTAGATTTTATCGAGCTTCGCTCGATAAATTTCCTTTGAAAATCTGTGGCATCCGCCGGAGGCTTTAACTTTATTCAGCCGGGGTTTGAACCCCAACTGAATGGAATACCAATAGGCATTCATCTCACCACTTACAGATGTGAGAGACTTCTGCTGAATGAAGTTAAACTCCCTACTCACGCACTTATCAAAATTAAAAACATCAAATTGATTGATACAATGAAACCATGCATGCATCCGTCTCGTCTAATGTTTTAGTACAGCAAGGGGGTTAAAGTCTTGAATGAAGCAGCTGCTGAAGAACTCCAAACTTCAGATATTGATATATTGTTTGATCAGATCATGACGGATTACGGCCAGGACATTATGCAGCTTACCTATTCGTATGTTGTGAATACTGCGCTTGCGGAAGATTTAACACAAGAGATTTTTGTGAAATGCTATCATTCTCTTCCAAAATTCAAAGGACGGTCCAGCATCAAAACCTGGCTTTGGCGAATTGCTATCAACCATTGCAAGGATTATTTGAAAAGCTGGCATCACCGTAAAGTGTTGCTGGCATATGAAAAAGCGCCTGAACCCGTTTCCTCACGCGATACAGTGGAACAAGCGGTCATACGCTCTGAAGAAGACAAAGAACTAATCGAGGAAGTGCTGAAGCTTCCTGTCAAATACCGTGAACCTATCTATCTGCATTATTTTGAAGAGCTGTCTGTTAAGGAAATAGCGATGTTAACAGGTATTAAAAACAACACGATTAAAACGCGAATGCGCCGAGCAATGGCCATGTTAAAAGACAGCTTGGGAGGTTCTTAAAAATGGAAGAAAGACTTAAAAAATTAGGAAAAAAACAGCTTTCCGAATTGAAATTCACTGAACAGCATCGCCAAAACATTTATCGAGCCATTGATAGAGAACAAAAAAGCGATGAAGAGATTCTGATTGCCACTCTGCAATTGCTGAACGAAAAAAGAACTGGATTTGAATTATTGCATCTGTTAGAAGGCCGGAACATCAAAAAATTTATCGATCAAGAAGGCTCGCTCTACTTGCTCCTTCATGAGCTGGAACAGAAAGAATGGATTGCCTCCTTATGGACAGATGATCATCTGAAATACTATTATTTGCAGGATAAAGGAAGAAAGGTCTTGATGAAAGCGGAGGAGAAACAACGGAGAAATTCCACGGCGACGTTAAAAGGTTTATTAGGGGGAAATATTTTGTATGAGTGAGAAAAAAGCTTTTTTAAAGCAAGTGACCCATCCGATTAAATCGAAAGAAGCCAAGAAATTTGTCGCTCTAGAGCTTGAGCAGCATATGGAGGCTGCGGTTCGGAACTTAATGAAATCAGGCCTTTCCCGCGATGAAGCTGAAAGTCAGGCAGTAAAACGGATGGGTGATCCAATTAAGTTGGGAATCAAAATGGGAAAATTGCATCGCCCCAAAATTGACTGGAGCCTTCTTTCTCTCGTTCTCCTATTATATTTAGTCGGCTTCCTGCCATTGCTATTAACTCATTATGAGTTCCAGTTTTCTTTATTCAAAAAATCAGTGGACGTGCTGTTAGGAATCATAACCGTGCTCACCTTGATGATGTTTGATTACAGAAAGCTAAAGAAAACGTACTGGCTTATGCTAGGCGTAGCAGGAATCATCCTAATACTCGTTTTTCATTTTGGTTTTTCGAGCCGAATGGTAGCTGGCGTTCAATTTGCCCAATTTGGTACGTTTTTGGCAAATTCATTGATTGTTATACCGCTTCTTTTTATCGGCTGGGCTGGACTCCTTCATCGCTATGCAAACCGGCCTTTGTTCATATCCGGGTTATTCCTCTTATCTTTGGCACTATATATTCCTATCAGCCCTGTACCGAATATAGCTGTCTACGTTGTCATGGTTGTGGTCATGTATCTTTGGTCTATAAGAAACCAATCGAAAAAACTGGTCGGTTCAATCATCGCCGCCATATTTTCTGTCATAACGATTTGCCTTCTTGTCTTTTGGAAAAGCTCCAGTTTATATATGGAAAAAAGATTAAAGGGATTCCTTTTTCCTGAGCAATACGAATCAACTTACGGTTACTTCTATTTACAATTCAAAAAATATTTATCTGAAGCTGAATGGTTTGGACAATTTTCCCAAATAGAGAAAATTGACATGGCTGAAATGTATACAGATATGATTTTTGTCACCTTAACCTATTCCTTCGGCTGGGTATTTGCCATCGCAATCGTGATTTTTCTCGCTGCCATTATGGTAAGAATGTGCTGGATCTCTCGTAAGACTCCTGATTCCTTCGGTCAACTCATCATTGTCGGAGCGGCGGCACTATACACAGTACAGTTTGTATATAATATCGGAATGGTGCTCGGCCTTGTCCCGATTGCCGGATTTTCACTGCCGTTTATCAGCTATGGCTCAGCCCCCGCTATGATCAACTCAATCATTATCGGCCTCGTATTAAGTGTATACCGCCGGAAAAATTTAATCGTTTCTATTAACTAATGAGGAGAATGATCCATGTTTATTGCGATACCATTGGTGCTGTTCGGCACCATTTTTTTTATTATTTTTGTGGAAAAGGGTAAAAAAGTTGCATTCAAGAAGAAAATTTTACAAAATTAAGAGATATAGGCTTCAAGTGTAGAATAATTCATAACTTTTTTCTTGCCATAATCGGAAAGGCTCTGCGCTTAAGTCATGAAAATCATTCATGGGAAGGTTGATTTTATGGTTGCAATCGAATCCACTATGAATACGGTCCAACATAAAAGGCTGACAAAAATGGCCATTTTGGGGAGAATTCTTTTTGTCACCATTGGAGCCGTATTGATGGCTGCTGCTCTTGAGCTTTTCTTAATTCCTAATAATATTTTGGATGGCGGTATCACCGGTATTTCTATCATCATCAGTTATTTGACCGATTGGCGAGTCGGCTTTATCCTCTTCATATTAAACCTTCCATTTGTCTATCTAGGATATAAACAAATCGGAAAGACTTTCGCATTAGCCACCTTGTACGGAATTTTTGTCCTATCATTAACCTCTGTATTCCTTCATAATGCTTATGTTGTCACAGATGATTTATTGCTTGATACCGTATTCGGCGGCATCATTTTGGGGACAGGCGTAGGCATTGTGATTCGTGCCGGCGGTTCCCTTGATGGTACAGAAGTTCTCTCAATTTTAATGAGTCATAAACTTCCATTTTCTGTCGGAGAAGTTGTCATGTTCTTTAACTTCTTCATCTTCGCTACTGCTGGATTCATTTTTAGCTGGGACCGTGCCATGTACTCCATCATCACTTATTACATTGCTTCAAAAGTAATTGATTTAGTCGTCGAAGGCTTTAATGAATCAAAATCTGTTTGGGTCATTAGCGAGCAAGCCGATGAAATCGGGAATTCCATTATGGCAAGGCTGGGACGAGGAGTCACGTATTTGAAAGGTGAAGGTGCATACACAGGCAATGATAAAGCGGTCATTTTTTGTGTCATCACCCGTTTGGAAGAATCGAAGCTAAAATCTATCGTTGACGAACATGATCCCGCTGCTTTTCTAGCAATTGGAAACATTTCTGAAGTCCGCGGTGGACGTACAAAGAAAAAACGCATTCACTAATCGGTCTGAGCGATCGCTTTTCTTCCGGTCACTTTCAGTAAAAACAATCCGGCTATAAGAACAATGAGTGGCTCCCAAAGCAACCTCATTCGATCAACATGCATCTATGAACACGTTCTTTTATAGAGTAAATTCATAGCATCTCCAACACATTACACATGAGCTAATATTTTACTTACATCTTCAATGAATAATGTGAGAAGTCTATTTTGAATGTTTCAAAGTGATGTTGAGCAGTTTTCCTTTTTTTAGAGAAAAAATAACCCGTTGCTCATTTGAAGTGAGCAACGGGTATTGGTTATATTGATTCCTTCTTAGTACCTGATTTCAAAAAGATGTCCCGGTTTTGAAATGTAGGAACATCTTCATTCATTTATCTAACGGTTGTCCAGTCATGACCGCAAGGGTTATGCCTTTACTAGTGCAAAAATGATCTCGACTGGTTCATTGCCTTCATTGACACACCAATGGGGCTCGCCTGCTGGAATAAAGGATGCTTCTCCAGCAGAAATTTCATACGGTACGCCTCCGGACTCGCCTTTTAATGTGCCTTTTGTTATAAATGAATATTCTTGTTCTTCATGAAACGTCGTACCTTCGCTTGGAAGACGTTCTCCTACTGGGATGGAAACATAGCCGAATTTTATTTCAGCTCCCGGGTACTGATCGTGAAAAAGGTTTTGCACAATATCGCTTGTTAACTTCGGTGTATTTTTCTTCATGATGGCCTCCTGACTTTATCTTCCGGGCAATTCTTTATAGTCAAATGTCTCCGGATCAACTTCAACTAAGAAATGTTCACGCGCTTCTTCTACTGTGAAGTAATCATTTTTAACATCCATTGCGACCTGGGCTGCCGGTCGTTCTTTTGGATCGCCATAGCCTCCGCCCGTTCCAGTCATGAGACGGACTACATCGTTCGTATTCAATTGATAACGTGGGTAGACACCATAAGGTCCGTCTGTTTTCCCATCCGATTTAATAACACAGAATTCATTCGGTGAGCCATCACATCCATTAGCGATTCCCCATGGAAGAAATTTATTGCGGCCAAATGTTGCCGTAACTGCCTGACCATCCGATAATGCACGATAGGAACGGATTACTCCTTTACCGCCAATATACTTACCTGCACCTGCTCCATTTTCATCTTGACGCAAGCTATATTCATCCAACATCACACCATATCTTGTTTCAGCTACTTCCACAGGGACATTGTAGGTTTCTCCATCTGCGATACAGAATTGCCCGGACTCCCCATCTTTTCGATTTGAAGCGCCCCATCCTCCGACAGAAGGTTCAACGATGAGAAAAGGTTCATTTGTATCTTGGTGGGTACCCGACAATGTAACAGCACATACAGACAAGAACTGGCCTGCGGTTAACCGATTTGGCAATTGCGGAGCCATTGCTTTCCAAACTAGATCAAGGCATCCTAACAGCGTTTCGAAGTAGTTAGAAACAGGAACAGGTCGCTCAGCTGACATGATCGACTTCGGATCAACAATAACTGTCAACGGCCGGAATACACCATCGTTTACGTCTTGTCCCGGATTAGTGATAGCTAAAAATATTGTGCGAACTGCAGAAACGAGACCGGTATATGAACAGTTCACTGGACCCAGCACTTGAGGGGAACTTCCCCGGAAATCGCAAACGAATTCATCGTCTGTAATGGTCACCTTCACTTTAATTGGGAAGGGACCATTACCAAGTCCATCCGTATCAATGAAGTCCTCAGCATAAAACGTCCCTTTTGGGAGCTTTTTCAGTTCCTGACGAGCCATTTCTTCCCCATGATCAAGTAAATAATTAATAGCGGCAAGAATCGTTTCTTTTGAATGCTTTTCACAAAGTTCCTGCAAACGTCGATCACCAGTACGAAGTGCCGCAATTTGCGCCCACATATCGCCAAGTGATAGATCAGGGAAGCGGACATTTGAACGGATAATTTCGATGAGTGCCTCATTCACTTTTCCTTCATCAAAAAGTTTAAGACAAGAGAATTGAAGACCTTCTTGGAAAATGTCGACCGAGTCATTGGTGAATGAACCTGGATCTTTCCCTCCAACCTCCGTCCAGTGCGCTTTATTAGCAGAAAAAGCGATGATTTCACCTTCATAAAAGATTGGCATAACCAGCCCGACATCGGATAAATGTGAGCCCCCGCCTTGATAAGGGTCATTGATGATGATAATGTCGCCGGGCTTCAGTAGATCCCCCGGATATTTATTCAGCGTCTCTTTTACCATGAACGTAAGCATTCCGATAAATCCTGTAACACCATTTCCTTGTGTAAGGAGGTTTCCTTTAGCATCAGTAAGTCCACTTGCATAATCAAGCACTTCATAAATGATCGGACTCATGGACGTCCGTGCTAATGCTACGAACATCTCATCACCGACGGCTAAGAGGGAGTCTTTTACGATTTCCAATGTGAACGGATCAATTTTTCTTGAGATGGTCATATTAGTTTTCCTCCTTTTCGATGATGATATTGCCATAGTCATCCAAATAGAGCTTTTGCTGTTCATATATGACTGTGACTGCTGCTTTCTCCTCGACAATCGCCGGCCCAGCAATAACTTCATTTACCGGTAGCTTGTCCCTATCATAGACAGGCGTTGCAACCCAGCCTTTATTCTCGTAATATACGTCACGATCCTCTTTTTTTGCTTCCGTTAGTGAACTTGTTCTGTTCAATTTGGAGATGGTCGGTTTCTCCACTTTTCCGAACGCTGTCACATGAAGATTCACGATTTCCGTTTGGGCATCTTCTAATTTGAATGTATAGTTCTTTTCATGCAATTTATGGAAATCTTCGATGGCTTGCCTTTTTGCCTCATCCGTCCACTTTCCATTTGTAACAGGCACCTTCACTGTATGTTCCTGTCCAAGATAACGCATATCAGCGAATCGGTGGAATTCCACTTTGTCCTCTTTCATTCCTTCCTCGCTAAAATGCTGCAAAGCATTACGCTCAATTTCCTCCCACTGGCTATCGATCTCTTCCAATGACAGATCATTCATCCGCTTAATATATGTTTGAATATAGTCGTGACGAAGATCTGTCATCAGCATGCCCCATGCAGAGAATACTGGAGAAGCAATAGGTACGACAACCTTTTTAACACCAAGTTCCAGCGCCAGAGCCGGTGCATGCATGGAACCACCGCCGCCAAAAGCGAGCAATGTGAAATCTTGTGGATTATAACCTTTGCGTATTGAAATCAATTTTAAAGCATTCAACATGTTCGAATTAGCAATCCGAATGATGCCGAGAGCCGCTTCTTCAGGTGAGATTCCAAAATGATGTCCGATTTTCGTTGCGATAGCAGACCGAACAACATCCAAATTCACATCATAATCAAAATTTTTAGATGATAAACGTCCAGTGAGTAAATTTGCATCTGTTGTAGTCGGTTCAGTTCCGCCTTGGCCATAGGCAACCGGTCCTGGGTTGGCTCCTGCCGATTGTGGTCCGACTTTCAAAGAGCCTGCTCCATCAATCCATGCAATTGAACCCCCGCCATTTCCAATCTCGATAATATCGACAACAGGAGTCTTGATAGGATACCCTGCACTCCGGCTATCTTTTTCGATGTAATAATCAGTTGAAACCTTGACCTCTCCATTTTCAATCAACGAGCATTTTGCCGTTGTTCCGCCGATATCAAATGCTATGATATTTTTTTCCCCTATCATTTCACCAAGGACAGCTGCACCGAAGATACCAGCTACCGGTCCGGACTCCACCATATTGATCGGTGCTTCTTTAGCTTTGTCGAACTTTGTGGTTCCTCCATTCGATTGCATAATATATCGTTGGTCGATTTCCGCCTGGGTCTTGAGTTCATTTTCAAGCTGATTGATATATGTTGTAGCCGCTGGTTGAACATAAGCGTTCAATACAGCTGTATTAGTCCGTTCATATTCCCGCCATTCCTGTGTAATGTAGCTAGAAGCAGTAACTTTTACTTCAGGCCACAGATCTTTAATCAATTTTACAGTTTGCTGTTCGTGTGAAGGGTTCGTGTAAGAGTGGAGGTATGAAACGGCAATTGCTTCGACTCCTTCCTTCTTGAAGAAATCAACACATTGTTTCACTTCATCTCTATTCAATTCACACAGAACTTCACCTTTATAATTAACGCGCTCACTTACTTCCCGGCGTAAATAACGTTCAACAAATGGTATCGGTTTTTCATAATTCACATTGAACAGGTCCGGGCGATTACCACGGGCAATTTCTAGTACATCGCGAAATCCCTTCGTTGTGATCAAGCCTGTTTTAGCACCTTTTCTTTCCGTCAATGCATTAATAATAACCGTTGTCCCATGAATGAACATTGAGATGGACGACTGATCAACTCCGCTTTTTTTAATGACATCTAAGACACCTTTTTCAAAGTTTGGTGGGGTCGTACTGCTTTTATCAATCCCGATATTGCCATTGTCATCAACGTATACTAAATCAGTGAATGTTCCTCCAATATCAGTAGCTACTCTCATGCTGGTCACACTCCTATAATCAAATGGGCCTTGGCGTATTTGCGCTCAGATTTTATCGAGCTCTGTTCGATAAAATCTGAGACATCCGCCGGAGGCTTTAACTTTATTCAGCCTAGGTTTGAACCCCACTGAATGGAATACCAATAGGCATTCATCCCACACTACAGAAGTAGGAAACTTCTGCTGAAGGAAGTTAAAAAATAATTGGTGTCACTATGCTTAAAACAATACTTTCCTCTGAAAGTGGATTTTCCCATTGGTGAATCAGACTGGAAGGATAATGAATTGTATCTCCTTCGAATAAATGAAACTTCTCTTCATTCAAATAAAAAATCACCTCACCCTTTAACACATAATAGAATTCCTCCCCATTATGGCTAAAAGAATGTTGCTCGTGCATATGCGGTGGCAGCACAACCTTTAAAGGCTCCAGCTTCCGGTTGTTAAAAGTACCCGTTAGCCTTGTGTACACCTGACTCCCTGAGCTTGTAGTAAAGCTATGTTGTTCATTCGCACGAACAACATATTGCTGCTGTGTAGTCTCTTCCAAAAAGAAATAATTAATATGAATCCCCAATGCATCAGAGATTTTTTTGAGTGAAGTTATAGATAAAGATGATGCACCTCTTTCTATCTGTGATAAAAAGCTTAGTGATAATCCCGTTTTCTCACTCAATTCCTTTAGCGTAAGATTACGCTCTTGACGCAACGCCTTGATCTTAATGTGAATTTCATCCATATACGAATACCCTTTCAAAATTGAAGTATAAGTGTAGTAGTTCTGAATATAGCATAATTATTTTACAGTTGCAACGATTATTATTAATTATCAGTCAACTAAATATAGATATTTTTAGAATGTTTCTGCACATATCCGAGTTAGCAAAAATAAAAAATGACTGAGCATTCTCAGACATTTTTGTTAATTTTAAGCACTCAATTTGTTTATTAGATGTTTCATATTTCTGGTTTAACTACTAATAACTTCTTGATATTTGATACCTTTCTATATTCACAGTATAATCAATAAGAACAAGCATTCGAGTGAAATTGTATGGATAGACGAACAAGGTGGTAATTTTTTGTATGAAACGAAAGATAGTTCATTACTTTATTTTCTTTTTGTTCCTGTTCATCTGCAATTTGATAGTTAATCATTTCCTGAAACATAATTTAAACATTCTAACCGCATTTTCCACCGCGTTAGGTGTCTCATTTGGAATGTTTTTTGTTAAGCGATGGATGACAAAAATAAAAATTTAAAAATCCACCCTGAAAAAGGGTGGACTGCTTGCATGCTAAAGTATATAAAATAGTGTTCCGCAAAGTTATTTTTATAATATGTTTTTTACATGCTCAATCTTGATTTCCTTCGAATCTGTTTGAGCAACTACCAATTTTCGATTTCCGGACGTTCTTTTTTCAAATTGCCCTTTTTGGATGAGCGGTTCCGCAGTTCCGCTAACACAGCCTCAAGCGGTACATTTTGATCCGCCATTAGAACAAGACAATGGTAAAAGAGGTCACCAAATTCATTGACAAGCTCCTCTTTATCTTGATTCTTAGCAGCAATGATGACTTCACCAGCTTCTTCGATCAGCTTTTTGGCAATCTTATCTGTACCTTTTTCGAATAAATAAGCAGTATATGATCCTTCAACAGGCTCCGTTTTTCGCTCTGTTATTTCATCATCAAGAGATGCCATAACAGAAGACAAAGGCAATTCTTCATGTTCACCTTCAATTGTATCAAAGAAGCAGGAATATTCACCTGTATGGCAAGCAGGACCCAACGGATCAACCCTCACCAGCAAAGTGTCGCCATCACAATCCGCCTGGATGGACTTAACCCGCTGCTTGTTACCAGATGTAGCCCCTTTATTCCAATATTCCTTGCGGGATCTGGAATAAAACCACGTTTCCTTTGTTTCCAGGGTTTTGTTGAAAGCAGTTTCGTCCATATAAGCAAGCATCAGGACCTCGCCGCTCTTGTCATCAACGACAATGGCCGGAATCAGTCCTTTGGAAAAATCAGGAGTCACTGACGTTCACTCCTCGCTCGCGGCATCGCTCTTTTACTTCAGGGATACTCACGGTATTTTCGTGAAAAATAGATGCCGCCAAGGCAGAAGCACAATCCGTCTTTTCAAATACTTCGACGATGTGGCCTAAGTTGCCACATCCGCCGGAAGCCGTAACCGGAATCGCAACCGCCTCGACTATCGCTTTTGTCAATTCCAAATCATAACCGTCTTTCATACCGTCCCGGTCAACGCTTGTCAGTAAAATTTCACCGGCTCCCAGCTCTTCAAGCATTTTGGACCATTGCACTGCATCCAATCCAGCATCCTTCATGCCGCCATGAGTCATCACATGCCATGAGCCATCTGGGAATTGCTTAGCATCCACAGCTGCGACAATCTTTTCGGACCCAAATTTTTCTGCCGCTTCCTTAATTAGTTCAGGACGATCTACCGCAGCTGAATTGATTCCGACCTTATCTGCACCGGCATCGAGAACCCGTGAAATATCATCCAAGTTTTTAATTCCTCCGCCGACCGCAAACGGAATGGATATTTTTTCAGCTACCCTTTTCACTACATCCACCATCGTATCTCTGCCTTCTGTCGTCGCCGAGATATCAAGAAGTACCAATTCATCGGCACCATTTTCCGAATAATTAGAGGCCATCTCCACCGGGTCGCCCATTAAGCGAAGCCCTTCAAAATTAATTCCTTTCACCACTTGCCCGTCCTTTACGTCTAAACAAGGAATAATCTTCTTCATTTCTCATGACCTCCTTAGTTTTACCGTGCCTTCATACATAGCCTTTCCGACAATGGCTTCCTCGATGCCAAGTTCTGCAACTGCATCAAGGTCCGCCTGGTTTCTAATTCCGCCTGAAGCGACAATCTTACACTCAACAGCATCATTGATCTTTTTCAACTGTTCAAGGTTCGGTCCCTGCATCGTGCCGTCCTTGGAAATATCTGTGAAAACGATCGTTTCCATCCCGAGCTCTTCCATCTTCTTAGCAAACTTGATGTAATCCACTTCCGTCTCGGTTTCCCAACCTGAAACAGCCACTTTCTCATTGCGAGCATCGATTCCAATGACGATATTTTTCTTGTAATCCTTCAATGCTTCTTTTAAAAAATGTTCATCCTCGACTGCTGCCGTTCCGATGACAACACGCTCAGCGCCTGCCTCAACGTACGCCTTCACAGTTTCAAGGTTGCGGATCCCACCTCCAATCTGAATAGGAACAGGCGATTTTGCACAAAGCCTAGAGATCAACTCAAGCTGATCAGGCTTCCCTGAACGTGCTCCATCCAAATCAACAATATGAATGATTTCCGCCCCATCATCAATAAAAGTTTGAAGCTGAGATTCCGGATCACTTCCCACCTGTGTTGTTTGATTGAAATCTCCCTGATAAAGCCTGACGCATTTTCCATCAATCAAGTCCATTGCTGGTAAAATCTTCATAGGTTCCTCCTACAAACGTTTTGCTTATTTTTAAGAAAGTATAAAATACATTGAGCCCTCTCCCGAAATAGAATGCGGGCACAGCATATTCAAGGAAGCATATGTTTCCCTCGTCGCAAAGCTACATGAAGCATACTCAAAGATGCTTTTCACGATGTAATTTAAATGAGCAGCTTTGCTGTGGTCGCTGAAGAACTGACTCCTCACAATACGCCTAGGGCTTTTCTTATTCCAACAGGCCCTTTGTTGAAAGAACCCCTTTTATATTAGGGTCAATATTGACCGCTTCTCTTAAAGCACGTCCAAGCGCTTTAAAAATCGCCTCGATTTTATGATGGGTATTTTCCCCATACAAAACCCGAGCGTGGAGCGTGATACCTGCGTTAAATGCAAATGCCTGGAAAAATTCCCTTACAAGCTCTGTATCAAAATTACCCAGTGACTGCATTTTAAAATCACCTTCAAAATGAAGGAACGGCCGACCGCTTATATCGAGCGAAACAAATCCAAGCGCATCATCCATCGGGACATAGGATGTCCCGAATCGGACGATCCCCTGCTTGTCACCAAGTGCTTCCCTAAATGCTTTTCCCAGGACAATCCCCGTATCTTCTACTGTATGATGGCTATCAATATGAAGATCGCCCTCCACTGTCGCCTTAAGTCCAAATCTGCCATGCCGCGCAAAAGCAGTCAGCATATGATCAAAAAAACCGACCCCCGTATGAATTTCAACCTCCGTCGGATCATCAAGACAAACTGCAAGCTCTATCCTTGTTTCACTTGTCTCCCTTTTACTTGACGCTTGGCGCATTACTTGTCACTCCAATTCATCAATGCCTCTTTCAGCTTCGCATGTTCTTCTGCAGTCCCTGCAGATATTCGGACAGCTTTGAAAGAACCTTTTCCGAAATAGCGGATTTTTATTTTTCTTTCATATAAAAATTCAGCTAAATCCTGAGCTTCTTCCATCCTCACTAAATAGAAGTTCGTGCTGCTCGGATACAGAACAGCTCCTGGCACCCTGCCGGCAAATTCTGTCATGATTTCTTCAAGCTCTGCAATTTGTGCTAGTTGCATAATTAAAAATTGGTCCAAAAGCTCAGGCTTTTTCAAAAGCTGCGTGCCCATCTGAGCGGAAACGGTATTTACGTTATATGGCGGTTTAACCGCTGTAATCCCCTCAATGATCCGATCATTGGCTATCATAAAACCAAGGCGGAGCGCCGCCATTCCAAGCGCTTTTGAAGCCGTCCTCAAAATAAGGAGGTTCTCATAATCGAGCACCTGTTTAGCAAAGGCTGACTCCCCGGCAAAGTCGATATAAGCCTCATCTAGAATAAGGAGGCCTCCCACTTGCTTCATCGCACCGATCAATGCTTCGATTTCCTCATTTTCATATAATCTGCCTGTAGGATTGTTCGGGTTGGACAAGAACAATAATTTTGGGTTCAATCGTTCGATCTCTGCCTTCATTTTATCCAACGGCAATGTGAAATCTTCGTTCAACTGGATCGATGCCACTTCTGCCCCCATGACACGGGCATTTTTTTCGTACATGGAAAAATCGGGTTCCAATACGATGACATGATCCCCTGGATCAAGTGCATATTGGCAAATAAGCGTGATGCATTCATCCGATCCATTTCCTGCCAAAATATTCTCGGCAGGAAAGCCGGAAAACTTGCTGTATGCCTCGATCAACGCTTCCGTACTTTCTGCCGGATAACGGTTTAACAGCGTTTGTTCTAACTCGGAAAAGTCAAGATAGGAAAGGAGGCTTGTATATGCCTCATTGTTATCAAGCCTGATTATATCAGCTTGTTCAGACGTCACTTTATAAGGAACCAACCCACGGAGTGTTTTTCTCACCGTTCCAGCCTCACTTTCACAGCACGCGCATGGCCGTCCAATTCTTCCTTCGTTGCCAAAGTTTCCACATAAGGAGCTGCATTGCGCAATGCTTCTTCAGAGTAATAAACGTACGTAGTTTTTTTGACGAAATCATCAACGGACAGCCCTGATGAAAAACGGGCAGTTCCCACAGTCGGCAAAACATGGTTAGGTCCGGCAAAATAATCACCAACCGCTTCAGGTGTGTGGTGGCCGATAAATACCGATCCTGCATTTTTCACTTTGCTCAAATACTGCAAAGCATTTTCCGTCTGTATCTCCAAATGCTCAGGAGCAAGAGCGTTTGCCAATTCAAAGGCTTCCTCTAAAGAATTCACTAGAACAATAGCCCCTTCATTTGTCAGCGAAACTTCTGCTATCGCCTTTCTGGGAAGCTCCGCGCATTGCTTCTGCAATTCGACTATTGTCTCATCAACAAGCTGTTTGGAAGTCGTAAAAAGGAAGGAGCGCGCTCTTTCGTCATGCTCAGCCTGTGCGATTAAATCAGCAGCGACAAAAGCTGGAGTGGCTGTTTCATCAGCAATGATAGCCACTTCAGAAGGGCCCGCAATCATGTCGATGCCCACATCGCCAAACACAAGCGATTTTGCGGCAGCCACAAAAGCATTTCCCGGACCGACAATTTTATCGACGGAAGGGATTTTCTCTGTTCCATATGCAAGCGCTGCTATCGCCTGGCTTCCACCTATTTTATAGATTGTATCCACCCCAGCAATATCAGCAGCAACAGATAGCACAGCTGGAATGGTGTCTCCTCCTCTGACAGGGGTAACCATGACGATTTTTTCCACCCCTGCAAGACTTGCCGGGATGGCGTTCATCAATACGGTGGACGGGTAGCAAGCCTTTCCGCCTGGAACATAAATACCAGCCCGTTCAATTGGACGGAAAAGCTGTCCGGAAATGATGTCATCCGTCATTTCCATCATCCGCGATTGCTGAAGCTGCTTGGAATGAAAGCTTTTGATATTGGCAGCGGCCCTTTTAAGTGACTCAATCACTTCGGAAGAGACTTCCTTCCAGGCCGCTTTTCTTTCTTCCTTTGTCACTTCCCAGTTGTCACCGCTGTATCCGTCAAATTTTTCCGTGTATTCTTGTAACGCTTCATCACCACGGGTACGGATGTCTTCCAGGATTTTTTTTACCGTTTCTAAAACTTCATCATCAAAAGGCTGCTTTTTCGTTTTGGCCGAAATGAATGTATCTTGGAACTGATTTACAGTATACGCTGGAATCATATGGCAGCCTCCTCGATACGGAATGAATCAATAAGCGGCGCCAATACAGATTTTTTCAGTTTCAAAGAATTACGGTTGGCGATGCATCTTGCGGAAATGGACATCATTTCTTCTTTTACAACAAGCCCGTTCTCTTTTAATGTACTGCCTGTTTCAACAATATCCACGATATTGTCCGCTAGACCCAAAAGCGGAGCCAACTCAACAGAGCCCTCCAGCTTGACAATGTCAACGGATTTACCGCGTTCCCTGAAATATTTCGTTGTGATGTTCGGGAACTTCGTTGCAATTCGCTGTTTGCCCAAGGAATGGGACCCTTCAGGCTCCCCAGCTATGGCAAGACGGCATTTTCCGAATGGAAGCGGCAATAGGTCATAAACGTCCGGCTCGAATTCAAGAAGGATATCCTCCCCAACAATGCCGAGATCCGCAATGCCATGTTCAACATAAGTAGCCACGTCTACTCCCTTTGCAAAAACGGCAAAAAATTCGTCCGTTTCAATTTGAAGCTTTCTTCCTTTATCTGTCAAAGACGTAATATCGTAGCCTTTTGACTGTAAAAATGCGAGAAATTGCTTTTCCAATCTCCCTTTTGTCAGAGCGATCGTCGGTTTCACTTTTCCAACACCTCATATTTTCCGTCAATAAGTTTTATTTCTACTATTTTATCATAATCATCTGAATCAGCCTTCTCCGTACGGACATCGACTATGCAATTTTCATATGATTGCCTTAACTTTTCTGCGTAAACAAGCGCATCAATGTTAGCGATGATGCAGACTTTTTCCAAAGTTGATTCTTCCTGGTAAATTTCAGCAAGAACATCTACATCGAATGCGAGGCCTGCAGCTGAAACTTGGCCTCCATACCGATCATACAGCTTATCGTAACGTCCACCGGAAAAGCAAACAACTCCCGTTTTTTTCAAAAATCCCCTGTATAACATTCCAGAATAATAAGGAAGATTCTTCACTCTGCCAAGGTCGACAAGGATTTCGCCGCTGCCCGATTCAGTTAGAATTTGTGCGACCTTTTTCATTTGGGCAAGCATATCAAGCAAATCTTTCCTGTCCTTCCATCGTTCCTCGTATTCAGCGATTACTTCTGTGCCACCGTATGCCTCAACGAGAGCTGCCAGTTCCTTCGCTGTTTCCTCGTCCCCATAGTGAAGCGCGATTTCGTAAACTTCATCCTGTTTTTTATCATGCATGGCCTGGCGGAGCCGTTCCGCTTCCTCGTTCTTCAAATCAAGCCCCTGAACAAGGCTTTCATATAGTTCAGTGTGGCCAAGTTCGATGACATACTCTGTAATTCCAAGGCTTTTTAAAAAAGAGCTGGCCATCAAAAGGCTTTCGATTTCCCCCATCAATGTTGGCAAATGCAGAATCTCAATGCCGGCTTGGTGATCTTCCATACCTGGCCTGTCAGTCTTGAAGACGGACCCCTGATAAGCCCATTTCTGCGGATTGCGATCCTGCGATGACAATGCCCGAGCGATAGATGTTGTCCAATCCGGGCGAAGTACTTCAATTTCTCCTTCCGAATTGAACCATTTCAGCATATTTTGAAGGTTCATCCCCACATATTCATTTGTAAAAGTCGATGCATATTCAACCACTGGTGTAGAAATTTGCTCATAGCCGCGCAGCACTGCCACTTCCCTGAACTTTTCCATAACAGAAAAGCGGTTGCTAACTGCGGGCCCCATCTCATCCCTGCTTCCTGCTGGCAAAAACATAACAAGTCACTTCCCGAATTAATTATTCTTTAATTCTCTAGCGAACTAAAGGATTTCAGTAAATTGGTATTACTTTACCATAAAAAATAATTGTTCGTCAATTCTTATTCAGAAATAATCGTGACGGAATTGAGAAACAACCCTTCATTGGGAGGATATAATTTGGTTGGAAGCTTTATAAGAGAGAGCGCGCCATCGCCCAAAAGGGCTCGGCGCGCTCCAATCTCACCTTGCATTATTGATATAAGTGACACGCAGTAAAGTGACCAGGTTTCACTTCCTGCCACTCAGGCACAGCTTTAGCACATACATCCATAGCTGCCGGACAACGCGTCCGAAATACACAGCCACTTGGCGGATTAATAGGACTTGGCACATCCCCTTTGAGGATGATTCGCTCACGTCTCAATTCAGGATCAGGTATCGGAACCGATGACAGCAATGCTTTCGTGTACGGATGCAACGGGTCCTCATACAGTTCCTCACTTTCCGACAGCTCAACCATTTTTCCAAGGTACATGACAAGTATCCGGTCAGATATATATTTGACCATGGACAAGTCATGCGCGATAAACAAGTAGGTCAAACCCATTTTGCGTTGCAAGTCCTTCAGCAGATTCACAACCTGTGCTTGGATGGAAACGTCCAATGCTGAAATGGGCTCGTCGCACACGATGAATTTCGGGTCCAAAGCCAGTGCCCGGGCAATTCCGATCCGCTGGCGCTGCCCACCGCTAAATTCATGCGGGAAACGGCTGATATGATTGGCGTCCAATCCAACGAGCCGGAGCAGTTCCTTGATACGTTCTTTTTTCTTTTTACCGCTCATTCTATGGTGAATCGCAAACGGCTCCCCAATTATTTCTTCTACGGTCATCCTTGGATTCAACGACGCATAGGGGTCTTGAAAGATCATTTGTATGTCTCTTCGCAGTTTGGACATTTCTCTATCATTATTAGAAAAGATATTTTTACCATTATATAAAACTTCACCAGACGTCGGCTCGTGCAATCTGAGAATGGTTCGACCAGCGGTTGATTTTCCACATCCGCTTTCGCCGACAAGGCCAACTGTTTCACCTGGATAGATATCCAGATTTAGCCCATCAACTGCTTTCAGTTTGTTATCTTCCACTGTAAAATATTTTTTCAAATTCTTCACTTGAATCAACGGTGAAGAAGAGGTTCCTTGGTCAGAAGAGTGTTTTTCTTTTAGTTCCGGCGTCATCTGCTTCCTCCTTTGTCACACACTTGCTCTCTGTTGGGCCATAGGATGATGAAGCCAACAAGCTGCCACTTGGTTTGGACTGACTTCCTCAAGATCCGGGTCGTGCTCTTTACAGACACGCATGGCGTATTGGCATCTGGCATAAAACGGGCATCCTTTGGGCGGATCGATTAAATCTGGCGGTGTCCCGATAATTGGAGACAGCGGCTGCTTCTTATCCATATCCAATCGCGGAATGGAATTCAATAGTCCCATTGTGTATGGGTGCTGCGGATTAGCAAAAAGTTCCTTCACTGTTCCCGTTTCAACTACCTGCCCCGCATACATAACAACTACTCGATCAGCAACCTCCGCGACAACCCCTAGGTCATGCGTAATTAAAATAATAGATGTTCCCGTTTCCTTCTGAATTTTTTTCATCAATTCCAATATTTGCGCCTGAATAGTTACATCAAGCGCTGTCGTAGGTTCATCTGCGATCAGCAGACGCGGATTACATGCAAGCGCCATCGCAATCATGGCTCTTTGGCGCATCCCTCCCGAAAATTCATGAGGGTATTGATAGATCCGTTTATCTGGTTGCGGAATTCCTACAAGCTTCAGCATCTCAATCGCTTTTTCAATAGCAGCCTTCTTGCTCATGTCATTATGTTTAAGTATAGCTTCTATAATTTGGTTTCCGACCTTGCTCGTTGGATTCAAGGATGTCATCGGATCTTGGAAAATCATACTGATCTGATTCCCTCGAATACGCTGCATTTCTTTCTCAGGTACATCCAACAAATTATTTCCTTGAAATTCAATCGTTCCCTGCTTATATTTTACTGGTGGCGAAGGAAGTAGCTTCATGATGGATTTAGCCGTGACACTTTTTCCTGAGCCAGATTCTCCAACAATGGCCACTGTCTCTCCTTCTCCAACATTGAAATTGACACCCCGGACCGCTTTTACTTCCCCAGCGTAAGTGTGAAAGGATACATGCAAATCTTTTACTTCTAGTACGTTTTTCATACCGATCCCCACCTCTCTCATTCTCGCAACCTGGGATCGAGTGCATCCCTGAGTCCGTCTCCAAATACGTTAAAGGCCAGCATGGTCAAGGAGATTAAAATCGCTGGGATGAAAAGCTGATAGAAATGTCCCACATGAATACTCCCTAACGAATCATTGACAAGCGTACCCCAGCTCGCCTGTGGTGCTTGAACCCCTAATCCAAGAAAGCTTAAAGTCGCTTCTGCAAAAATTGCCGTTGGAACACTGAGAGTGATGTTTACAAGGATAGGCCCCAATGTATTCGGTATCATGTGCTTTCTTAATATCCAGCCCATTTTTCCGCCCATTGCGTTGGATGCCTGAACAAACTCCTGTTCCTTCAATTGTAAAACCTGTCCCCTCACAAGCCTGGCCATTTGAATCCACCCGGTAATCGACAAAGCAATGATGATCGGCCAGATTCCTTTTTCCATTACGATCATGACTAAAATCACAACAAGAAGGTATGGGATTGCATAAAGGATTTCAGCGATCCTCATCATCGCATTATCGACACGACCGCCTTTGATTGCTGAAATACCGCCATACGTCACACCGATGATAAAATCAATCAGCGCAGCCATCACTCCAATGAAAAGTGATATTCTTGCACCATACCAGCTCCGAGTGAACAAATCCCTTCCCGCTGAATCCGTTCCAAACCAATGGTCAGCATTAGGCCTCAAATTCTTTTTTGTAAAATCCTGTTCAAAGTACGTATATCCGTTCAAATGTGGTCCGATAATTGCCATAATCACCAAAATCAATATGACGATTAATCCAAGCATAGCCAGTTTGTTTTCAAACAGTCGACGCCTTACATCAGCCCAATACGAAACGGAGGGTCTTGCGATTTTTTCAGCTTCTTTATAATTATCTTCCGCGGGCAAAAACATCTCTTCCGTCAACTTCAGTTCCTGCTTACTCATTAGCTGCTCTCCCTTGTAATCTTGATTCTCGGGTCAATCCATGTATAGGCTATATCCACAATAAGAATCAACCCGACGAGAATGATGCTGTAAAAGATGGTAGACCCCAAAATAACAGGATAATCACGGCTGAAGATACTTTTCACAAACATTTCACCCATGCCTGGGATCCCAAAAATATGCTCAATGATAAAACTCCCGGTGACCAGATTAGCCGTTAAGATCCCCAACACTGTCACAACCGGCAAGATAGCATTACGGATTGCATGTTTAATAATAACGACGCTTCCTGACAATCCTTTTGCTTTGGCTGTCAGAATATAGTCCTGACTCATCACCTCGAGCATGCTCGACCTCATTAAACGAGCAATATAGGCCATCGGCATCATAGCGAGCGCGATGGAAGGGAGTATAGTATGTGCCCATGACTTCCATGTCGCAACGGGAAGCAACTGCCATTCAACTGCAACATAATAGATTAGGAAAGTAGCTAAGACAAAATTCGGGACCGACAAACCGATGATGGCAAGTACCATCGAGAGGTAGTCAGGCCATCGATTCCTGTTTAGTGCAGCAATGACTCCAAGGATCAAACCAAACGTAATCGCTATAAGCAATGCTTGGAGCCCTAGATGAAGAGAGACAGGAAACCCTTTTCTAATATAATCATTGACTGTGATAGATTTTGATTTTAAAGATGGACCGAAATCAAATTGGAGAACTGATTTCAAATAATTTCCATATTGGACAATTTCAGGCTTGTCCAAATTATAATGACGCTGCAAATTATTATATACAGCCGGGGGCATATTCCCTTCTTTCGCGAATGGATTCCCCGGAATTATTTTCATAATGATAAAAGTGAGTGTGATGATGACCCACACAGTGACAATTGCCCAGAACAACCGTTTTAATGTATATTTCCACATCGTGTACACCTCTTTCAGAGAGCTTTTCCTCTTGAATCCTTACACCCTTTAAGAATGCAAGCGTTATAGACCAATATTCCGCAATACCAAACCGGGTATGCCAAGAATGGCATACCCCTTAAATGGCTTGTTTACTTTTCAATGTCAGCATAAATGAACTGCGGATAACGATTGGTCGGTGTAAAGACCCCTTTTACATGCGGTTTGAGTGTAAACGGTTGCGTGTAGAAATAAACAGGAATAACAGGCATCTCACTGATTAAAATTTCCTCCGCTTTATGCATAGCTTCCATGCGTTCTTTTGGATCCATGGAAGTTCTTGCTGCCTTCAGATTTTTATCGTATTCGGCATTGCTCCAATTCGGATCATTATGGGAACCTCCCGTTACCCATAAACCGAGGAACGTCATCGGATCTACGTAATCGCCAACCCAACCGCCGCGGGAAATCTCATAATCTCCTGCTTTTTCACGGTCAAGTTTCACTTGGAATTCTACATTTTCCAAAGTTACATCGATATCTAAGTTTTTGCGCCACATTTCCTGCGCAGCCTCAGCAATTTTCTTATGTCCTTCGTTCGTATTATACGTTAGTGTAAATTTCGGCATTTCATCCATGCCTTCTTCAGCAAGTCCTTCTTTTAAAAGCTTTTTCGCTTCTTCTACATCTTCCTTAAATAAAGCTCCGGAGTTTTCTTGGTAATCTCCTTCAACATCAGGAATTCCTGGCGGTACCACGCCATATGCCGGCGGCTGTTTACCTTGTGCAACATGCTCGACAATTGCTTTACGATCAATCGCCATAGATAATGCTTTTCTAACTTTAACATTGTTAAACGGTTTCACTTCAGTATTTAAGTTATAATAGTAAACTGCTAAATCTGGTTCAATTTGCAATTCGGGATCATCTGAGCTGGCAAGCTCTCCTTGAACATCCTGCGGCAACGGATAAACTAAATCAAGCTCATCTGCCTGATACATTTGCCATGCTGTATCTTCATTATCAATCATGACAAAGTTGACTTCGTCAAGATTAATTTTATCTTTATCATAATAATTTTCATTTTTTTCCAGTTTCATGCTATCTTTATGTTCCCATTCAGTCAGTTTGAAAGCTCCATTAGATACATAACCGTCAGCTTCCAAAGCCCAATCCGGATTTTCTTCCTGAACCTTCTTGTTCACTGGATAATAAGTATAGAATGAGGTTAAATCAAGAAAATAAGGTGTTGGCTCAGCCAATGTAATTTCTAGCGTCTTTTCATCTTTTGCCTTAACCCCCACTTTTTCTTCTAATTCAGCATACTCATCTTTATTTTCCGAACTATTATATTCTTCCCCTCCAGCAAGATAATATAGCTGATAGGCATATTCTGAAGCGGTTTCAGGATTAAGTGCATACTTCCAGGCATATTCAAAATCTTCGGCTGTAACCGGATCACCATTCGACCATTTCACATCATCTTTCAGCTGGAATGTCCATGTAAGGCCGTCATCGCTGACCTCCCATTCTTTTGCCATTCCTTCAACAATTTCCCCTTCTGGCGTTTTCTTTGTCAATCCTTCAAAAGCGTGCTCTAGTACCCAAGAGTCATGAGTTCCTTCAGCTGTCCCCGGATGCAAAGACCCCGGCTCTTCTGTGTTATTCAGGTGCAACACTTTCTTCTCATCGGACTTCTGTTCTTCACCAGATTTTTCACTATCCGAAGAATCCGGCTTCGATTCAGTTTCGCCGCTAAAACAGCCGCCTAGCAGCAACATGAATACGGTTACAATACTTAATAAAGTAAAACGTTTCTTCCTCATTTTAATTCCCCCTTTTCGAGTATTTTGCAATGAACTAGCAAATGATGTCTACCACTGTTCTATGATGTTTATGACAATTTATTTGCTTTTCCATTACACCACTAATATACCAAAAAGGGAGTCATAGTTTCAATTATTATTATACTATCAAATTTATTTTCCCCGTTATAGAGCGACGGGGAAAATGTCATTTCGAGTCTTTTTTTGTCTATTTCACGCGATTAAGACGCGATATCACGCTTAGTGAAGAATAAAAATGCTAGGACGTGAAAAATGAAAAAATAGATGAACAAAATTATAATGGAAAACTTCATTGTCATGCTTTCGACCAATGGCATCCCATCGACATATTGCATCAAATTTGTATTTGCGAACAAACTGTATTTTACCCATTCAAATTTAGCTGCCAATAAATTTGTTATCGTTTCACCTGTAAAAAGTAGAAAAACGGATAAACCAATTGCAAGTGCACTATTCCTAAACACCGCAGAAATCATAAACGCCATAGCAGCAAGCAAAAAGATGCTTAAAGCGTTAAATATATAGGATTTGATTAAGTACAAGAACAGACTTTGCTCCTGGACTTGGCCGTTTACGTATGCAAGGTGGACATTTTGTGCAGCTTCACCTGTTCCAAATAATACAACCCCGGCCAGTGCTGAAAAAACAAACAATATAATGAGTAAAATCAGAAGGAAAATATTTACTGCAATATATTTTGAAAGTAGGATTTTCCACCGCTTATATGGCTTTACAAGTAATACTTTAATCGTTCCCCATGTAAACTCGTTGGCCACAATGCCCGCAGCGATGATCAAAACAAACAATCCTGCAAAAGGAATCAGTCCTGTCGAATCATTGATAAAGGTCCAAACAGTGCTTTCAGAAGCTGGAGGCAAGTCATTTTTTATTCGATAATTATTTAAGGCCATTTCAGTATCATAGAACTCTTTCAGCGATGGAGTCATGACTTGCACATTTTCGGCTTCCTGTTTCATCGATTCGTTTTTCGCCATCAACTCCTGCTTCCAATCGTTTCCGGACGCCTTTTCTTTTCCTTCGAGATATTTGGTCATGCCAGCATTGACAAATACTATCAGAATCAGGAGTCCAATCATGATAAAGGTGCTTTTTTGCCTAAAAATCTTTCCCCATTCATTCCGTATTAAATTAAACATGGACTGACACCTCCTGATGATTGGTTATCTCCAAAAACTTTTCCTCGAGTGACTTTTTGAGAGGACGGATTTCAAACACAAGCAGTTCATGTTCCAGCAACAGGCGCAATGTATCTGGAACCTCACTTGTCTCTAAAAAGACTTGAACGCCTTTATCATGCTTTACAGCTTGAATACCGTTTCTTGACAATACTTTTATTGCCTTATTTCGGTTATCAACATCACAAAAATAAGTCTTTTTGCCTGATTCCGTCTCGTCACTTAGAACATTTTGAACATTGATCAGCCTTCCTTTTTGAATAATGGCTATTCGATCACACATCATTTCCATTTCGGACAGCAAATGGCTGGATACGATAATGGCCAAATTCTTTTTTTCGGCCAATTTTCTTAAATAGTCCCTGATCTCCCTGATGCCAGCAGGATCAAGACCGTTGGTCGGCTCATCCAGAATGAGAATTTTCGGATCATGGAGTAGGCTTTGAGCAATTCCTAATCTTTGCCTCATCCCCAAAGAATAGGTTCTGACTTTATCGTGGATTCGCTCCGTCAAGCCGACGAGCTTAACAACTTCATCTATTTTTTCATTGTTGATGCCTTTGTTAGCACGTGCGGCTTGCTTAAGGTTTTGATAGCCGGACAAAAATTTATACATCTCAGGATTTTCAACGATGGCTCCTACATGGCTGATGGCGTTCTCGTATTCTTTTCTGACGCTTCTACCGCAAATTTTAACTTCTCCAGACGTCATTCCGATCAGTCCAACAATCATTCTAATGGTTGTCGTTTTACCTGCCCCATTCGGTCCTAAAAAACCGAACACCTCACCAGCGTTAACATTGAAGGTCAAGTCATCGATAATTTTTCTTCCCTTAATCGTTTTCGTCACATTTTCCAGTTCAACAACAGCTGTCATCGCCACTACACTTCCTTTCCCTTGTTTTCCATCGTTGATTTAAACCAGTCTAAAACAGATAATCCTTGTTCTTCCCGAAGAGCTTCCACATTTTTATGGCCGATGATATCCCCGTTATAAATGGCGACGACCTCATCCATGATCGGCTCAATCTCGTCAATTTCATGAGTAGCAATAATGACTGTCTGCTTTTCAAAATTAATGTAAGTTAACAGGCTTTTCACAATTGAATCTCTCACCATCGGGTCCAAGCCGGAAAATGGTTCATCAAGCAAGACAACAGGAACATCTCTCGCCAATGTCAGAACAAGCTTCAATCTTCCCCTATTTCCTTTGGATAGCTGTTTGATTTTCTTGTCCGTTGAAAGCTCCATTTCCTGGAGCAGCTGAAAGGCCTTCTCCCTATCAAAATCTGGAAATTGAGAGCTGTAGAAATCAATCATTTTTCCTGTGGTGAAAGAATCGTAGAACATGTCTAGTTCAGTCAAGTAAGCAACTTTTTTACTGATTCTTCGCGTTACCTTTTCCTGTAAAACCGAAACGGTTCCGCTGTTCGGGTAGACCAAACCTGTAATCAATTTCAAGGTGGTGGACTTTCCGCTCCCGTTCGGGCCGAGCAGACCGTAAATTTTTCCGGGTTCAAAATGAAATGTGACACTATTCAACGCTTTTTCCGCACCGTATTTTTTCGTTACGTCAGTCAATTCAATTGTCACTTTGGCCACCCTCTTCCAAATAATTTTTCAATCCGTTCAGCATCTGCTGCTTGGAAAATCCCAGCTCCTCCATGCTTTTAACAAATTGCCCGATCACTTCTGTTTGCATAGATTCTTTCAGTTCGTCCACAATACTCCCTCGTTCTATGACAAATGTCCCCTGCCCGCGCTTTGTTTCCACAATTCCCATCCTTTCCATTTCGGCATATGCCCTTTGAATCGTATTTGGGTTAACACCCGACTGTACAGCCATTTCCCTTACGGAAGGCAATTTTTCTCCAGGTTTTATTTCACCGCGAATGATCCTTTGAGAAATTTGTTCAGTGATCTGTATATAAATGGGTTTGGATGCTTCAAAATCCTTGGCCATGTTTTTTTACACCTCCACTTTTCTGTCAAGCAGCCAACTGGCGAGAAGAAAAAAGATGATGGACAAAATGATGTACAAACCGATCGTAACGATTGGAATATTGGCATCGGTATACAGGATGTTCCAGCCATTTTCCATCTTGTAATCCATTTTTGGTGCTATATTTACACTTACACCAAATGAGAACAACTCATTTTTGAACAACTTGGTTTTAGCTAAGAGAACTTCCAGCACATTGTAGGCAAACCAAACTAGAATGACCCCAAGCCAGCGGAAGTTTTTGATTGCCGGATACTTTCCAAGCGAATGATAAACGGTCCAAAGAAATATGACCCAGATTGAGAAATACATCGACGTTCCAAAGATCCCTAACTGCATCAGAAAACCCTGCTTGAAAGGTAAAAAGCTGCTGAAGCTGTCGATTAATCCGTTATCAAGCAAAACTTTCATTATAAAAAAGGCATACAGAGAAATGAAGGTTTGCGCTATCAACTGAATGATGGCTGCCGAACTAATTTTTGAAAGCAACAATTTTATGCTGCTTTGCGGATTGTAAAGCCATAGTTGTGTTTTCCCTTCAATATTCAAAACGGTAAGGAGCGATAGTGGCGCCAAAAACACATGGAAGCTGGCCATCGTCACAAGAAATGGAACTGTAATGCTTGGTTCAGATGTATACACAGAGAGCGCATAAACCCCGATCATTCCGATAAACATGAATGTGAGCCAGACAAAATACCAAAATTTCATTAGACTTAGATCTTTTTTCAGCAATCCGATAAATGCACGCATGATATTAACCTCCGTTACTTTGTATTAGTGTATTAATTAGATAGTACACTAATACAAACATACATGTCAAACCCTTTTTTGAAACAGGGCCTGTGTGGAGTGGGGATATTTGTAAGCTAATGAGTGAAATAAGAATCTTTTTCAGCGCCTAGCTGCGTTTTGCGTCTCCTCACTTTCTAATCCAAGGCATTTTTTCATAAAAAAAAGAACCTCCAAAAAATGAAAGTTCTTTTATCTCGATACATATGGACTTCCCTTCAACCAAAAACGCCACGGTTGAGAGGCTCTAATGGATCATTCATAACAACCACACCTGTTTCTTCAAATATTTAATCCAATTCGAACAGTTCAATGTCGTTAACCTTTTTTATTTTATTTTTTTCCGCATCATATTCGTATATTTCCATATAATCCCCATCTGAAATAATTCCAAAACGTCCATCACCTAATTGGATCACGTTTTGTTGTGAGGTACTTTCGAAATCATAATCGGGGTAATCCACACTGACTTCAGAGTTGCCACCGCTTATCAAGGTAACAATCACCAAAAAAATCAGTGTAATTCGGATTCTCCTCAATTCCCTTGCCTGTTCTTCCAACCGCATTCACTCATTTCTTCATTCATTTATTCCTGCCAGCGCTTCTTCAAAAAATCCTTTAACCTTTTCAACATATTCCTCTGAATTCTGCTCAAAGGATTTAACATGGCCATCCCCTTCTGTCAACCATAAATTAAAATGCTCCGGGTCCTTCTTCGCCATCATTTCGCTTTCGGTATAAGGAATCGACCCATCTCCTTTATTATGGATAAAAAGAATAGGCCTTGGAGACATTTTATCCAGTACGTTGATCGGGCTTGCCTCTTTCAAATCAATATCAGCCATCATTGGTATGATGGTCAATATTAAAGGCGTGAATGGAAAATTCGGCAAATCCGTCCATACCGGCATGTTGACCTCTAAATAATCATGGAGGTCACTAAAAGGACTGTCAGCAACAACGGCAATGACAGCATCCGAATCAGCTGCGGCCAAAATGGAAGTGGAGGCCCCCATTGATATTCCTAATAATCCGACAGGTTCTTTATAATTTGCAGTCGTCCAGTCAATAGCTCCAATTAAATCAAGTTTTTCTTTTACTCCGACCGTTGTCATCTCACCTTCAGAATCCCCGGCATAACGAAAATCGAACATGATGACGCGATAGCCGTCAGCAAGTAAATTGCTCGCCAGCGGCAGAAACGGAATATTCTCTTCATAGCGATTTCCTTTGTACCCATGGGCGAAAATCACGTTCATTTTCGCCGGAACAGAAGGCTCAAGCACCCAGCCGGAAAGTTTTGTCTCTTCATCTTTGCTCATGAACTCAATATCTTTATATGCCATTTCATAATCGCTTGGCAGAACCTCAATCTCTTTTTTCACAGGTTTTGTCAAATTAGTCCCAACATATACGGAAATGCCGATACAAGCGGCAAAACCCAATAAAATAATGATGATTCCAGCAGTCCATACGATTTTCCTGCTGATCCGTGTACCCGGCCTCTTCCGGGTGGCAGGTGAGCTCTTCATTGGTTCCAGCATCATCGGACTCCTCCTCAATTTTACGTCTAACATATACTATTTCGAGAAAAATAGTTGAATTCCTCTTTCTCCTTGTCACATTCTTGTCAAAAGAAGCAAATACCCTTTAAAAAACCTTGACTTTTAACGCCACAATGTCTACTATATAAAAACAAATGTACTTTATAGATAGACAGAAAGGTGAGGAAATTGTAATGAAGAAAGACTATGTATCTATCGGATTATTAGGTTTAGGAACTGTTGGTTCCGGTGTCGTTCAGTTGGTTGAAAATCACCAGGACGAGCTGGTTCACCAACTCGGCTGCGGTGTCAAAGTAAAAAGCATCCTTGTGCGAAACACAGAAAAAGAAAGAGACATTCACATTGGCCAGACCTTCCTCACCTCCAACCCAGATGATGTGCTCCAGGACCCAGAAATCGATCTTGTCGTTGAAGTGATGGGCGGAATTGAAGAAGCCAAAGAACATATCACAAAGGCGATCAAGGCTAAAAAAAATGTCGTTACTGCGAATAAAGATCTGATTGCACTCCATGGACCCGAATTGCAAAAAACAGCCGTAGAAAACGGCGTTGACCTGTTTTACGAAGCGAGCGTCGGCGGCGGTATCCCTATTTTGCGCGGATTAACCGAAGGTTTGGTATCAGACCGACTGAAAAAAGTGATGGGTATCGTCAACGGTACTACAAATTATATTTTAACGAAAATGGAAGAGGAAGGTCAGTCCTATGAGACTGCATTAAAAAAGGCTCAGGAGCTTGGATTTGCTGAAGCTGATCCGACTGCGGATGTCGAAGGACTTGATGCAGCCAGAAAAATGGCGATCCTTGCAAGACTTGCTTTTTCGACAAGTGTAGCGCTTGATGACGTCGAAGTAGAAGGTATAAGCAAGCTATCCCTTGACGACCTGCATTACGGACAAAAGCTCGGCTATACTATGAAACTGATCGGTTTTGCCCAAGTGGATGATCAAAAAGTGGAAGTAACTGTTCAGCCGACATTCCTATCCAAGAGTCATCCGCTCTCTTCTGTCAAGAACGAATATAATGCCATCTATGTACAAGGTGAAGCAGTTGGCGAAACAATGTTCTATGGACCAGGTGCAGGAAGCCTGCCAACAGCAACCGCAGTGATGGCTGACGTTGTAGCCGTCATTAAAAACCTGCTTCTAGGCGTTAATGGAAAAAGCGCTGTAGCCCCAAGATATGAAAGTGTGTTAAAATCGCCTAAGGAGCGTTTTGGACAATTCTATTTCAGGCTTCATTTGGCAGACGAAGTTGGTGCATTTTCACAAATCACCACTTTGTTTAACGAGTTGGGGATCAGTTTTGAAAAAATCCTGCAAACTCCACTCAACAAAGGGGAGTTGGCTGAAATCATCATTGTTACACACACAGTTTCCTTGGAGAACTTCCAAGAAGCCTTAATGAAGCTTAGAGATTTGTCAGTTGTTAAAGACGTAATCAGTTATTATCGTGTAGAGGGGAATGGAGAAAAATGAACTGGCCGGGCCTGATCTCGCATTATCAATCTTATTTGCCTGTGACAGAAAAAACACCTAGATTAACACTTCAGGAAGGTAATACTCCTTTAGTACATCTGGCCCATTTATCTGAGGAATTGGGAATTGAGCTGTACGCAAAAGTTGAAGGAGCCAACCCTACTGGATCATTTAAAGATCGTGGAATGGTGATGGCTGTTGCAAAAGCTGTTGAGGATGGAAGCAAATCAATCATTTGTGCCTCAACTGGAAATACATCTGCTGCCGCTGCGGCTTATGCAGCCAAGGCTGGAATCAGAGCCATTATCGTTATTCCAAACGGAAAAGTTGCTCTTGGTAAATTGGCACAGGCTATGATGTATGGAGCGGAAATCGTTGAAATAGAAGGCAACTTCGATGAAGCTTTGACAATGGTACGCAAAGTCAGTGAAACAGCACCTGTTACACTCGTTAACTCTGTCAATCCTTACAGGATTGAAGGACAGAAAACTGCTGCATTCGAAATTTGCGACCAGCTTGGCGCTGCACCAGATATTTTGGCGATCCCTGTGGGGAATGCCGGAAACATCAGCGCTTATTGGAAAGGTTTCAAGGAGTATAACGAAGAGAATCAAACTGGCCTTCCTAAAATGTTCGGTTTTGAAGCAGAAGGAGCCGCGGCAATTGTAAAAGGTGAACCGATCGCTCAGCCTGAAACAGTGGCAACTGCTATCCGAATCGGAAATCCTGCCAGCTGGAATCTTGCGGTTGCAGCAAGAGATGAATCCGAAGGAAAAATCGAGTCCGTGACTGATGAAGAAATTTTAGAGGCTTTTCAGCTGATTGCTCGCAGAGAAGGCGTGTTCGCCGAACCAGGATCATGCGCTTCAATTGCCGGAGTATTACAGCAGGTGAAAAACGGCAGTATCAAAAAAGGAAGCAAGGTCGTTGCAGTACTTACAGGCAATGGATTGAAAGATCCGCAAACTGCCATTTCTCAAATCGAGTACAATCCTGTTGTTCTTCCAAATGATGAAAATGTCATTATAGACTATATTAAAGGCGTGGTTAATGAATGAACGGCTTCACTATCACTGTTCCGGCAAGCACCGCGAATATCGGCCCAGGGTTCGATTCTGTTGGATTGTCTCTGAACCGTTATTTGACATTGCACGTGCAAAGCAGTGATGAATGGGTATTTGAGCATCGCTCAAAGCATCTCCCTTCAGCAGGAGCAGCACAAGATCACTTTATTTGCCAAATAGCAAAAAGGATGGCTGCGGAATGTGAGACCGTCCTTCCTCCTTGTAATGTGGTCGTTGAAAGTGAAATCCCATTAGCTCGCGGCATGGGAAGCAGCGCTTCCGCAGTTGTTGCTGGTATTGAACTGGCCAACCAGCTTTGCCGGCTGGAACTAGATCAAGAGCAAAAATTAGAATGGGCCACAAAATTTGAAGGCCATCCGGATAATGTCGCTCCCGCTTTGCTCGGTGGTTTAATTGTCACTGCAGAAACAAAGCAGACAGACAAAGTGGAATATATTCAAACGGACGAACTCGACTTAGATCTTGTCTTGTATATTCCAAACTTCGAATTGAAGACAGAAACTGCCCGCAAAGTCCTGCCGGAAACATTCAATCGCGCAGAAGCAACTGCTGCAAGCGGTATCGGAAATGTCATGATTGCCGGATTACTCTCAGGCAACTACGAACTGGCAGGTCGAATGATGGAAGCTGATCTCTTTCACGAGCCCTATCGCGCTTCTTTAATTCCAAACTATAATAAAATTCGTCAAGCTGCTAACGAAATGGGAGCATACGGCACAGTGATAAGCGGTGCAGGACCAACAATGATATCCTTTGCTCCAAAAGGAACAGGGGAATCAATCGTAAAGGGAATGCAGGCAATACTGCCGGATTATTCCGTTGAATTGATGGAGGCAGATCGAAACGGTCTTCGTGTTGAGGAACTGCAGATTCAGAAATAAAAGCTACGGTCCAGGTGATGAATATCACTTGGACCGTTTTTCATGTAGATAATCTTGTTGGATTAATTTATACTTTTTAATTAATTGGAATAGGTGATTCAGTCAACTGATTATCTTCAAAATCATAAGCTACTAAGTAGTAGTCAAGCTCTTTCAATTCTAGCCCGTTAAACCTTGTAAACGATATGTCCCCTGATTCGTTACTAGTAAATGCAGATGAAAAGATCTCCAACTTCCCCTCCTCAGATTGGATGTTAAAATAAATATCTTCTCTCGTACTTTGTGTTAAATCATAATAAACAGTCGTTGATATAGGCGTTGACACCACTTTTTGCAGAGTAACTGTATCACCATTTTTTAAAGTGACCACTTCATTTTTTTCGAATATTTTTTTCTTTTCCATTAGCTGTCCCTGTGATGCTTCTATGTTAAAACTCCAGGGTTGTTTAATCGCTTCATTATGTGAGTTTGAATCCAGAGTATCATAGCTAACTTCTATTTGAACTTTTTCCGTATCCACTTCCCGATTTAAAGTGACTTCGTTATATATTGTAAACATTGCGCTGTTTAATTCAATAGACTGCGCACCTACCTCCTCCGAATAATCTACACCATTAATTTTTATCTTTGGTGTAATATATGATTGATAGTTAAAGTCCACATGCTCTGCCGGTTCAAATGTGGCACTGAGAAATAATTGTCGGTCATCCATCATAATTTCATTTAAAGTTAATTTGCCAAGTGCGTTTTCAGCCGTTTCTCCTATTGAAGTTTTATAAGAAGAGTAGTCGAAGTCTTCATTTGAATCTATATATTTTTCAATAGTTTGACCCACAAAGGGGATGCTTGCAATAGTCCCTCTATTCATTGTCAGAGTTAAACCTACAATGCAAACTACAATAACCGCTCCGCCTACTTTTAACCATTTTTTCTCATGACTTCTATGAGAACTTTTCCTCTTAAACTCTCTTAAAATCCTTTTCTGTTCGTGTTTTGACAGTGGAATTTCTTCAAATTCTCTTAAATCCAGTTTTACATCGTTGATCTCATTAAAAAAGGACATGCGATTACACCTCATCTCGTAATATTATTTTCTTCAGCTTCTTTCTTCCTCTCGACAGCTTATTATGCACCCAAGATGACCTTGCTTTAAATTGATCCGCAATTTCTCGAGAGGGCACCCCCTCCAAATAATACTTTTTAAAAATACTCTGCTCTACATCAGTAAGTTCACTTAGAATGCTCTCTAGCTCAAACATAGAAGTCTCTATAACGGGATGATCAGGAAATCCTTTATTTAACTCCTTCAAGTTTTGTTTTTCTCTTTCTGATTTTCGCAGATAGTCGATTGCCCTGTATTTGGCAATAGCTGCGATCCACTGCTTAAATTCATTTTTTTCCGGATCAAATGAATGAATATGAAACCATATTGAAACCAAAACATCTCCTAGACATTCCTCAATATCCTGTTGATCTCTCCAGAGGTATTTTCGAATAATTGCATTGAGTAAACCACCATACTGTTGAAGTATATATGAAATACTTTCTTCATTTTTTAATTTCAACTGTTGAACAAGGTTTTCTTCTGTTATACGCACTGTTATCCCCCCTTCACTTATTTTTTCTATCTATATATTAAATACGTTTGTTATGATTAAATCCTATCAACGAAAAATCTTATTTACCAGATTATAACCAGGACCTAATCGCTTTTGATTATATGAGGGCACCAATGAGTAATCACGAACTGAGGGATTATTGAGTGAAGTTGGTGATTGTAGCGCGAATGTTGAAAATACGGGGTGAAAACAGGGTTTTCGGGCGATTTTCAATAAAAAAAGGAACGTCCATGCTCTTTCACCTGGACGTTCCTTTTTTTATTTTACCTCGATTTCATGTTCTTCATGCTCATGCAAGCCTTCGTCATCCTCTACATGCACTTGAACTTTGTATGTCCCAGACTCTTTAAATTCATAATGTCCGGTGTATTCTCCAGATTTGGACTCCTTCGCATCCACAAATTCATGTTTATCAGAGCCCTCATTCCAAATTTCAAAGCGCACACGGGCTGCTTCCATAGGTTTGTTCTCAAGTTCAAGATGAGCCATAAGCTCGGTTTTCTTTCCTGTTTCTACATTCTTTGGTTCCATGAAGTGCATACTGAAATCCTCTTTATGATGGTGCTCACCATGGTCATCTCCGTCATGTTGATCATGCTCACTATGCTCTGCATGCTCCTCATGATCACCTTCTTCATCAGCAGCCCCTTCACCAACAGTAACTGTTTTTTTAGGCATGGTATGTAATCCTCTTGCAGTTACATGAACCTGAACAACATAGACACCGTCAGTATCAAAAGACTTCTCTGCTTCGTATGTGCCGTCTTTGTTATTTTTCGATTTAATCATTTCACTGTCTTCTTTGTTGTCTTCTTCCCATACTTCAAATTCTACTTCGTCGGCATCTGCCACTTTTTCATCACCCTGTGTTACGGTCACTTTAAAAGGCACAGCCTCACCAGCATTGGCTGTCTCCTGTACTTCCAACTCAGCCTCAATAGATTTAGGAATATCGTCTTCTTCTACTTCATTTCCAGCCTTTCCGCAGGCAGCCAATACAAGAACGAACAATCCAATCATAATCGGCCACAGTCTTTTTTTCATCCATTTCCCCTCCAAAAAAATCTTCATATCATTATACAACCAATCATTATACAACCAAATTGTGTGAAACTCGTGAAATCAGCGTAGCCAATTATTGAAAAGTATCAGGAATAATGGGCAAGCTGATGTAAACAGTTGTACCTTTTCCATATTCACTTTCAATATGAAATGATCCGCCATGCAGCTTCGCCAAGCTTTCTACAATAGGGAGCCCCAACCCGGTTCCCCCCTCTTTCCTTGTTCTAGCCTTATTTACCCGGTAGAAGCGTTCCTTGATTTTCTTCAAATCTTCGGCAGGGATCCCTTGACCAGTATCTGTTATCGTAATCAGAGCGTCTGCTTCACCCTTCAATGTCAAGGAAACCGTTATGGTTCCGCTCTTTTCAGTGTGCCTGATAGCATTGTCAAGTAAGTTCAAAAGCATCTGCTCCAAGCGGCCCTCGTCCACTTCGGCAATCAAATCATAGTTCAAATTACACTCAAGATGAATCCCTTTCTGGAAAAGACGTTGTCTCACCTTTTCTATCGATTCCTCTATTGTTTGTGCCAACGGCGTAGGCATCTTATTCAAAGTAAATTCCTTCGATTCAAATTTCGCCAAATCCAATAAATCCTCAACTAAGCGCTCCATCCTAGCAGCCTCACGCAATATGATCCGATTGTATTTTTCTCTGTCTTCCGGCGCGGCTACCCCCGTCTGAACTGCCTCTGCATACCCTTTAATAAAACTTAGGGGTGTTCTGAGTTCGTGCGAAACATTTGCAAGAAATTCTTTTTTCTTTTCATCTTCCTTTTGGATGGATTCTGCCATTTCATTAAATGTGTGAGCAAGCTGGCCAATTTCATCATCAGCATAGTCGGCTACCCTGACAGACAGATTGCCTCCTGACAAATCCTTGGCAGCAGTCTGCATCTCTTTCAATGGTTGAATCGCCTTTTTCAACCACTTATTTCCCATTGTTAAAGCAATAAGCAGAAATAGAATAGCACCGCCAAACCAATAAACAGAATAACGGAGTATCATTTCACTCAAATTAGCCAGTGGGTAATACAAGTAAATGACACCTTCCAGCCTTTTTTCATCTAGAAGAGGAATAATAACCGAAATGACATCGCGATTCAGACGCTCAACATGACCTTTTTTATAAACGGCTTCACCCTTCAATAGTGTTTCCCGATCCTCACCACTAATCAACGTTTGATAATCCACCTCAAATGGAAGACACATGCTCAATTCACGTGGGTTTTTCACTGCAAAAGCTTCAAACTGAGACTTCTCTCCAAACCAGTTTACTTCATCTATAAAGGATTCTGTGACCGTCCCTCCATCATAAGAGTGAGCCAAGCGTTTCCCAGTATCAAGCATTTCCGTTTTGAGGCTATTTACATACAATCTTTCATATAGGTAGTAGGAAAATAATGAAGCATATAAAGTGGACACCGTAAACGCAAGCAATAGGGCAATAGACATTTTTCTAGACAGACCTATTTTCATTTTGGCATCACAAATTTATAGCCGCAGCCCCAAACGGTTTGAATATAACGCCCTGCCTCTGTCCCAACTTTCATCCGCAACGTTTTTATATGAGTATCAACGGTTCGCAATCCTCCTTGATATGCGATATCCCATACCTTTTCAAGCAGGTTTTCCCGTGAAAAGACCTTGTCCGGATGTTTCATCATGACCCTCAGTAGTTCAAACTCTTTAAATGTCAATTGGATTTCATTACCGTCAACAATGAGCCTTCTTTGGTCCTCATCCAACTTAAAAGAACCATACTCCATAGCTGACCTGCTTTGATTGAACTTGCTTCTCCTCAGTACTGCATCAATCCTAGCCACAAGCTCACCTGGTGAAAATGGCTTGACTATATAATCGTCTGCTCCCATCCCGAGGCCCTTCACCTTATCCCATTCCTCGCCTTTTGCAGATAAAAATATGATGGGAATGTCACTCTTTTCACGGATTTTTCCACATATCTCAAACCCGTCCATACCCGGGAGCATGATATCAAGCAAAATAAGGTCTGGCTCTTCTTTTTGAAGTTCATCTTGGAGTTGATCATATCCATCAGCTTCCGTTGTCTGGAATCCAGAATTTTGCAAGTACATGGAGATCAGGTCTCTCATCTCTTCTTCATCATCTACGACCAGCACATATACCATCATTTCACCTTCTCACGTGTAAAAATAACAAACGGCCCCTTACCAACATCAACAGCTCTTTCAATATCAAGCGTTTCGGGGTCAACCCAGTACAGTTTTTCACTGTCAAAACCTGTTACAACAAGCTTTCCATCAAACGAATCAATCGCAAAAGGATTAGCCCCTACCTCCGTTTTTTTGACCAGTTCTTTATCGGGATTATATTGATATAACATATTTGTACCATGACTTAGAGCATATATCCCTTTATCATTTTCAAAGAAGGCAATAGGCATTAAAGGAGCAGGAATTTCTTTCACGAGACTCCCTGTTTTCAGAGAATACACAGAAATGTCCGATTGAGGTTCATCCCCTTTTCCATGTCCTCCAATCCAGATTTCCTTTTCCCGCAGGAGCATCCCCGCTGTTGAGGCAGGAATTTTGAACTCCTTCTCCATTTCATGATTCTTTAGGTTGATGACTGAAAGCATGGCCCCTTTAAATGAAGCAACATACAATTTCTCTTTATCTGCCTCCATCGCCATCGGATATTCCGCTGTTTTTACATTTTTCGTTTCTTTCCCGTTTTGATCAAAAAAGCGGACTTGGTTTAGGACTTTGTCAGCAAAAGCGAATTCATCATTCGATTCCAAATAAAGAACATTTGATGTGCCCTTTCCGCACTTAAAGCTCTTTTTTAATGACCCATTTTTAAGAGAGTAAAAGTCAACCTCCTCAATTTCTGGACCATATAGGATCAATGTATCACCATCAGGCAGAAGAGTAGCACCAGTATACGGCTTTTTCAATTCCCATCGTGCAAACTTTTCGCCATCCGTATTTAAAAAATCAATACTGAAATCTCCCACATTCAAAGAAGCTGTAAATAATTGCCCTTCATCAATCGGCTGCTGTTTCTTTTCTAAGCAGCCTGACAGAATGAAGAAACATGTCAGCAAGATAAAAATCAAGCGGAGTTTTCCCATCTTCTCACCTTCAGTTTAATACATGTTACGGATTACTATAAGCATAACTCAAAAGTGTGTGATTTCAATGAAGTGAGTATGTATTTTCTAGGTTTTTTGTCCATTGTGGTCCTTCAAAGCTTATAATTATATTGAGAACAATAGCTATATAAAGGTGTGAATCTTTGCATTGATGATGAAAATAAAAACAAAAACCATCCTTGCCTCATGTTTATTTTTACTGGTACTAACTAGTTTCAGATTCATTTGGCTGCATCACTATAATGCCTCTGAGCTGCCCAAGGCGGAAAAAGGGATCCTAGATCTTAGAAAATGGGATAAGCTTGGAAGTAAAACGATTAACTTAGACGGCGAGTGGAAGTTTTATCCTGAAGCTTTAGTGACTCCCGAAGATCAGGACCATGAAAGAGGCAGTTTCCTAACGGTACCTGGTAATTGGAAAAGTTTTTTTCCCGATTCAAAATACAAAGGGCATGGGTATGGAACATATTATTTGAAAATCCTTGTTCCAAAGAATAACCGTCATTATGCAATTCGGGCGCCTTCCATTCGGACCGCATCTAGGTTATTTGTCAATGGACAAGAGATTGCCATAAATGGAACACCGTCGACTAAACCTGATACACACCGTGGAGATCCCTTTCCTATAACATCAGAATTAAAAGCAACGCCAAATGGAGAAATTGAGCTTTTGATCCAAGTTTCCAATTTCGATCACCTCTCTTACGGAGGGATTGCCAAGTCTATAAAGTTTGGAAACACTCATGCCGTTAGTAAGACATTTCATATTTCCGCCCTTTGGCAGTTTATTGTCTTTGTCATTATGATGATCCACAGTTTATATGCCTTGATCTTATATTACTTAAGGCCTAGAAAAAAGGAACTGCTTTATTTTGCCCTTGGTGTCCTTTTCCTTTCTATCAGTGTAATCATGGATGATGATCGGTTATTGTTAAACGCCATTCCGCTTAATTATGAGTGGTATTTAAAGTTAATAAAAGTAGCGTACATTGGAACAACCGGCTTTTTACTTCAATTTGTACAACATATGTTTTGCAAAGCAAACAAATCGAAAATCCTTAGCTATCTTTCGTACCTTTGTGCTGCCTCTGGAATCATTACATTATTTGTACCGTTAAATTATCTTTTCTTTACAGAATACAACTATATAATCTTATTCATTTCCTATTCGGCCATTGCTGTTATAACGTATAAGTTCATTCTTTCGAAAGAAAGAGATGGGTTATTGATATTACTTGCCGCAATAAGCATCCTCTCTAGTCTTGGATGGGGAGTGATAAAGTCTCAGGTTCCAAGTTATTTTCCAGTCTATTATCCTTTTGACCTAATTCTGGCGATCGTTCTTTTTTCAACCTTCTGGTTTAGAAAATTTTTCCAGGAAAGTGAAGAAAAAGATGATCTGACTATCAAACTTCAGGAAGAGGATAAACGAAAGGATCAGTTTCTTGCGAACACATCTCATGAACTGCGGAATCCCTTGCATGGGATTATCAATATCGCTCAAGGTGTTATAGAAAACAAAAAAGTTCCTTTGGATGATAAAAGCAGACAAGATTTAGAATTGCTCATTTTGATTGGGCAACGCATGTCACATTTAATCAATGACTTAATGGACGTGCAGCTGCTGAAGGAGCGGCGGATCCGCCTTCAGACTCAAAAGGTTGATATCCAAACAATTGCATCAAGCGTAATCGATATGGTGCGGTTCATGACTGGTAATAAAAATATTCAATTTACGCTTAATGTTCCCGACAAATTTCCTGCTATAGCAGCAGATAAAAATCGCCTAGTCCAAATTCTGCTCAACCTTCTTCATAATTCAGTGAAATACACCGATGAAGGGGTGATTTCTATCTGGGTTGAAGAAAAGAATGGCATGGCCTGTGTTCATGTAGAAGATACTGGGTCGGGGATTGAAAAAGACATGCAAAAGGATATATTTTCCCCCTATAAGCAAATTAATGTGGCTACGGATTCCATGAGGGGCGGACTTGGACTAGGACTGAGTATTTGTAAAGAGCTTATAGAGCTGCATGGAGGGATAATTAAGGTTGAGTCTATTCCTGGTAAAGGAGCGGATTTCTCTTTTACTTTGCCTTTCGCCGACAATCCATATGAACAATTTGTTGATTTTCATCATAAGGAATCAGCGGCTGCTCGGAACGAGACATTTTTAACGGATTTTACCTTAAGCAAAAGTTCTGACATAGAAAACTGGATAGGGAACAAAAAATCAAATATATTGGCCGTGGACGACGACCCAGTTAATCTGCGGCTGATGTCCCGTATTTTGCCTAAAGAAGATTATAACGTATTAACTGAGTTAAATGCTGAAAGAGCCTTGAAACTTTTAGATTTGAAAGAATGGGATTTAATTATTTTGGATGTTATGATGCCGAAGATGTCAGGCTATGAACTGACCCGGCAAATAAGGAAAAAATATTCGATTTCTGAACTTCCTATCCTTCTACTAACGGCAAGGAATCAGCCTGCTGATGTTATTTCAGGCTATTTATCCGGAGCTAATGACTATGTGACAAAACCGGTGGACAGATTGGAACTGCGTGCAAGAGTCAAGGTACTGACTGATTTAAGGCAGTCCATTAATGAACAGTTGAGCATGGAAGCCGCGTGGCTCCAGGCACAAATACAACCACACTTCTTATACAATACACTCAATACAATTGTTTCGCTGAGCGATATTGATAGTGGACGGATGACATCTTTGTTACAAGAGTTCGGCAACTATTTGCAAAAAAGCTTTAATCCGAAAAATTTACAGAGATTGGTTCCCTTAAAACATGAGCTCTCTCTGTTAAAATCTTATTTATACATTGAAAAAGAGCGCTTTGGGGACAGGCTGTCGGTCAAATGGGAAGTAAGTGAAAACATAAACTTATCCATCCCACCGCTTACAATCCAGCCACTTGTGGAAAATGCCATAAGGCATGGCATTCTTAAACGTGATAACGGAGGTACGATCCAAATTAGAATTAATGATAAAGAGAAATGTATGGAATTTGAAATCAGGGATGATGGTGTTGGGATGGATGATGAGGAACTGAAACAAGTCCTATCAAGCAGATACGGAAATTCTAGTGGTGTAGGGCTGGCAAACACGAACAGAAGATTAATCAAACTGTACGGGAAAGGGTTGAAGATTCATAGCATTGTCAACAAAGGGACATCTATTACCTTTGAAATACCCAAGGCAAGTTAAATGAGTCCTAGTCAACATTTTCATACTACATTCCCTATTTGATGAACTATACAGGCTGTCGCGGTTACCTCGATAGCCTGTATTAATATTTGGTATTTCCTAATTAATATTCGCGAGAATATAATATGATTTAATACAATTGTTTCACTGAGTTACCATGAAATTGGCAGTGACGAGATAAATTCCTTTATTCACAGAAATTGGAAACTACTTGTAATAAAGATTCCTAAATGAGGATCGAACAAAACCCTATAAAATGAACAAACCGCGTAAAATCAAATAAAACTTTATTTCGCGCGGTTTTATTTTCCTGGTTTGGCTAAAGCCTCTTATACTTTGCTCCCTCTCCAGCTGAGATACCATTCTGAAATTTCCAAATTAGGTTTTGTACCATACTCTTCCAGAAGCATTTCTTTCAGCTTGCTAAATTGCTGCTCCACAAAATGACGTTCACCAAGCAGATCGTATAATTGCATAAGCATAAAATAACTTTCTTCACTATAAGGATTCAACGCCTGCATACGTTGACAGATGAGCAGTGCTTTTGTATATTCCTTTTTTTGAATGAGCATTTCGATCGTTTTCTGTGTGTAATACAGCCATAAAACCCTTAGGCGTTCCCGTTCACTCTCCGCCCACAGATAGCTTTCCTTTTCTAGATAATCTCCAGCATAAAGGTCTAATAATTGTTGGACCATTACAATTTCAGAGTTATCGTCATTTACCATTTCTTCGAGTTTTTCAAATTCATCTACATCAATCTTAATTTGCTGCATATCAAGTATATAGCTGTGATCACGACTGATAATTTTAATGTTAAAGCCAATTGAAGCCAGCGTCTTTCGGATTTGATAAATAGCTGCATACAGCTGTGCAAAGCCCTTCTCCAATTCTGATTCCGGCCAAAATAAATCAATTAACACTTCTTTTCTCACAGGTTTTCGGCGGTTGTGAATAAGATATGCAAACACTTCTTTTGCCTTAGATGTCCGCCAATGAACCTTTATATTTTCAGGCTTGTCTCCCTTTATAATAAACTGCAACGTCTGAAAGCAACAGATCATTCCGGAACGAATACCCGTTCCTTCTTTCAAATGAATTTTCTTTAATGGTTGAAGCCTATTGAGAGTTTCCGCCAGCCGTTTTTTATGAACGGGTTTCATGACATAATCTACAGCGTTTAGTTCAAAGGCTCTGACAGCATATTCATCATAAGCTGTCACAAATACAATATGTACGTCCGGGCAATGGTTCTGAATCTCCTCCGCTAGTTTAATTCCTGTGATTGTGGGCATGTCAATATCAAGGAAGACAGCATCCGGCCGCTCTTTTATAATTGCTTTAAGTCCTTCTGTTGGATTAAGGTATTTCCCTACAATCTTCAATCCATCAATGTCTAAAAGGATCTTTTTCATATGCTCAAGCGCCAGAGGCTCGTCATCAATTAAAATTACTCTCATGTTGCTTACCACCTTTTCATTGTGTTTCGGTATTTTCACAAACAAATTCCACAGAAAATATAGTTGATTTAAAAAATTGTTAATTTGAATGTTCAGAAACTGAAAGGCCATCTGTTAGACTTGGAATATATATATATAATAGATTAGGAACATTACCAAAGTGCCCTGATCATTTAATTCATCGAAGCAGAACGTACAATTTTAGATTTTATCCTCTCTTTAACCTAGTGGTTCATTCCATTAGCTTTTAAGCAAATCATATCCTAAGTACTTTATTACATCTTACACTATATTACAAGTTTTTTACATTTTTTCATTCTTATTAAATGACTGTTTCAATATTATATTACAACGAAAAACTTCCACATACTAGATTCGTATGTGGAAGTTTTTTTAATTATTGTTGCTTTTTGCGGCTAACGCGTGCAAGCAATAAGCCTGCGCAAAGCAGTATGATCCCTGCTAATGCATAGTTGAATAGAGTTGTTGCTGTGTTAGGCAGTTTAGAGCCATCTTGATCTGATTGATCTGGTTTTTTCTGAGTTTCATCAGTTTTTTCCGAGTCGCCTGGTGTGCCATCAACTGGTTGTTCAGGATCTTCCGGAGTTATGGAAGGTATTGCCTTATTCTCTACAATCAAGGTCAATGCCTCTTTCTGGTTTTTCTCGATTGTAAATGTAATGGGCTCTTTAACCTTTTCATACCCTTCCGGAGCTTTAGCTTCGATAAATTGATAATCTCCCGGCTTCAGCCCTGTCACTGACAGTTTACCAGATTGATCTGTTGTTAAGCCTCCTTGAAGCCTTTTCCCTTCTTTATCCTGGAGCTCGAATTCAGCACCAGCCAAAGTAAGATTGTGGTCTTCTTTGTCGACTTTAATTAGTTGAACCTCACCAAGAATCAATTTGTTCGTGATATCATAACCGGAGACTATTGATTCGTAGCCTTCGATATCATGCTCCTTCACTGTATAAGTATAGACTTTTCCTTCTTCATCATATTTATCCAAGTCGGTAAAGCTATACTTCCAGTCAGTTTCAACTGTTACTTCTTTTGTTTCAATGACTTCACCGTTTTGAAGAAGATCCACTTTGATCATGTCCGGACGATCTTTGAAATGATCATCGTCCCATGTCTTCGTTCCTTCTACAGCCGTTTTTCCAATGCGGACGTTTGTGATGTCATAGCCTTGGACTGTTGATTGATAACCTTCTACAGCCTCTTCTTGTACAGTGTACTCGTAGGCTTTACCATTTTCGTCAAATTCGTCCAAGTCGGTAAAATGGTATGTCCAATCTGTAGCTGCTGTCACTTCTTGGGTATCAATTACCTCACCGTTTTGAAGAAGATCCACTTTGATCATGTCCGGACGATCTTTGGAATCATCATCTTTCCACGTCTTCGTACCTTCTACGGAGGTTTTACCGACTCGCAGATTGGTGATGTGATAGCCGTCAACAACAGATTGATAACCTTTTACAGGCTGCTCATTACGATCTTTGGAATCATCATCTTTCCATGTCTTCACTCCTTCTACGGATGTTTTACCAACACGCAAGTTCGTGATGTTGAATCCGTCTATAGTTGATTTATAGCCTTCTACAGTTTCTTCTTCAACTGTATACGTATATTCTTTACCTTCATTATCATACTTCTCTAAATCGGTAAAACTGTATTTCCAGTTGTCATCTGCTGTCACTTCAGTAGTTTTAATAGCCTTACCGTTTTGTAAAAGATGGACTTTGATCATTTCCGGACGATCTTTGGAGTTATGGTCTTTCCACGTCTTAGTCCCTTCCACGGAGGTTTTGCCGACACGTACGTTTGTAATATCGTATCCATCGATAGTTGTTTCATAACCTTTCATCGCTTCTTCTTTTACAGTGTACTCGTATGCTACTCCGTCTTCATCATATGCTTCTAAATCTTTGAACTCATAGGTCCAATCATCGTCAGCTGTGACTTCAGCTGTATCAATTACATCACCATTTTGAAGAAGGTTCACTGTAATCGACTCTGGACGATCTTTTGAGTTATCATCCTTCCAGCCTTTTGTTGCGGTAACGGAAGTTTTTTCAGACCTGGTATTTGTAATGTCAAAACCATTCACTTCTGATTGATATCCTGGAACACCTTGCTCTTTTACAGCATATTCGTAGGCTTTACCTTCTTCATCATATTTCTCTAGGTTCGTGAAGCTGTATTTCCAATCTGATTTTGCTGTAACTTCCTGTGTATCAGCCACAACTCCATTTTGAAGAAGGTTCACTTTGATCATGTTCGGACGATCTTTTGAGTTGTCGTCTTTCCATATTTTCGTACCTTCCACGGCTGTTTTGCCAATACGGACGTTCGTGATGTCATAGCCTTTGACTGTTGATTGATAGCCTTTGACAGGCTCCTCTTTTACAGTATATTTGTAGGCTTCACCATTTTCGTCAAATTCGTTTAAGTCGGTAAAGCTATACTTCCAATGATCCGTTGCTGTGACTTTCTTGGAATCTATTTCTTTGCCATTTTGAAGTAACTTAACAGTGATAGAACCTGGACGATCTTCGCCATCCTCATCTTTCCATGTCTTCGTCCCAGATACTTCTGTTTTTCCAACACGGAGGTTTGTGACGTCGTAGCCATCCACAGTTGATTGATATTTTTCCACAGCCTGCTCTTTGATTGTATATTCATAGGCTGCACCATTTTCATCGTACTTGTCTAAGTCTGCAAAGCTGTATTTCCAACCGTCAGCGGCTGTTACTTCTTTCGTGTCAATGACTTTGCCATTTTGAAGGAGATCAATTTTAATCATTTTTGGACGATCTTTGGCATTATCGTCTTTCCATGTCTTCACGCCTTCTACAGCTGTTTTGCCGACACGCAAGTTCGTAATATTGAATCCATCTACAGTTGATTTGTAGCCTTCTACTGCTTCTTCTTCAACTGTATACGTATATTGTTTACCTTCATCATCATATTTCTCTAAATCAGTAAAACTATATTTCCAGCTGTCATCTGCTGTCACTTCAGTTGTTTTAATAGCCTTGCCGTTTTGTAAAAGGTGGACTTTGATCATCTCTGGACGATCTTCTGCATCTTCATCTTTCCATGTTTTCACACCAGAAATGTCCATCAATTCAATGTTGACGATATTGCTGCCATCTACTTTTGAGTGATAACCTTCAACCGGGATTTCTTTGATGGTATAGTTAATGTCTTTACCATTTTCATCATACTTCCGTAAGTCTTTGAAGGTGTACTTCCAGCCATTGTCCGCTGTAACTTGTTTCTCTGAAACAACCTTATCGTCATTTAACACTTGAACCGTGATAGATCTCGGGCGTTTTTCTTCTGAATTTCCGTCAATCCATTTTTTCTCTCCGGAAACATTGACAACTGCATCATTATCAATGGTAATTTCAGTTGTTTTTCCTATTTCTATGTTGATATTATCCAATTTTGTTGCAATCTTATATCCATTCGGCGCTTGAATCTCTTCTACCTTATACTCTCCGAAAGGTACTTCTGCCTCTGCAACACCTTGGCCATTCGTTGTTAGTTTGAATTTCTGGTTTGTTTCCATATTCGTTATCTGGAAGGTTGCATTAGCTAAAGTTTCTTTTGTTACAGCGTCTTTCTTAACAATTTTGGCTGTACCTTTTTGACGCTCATTCACAATTTTCTCTGTTTTAATACCTTCAGGCATCTGATCATAATCAAGCTTAATCTTTAACGGGGTTTCGGCTAAATAGCCCGTTGGCACAGCCTCTTCTAGAGTATAATCGCCATATTTAAGACCAGTCCAGTGAAGCTTTCCTTGAGCATTTGTACTTCCTTCACGGACGACAATTTCTTTACCACCAACGACTGTTTTTAAAACGAAGGCGACGTCCGCCATCGGTTTGTTTGAACCTGCTTCGACTTTGTCAATGATCAGCTCGCCTGTTCCGCCTTGGGTAGGGCCGCCACCTGAACTGATTTTCACCTCAACTGTTTCAACCTTGTCGATCGTCCCAACTATATCTTCATTTGAGCTAATTTCAGCTTTATTTGTGATGTTAGTTGTTTTTTGAGCCAAAATATAGGAGGAATAAGTAACCTTATAAGTGTCCTTTGTCTCTCCATTAATTTTCAACGTAAATTTGTTGCCTGTTACCTCTAATTCATAATCTTCCCCATCAACTAATGGCTCATTAGAACCTTCTTTTGTAATCTTAAACGAATCTTCTAGTAAAATCTGTACACTCTCATCGCCTAAGTCATCCGTTACAACGATGTTTTCCAACTTAGACTTTGATTTATTAACGATGATTTCCCAATCAACCGTCCAATCTTCTTTATTGTGTACACCTTGTTTCCCAATGAACTCTCCTTGATGTGGCAGCGTAACATGTGCTTTTAGGTTATGCTTTTCCCCTTCACGCGGGATAAATTGGGCTGTATTTTCATATTTTTCATCACGATTATAGATGCCGTCTTTGTCGACGGTTTTAAATACGATCCGATAGCTTTGATCAATTTTTCCTAAATCAATCTTAATTTCATCGTTATCAGTAGTTATTGCGAGGGTTTCTGTTACATTCTCTCCTACTGTAATTCCGCCTTTTTCTCCGATAGACGTTTTAGAAACTTCAATTGAGCCATCCACCAATGATTGGTTATCAGCAATCTGATCAATGAACTTGGCATTTTCAAGACTTAACTGGTTGTAGTTCACGTCAACGGTCCAGGTAATTTCTTTTGTTTCATTATTTACTATACCGTTCTTGACACCATTATTTTTCGTTTGATGATTTGGATCTACTTCATCTCCAGTTTCAAGCTCGTAGTCCTTCCCATCACTTGTTGTATAAGACAAATTTAAACCATTCGTAAAGTTTGGCTTTTCCTTGTCTTTGCCAAAATCATACGTAAACTTCGTCTGATATGTGATGGTATAAGCTTCGGTAATATCTCCAAAGTTAATCTTAAAACCTTCTTTGTTCGCATCTATAGCAGGTACCACACCGTCTTTTGCTGGGGTAATTTTAATAGAGTTTTCTACTAGTTTTTGACCAGACCCTGAAAAATTATCTGTTAAAACGAAGTTGAGCAACTCCTGCTTATCAGCATTTACCGTAATCGTCCAGTCGATTGTTTTATCTTTATAGTTGATTTCGCCATGACCTTTTTTACCAACTTGTTGGTAGACACCTTGGCTACTTTCCGTTGTTTTCCCATTTAATAGAACTTTATTCGTTATTTTCCCATCATGTGTAATATAAGCTCCATCTTTAGCTACTGTTTTGTATTTGAAAATAAAAGCTTTGTTAGTATCTTCCTTTAATGTATACGTCACTTTATTTCCATCTATGTTTATGTCGAATAAATCCTCTGCACTTGATGTGGTTCCCACTGAACCATCTTTGTTGAAAGAGTCCACTTGTTGAATGTCGATATTTTTAATTTCAAATATATCGTCCAAAGTTTTTTCTCCGACTGTAAATGTGAATTCATCTGTGATCGTTTCGCCTGCTTTTAAGGCTTTTTCATTAAAATTTGCCTTAACCGTCCATTCGACGGAACGATCATTTTTATTAAATGAGCTTGATGTTTTCTCAAGCGACTTCGGACGCGAAATGGATACGGATGTACCTGCTTCAGCATCGTCTTTATTATCCGAAATAAGCTTTGCTGTATTTGAATATGAAGTTGTACCTTCTTTGTCTTTTTCATCTTCTTTGATTTTCGTTCTAAAGGTCAGTTTATATGCTTTATTTGTATCGCCTAGTTCTAATTCTAGTTTTTCATGACTAGATTTATTATGAAACTCTACGGCATCTTCGTTTTCTTTTACAATTTCTCCTTTTAAATCTACTTCTACTTCCTTCAATACGATAGAATCAGTGATTAATTCCTGGCCTGCTAATATCGGGTCTTGAATGATAGCATTTTCTAATGATTCCCTCGTGGTGTTCACAATAACAGTCCACTCAATTTCCTCTGCATTAAAGGATCCGCCAACCGGTTGGCCTGATTTAGCAATCGCTTGACCTTTCTCTGGCTTTACATTTACGGGAATTTTTGTGATTATTTCATCATTCACTGTAAAGTCTAGAATATTTTCCGTCTTTGTGATTTTTTGTTTGTTTAATTCTGTTTGTACGTAGAAATGGCCGTTAACATTCGGTACCTTTTCGATATTTTCATTAAAAGTAAATAGGACCTTGCCATCCATGCTTACTTTATATGTCCCAAATTCCGTTTCTCCATCTGTTAATACATCACTGATCTCATTATAAATGGCCAGTTGTTCAGGCAATTGTAACTCGAATGTATCACCTGCAATATACTCATGGTTATTAGGCAATGCCCAATCAAATTCTACTCTTAAATTTTCCTCTGAATCAATCATTTCTCCATCTTCAATCGCTGACTCATCAGCCTTTTTTAAAACGAGTGATCCATCTATGATAATATTTTCTTCAATTGGTTTTGGAGCACGTTTCTCCCCATCATTTAACACTTGCGTTTGAGCATCTGATTTCTTTCCTTTAATGGATGTTTCTTCCGCTGATGTTCCTTCTTTCTCAGCTTTTGAAGTGTCTTCCTCAGCTATTTCTGCATCCTGGTCCGGCTCATCTTCCGATTGTGGATCCTCTGATTCTGATTCATCATCTGTTTGGAAAGAAACATGAATAACTTTTTCTTGTTGATTCAAAGAAAAAGGAATCGCTACTTTTTCATCAGCAGCTATAACTTCTTTATTAAAATTGACTTGAAGTGCCAACATACCTTCGGCATTCGCATCTGCTTTCTCATTAAAAACGAATGTGACATATCCATCGGCGGAAACATTATAAGTACCGATTTCTTCATTGCCAGATGTCAACAGCTTTTCGTCTTGTGTTTTTGGAATCACTTCCGAAGGTAGTTTATACGAATAGGTGTCTCCTTCACTCACTTCCATCTCCGCTAAAGACCAATTGAAATTCACATTTACCTGCTCATCTATGTTCAGCTGATGATCTGGATTTTGGTCTGCGTCTACAACTGTTCCTTGTTCATCTGTTATCGTCACATCTGCAAAAATACTTTGTTCTAGTTCTTTGGCTACTGCCGTAAGCGGGATGGAAGAACTTAAGACAGTATGTGTGACCAGTACAAGTATAAAGGTGATTAAACCAATCTTTCTTCTCATTTAAACATTCTCCTCTCATTTATTTTTTACAGTGCCCTTTATTCATCGAACTGCTGATCAACAATCCCTCCCTTTGACCTATTTAGTTATCAATTTTTTTAAATATCTTTTTCAAACTAAACATTTTCTCAACAAATAGGTATTATGGACTGATAAACTGAACAAAATCTGTACATTTAAACTGATAAAAGTACTTTTTAACAAAAACAGCGTTTTCATTTATGTAATACTGTTGATTTTCATTCTGTTCATGTCGATTTTTGTCGATTTATCTTTTTAAAACTTCCCAATTCAGAAAAATTTTGTAGAGATTCAACTATATTCTGTTTTAGAAAATGTAAAGACGAACATGCTATGATTTTATTAAAAGAATTTGGTTAATTCAGGAGAGGATTGTATGAAAAGGGAACAAATCAATATACGGATATCAAGAGAACTAAAAGAAGAGTTTTATTCATACTGTAAGAAGGATCATGTAATGCCTTCAAGATTAATACGCGATTGGATCAAGACGACTGTTGAAGCTGACAGAAAAACAAAAGCGGAAGCGCCTGTTCATCGACGTACAGACTGGAACAACCACTTGAATTTAAAGTAATGTTTGCTAAACATGAATGCCCTTTTTTAAAATCCCTTCACAGGGATTTTTTTTATGAAAAATAAACAGCGTGAAATCAAATTCGAAAAATTGATTTTACGCTGTGTTTACACGATTTGTACTAAAATCCACAAGTTTCTTTTTCCAAAAGTCCATCATTTGAAAAAATGTTCATTATGCTCCTTAACACAGTGTTAGAGTTCACCCTTAATCCGTGACTAAATTTATCTAAAAACCATCCGAAAGCTAGTGAAATCAAG
>JAABNQ010000093.1 GCA_009928435.1 Bacillus sp. HF117_J1_D
TCACCTCCTGTTTTGTTGCTCAATGTACTGTTTAATCGTACCATGGTTCAATATTTGATTTCTGTACTTTGGTATCCAAACAGAATGGTTATGATTGTTTTTGTATCTATCATACTATAAGGGTATGCATAAGAACAATTCATCCCCGCCTATTCATAGGCGAGGCTTTCTTGTTTAAAGATTCGTAACTTCATAATAAAATGAAATAAATTAAAGAAGCAAATTTGTATGCAGCTCTAGAGCATTTGGGAAAAGAATAGATTGATGCAATTGTTTCTCCATGAGTAATGGGGATATTTTTTATTGTAATTATATCGTATATTACGATATAATCGTTTTAAGCGATCAAAAGGGGTGCTTTCATGATTCAACGTATTAATCATTATTTTACTGATATTTACTTCAACTTACATCCTGCACAAGAGGAAGTCATTTCACATCAAAGCGTCCGTATATTACAAATGATTCAGAAAAGGCAATTTGTCATGATTCGTGATATAGCAGAGCAATTATCGATTTCTCACAATACAGCTTCGGAACATGTGAAAAAATTAGTGGGTAATGGCTGGGTTTATAAAGAAAGATCAAATGAAGACCAACGAAAGGTGTATCTACATTTAACAGACTGGGGCCTTATAACATTAAAGAAGAATACAGAATTAGATGAAACTAAACTTCAAGCTGCGCTTAGCAAATTATCGGCTAATGAAAGAGAAAGGGTAGTTGAAGCATTTCGGCTTTTAAGTGAGGTCTCAAAATAAATGTATTTGCTAATAAAAATTATAAGTTCAGCAGTCATTATTGGTATCGTAACAGAATTAGCAAGACGTTTTCCTGTTTATGGAGGCATCGTAGCTGCGCAGCCGTTAATCAGTATTTTAAGTATTATTTGGCTGACGATTCAAGGAGAATCAACTCAAAACGTTAATAAATTTACACTTGGGGTTTTAGTCGGGTTCCCTGCAACGGCGATAATGCTGTTTGTAATTTATATTGCATTAAAGCAATCTCTTCATTTAGTATTAGCGATTTTACTGGGAATAATAGCCTGGGGAGTGTTTTTAATAATTCAAAAATTTATTATGGAATCATTTATTTCTTAAAAAAGTGACAATACTCAGAAGTTTAAAATAAGGATGGTCTAGTCGTTTTAAAGGTGCAAATTGTCAAAGACAACAAAACAAATGGTAAAATAGAATATATAGGGGTCTGACCCCCATCACATTAAAGTGGTAACGTATTAACGCGGTGGGGGTCAGACCCCTTCAAAGACCCCTTCAAGAATGGGGGCGGAAAAGGTGCATAGTGGGGTTGCTTATTTTATTGTTTTGTTCGTTATTGTGATTTCTGTTTTCGTGACCCTTTTTTTCAAATATCAGTTGGAGCAGCTGTTTCGCGAGAAGAAAAGTGTGATTGCCTTTCATATTTGCAATCTGATTATCACCTTTATGGTTTCAATAGGGGCCTATGCGGTTATGACTGTCTACTTGCTCGAGAAAAGTTTCAAGCTGCTTCCCAGCACAGTTATTCTCCTGTTGGTGATTTTGCCGATTTACATTTTGGGGCATTTCGCATTTGAAAAATATAAATTCGTTTATAGGAAATACAGCACAACTGATGACGAGAAGGTGATCGTGCTCAATGAAAAATACTTAAAGAAAAAAAGGTCGGCCAAATTTAAACAATACAATGCCCTTGCAAAGGAAGACAGGAGCCATAAAGCTGGTGCATCTCGACGCAGGCTTTGGTGAAGGTGACAGTCTAGTTATAGTTTCTGTTTTCTTTTTCTATGCGGTCAAAGCAGGAGAGAGTATGTGAAATTTTAATTTTTATCAATACAATGCTGAAAATTAAAAAGTGTAACAACAGAAGCAATTAGATTGAACAATGAATCCATATAGAGTAATATACTCATATAGGCTGCGTTGTTCGTAATCTTAATAAAGTTTTAACCTTTAAGCTGTAATAGGGAGTTTTTACTAGAAGCTGGAATGACAAACCTCTGTCTATAGGACATGGAGGACATTCATGAACGTTTCTGCGAACACCCACTTTGAGGAGTGGTGGTTTAAAACTTTCTTAGACTCGTTACGGCAGAGGCGGCTTATACATAGTGAAAACAGAACAGCTTCCATTGGAGGCTGTTTTTTGTTGTCTACATAAATCAAATACCATACTGCGTTTCAGTCCAACACCAATGCCGAAAGGGTCGTTTCGATAGGGCCTTAGCATATTTTCTTTAAAATGTTCACGGGATCTCAAAAGGAGAAAGGTAAGCTAGTTATTGCGTCAAATGGAAGATACGGCTGCTCATTTTTTTCAAATTGTCTCTGAACGCTATGAAAAAGATGGAGTGATCCTGGCTTCCAAAGCGTATGGAGCAAGGGAAGCCAGTTTCAGGGGATTCCATTATTTTGACCACCGTCATCCTCGACCGTCTTCTGTATCACGCCGTTACATTAGGGACGAGAAGTTCTCAATATTCCCCTTTAATGACAAAAAATGAGCCTCGAATAGTTCCAGCCAGTTTAGACTTTTGCCTAGCAAACTTAAACTTTCCCTCTAATTCCTTTGGCACTTCCATTCCCTCAGAAAGCTTAAAACCAACGGCCCGCTTCTTAGGGTCGTCAACTGTATACATAACATTGACCCCAAGCCCATCCTCATAAAAGACGTAGGCAAACTTGATATTTTCCACTTGAAAACGTGATGTTTCTAGAGGCTTGGCTGCAAATTCAATATCACGTTCTTCTTTCAGAATTCGGTTTACATAATCAAGGGTTTCCTGGCTTTCGCTGGCAGGAACTACTGTAAATTCATGCTTGTATTTGTTCATAAAGTAACGGGCCTTCATTAGCACGTAGTCCGGCAAGCGCTTCTACTACAGGTGAAGACTCTAAACCGACCGTAGACACATTTTTAAAATCGACAATATAAGACATTTCCATCCTTCCTTTTATCTTTTTATTTTCTAACAACAGGGATCCACATTTCACCAAAAACTAAGCTGTCCCGCTGTCCCATTTCTACTGTTGTATTGGGACCGCCAACATAGGCGAAATCCTTTGCTTCTGGCAAGGCTTGACCAAAGGCAATGCCAGTAAGCGTATTATTCAATTCATCAGCCGTCTTCGCTTCTCCTTTAACAACAAGGTATTCCCCTTTAGGAAATTGAATAACTCTTGCTTCTTCTGGTGCTGGTGCCTCTGACATGACACCGGCATAATGCATCATCTTGTTATTCACCGCTTCGTTCACGGCAAAAACGTAATTATTTGTGGCCATGGCTTTTAAATCATTAAGCCTACCATTTTGTCTAAAGGCCTTCCAAAAGTCTGTTTTTTCCTTATTTATGCCAGCAAAGTCTGTATAATCGCTCTTAAGCTCAATTCCAAAACCTAAAACGGTAAAGCTGTCTTTTTCTTCTATGGTATAGTCTGCCATATTCAAAACCTTCCTTTTATTAGATTAATCAAATGATTTGTCTTCTTCATTTGATAGGTATATGATAACCATAAATCATGTCAAAAAATGATACTGTTTAGGAGTCCCGATGAAAAAAGTTGAACGGATTAATATCATCATGCGGTATATTAACAATCGCTCCCGCTTTACAATTTCTGAAATCATGCGAGAATTTAACATCTCTCGTTCGACAGCTATTAGAGATATCAGGGAAATTGAGGCCATGGGGATGCCGCTCGTCTCTGAGGTTGGAAGGGATGGGGGCTATTTTGTCATGCAAAACTTTGTTCTGCCCGTTGTTCGCTTTACCGATAATGAAGTCAAAGCGCTTTTTATTGCTTTTATGGCTACAAGAAATCAGCAACTCCCTTATCTCAAGAGTCGTCAGTCTTTAGCTGAAAAGTTACTGGGCCTCGTCTCAGAAAACCAGCAAGATGAATTAGTCCTCTTAAATCAAATCTTGCTTTTTGAAGGGACTAACCCCAATAATCCCGACCTGCTTGAGCTTTCAGACCTCCCCCATCCCATGTTAGAAAAACTCATCCAAATCCTTCTTTTGGATAGGTATTTACTCATTACGCTCAAAGAAGAGAAGGTAGTAAAATCTTATCCAGTTTATCTCTTGCACCTTTATCAGGAAAAAAGCCTTTGGCTGATTGAAGGCTTTGACTTAAAGGAAGAAAAAAAGAAGATCGTTCCTGTTGACCATCTTATAAGTGTCACACCTTCCCCAGAGAAAAAAAGATTAAGTAAGAAAAAGATTTTGGAAAAACTAAGTGAGCAGGAAGAGGACATCAACCTTGTCCTTGAACTTGGCCCAAAGGCGATTGCCCAGTTCAAAAAATATCATCCTTTAAAAGTGTCCATTTCCTATACGAATCCTTATCAAACCACAGCCATTCTAAAGACTTTTGTCAATGTTAAAAATCCCGAAGAATTGACTGAAATAACAAACTGGTTACTTTTTCTAGGTGGGGATATCAAAGTCAGGGAAGTTCCAGAAGAGGTCGTGGAAGGGTTACGAAAGAGATTAAACTTATATTGCCCATAAATATCATTTTTATGAAGATCAATAAGTATTCGTTAAAGTGAAAAAAATCCCTGCTTTTATTCAGGGGTTTTTTCTATGAAAAGAGCTGTATCTAGTCATTTTACTTTTTAACTTCATAATGCAATTCAACAAATTGATTAAAGTTCCTTGTTCCTTTCAATGAAAGGTCTAATTGATAATCACCTTCTTTGAATAAAGGAATTCCCTTGCCGATTATGGTTGGTGCAATTGTTACGATAAGTTCATCAACTAAATTCTCTTTAATAAAAAAATATAGCAGTTCTCCTCCACCAACGATCCAAATATTTTTGCCAGGTTGGCTTTTTAGTTCATTAACAAAATCAGGTATATCGGGGCTGACAAATTTTACATTTTCAGTATCTTCAATAGTAGACCTTGTAAACACATAGCATACTTTATTTTGATATGGAAATTCCTCGAAGCCATGCTTCATGATCCAATCATAAGTTTTTTTCCCCATTAAAACTGTATCAACCGTATCATAAAACTCCGAATACCCATTATCCCCCTCACCTTCAACCTTGAATAACCACTCAAGTGACTCCTCTTTTGTAGCAATGTAGCCGTCTAAACTTGATGCAATAAATAATACGACATTTCGATTTTGAGTCATGAAACTTTCTCCTTTCCGTGTCTTTAAAATAAGTATATGATTGAAACACGACATCTCCTGTCATATTCATAAAATGTATTTTCACCGAAGGGACAGATTTTATGAGAGCTGATAGATTAATGAATATTATGATTTTATTACAAAATAGAGGGAAAATGACAGCAAAAGAATTGGCCACTGAACTGGAGGTATCAGATCGAACGATCCTTAGAGACATGGATGCCTTAAGTAATGCAGGGATACCTATTGTTTCTGATAGGGGAAAAGGGGGAGGGTGGCGTCTGATGGACAATTTTCGCACGAGATTAAGCGGATTAAACATAGATGACATAAAATCTCTATTCCTTTTCCCTTCAGGAAAATTACTCGAAGACTTAGGGTTAAATATGCAAGGATTAGACACTAGGCAAAAGTTACTTGCAGCTATCCCAGGGACTTTTCGGGATGAAGCACAAGCGATCTGGGAAAGAATTCATATAGATTCGAGCACTTGGCAACAATCTAAAGAGAAAGTACATGCACTCAAAACGGTCCAACAAGCAGTTTGGGAAAGTAAAAAGCTAAAAATGTACTATGAACAGGCCAACGGGGAACAAAAAGAAAGGCTGATTGAGCCATTAGGATTGGTAGCAAAAGGGAATAGGTGGTATCTTGTGGCATCTAGAAATGGAGAGCTGCGTAACTATAGGGTATCACGCATACAAACAGCACAGATTGAAGAGGAAACGTTTAAAAGGCCGATTGATTTCAATTTGGCGGATTACTGGGAGCAATCGAAGAAGGAGTTTATACAAAATTTACCTCAATATGATGTACAAGTAGAAATACATCCGGCTATTATTCCAAGAATTAATTTTACAGGCAAGTTTGTTCAATTTATACAAAGAGAAAGTCCGAACGATGATAAATGGATACCGGCGACTTTAAGATTTAATGATAAGCAAGAGGCAGTTGAGTTCATCTTAGGATTTGCAAATAAAATGAGGGTGATTTCGCCGGAGGATCTTCCAGATAAAGTGGTATCTGCGGCAATGTCTGTAATTGAATTTTATAAAAATAAATCTTGAAACAGGAAAAGGAACAGGGAAGGAAAAGTACCCCAATTGTTAAGCCCTTGCCTAACAATTGGGGCATTTCAAATGTTTTTTTTGCAGTTTAATATACTTCTACTTGTCCAATCATCCCGAATAACTCAATCTCTTTGGATATCGGTAGCCCTTTTCTTTTTTTGTAAGGAAGGGTTCCGCAGCTGCCTATGATACAGTGGAATTCTTTGCTGTTCTACTCTCGAAATCCAAATGAAATGGAAGCAAAACATTCCCTTGTTCATAAGTTATCGCAATAGGCTTATCAGAGTCCAAGAGGTATGAGTAAAATGTTTATGGGCGAACAAAATGCGAACACGCCTATTTTGTTCCA
>JAABNQ010000009.1 GCA_009928435.1 Bacillus sp. HF117_J1_D
TCATTAAACAACATTATGAAGACCTTCAATCTCGTAAAGCTGATCTTGAAAAAATCATTCTTTCCCTTGCCGCGTCCTACACAGAGGAAATTAACTTGATCTTAACTGTTCCGTCCTTTAAGAACATCTTTTCCGCCATTGCCGTGGTTTCAGAAATAGGTGTGAATATGGACGTGTTCCCGACAGCTAAGCATTTATGTTCCTGGGCAGGACTTACACCCACTAATAATGAGAGTGCCGGCAAGAAGAAGTCAGTAAGAATTTCGAGAGCAGGCTGCTATATAAAGCCCCTTTTGATACAGTGTGCTACCGCTGTGGTCAAAAGTGAAAAGCATCCCGAAATTCGAAACCGCTATTTGAAACTCAAAAAGCGCCGGGGTCACAAACGAGCAATTATTGCCATTGCACGCATGCTTTTAACGGCTATCTACAATATTCTCAAGAAGAAAGAACCATATAATCCTGAGTTATATAAAAAAGCTGATGTTCTTCCAGTAAACCGTGAAATCACGGTAGAACAAGCTCTTTTATTAGCTAAATCCCAAGGGTTTCGTATAGTTACTCTTGCAACCCAACCTGTTATATCCAAATATTTCCAATAAGGTCATCGACCGATGGCTTATTTTGCTATGCCCTCTTTTTCAGTGGTCGCCCGTAAGAAATATTTCAGACTTCACCTCATTTTCCCTGCAAGTTCAAGATCCACATTCTCATATTCTTGCACCAAGGTTTGGATCGTTTCTTTTAATTCTTCCATCTTTGTTCGTACTTGCGCCATTAATTCGACGCATGATTATTGACGACTTCTTGCGTGCCTTCTCCTTTAAACGCCCCTTCTATATTGATAACACGCGTTATTCTAGCCTCTGCTACCCCGAAAACGTCCCCATAGGATTTTAATACTTTCATATATTCATCGAGTTCTGAGAGATGTTGGTTGACGTTCAAAAATTTCATAAATGCCTCCTATTCTATAAATTTTGTTTTCCAAATTAACTACACAGGGGATACATTTCTTGTGTTTAACGTCAAATTCAATAACAGCTGCCAGCAATTTTGTAACAACTGCCAACCACCAGTAAAGGATAAGGTTGTGCAAAAATAAACCCCTCATCTATTTTCCAATCAAAATACATCTACAAAACCGTAGAACATGTCACGTCACAATTCAATTCTATCGTAAACATCTCTTTTACCACTCCAAATTTTCCATCGCTTCGGTAATTCTAAAAACGCGGGAAAATGTACATATTGATAACAATGAAACCCACACTCAACAGTACTATACCGATAATTGTTTGCTTCCATGTGACCTTGTCTTTGGTAAAAGACTTGATTAGCAGACCAACAATGACCGCACTAAAAGTATACCCAAACATAGACCCTATCGTGTCTCCTAATATACTTTTCAACATGAGTCCCAAACAACCCCTTTATTCTTTATCCAATCCCAATAACCTAAGAACAGAATCTTTAAATCCATTAGCAAAATCTGTGGACCGTTTCACATCGCCATTGGGTTCAATCGTAAACATCACTTTACCATCCCAATTTTCACCATCATCATCGCTAATATACAACAATACTTGTTCTGTGCCTGCTTCAGGAACTGGAGTTCCGACAATTTCCTTCCAAATGGGGATGCTATTTTGGACTCTTTGTAGCGCAAATGCTCCCCCGTATTCAGATTTTATCGGATGTTTATCTGCTATTCCTCTTACCCCTGGGATTTTCATTGCAACCCTAGATGTAGCATAAGCCCCCACCGCATAACTAGTGAAACTTGCCAATTCAGCAACTTCAGCTTCTAGCTTACCCGTCTTCGCACCTTGCGTATAATATTCAAGATTAGGATTATCACGTAACAGGATAAACTGACCATCTATCACCGCATAATTCACGTCATATCCATTCACTTTAACTGTCTCGACGTGATCTTCTATCCCAAGCGCTTTATAATCCATAGGCACACCTCTAGCCTGCATCTTATCACCTAGACCATCCCATTTGTACGTTATTTTACCTTCGCCAATGGATCCAGTCGATGAAGTTTTTGAAAGCGACCCCTTAGTTTGTTGTAAATATGTGCTCTGAAAAGTAAGTGGAAGCGATGTCGCAAACATATACATTATTGATTGTTGTTGCATAAACAAAGAGTTTTTAACCAGCGTTGGATTGTCTGGCGCTTCCTTATGTAACGTCATCTCTTCGAAGTGCGACCTTACGTCTTGAATATTCACCCCTTGTAAAAGAGGTCCGCCTGCATTGGTCCACTCTACCGCTTTTTGCACAATGGCGTCTAACTCGGCACGGCTCGCTTTTACAACAGCCATTAAATCGACTCCGTCATTGTCAAGCATGTACAAACCGTCAACGACTTCACTTGCGAATTTACGCGAACTATCGATGCGGTTTAATACTTGGCTTATGTCTAGCTTTCCAAGATTCATAATATGACTAACTGACGTCGTATACTCATCCACTTTTTGTTTAGACTGCTCCGTTAACTCCTCCACTTTATCTAGTCCTCGAGTCATTTGCGTATCCCAAAAGTCTTCCGTCACTACCCCACTTTCAGAGGGTTCAAATTCGAGGATATATGCCTTCATTTTTTTGATTTTTTCAATCGTAGTGGTGATGTGGGCGCGAAATGCCCGGATCGTTGGGAGCTGTAACTCCGCATGATTCAAGATGATTGCTTCCCCACCTTCTCCAGTAAATGCGCCGTCCATATTCAGTACTCTTTCAATTCCTACATCCATCAAATCCAAAAAATCCAAGCAACGTTGCAATTGATCTATGTCTTTATCAAGCTTTGCGATCGCTTGATTGACATCTAGGATTTTTATGATTTTCACCTCATTTTCCCTGCAAGTTCAAGATCCACATTCTCATATTCTTGCACCAAGGTTTGGAATTGCTGTTCCATTTGACTCAACGCCTGAAAATACATGCTTAATTTATCCTCAATTTCTTCTACTTCTCTGGTTTCTGCTAGCAACATGTCTAGCCCCTCAGTTGAATCAACCGCTTCTTTTTGAAAACTACCAGCAAGCTCTCCGACCGCTTGAAGGATTACTAGGGCTTCCTTCACGTTTACTTTAATTTCCATCCTCTATCACCCCTTATTTTCCCTTGCTAACTTATCTAACTTTCTCAAATGGTTAATTCGATCATTTCGGTATTGAATTTGTAGTCTTCCACTCTCAATTTTTCCCTGGAGTCGATCTCGCTCACTATCAATAGCATCGATCATATCTTGGACTTGCTCTGGTAATTTCACATGCTCCTGTGTAAGCTTATCACGCTCTGCGCTTTCGAAGTCAGAGGCAATGGTCCCACGCGCTGCGTCATTTCCTAATTGCGGATTATCGATATGACTTTTATCTGATACTAACGTACTTTTTTCAGTTACTAACTTACTTCGGACGTCAAGCAACTCCTGACGATGCTCTCCTGCTACATCCATTCCTTCCCTAATCGTTCGGATCTCATTATTCAGCAGATTAATTTGATTTAAATAATTGCTCATCACCTATACACCCTTCTTCGTTTTTATCACACAGTTTAATCTTTCTTCACTGAATAAAACCCATCCCTACTGTCAAGCATCTTAACGATTTTTAAAATTTCTTTTAGCCCTCGCCAGACGACATCGCCAAAAACGGCGTTGACTAATTGATATATTAGACAGGCACAAGTAAATCTTCTTTTACCACTTCTGGGATTTTGATTTTCACATCTCGCCCATTGACGATATGGTAACCAAATCCCTCTCCTAATGTCTCTGTACGATCCATCGTAAAGCTTATCACGCTCTGCCCTGATTTTTTCATCAGAAGTACATGTTGGCGGACAGACTTTAATTGTTCAATAACTGGGCTGCGCCCTAAACTGATTTCTCGATGATTTGCTGCGGCAATGACTTGAAACTGTAAATGCCCAAACGTTTTCATCATATCCGCAAAAGCAGTTTCTTTCGTCATGCCAAGTGCCTGTTTAAAGTCTGCAACATTATCAATAACAAAGAGATAAGGAGGGAAGGTAGGAAATTCCATCCCTTGGCTTAACGCCTCTTCATATTGAACCTTTCTTAATTCCATAACTCGCGTCGCCTCTTCGATTTCTTGATTCAATTCTTCCATTGTCATGACATAGGACACTTTTTCATGGCGATTGAAATCAAATAACGGACGATCGACTCCATCAAATACGATAATCTTTTCTATGTTATCGTACTCAAGGTAGAACGAAAGCATGACTTTCAACATATTTGACTTTCCACGCTGTGGTTCACCAACAACCAATGTGTGCGCCCCTGCATCCTCAGCCATATAGACTGGCAGCACGGTCTCTTCGTTGAGGCCGAGTGGGATTCCTAATTGAGGTTCTTCTTCCAAGCGTTCTCGGAACCCAGCAAGCGTCAAGGTCTTCGGCAACATGACCATCGATTTTGGCAGTGCCGATCCTTGATAACGGCTATTGAGCGTTTGGATACGTGCTTTCACGTTTTCAATTACTTCAAAGTCCGTTTCCCCTTCTGCTGGTAAGTACGTATGGGCAAGCCAGTTTTTACCTTTTGCAACAATCATTCGGCCCGGGACAGACTCAATCGCAAATGGAACCCTTCCAAGTAATGATGTGACATCGGTTTTATCAATCATGTAATGACAAATCTTCATATTCATGCTGTTTAACAGCACAGGCTTCACTGCGTTTCTTGCAGTTACAGTTACAAAGACGTAAATTCCGCGTGATTGACCATCTCGTGCGAAGCGAGTAAAGGCCGGGACTAGGTCTGAAAACTCTTCTGGCAAGATGTCATAGTTATCAATGACAATGAAAATCGATGGCAATGGCTCGTCACTCACCTCATTGTAGACAGAGATGTTGCTCACTTCTTTTTCCATAAACAGCTCACTCCGGCGTTCCATTTCTTTTTCAATGTAGTCAATGAGCTTTTCTAACTTACGTCCTTCATCTAATTTAATATAATCTCCGGTATGACGAAGCTGGCGCAATGGCAGAAGGGCACCGTTCCCAAAGTCGAGCAGATAATAGTTAACTTGCTCAGGTGATCGTTTCTCCACAAATGCTAAGAGTAACGTTATAAGCGTCATCGACTTTCCGTATCCGCTCATACCAAAGATCATTAAATTGCCGCTCTTGCCCCAATCATAGCAAATGGGGAATTGCCTTTGATTCTCTGGGTCATCAGCAAGTGCAAATGGAAATGCTTGTGAATTATCTTCTTCGTAATGCTTAGCATCATAGAAGATCCGTTCTTCTAATGGGTCAAGCCATGGGCTTTTTGCCGGAACAATCGCCAATTCGTCTGTTGTTGTTACAATTTCTTTGACAATCGCTTCAATCTCGGTGATACTTTCTTGCTTGTTGTCCTCTTCCATTCCCGCTCGTGAAACAAGCTTTAAACCGAGATCTGTCACATAAGCAATCTCCTCTTCCCCCTCGTGAGCTGAACGCATGTACTGCGCACCGCTCCAAGCGCTTTGGAACAAGTCGTATTGCTCATTACTACCAATTTGTAAATAACCTCGGCCCGTTTCTTTAATATAAGCGGCATCCTCATTTTTCAAAATTTCTCTTGAATCCGTAGCATTTTGCACTTTCAAGGCAATGCGAAAACGGGAGTTACTCCAGATTTGTCCGTCCACAACTCCGCTCGGCTTTTGTGTCGCTAGGAGAAGATGTACACCTAGAGAGCGACCGATGCGCGCTGCAGATACAAGCTCTTTAATAAATTCTGGCTCCTCATTTTTTAGCTCCGCAAATTCATCAGAAATAATAAAGAGGTGCGGCATCGGCTCTTTAGCGACACCTGATTTATACAGCTCCGTATAGTCGTTAATATGGTTAACGGTATGTTCATCGAATAAGCGTTGACGCTTCTTTAGTTCTGATCGAATGGAGGCTAGGGCACGCAAACTAAAGTTTTCACTTTCAGCAATATTGGTGATCACACCAAGGAGGTGCGGCATCCCTTTAAATGGTTGCGCCATTCCTCCCCCTTTGTAGTCAATGAGCAAGAAGGCAACTTCATGGGGGTGGTAGTTGACGGCTAAAGACAAAATATAGGTTTGTAAGAACTCTGATTTCCCTGATCCTGTAGTTCCTGCAAGCAATCCGTGGGGACCGTGCATCTTTTCATGTGCATCTAGCTCAAGCAGCTCATCTTTTGCTTTAAATCCGATTGGCACTGCAAGAGATTTAGTGCTGTCATTGATTTTCCAACGTTTATTGATTCTTAAATCTTTTGTCTGCTTAACCCCTGGGAACATTTCCATAAAGGACACCATATCAGGGATTGAACGCGTCATACCCTGTTGATGATACAAAGAAGCAAGCATACGGGCATAGTTTTCGTTCGACGGACTGTATGGATCAAACTGGAAGCGTTTATGAATTGAAATGTTCCTTAGTAGAACAATTTCCCCTTCGTTACGGTTTACTGCTTTCACAATGGTATGCACATGTTCATTTAAGTTTTGAGCCACATCTGTTAAAAAGATGACAGTGAAGCCAAGCTGTTTATCCTTTCCTTCTAAATACTCCATAATGCTGTGTTCTGCAATCAGTGAGCGGTTTGCGACAAAGAAAACGATGTGCGGGAGAAATTTTTTCGCTTCTCGTTTCTTCTCAAATGCTTCCTTTTGTGCCAATTCTCGCTCACGCAGCATGTGATACAACGGATTTAAAATGTAGTCGCACGCCTTTTCATCATAAATGAAGCCTTTTGCCTCTGAACCAGGCAATTGAAAATGTGGTAACCAGCGCATCCACTCCCACTTCCTGCGCTGTCCTTCATGTAAAATTGCGACAAACCGTAAATCATGATAACTGTGGGCAAAAGCGAGTTGCCCAATAATTTGCGATACTTCACGTTCCACAATGGAAGGCTTTCCAACGTATCCGAGCGCACCGCGGGCGACACTTAGACGTAGCGGGGCATCCTCTAGGTGTGAATACTTGTCACGTAACCGCTCAAAATCCTCCATCAGCTCATCCCGATCACGATTCGATAACTCATCACTCGGTTGATTTAATTCAAAGCTGGCGGGCACAGACGAGCGTCCAATTCGAATATCTAAAAAGTCATCGTTGTCAATGGTTCTCTCCCAAATACGGCTACTGACACGACGCGTCTTATCCTTCATTTGTTCAAACGTCGGCAAATGATACGAAAGCGCATGCCTTTGCGCTTCCGCTAGCGCCTGCAATTCATCCCGCTTCACCTCTAAATAGCGAGTGTACACACGTTTACGCTTTTCTTCTTTTTGTTTCCGCTTTTTCTTCTCGCGAAAAAACATCATTGTTGCCACAAACGCCATTACCGTCATAATTGGGACAGACATGAACAACATCCACGTGCGTTTTAATGTAATCGAAATCGTAACCATGATCACGATAATCGCAAGCGGCGGTAGCAAAACCAACCACAGCGGCCGACTCGTATCATCCACTTCTTCAGACGGCATCGAAAAATCCACTTTATCCGTCGGTTGTTCATAGATCATACGTGGCGTACGGCGGTAAATAGGATACTGTTGTTGCATGAGGGACGTTGGCGTTTCTACCTGGGTCAACGTCGTTTCATAAGGCTCACTGCTTTCAACCACCAAAATAACACCATCTAAAATTTTCAAAAGCACTCGTCCGAATAGAAGCTCATCACCATCTAATATACGGGTCGGTGTGGACACTGTTACCCCGTTCACATACGGGGATTGTGTTCCTTCTTTCGGATAGAGCGTCCATTTCTTCCCTTCATATAGCAATGTGCAATCTACCTGAATATCTAACGGTAAAACAACATTGGCAGAAGGCTTATTGGAAATGGTCACGAGATTCGAATGACCCATGTAATATTTTTTTTTACTCGGAGCCTCTTTTATGTATAGAAAAAAATACGGTTGACCATCTATGTTCAAGTTGCATGATTCACCAGAAGAAAGAGTATGCAATTCTTCGTCTCCACACGTAATCAAGCACTGACCGTCTTGATTACGAACTTGTATGTCTTTTTGTAAAAAAGAAATACGCACCTTCGCTTGTTCCCCTGAACCAATAACAGTAGGGAATCCATCCACCGCTGCCCTTTGCATATACTGATCGTAAAAGACCCACAATGTCGAGGACATTATTTGTCACCTCCGCCCTTTTCCTTCTTATAATCCTTTTGATTACTATTCTTTTCTTTCTCGTCTCCTCCTCCCTGATTGTCTGGACCCCCTTCATCATTCTGTTGAAGTGGTTCCTCTTCCTCCGCTAATTCCTCAAGTTCACGCATATAATTATCAATCTCGGCTTCAATCTCCTTGATCAAGTCTTCCCGTTCTTTTCCTGACAGTTTATTATCATTTTTGACTTCTTCTCGACGCTTCAAATTGGCATATACGAGCCACTCTTTATCTTGAAGCCCGCGGGCAGTATCAATGGCCTCTTCATTTTCGCCCCGTCCAATCGAAATCCAATAATCGAAATAAGGCTCTGCAGCCTGTAGTACGAGCACATTTTTAAGGTTTTCCCGATGATAGTCTTGCAATGGCTCTACTGCGACATAAGATTGTGCGAGTTCATATTTTACAACACGAGGCATGCTGCTTGGTGAATACGGTTCAAGGGTTTCAATCACTTCACTATAATTTTCATTTAAGAAAGCGCCATGACTAGCGGTAAATGCTTCTTGGCGAGGTTGTAAAAAGGCCAGGACGTACACAATATACACAATCGCTGGTACAAGCGCGGAAATAAGCCCGATGCCTATCCACTTTTGTAGGGTCCACCTTGTTTTCGGCACTTTATGTAAAAGCTTCTCGTGCTGCTCCTGTTCTCGAATCCAATCACAAACAAGTTCATGTAATCCTTCTAATGTTGTTTGTTGGATAAGAGCTGTTGCCTTATTTGATAGTTTTAATGTATCATGATGATTCATATATTCATTGAATCGATATTTCCCATCTAAAAGCACTAGTAATGTGGTACGTAATTCAAGAAATAATCTGTCGGGGTTTTTTTCATATGGGGGGATACTATCTTTCACACCATAATGGATAAAAGTCACCTCAAGCCCATCACTGACAAGCACGTTCTCCGGGCTGACAATCAAATGAAGTAAATCGTGATCATGTTGGATGACTTTTTGGATTAATGCGTGGGCGACAAAGAGTTTCACAATTTCCTCTTTATTTTTAAGTGTACCAAACGACTTCAATGGAATCACTGGTCTCACTTTAATGACAAAGTCGTCTTCATTTTGTTCAATTTCCCTCGTAGTGTGCGGATCACAACCGTCTAGTACTCTTGCTTCTAACGTATCATTTAATTGAATCTCTTCATTTTGAAATGTAATAGTATAATGGCCGTTTTCATCTTTCCCTAGCTGCATACCTAGTCGTTCTTCTAAATAAAATCGTTTTCTCTCACTCATTTTCCCAACTCTGCCCCTCTCCTATGAGCGATTGTTCACAGAATCACTAAACGATCACCATTGGTGACGCCATGATCAGCCAAGATCTGATCTCCCCCAAGTATCCTCGCTTTATTTTCGATTCGGATATAATCTCCCTCCCGCCGCTGTTGATTCAGTTTTTCAATTTCCCACACTATGTCGATAAACTTACGCACAGTATATTGGTCGGATAAATGCAAATCAATCTCCCTCTCTAAATAATTACACAAATCAACTGTTACTTTTATGTACACAAAAACACCTCTCTAAAAGAAAAAGCAATCACAATCCACAATAACATGAATCGCGATTGCGCCCGTAAAATGAATTAGTATCCAATGCGGCTACGGATTTCTTGGTCTGTTGTTTCCACAACGTTCGCAATATCATCCGTTTGTGCTCCAAGCTCTTCGTATAACTGGATGAGCTCTTCTACGTGCTTCCGTTTGTCCTGCCACTGTTCAGCAAATCCTTGGAATGCCTCCCCTTCCCAAGTAGAGCCCAGCTTCATTATACGTGCATCTCCTCTTTGCAGTAACTCTTGGTACGATGCTGCATCTGCACGAGTCTCATTTGCCTCCGTGCGTAATTCATCAGGTGTCATACGAATTTGTGCCATGAAAAATCCCCTCCTAATAATTACGATTTCTCTATAATACACAATTATTGTAAGAGTGGAATTATTATAATGTCAACCCCCTTTGGATATATTTTACAATTTCCATAGTTGTATCTCTTCTTCCTCAAGCACTGACTACCCTAGAAACCCGCTTTGTGGGAATACAACCTTTTTGAAGACTAGAACGAAACGGAAAGTTAAATGATAGTTAGAGATAGTAGTACTGTAACATCTCTCTCTTTTGTCTTCATCTTTCCCCAATCTAGTTGATGTGTTCCCCAAAAGTCTTATGTTATCGTTAATGACCAAACATAATTTTCCATTTATTTATACTTTCACACAAATTTATGTTTTTATCAATCATTGTTTCTGATACGATAATAAGGAAATCGTGACATACAGTCGAATCTTATCGACGTATGGATAATCATTTAAAGAAGGAGGATTTGTAGACTGTGAGAAGCAGGAAAAGCAGTGTCATCAGCCTACTCATCGCCATTCTAATCATCGCTGCGATTCCCATCGGCTTTTTTAATTACATTGGGCCGGAACCAATGTTTCGTCCAAAAAACACAACAGAGCAAATCGCAATTGTTAACGAAGATGATGGTTTTCTTCGAGCAAAAGATAACCTCGTCACGTTAGGACAAGACGCGATTCTAACGATTGAAGGCGGTGAATCTGAGTACGAATGGCCTGTTGTCAGCCGAAGCGCCGCACAAACAGGGCTAGAAAACAAAGAATACGATGCTGTCATTTATATTCCTTCCTCGTTTTCACGTGACATTATGTCATTTAAGGAGGAAGTACCGAGAATTACTAACATTCGCTTTGAGATATCACCCCACCTAAACGCGAAAAACCAAGAACGTGTCCAAAAAGAGCTCGAAGCGGCCCAACAAAAGCTGAATGGGCAAGTCACAGCTATGTATTGGCGTTATGTGAGTGAAGAAATTAATGAAGTTCAAACAAACTTTGGTGAGATATTAGACAAAGAAATCGATTTCTTAAATGAAATGTATTCGTTTTACGCTCCCAGCTCGCAAGAACTGGGGAAAGAAATTGACCGCCAGCGTGAGCGCATAAGGCAGCTATTCTCCTACTCGAAAGAGGCAACAGGTATTGCAGGCAGTTCTCAAAGTAGCCTTACAGAAGCAGAAAAGGCCTTTGAAACGCTCACAAACAATATCGACACGTACCTAGCTTATCAATCAGATGTAGTAGATTCTTTACAATTAATCGATCTTGAAAATGAACAGCTGATGAATGAAGCATCCGCTGAGTTCAACGCATTATTAGAAGATGGTGAGAGACGAATCAGAGAAGGCCAAGAACCCTTCCTGCCGCGATTGGAAAATGAAGGAAACAATGTATACAACTATTTACAAACGATTCGTGCTGGAGTAGGTACTCTCGGTCAACAAATGCAAGGCTTTGAAACGAATATGAACACTTCTTTTCAGGCATTAAATCGAGAGATTGACCTCCTTCCACAATCACACAGGGATGTCATCAGAAATTACAATCAGCAAGACGCTTTGAATGCCTTTTTATCTACAATGGAATCTACCCTCATCAAACGTAAAGACCTGACTCAAGAAACTCCCTATGAGCAACAACGGCCAGGTGCACCACAAGATGAATTGAAGGGGCTGAATCCAAGTACGTTTGACGAGGTACAGGAGCAAATCGAAACCATAAAAGTATTGCTGACCAAGCTTGAACCGGAAAAAGAGAAGCCTGAACCGAATCCAGAGCCAGACAACGATCTCGAACAAGAAGACACAATGGAAGATTCAAGAGAACAACCTGAGCCAACTCCTGAGACTGAACCAGGATCACCGGATGAACCGGACAGCGCTCTCAGGCAAGAAGACACATTAGGGGAATCCAAAGATCATGATCAAGACAATAAAAGGGGTCCGGAAGACCAGTCTGAACAACCTGAACATCCAGGAGAGCAACAGCAACCAAATACGCCTCAAGATGGCCATTCCTCGTATACGATCTGGGAAGAAGCAATGGCTCTTATTGAACAGCTAGAAAATGAATTGAACAGCCAAAAGATAAATATCAAAAACAATCACGATCTCGTATCTAGTTATGTCGACTATTTAGAAAAACTACAGGACTATGTGGATCAATTAGAAGAAAGAACAGAGGCGCTACCGAACTCACTGATAGACAAAATTCAAAAGCGCGAAGAGCGGATTTTATCATCTGAACCAGCAAGTGAATTTGCGTCTCGTTTTCGAGATCCAATTCAAAATCAGGCCCCTGGCTTACTGATGGACTATTACGGATTACTTTCTGAGCTTGAACTGACCATGCGAAACTATACTTCTAGTAACACTTTAAATCGAGAGCATGCAGACGCGGCAATAAAGCAATTTGCTCAAATAGGAGAGTTAAGGGAGCAAATTCTAAGGTCACAAGAAAACGTGACATCCTTCATGTTCTTAACCAAGGATATTAAACAATTCCAAAAATTCTCTACAGATGCACGAACCGAAATGGATACTCTCCTTGAAGATACAAATGCGGTGCTCGCCGACTTAAGTGCTGAAATAAAAGAGGAGCAACAGCTTATTTTATCATTGGTTAATGAAACACATGTACATGCGGGTAACGCTTTAGAACAAATAAAGAGTAAACGCAAACCAATCGAAATCGAATCTGGTCCAATCGAGGGCCTCGACGGCCATCTTGTGCAAATGAGTCATCAAACCTCTTTAATGGAGGTCGAACAACTCGGCGATATAGTATCCTCTCTCAGCGAGCACCAAGACGATTTGATTGGGTCAACGGAAGAAATGTTTGGACAAGTCTCAAGTGTCCAAAGCAAATCTGATGATCTAAATAACCGATGGAAAAAGAGTGTGGATACAACAAAACTTGTACACGACAATATGAATGACATTCTTCATAATGCAATTAACGATGGCTATTACAACGACTACGTATACAAACACTTGTCCAACCCGGTCAACGTTGCTGGAGAACAAGTGGTAGAACCTGCCGAACCGTTTACGCCACCGGTTGTCATGCTTGTGATCATCTTGCTTGTCAGCCTACTGATTGGATATTTGGCTCGCCATTATGAGAATTTGCCTATCCCTGTGCATCTATCACTATATGTTATTTTATCGATTGCTCTTGGATTAATTATTAGCATATACGGGCTTAATATCTATAAAATGTCGGAGGCACAAGCCATTCAATGGTCCATTATTACGGTACTGCTTGTCCTAGCTACATCAGGATTAATGTGCTTAATACTCATGATCGGACCATGGATAGGAGCACTCGGGAGCGTTTTAATCATTTTCCTATTTACCACTCCGCTCCTTGATATGGCGATGCCAAACTTTAGTTCCAATAACCCGATAGCTGAACTATTCATATCCATTCAACATCAAGAACAAAAGCTATTCGTACCAGGTGCTACGGTACTATTCGCCATCACCTGCTTTTCAGTCGCAATAATAGTGGCTAAACACATTTACAAAAATCAACAATTACGTCATTCAGCAGAGGAAGAGGAATATGAAATTTAAACGTTTGACTGTTTGTTGTGGTGTAGTAGTGCTCCTTACAGGATATTCACCCCTCTCTTTTGGGGCGAAAGAACCAACACGTACGGATCCCGCCAAGTATCAAGAGCATGAAATCCGGTCCAATCTACCAAAAGATCACACTTCAGAAGAGACACAAGAGCCGGTACGTGTACCTGAAGAAGTGCGTAAGTTACAATTCGATCAACCACGAGAACAAGAATACGATGAAATGATTCATACCCTTTCTTTCACAGGAGAAGATAAAGTCACAACCGAAATGATCGCAAGTCATATTGGACTGTTTAATACAGAAAATCCTTTGCCGCAACAGACACCTAACAATGATGATTCATCCGTTGCTTGGCTCCCTTGGGCACTGGGTGGTGTTGTAATAGCACTCTTTTTAACGCTGTTTGTGTATATCTTGCCTAGAGGGTTTAATCAAATGGAGAAGTAAAATCGTTCTCCCGTTTATGTTAAGCATAAACGGGAGATTTTTAGTGATATAGAGATCTACGAAGGGGACATACATTCGCCAATTCTTTTGAACTACTGAGGCAAAAAGCAGCGCTCTTAACTAATCTATACGAAAAGCTACATCATTTTAACAATCATGTTGGATGTAATCACTTTTAAAGGAATATTAAGCTGAAACTCCAGTCCTAAGCCATTCAACTCCAATAGGTTTGATTGGTGAATCTGTTTTCCAAGATAATAAAAAAGCCCTATGTCAAACATCATAATGATGTGACCGTCAAGTAGAATTGAACACTTTCATTCCCGAAAATGGAAGTTCGATGCTTCATTCGATTGCTATCACCGTTTAAATGAATGACCTCTGCACGATGAATGAGTCTGTCCAGAACTGCAGTGGTTATACTAGGATCACCCGTCAGTTCTCTTCAGTCACTTGGTGCCTTATTTGAAGTAATAATAACCGAAGCATTGTTAGCGAGTATTCCTCAGAACGGAGGTTTTCTGTTAAAGAAGATGGCCTAACTGGGTCAATTGTGTGGCTGTAATCATCCTAATCTCGTATTTTATTTGATTTACAGAATAATGCACGCCTTTACTTTCTGGTGAGCCTGCTTTTGTTCATCGACCTGCACCGCCAGCCACTGTGTCTGCGCAGGTGTTCCTGAGTCAATGTTGCCGCGCTCAAACTGCTGCACCCAATAGTACATTTGATGAACTTTGATTTCCTAATTCCGGCACAATGACGCTACACTTTGCCCGCTTTTTTTCCAGGCGTCAATATCGTGCTTTCCATTCTATTCTTTTGTCTTTTAAGGTCATCGCAAAACCTCCCGGATTGATCTCTAGGAAGATTACGCACGGATAACCGATGAATAGAATGTGGGCTGTTTTTCCGGGGCGAAAAAAGACTCCCAACCAAAATTGGTTGAGGGCCTGATAACATTTTATGTGCGCCTTTAAGACTGCAGTTCTTTGGGGAGGAGATTTATCTTATTGACGTTTATAACATAGACCTTACCATACTTCCTGAATCAGACTTGTCTATTTATATAGATTCTGCCGATTAAACTTTGACGAGCTTGCATCACAGCAATAGCCCCTACTCATCCCCCGCGTTCATAGGCAATATGATTCGAATGCAAGATCCCTCATTCGGAGCACTTTTAACTTGAATAGAGCCATTATGAAGCTGTACCAATTGTTTGGTGATAGCCATACCAAGACCTGTTCCGTTGCCAGCATTACTTGTGTTTGTGCCGCGATAATAGCGCTGAAACAGCTTATCAATCGTTTCCTCATTCATGCCAATCCCATCATCGTCAATGTTGATAATGATTAGATGTTGTTCAATCAAAGAGATGGATACTGTAATGACAGTACCTGATGGATTATATTTAATAGCATTTGCGATCAGATTATCGATAATCCGTTGAAACCATTTTGGATCAATGGATGCAGAAATGGTTTCATGATAAGGCTGGAAATTGAATTCCATCTCATTGTTCGCAGGATCATTAATAAACTGAATGATTGTTCGACGTATACATTCGTTGATATCCACTTCTTCTTTGACTATAGGCAAAGCCTGATTCCTTAAACGATAGGTTAATGTTAAATCCTCCAGTAATTCCATCATATATGAAGACTTTTCGGAAATAACTTTGGCAAATGCTCTTATTTCCTCTTCACTCCACGAATAGTTTTCAGATTCCAGCATCTGTGAATAACCGGCAATAGAAGCAAGCGGAGTTTTTAAGTCATGAGAAATACCGATGATCCACTCTTCTCTCGTTTGAGTCATTTTCATCCGCTCCGACTCGTTTTGTTTCAAGGTTTCTGTTAATTGATCAAGCGTGGTGATGAAATCCTTATATAATCGGTATTTCCTTTTCAGCTTTCCCTTTCGATTTAACAAAATGGGGCGTTGATGGTGATCATGCGGCTGTTCATATACGCCATCGCCCAGATTTTTTATCCATTTCATCATCATAATCAATGGAACTCCAAATTTGCGCGCATACCAAAATATACTCAATAATAGCAAAAGGAATAATAGGATAAAAATGATTAGAAGACTGTGATTGATTATTTTATTAAAGCTTTTTTCTAAATTTGTATGTGAATTCGCATCGTATGTCCCCACGACAAGGAATTGCGAGGTCTCCTGATCAAAATAAGCTGCTGTTGAATTATGTTGATCTTGAGATAACAAAATGAGATCTTGTATGGAGTAATGAGTAGGCTGCTTCTTTGTGCCGTATTCGTCTATTACTTTTCCGGTTGAATCAATTAATTGCACCCAACTATTTTCTTCCTTGACCTCTTGTAAAATCTTATCGGGTAGGCCAAGACGATGATTTTTTCAAATCAACCTCTGACTGTATTTCATTTAACATCTCTAGACTAGTATTCTTTTTGAGAAATAATAGGAAATACGGTTGTGAATACTCTTCATCCAAGCTCCAATACAAATAATCTGTATAATTTCCAAAAATCAATGAAGTAAGCTCATTTTTATCTATGTCCACAGATCCGTGTTGTGCGGTATTATAGGAACCTATCACATCACCATTTTCTTTCAGAACAAGAAGTTGACCATCCTGGTTTTTAACCAACTTTTTTAGTTGGTCGTCGATTGTGACTTTTTCATCTTCGATTGAAATTCTATTTGAAAAAAATAAGCTATCTGCATTAGATAAATCTTTCGTTACTTCGGAATTCGTTATATAAAATCCAATAGTGCCCAATATTGTTACTAAAATAAGGGATAACAAAATGAAAGCCAGCGTTATTTGTTTGAAAAACTGAAGAATAAACCGCTTAAGAATGTTCATAACTGCCACTGCTTGGAACAAATTTGTATCCAAGCCCTCTAACTGTAATAATGTGGCATGGCTCGCTTGGGTTATCCTCGATTTTTTCACGAAGCTTCCTTATATGAACCATAACCGTATTGTCCTGCCCTAAAAACTCTTCTCCCCATACTTGCTCATAAAGCTGACTTTTACTAAACAACTGATTAGGATGCTTACAGAAGAACAGCAGTAGTTGGTATGCTTGGGCAGGTAAATCTACCGTTTTTCCATTTACCCTTACCTCTCCTGAGAAAATATTGATATGAATGTTTCCATAGCGATAATTTGTTGGAGAGGTTGGATGCGTCACATTTACTGTTTGTCTACGTAAATGAGCCTTAATCCTTGCAACAACTTCCAATGGATTGAAAGGTTTTGTAATATAATCATCAGCTCCAAGAGCAAAACCTGAAAGTTTATCCAAATCTGTTGATCTTGCCGTTAGAAAAAAGATCGGAGCATCTGTCGTCTCTCTAATAAGCGGACAAACCTCAAAACCACTCCGGCTAGGAAGCATTACATCCAACAAGATTAAGTCATATCGCTTTGATCTACATAAAGCAAGTGCTTCCTCAGCCGTACCGGCAGTATCAATATATTTGAATGACTCCTTTTTTAAAATCGTCTCTAACATATGTATAATGGATTTTTCATCATCCACAATTAATAATTGTGCTTCTTGCATATAGATCACCTACTCTCTTTATCTATTAGTTATCATATCACTTAGAAGAAGCATGATTGAAGAATTAAGGAGATGTTAAGGTAAGGTTTCCTCTAACTTAAGGTAGGCAATTTATAATTGATATTAGGTTGATAAACGTAAGAAGGGGGAAACAAAGTATGTATGTCATTGGTAAAAGAGAATTTTTCAGTTTGTTTAAAAGCATTAAATCCATTTTGATCATTGGGATTTTATTATTAACCTCCTATTATTCAGCCAAGTTTTCATATGTATTAATGAGTTTGATAGAATTGACAGCTAGTGAAAAAGAACAAATTCATACAGTTGGCCTACTCACTCTACTTTTTTTATTTGGACAGTTATTTGTTATGGGTTTATCCCATGATTGTATGAATAGAGAAATGCATGAACGAACCATACGTTTCTTGGTAACCAGAACATCGAGATCAAGCATTCTATATGGAAAGTTTGTCGGAATTGTACTCTTTTGGTTTGTTTGTGTGGCGGTCTCGTTCATGATCATCAGTATTTTTGCTAAACAGTTCGCTGTCTTTATTTTTCTTCAAATCATGACTTTATTAATTTACCAAATTGCATTGACTATTTTGCTTTCGATTCTTATCCCGAAGCCGGGAATTACTATGTTTCTTGGAACGATTATTGGTCTTGCCTTTCCGATTTTTGGATTATGGGTATCATTTACATCAAATGTATGGATAAGCTGGGTGAAATTTATTACACCTTTTTATTATGTAGAACGTGATGACTATACGTTGGTTGTAATATTACTTTTTGCGGGTTTGATGCTGTTTATCGCAAATCTGATATTCAAAAGGAGAGAATGCTAATGAGTGCCATTGAAACGAAGAACCTGCAGAAATCATATGGAGTAGTTCCAGTCGTACAAGGAATTGATTTAGTAGTAGGAAAAGGAGAGGTCTTTGGTTTTCTTGGCCGGAACGATGCTGGAAAATCTACGTTTATCAATATGTTGACCGATATTATTCAACCAAGTTCCGGGACATACTCGCTTTTGGGAGTACAGGGGCCCAATGATCAAATAAAGAAGCGAATTGGTGTAATGCCCGATTACTCCACATTTTATAGTTCTTTAACAGCTATGGATCATTTGACATTCTTATCTGCTCTTTCGGGGAAGCCTGCAGATAAACACCGTTGCCTGGAAGTCTTGCGATTGGTTGGATTAGCGGAACATTCGAAGGTAAAAACCTCTAAATTCTCATTCGGCATGAAAAAGAAGCTTGGGATAGCGCAAGCAATCATCCATGATCCAGAATTGATTTTTCTTGATGAACCAACTTCCGGTTTGGATGCAGAATCCGCCATTCATATTCATAAATTGATTGATAATCTGCAAAAACGGGGGAAAACGGTCTTTATGACATCTCATAATTTAGACGAAGTCGAGAAAATCTGCACACGAATTGCTATAATGAGAGATGGCAAAGTAGTTAAGATCGGCACAATGGCTGAGCTTAGATCCTTCTATCGGTCAACACTTATAGTAAAATTAAAGCACTCTCCAATCCCTAAAGCAGAAGAGTTGACACTCACCCAATGGCTGCACACAGCAGGAACAAATTTAGATATGCAAGAGCCATATGTAACCATAACGCTTGAAAACGAGAAAAAAATTGCTGAAGTTATACGAGCATTTAGCCAATATAAAATAGACGTTTACCGTGTCGAGGTGGACGAACCTTCTCTTGAAGAAATATTTTTAGATGAATAATAGAAAGTGTTAATACAAACAAGGTGGTGATTTCCAATGAATGCTCCTCAGCAACGTTTATCAAAGAACGCAATCAAAGTTTGGCTCATCAGTGACACAATTGGGAATATCATCGGTCTCATCATCCTAAGTGTCTTATTTTACCTTGATTTTTATTTTTCTTGGAAAGAGTGGATTGAATGGATACTGATAGGGATTACAGCGTTAGCTATAATCGGTGGAATTTGGTCATTCATTCATCCCTTTTTACTTTATAAAAATTGGCGTTACGATGTAAATGAAGAATATTTGCAATTAAAATTTGGCGCACTCAATGAAACGCATGAACTTGTCCCAATGACAAAAATCCAATCGGTTGCAACCGAGCAGGGGCCGCTTCTTCGAAAGTATGGACTCTGCTCCGTGTCAATTGAAACAATGGGATCTTCTCACTCCATACCCGCCCTTCCAAAAGAGGTGGCTATTGAGTTGAGGAACCAAATCGCTCAATACGCGAAAATCAAGGAAGTGGAGCAATGACAAGGATCAAACGTTATTCTCCACTTGTAATGCTTTTTGGTTTAGGTAAATTAGTCAGAAATTCCTTTTTCTTTGTGATTTACTTATACGTGATAAAGGCGGGATCTACATCAGTTTTCATAAAATATGGCCGAATGGTTTTCTTGTTCGTAGTTGGATGGACTTTTGTATCAATCATCTATAAATGGTTCACCCACAAATACGAACTTGATCATCAATCTTTTCATCTTTATAAAGGACTTTTCAGCAAATCTGAACAAACTATTCCTTTTTCTAAAATTCAGAATGTTAATCGTCATACAACGATTTTCCATCGTATGTTTAAAATGACCTCTATTCATTTCGAAACTGGGGTACAAGATGAGGGTGCAACGATAAAATTCGATGTAATTTCGCAAACAGAAGCCGAACGGATGGAGGCATACGTGAAAAATGCCAGTCGGAGTAAACCCGCGGGTTTGAGGCATGAAGTTCATGACGAAGGGCTTAAAGATGAGCAACAGGATCGTACATCCGAAAATCCAGGAGTTGTAATTCCACAGGAGGATCCGAATCGAACCATTCATTTCGAGTCAACGAAGAAGGATATCTTCAAAGCTTCCTTTACATCCTTTAGTTTTTTAGCTCTTATACCTTTAATTGGTTCACTTTATTATAAAGTCGATGAAATTTTTCATTTGGAGGATGCTACAGGGGGGTTATTCAAACAGCTGATTAGCTCATGGTGGATGATGACCATCCTTGTTACCGTGATTGTTATAGCTTCCGCAGCCTTTGGAATCATGAGAACGTATTTAAAATATGGGAAATATAAAATATCCTCAGATTTAAGTCACATCTATATTACTAGAGGTATTATCGATGAAACATCCTTCTCCATTTCAAAAGAAAAAGTGCAGGCAATTGAAATTAAGCAGTCGATGATCAAAAGGTTACTAGGGCTTGCCGAAGTGAAGCTAAGAAGTGCAGGTAGCCTAAGTTTGGGAGAAGAAACGCTTGAAATCAATACACTATATCCTTTTCTGCCGGTGAATAAAGCGTATGAAATGGTTTCAGACATTTTGCCATCATATACGATTACTCAGGAAATGATTCGTCTTCCGAAAAGCTCCCTTTGGGTACGCATACTGTCCCCAAGCTGGTTCTGGCTTATTGCTACAATTGTTTTATATTATTTTAAGCCAGTTATTTGGAAAGTGGAACAGACATGGATCGTTCTGTCAGCTGCTCTTCTGGTTTGTATTCTACTAGCAAGATTGTTAGATTTTTTCCATACCAGTTACGTCATGAATGGACAATTTATTCAATTTAAAACAGGTGCATTCACAACCTCTCTATTCGTTTCTAAACGAGAAAAAGTGATCGAAGTAAAGATGACTCGAAACATTGTTCAAAAATGGCTTGGCCTCGCGTCAATAGAAACTATTAATAGAGGAAAGCCAGTGCATCATTCAAGCATAGACGACGTACCAGTTGAACTGGCGAATTCATTTCTCCAGTGGTATGCGAACCGTAAAAATGACATTAGAGTTGAATAAAGTTAAGGGCCTGTTTTTGGTTCGGGGTCTGACCCCCACCACGTTAATGCATTAAAGCGGTGGGGGTCAGACCCCTTTCCCCGACCCCTTTCCCAGATTAAAGGGACAGTAATTTCCAAAAGGACATAAAAACAGCCCCTTCTCATCCAATGTGAGAAAGGGCTGTAACCCAATGGTAGTACCAAGGGGTTTAGCGTTTCGAAAATTGCGGTGCTCTGCGCGCGCCTTTAAGACCGTATTTCTTACGTTCTTTCATACGTGGGTCACGTGTTAAGAGACCTGCACGCTTAAGTGGTGCGCGGTATTCAGGGTCAGCTTCAAGCAACGCACGAGCGATGCCGTGGCGGATTGCGCCTGCTTGACCAGTATAGCCGCCGCCTTGAACGTTTACCAATACGTCATAGTTGCCTAGAGTTTCAGTAGCAGCAAGTGGCTGCTTGATTACTTCGCGTAAAGCTGCGAATGGGATGTAGTCTTCTACTTCACGATTATTAATAACGATACGGCCTTCGCCAGGTACTAAACGTACACGGGCTACGGAGCTTTTACGACGGCCTGTACCATAATATTGAACTTGTGCCATTGTTATCCTCCTTTTAAATTACCCGCGAAGTTCGTACACTTCCGGTTGTTGTGCTTGATGCGGATGCTCTGCTCCAGCATAGACATTCAGTTTTCTGTACATTTGGCGTCCCAAAGGTCCTTTTGGAAGCATGCCTTTGATCGCAAGCTCGATCATTTTTTCAGGTCGTTTTGCTCTCATTTCAGCAGCATTTGTCGCTTTGATTCCGCCAGCATAGCCTGAGTGGCGATAGTACATTTTGTCTTGAAGCTTGTTACCTGTTAATTCGATTTTCGCTGCATTCACGATGATTACGTGATCGCCTGTATCAACATTCGGCGTATAAGTCGGTTTATGTTTACCGCGCAAAAGTGTTGCAACTTCAGTTGCAAGGCGGCCAAGTGTTTTGCCTTCAGCGTCAACGACGTACCATTTACGATTGATGTCACCGGCTTTAGCCATATACGTAGTACGCATTTGTTACCCTCCCAAATGAATTAAAAAGTTCACATTCGTCGTATTTTTATTTTTCATCACAATAAGTTTCCGGGGCTTATCGTGGAGATATAAAAATAATACCATCTGATATTTTATCCTCTTTGACAAGTAAAGTCAAGGAATTTTTGAACACCTGGCATGGTTGTCAGAGACAATTTTATCTACTAACCGGTCCGTTTTACCCGGCGCTAAAAAACTAGCCGATTGATCCAATAACTATCAGGCTTTTAAGAATTACTAGCCAAGCTCTCAGCCTTACTGTCCGACTTCTCTATTTACTGTCCAAACTCTAAGCTTTACTGTCCGGTTTCTCTATTTACTGTCCAAACTCTAAGCCTTACTGTCCGGTTTCTCTTTTTACTGTCCAAACTCTCGGCCTTACTGTCCGGTTTCCCTATTTACTAGCCAAACTCTAAGCCTTACTGTCCGGTTTCTCTTTTTACTGTCCAAACTCTAAGCCTTACTGTCCGATTTCTCTTTTTACTGTCCAAACTCTAAGCTTTACTGTCCGGTTTCTCTTTTTACTGTCCAAGCTCTCAGCCTTACTGTCCAGTTTCCCTATTTACTAGCCAAGCCCTCAGCTTTACTGTCCAGATTACCAAATTTCCTCCCCCGGCCAGCGCATTATTCGTAATAAACTTCCCATAGATACAGACCTTCTGCGGGGGCTGTCTTGCCCGCCATGGTGCGGTCCTTGGCGGGCAGAATTCCCGGGATGTCGCTGATTTTTATTTTCCCACTTCCGACATCCAGTAAGGTTCCAACGATGATTCTGACCATATTGTATAAAAAGCCATCGCCGATGAATGTCAGTTCCAATTCGTTACCGTGATCTTGGATATCCAGTTCAAAAAGGGTTCTCACTCTGTTATCTGTTTCAGTTTTTGCAGAGCAAAAGCTCGTGAAGTCGTGAGTACCTGTCAAATACTCAGCTGCCTCCCTCATTACCTTCACATCAAAGGTGCCGCGTACGTGAGCAGCAAAGTGCCGTTTAAAAGGATCTCTTACCAATCCGCCGTATAAAAAGTATTTATACTTTTTCTTCGTTGCATCAAAGCGGGCATGAAAATCGGATTCAGCTGTCTCCACACTCAAAAACGAAATGTCGTCTGGAAGAAGGCTATTCAGCGCCTTGATCCATTGTTCACCTGAAAGCCTCAGGGGTGAATCAAAATGAATGACTTGCCCGCGAGCATGGACACCGCTATCTGTCCTTCCTGACGCTGTCACGCCAATGACCTCGCCCTTATGCAATTTTTGGAGTACTTGTTCGATTTCTCCTTGAACCGTCCGCCCCCTCGGTTGAATCTGATAGCCGGAAAAACCGGAGCCGTCATAGGCGACGGCCGCCTTATAACGCTGCATATCCTTTTCTCCTCACATGATACCTTTTACGCTCTAAACCAAACTAGAACTCCTGTAAGAACGATAAACACAATAACGGCAGCCGTATCGCGTCCTTTCCACTCAAGCATGCGGTATTTCGTTCGTCCCTCGCCTCCACGGTAGCCCCTTGCCTCCATGGCAGTGGCTAATTCCTCTGCCCTTTTAAAGGAGCTGACAAACAGCGGAATGAGCAAAGGTACGATGGCTTTAATTCGGTCTTTAATCGGTCCGCTGGAAAACTCCACACCTCTGGCCATTTGCGCTTTCATGATTTTATCTGTCTCATCCATTAGTGTTGGAATGAAGCGCAGAGAAATAGACATCATCAGCGCCAGCTCATGGACTGGGAATTTGAAACGTTTTAAGGGATTCATCAAGCTTTCAAGTCCGTCTGTCAAAGTAATCGGCGTTGTTGTTAAAGTCATTAAGGTGGTTACAAATACCAGCAGGAAGAACCGTATGGAGATGAAAATAGCCATTCGGAGCCCTTCTTCATAAATATGAATCTTGCCGATACTGTAAATAATCTCCCCTTCTTTATTAAAAAACAGCTGTAAAATAAAAGTAAAGATGATCAGGTAAATGACTGGCCTCAAACCATTCACCAGAAACTTGATATTCATTTTCGAAAGGAGAATCAGCATGACAACAAAGCCCACTAGTATACTATAAGTCATGATATTATTCGCCAAGAATACAATAAGTATAAAACCGAATACAAATGATAGCTTTGCACGAGGATCCATCCGATGAAGGACAGAGTCTCCTGGAATGTAGCGCCCAAATATCATTTTCTCCATCATGAGCCGCCACCGCCTTGCTCTTTCAATCTAGCCAAGGCATCGGTTAGTTCCTCTAACGTTAAATAGGTCTCTTCAAGCTTCAGATTCATCTGCTGTTCAAGCTGATATTGAAATTTGACGACATGGGGAACATCTAATCCTAATTCAAGGAGCTCTGCAGGATTTGAAAAAATACTCTTGGGATCTCCAATCCTTTGGACCTTTCCCTTATGCATGATGACAATTTCATCCGCGTATTTTGCCGCGTCTTCCATACTATGGGTTACTAAAATGGTAGACAGCTTCTCCTTTTTGTGAAGACGGTGAAACATGTCCATAATTTCTGTACGGCCGCGAGGATCAAGTCCTGCTGTCGGTTCGTCCAAAACCAATACATCCGGTTCCATGGCGAGTACTCCGGCAATAGCTACTCTTCTCATCTGTCCGCCTGACAAATCAAATGGGGACTTCTGAAGAACATCTTCTGGCAGTCCGACTTCTTTTATAAGTCTCTTGGCTCTTTGCCTTGCTTCCTCTTCAGAAACGCCATAGTTCATTGGACCAAAACATATGTCCTTCTCTACTGTTTCATCAAAAAGCTGATGCTCTGGAAACTGAAAGACGATGCCGACCTTCTGACGAATGCTGCGAAGGTTTTTCTCTTTCTTCCCGCCTTCAATCGTTCTATCACCAATCATTACCCGGCCTTTTGTCGGCCGCAGCAAGGCATTCAAATGCTGGAGGATTGTCGACTTCCCAGAGCCTGTATGCCCGATCAATGCCATAAATACACCTTGTTTAATGTTCAGATTAACATCTTGGATGGCCAGCCGCTCAAAAGGCGTACCGGCTGAATAGCGGTATTCTACTTCTTGAAATGTAATTTCCACAGATCATTCACCAACTCTTTATCTGTCAGGTACATTTTAGGCAAATCTAAGCCTGCATTGCGTAATAGATGGCTCATTTTTACAGGAAATGGGATATCCAGCCCAAGAGTAATCAATTCCTCTTCCAGTTCAAAAATCTCTTCTGGTTTTCCTTCCTTATATACCTGTCCCTTATTCATGACAATAATTCGATCCGCCCTGGCCGCTTCCTCCAGATCATGCGTGATCGAGATGACGGTCAGCCCTTGCTCCTCTTTCAGTTCCCTGACGGTCTGCAGTACTTCCTCCCGTCCAAGTGGATCCAACATAGAAGTTGCTTCATCCAGAATAATCACATTAGGGCGTAATGCTATAACACCTGCAATCGCTACCCTCTGCTTTTGACCGCCGGAAAGATGGTGTGGCTCTTGGTTAAGAAAATCTTCCATATGAACACGCTCAAGAGCTTCTTTGACACGGCTAACCATGTCATCATGCGGTACTCCGTTATTCTCCAACCCAAAAGCCACATCATCTTGTACTGTCGTTCCGACAAACTGGTTGTCCGGGCTTTGGAAAACCATCCCTACCATCCGACGAATATCCCAGATCGCCTCTTCACTTAAAAGAAGATTCTGAACCTTGACTGTTCCTTGTTCGGGAAACTGTAATCCGTTCAAAATCTTTGCAAGAGTCGACTTTCCTGATCCGTTATGGCCTACTACTGCCAGCCACTCCCCGTCATCTACTGAAAAAGAAACATCTTTTAAGGCGTACGCCTCCTGTCCATTATAACGGAAGGAAACATCTTCAATGGTAATCACCGGACCGGCCATCCCTTACTCCTCCTCGTACCTTTGCTTCATTTCCTTGTAACAAGTGTTTGTTAAAAAGTGTTTAGGCTGCCAAAAAAGCGGCCACGAAAAGAAGCTTTTCATAGCCATTTGGGCCGTTTTTTGAACTACCTCTATAAATAGAAAAAAGCCTGCACCTTACTCCAGGTACCGGACAAACCGGTACCTTGGCCCATGCGGCTAAGCAGGGGGAGAAGGTGCATGGAGCTAGACAGGATCACTTTCTATTTGTTTGTGCCTATCGTAACGCTCTTTACTTAGCTTCCATGTTAAAGAAAAAGGGCGAGACTCGCGCGCCCTGCCCTTTTCCATCGCGAATTAAACTAATTCGATGATAACCATTGGGGCTCCATCTCCACGGCGAGGTCCCAATTTCATGATTCGAGTGTATCCGCCTTGACGTTCAGCATAACGAGGCGCAATGTCAGAAAACAGTTTTTGCAATGCATCTTGATTTTCTTCGGCGTTTGCGATTTCCTTACGGATGAAAGCTCCTGCCTGACGGCGTGCATGCAAGTCTCCGCGTTTTCCAAGTGTGATCATTTTCTCAACAACAGAGCGAAGTTCTTTTGCCCGTGCTTCAGTTGTTTCGATGCGTTCACTGATAATTAAGTCTGTTGCCAAGTCTCGAAGCATAGCTTTGCGCCCCGAGCTCGTGCGTCCTAATTTACGATAAGACATTCAGGTTTCCCTCCTTCATGGTGATGTGTATTTTTCAATTAGTCGTCTTTGCGAAGCTCGAGACCTAGCTCATCTAGCTTGCCTTTTACTTCTTCCAACGATTTTCTTCCAAGGTTACGCACTTTCATCATATCTTCTTCTGTTTTGTTGGCAAGCTCTTGGACAGTATTGATTCCTGCACGCTTCAAGCAGTTGTAAGAACGAACAGAAAGATCCAGCTCTTCGATTGTCATTTCCAGAACCTTTTCCTTTTGATCTTCTTCTTTTTCCACCATGATTTCAGCATGCTGAGCTTCGTCCGTCAAACCGACAAAAATATTTAAGTGCTCTGTTAAGATTTTTGCACCTAAAGAAATAGCTTCTTCCGGGCTGATGCTGCCATTTGTCCAAACATCGAGCGACAATTTATCGTAGTTTGTCATTTGGCCTACACGAGTATTTTCCACCTGATAGTTTACACGGGAAACTGGTGTATAAATAGAATCGATAGGAATAACACCGATTGGAAGGTCGTCACGTTTGTTCAAATCAGCTGGCGTATAGCCTCTACCGCGCTGAGCAGTCATTCGAACACGAAAATTCGCATTGGCTGCAAGCGTAGCAATAGGCAGATCGGGATTCAAAATTTCAACATCGCTATCATGCATAATGTCGGAACCTTTTACTTCCCCTTCGCCCTGCACGTCGATTTCCAATGTCTTTTCTTCGTCTGAATATATTTTCAAAGCTAGTTTTTTTAGATTAAGGATGATAGAGGTAACATCTTCGACTACACCTTCAACGGTTGAAAACTCATGTTGTACACCTTCAATTTGAATAGATGTGATCGCCGCACCCGGGAGTGAAGATAGTAAAATACGACGTAAGGAGTTACCCAAAGTTGTACCATATCCACGTTCAAGCGGTTCAACAACAAATTTCCCGTATCTGGCGTCTTCGCTGATCTCAATCGTTTCTATTTTTGGTTTTTCAATCTCGATCATTCACATATACCCTCCTTCAAAACGTCGAAACTCCGGCCTGATTTGTCCGAAATTCCCCATGTTACATTTCGAATTTGCAACAACTGGTGAGGAAAAATAGAATTTTAACGATAAATTCATATATTACCCCATTATAGACAAGTAATACAGAATTTATTCAAATTCATTATACACGACGACGTTTTGGCGGACGGCATCCGTTATGAGGTACAGGAGTTACGTCTCTGATAGCTGTAACCTCAAGTCCAGCGGCTTGAAGCGCACGAATGGCAGCTTCCCGTCCTGCACCAGGTCCTTTAACGGTTACTTCAAGAGTTCTCATGCCGTTTTCCATTGCAACTTTTGCAGCTGTTTCAGCAGCCATTTGAGCCGCAAATGGAGTAGATTTACGAGAACCTTTGAATCCAAGCGCTCCGGCGGAAGACCAAGATACTGCGTTACCTTGAGAATCAGTGATCGTTACAATTGTATTGTTAAAAGTGGAACGGATATGTGCAATACCACTTTCAATATTCTTTTTCACACGACGTTTACGAGTGTTAGTTCTGCGTGCCATTGATTAAAAACCTCCTTTACTTATTATTTTTTCTTACCTGCTACTGTTTTACGCGGGCCTTTACGTGTACGAGCATTGTTCTTCGTGTTTTGTCCACGTACAGGAAGCCCACGGCGGTGGCGAAGACCACGATAAGAACCAATTTCCATCAAACGTTTAACGTTCAAAGACACTTCACGGCGAAGGTCACCTTCAACTTTCAATGTGTCAATGATTCCACGGATTTTATCCAGTTCGTCGTCAGTCAAGTCGCGTACGCGTGTATCTTCAGCAACACCCGCTTCTGCAAGAATTTTGGAAGCTGTGTTTTGACCGATCCCGTAAATATATGTCAAAGCAATTACTACGCGTTTCTCACGCGGAATATCTACACCAGCAATACGTGCCATGCGCTAGCACCTCCTTCATTTATCCTTGTTTTTGTTTATGCTTAGGGTTTTCACAGATCACCATAACTTTGCCTTTTCTACGGATGATTTTGCACTTCTCGCAGATCGGCTTTACTGATGGCCGTACTTTCATTTTTTAAAAACCTCCTTAAGAGCCTGAAGTGCACACTTATTTAAAACGGTAAGTGATTCTTCCTCTGGTTAAATCGTACGGAGAAAGTTCTACGGTTACTCTATCACCAGGCAAAATTCGAATGAAATGCATGCGAATTTTTCCCGATACATGTGCCAGTACCGTATGACCATTTTCTAATTCTACCTTAAACATGGCGTTTGGCAAAGTATCTACTACTTTACCTTCCACTTCAATTACATCTTCCTTCGCCATCATACTCGTCTCCCTTCTCTAGAACTTCCAAAACATCTTCCATGAATTTTCCAAGAGCCCATCGCAACTTCCCGTTAGTGACTTTCCCAGTATCCAGTAGGCTAGTGCGTACCTCCGGGGAAATATAGTCGAAACATTCCAGGTGTTGAATGTTTTTCTTTTTGGGGCGGTCAAATTTTCGTTTGTCGCCGTCCGCAATCAAAACAAACCGTTCATCAATGAGTTGAATAACAATCGCGTACTGCCCGGCATCTCGCCCCTTATGAATACAGACGACCTCGCCTACACGGGGGGTCGAATCAGACTCTTTCAACCCGATCACCTACGCTCACAACTTTGTTAATATCTCAAAACCTGTATCTGTAATGGCTATGGTGTGTTCGAAATGTGCACACATTTTGCCGTCAACCGTCACAACCGTCCAATTGTCCGCCAATGTTTTTACATAGCGGCTTCCAGCGTTTACCATCGGTTCGATGGCAAGCACCATACCTGGTCGTAAACGAGGCCCTTTATTTGGGGGTCCGTAGTTTGGGATTTGTGGATCCTCATGTAAGCTTTGACCAACGCCATGCCCTACATACTCACGGACAATGGAAAATCCATTGGATTCTACATACGCTTGAACCGCATGGGAAATGTTTGAAAGACGAGCACCCGGCTTCGCTTCTTCCAAGCCTTTATAGAGGGATTCCTCTGTAACATCAAGCAATTCTTTCGTTTCGTCGTCGATTTTACCCACTGCATATGTCCACGCAGAATCGCCATGATAGCCGTTGTAGTCGGCTCCGATATCCAATGTAATGATGTCGCCATTCTTAAGGACACGGTTACCTGGTATTCCGTGAACAAGCTCTTCATTGACAGATGCACAAACACTTCCCTTAAATCCGTTATACCCGAGGAAAGATGGATACGCATCGTGTTTTTTGATGAACTTTTCCGCAATCGAATCGATCTCTTTTGTTGTGATCCCTGGCTGAATATGCTTTACCAACTCTTGATGAGTCAGCGCAACAATCCGTCCCGCTTCTCTCATGATTTCTATTTCTCGAGGTGTTTTGCAAATAATCATTATTTCAAATCCCTTAGAAGTGAATCAATATCAGAGAAAACCTGGTCAATGTGCTGCTGGCCATTGATATTTTTCAAATAGCCTTTTGCTTGATAAAAATCAAGAAGTGGCTGTGTCTGCTTCACATTTACTTCAAGTCTGTTCTGAACTGTTTCTTCATTATCATCAGGTCGTTGATACAGTTCTCCACCGCAGCGATCACAAGCGCCTGCTGAAGCAGGCGGATTGAAGACTAAATGATAAGTGGCACCGCAGCTTTTACAAATACGACGCCCAGTTAGTCTTTCCATCAAAATTTCCTGGTCTACTTGAATATTGATCACATAATCAATTTTTCTTCCCAGATCTGTAAGGATATTTTCAAGAGCCTCGGCTTGCGGCACTGTTCTCGGGAAGCCATCCAAAAGGAATCCATTGTCACAATCTGCTTTGCTCAAGCGCTCGCGAACAATTCCAATGGTCACTTCGTCCGGGACAAGCTCGCCTTTATCCATGAAGGATTTGGCTTGCATACCTAGCTCTGTACCTTCTTTCATTGCAGCTCGGAACATATCCCCTGTTGAAATGTGTGGAATACCGTAATTCTCCACAACTCTTTCAGCTTGTGTACCTTTACCCGCTCCAGGGAGTCCCATCAATACTAAATTCATTCATACCGCCCCTTGCTTTCATTCGGGAATTACCCGTCTTTTATTTAATGAAGCCTTTATAGTGGCGCTTAACCAGTTGAGCCTCCAGTTGTTTCATCGTCTCTAGCGCAACACCGACAACAATTAACAATCCTGTTCCACCAATTTGGGCAGCTTCCGGCAATCCAGCAAATTTAATAAAGAATACCGGTAAAATTGAAATCAATGCCAGAAATAGGGCTCCAACAAAAGTCAGTCGATACAAAACGCGTGTCATGTACTCCTGCGTGTTTTTGCCTGGACGAATTCCTGGTATATAGCCGCCTTGCTTTTTTAGATTTTCAGCAACCTGTTCAGGATTGACTTGAACAAATGCGTAAAAATAAGTAAAGGCAATAATCAATGCAACATATATAATCATTCCGACTGGTTTTGTATGGTCAAAAAACGATTGGATCGTGCTTGCCAGTTCACTTGAACCAAAGAATGTCGTAATCGTTTGTGGCGTAACAATAAACGCGCTCGCGAAAATAACTGGAATAACTCCAGCTGCATTTACCTTCAAAGGCAAATGGGTATTTTGTCCTCCGACAGGGTTACGTCCATCCATGCGCTTTGCATATTGGATTGGAATCTTACGCAATGCCTGCTGGACAAAGACCACGCCGACAATAATGGCAATAATAGCAAGCAGGATGAGCAGCATGACGACAATTCGAATAAATAATTGGTCCCCTGCACCTTCAAACTGCTGAGCATAGATCTGGTTCACAGCGCCTGGAATCCCAGCGACAATTCCGGCAAAGATAATGATAGAAATGCCGTTTCCAACGCCATGTGCTGTAATTTGTTCGCCCAGCCACATCAAAAATGCTGTTCCAGCAGTCAAGACGATGGCAATGGTGATATACGTGCCAAATCCGGGATCTTTAATCAGTTGAAGCTGTGTCATCCGATTAAACCCGTAAGACATACCCAACGCTTGGATGAGGGCAAGAACAATTGTGAAGTAGCGGGTAAACTGAGCCAGTTTACGCCTTCCCACTTCACCTTGCTTGGACCATTCAGTGAACTTTGGCACGACATCCATTTGCAAAAGCTGAACGATAATGGATGCCGTAATGTATGGCATAATACCCATCGCAAAAATAGAGAAGTTTTGCAGGGCACCGCCGCCAAAAATATTCATAAAGCCAAATAGACTGGCTTGATCTTGCATTTTCAGTACGTTTGCATCAACATTCGGAACTGGTATGAAAGCTCCGATCCGAAATACAATCAGCATCAATAAGGTGAAAATAATTTTTCTTCTTATATCCCGCACACGCATAAGGTTGGAGATCGTTTGAAACATTAAACCACCTCAGTTGAACCGCCGGCAGCTTCAATAGCTTCTTTTGCAGCAGATGAGAATTTATTCGCTTTTACAGCCAGCTTTTTCTCGATGTTACCTTTCGCAAGAATCTTGATACCGGATTTTTCGTTCCGAACAACTCCAGTTTCAATCAAAAGTTCAGGAGTCACTTCAGTTCCGTCTTCAAAGCGGTTCAGTGCGTCCAAGTTAACGACCGCATATTCTTTGCGGTTGATGTTTGTAAAACCACGTTTTGGCAAACGTTGGAATAAAGGAGTTTGGCCACCTTCAAATCCAAGGCGTACACCGCCGCCTGAACGGGCATTTTGTCCTTTATGTCCTCTGCCGGAAGTTTTGCCGTTTCCTGAACCGATACCGCGACCGACACGGTTGCGCTCTTTACGAGCTCCTTCAGCAGGTTTTAACTCATGAAGTTTCATTTTGCGCACCTCCTTCAGTTTTTGTTGATTATTGTTCTTTAACTTCTATAAGATGGGAAACTTTCTTAATCATTCCCCGAATAGCTGGATTATCATCATGCTCAACTGTTTGGTGAAGTTTGCGCAACCCAAGTGCTTTCACAGTGTCACGCTGATCTTGTGTCCGTCCAATCAAGCTGCGTTTGAGGGTGACTGCTAGTTTTTGTGCCATGATTTCCCCTCCTTAACCTAACAATTCTTCTACTGTTTTATTGCGAAGTTTCGCTACATCTTCGGCCCGTTTCAGGTTTTTGATTCCTTCGACAGTGGCACGAACCATGTTAATTGGTGTGCTGGATCCAAGTGATTTTGACGTAATATCAGCTATTCCAGCAAGCTCAAGTACCGCACGGACAGGTCCCCCAGCAATAACTCCAGTACCCGCACTAGCCGGTTTAAGCAATACTTGCCCACCGCCGTAACGGCCAATGATTTGGTGTGGAATTGTTGATTCAACTAAAGGTACATTAACCATGTTCTTCTTAGCATCTTCGATCGCTTTGCGGATTGCTTCTGGAACTTCTTGAGCTTTTCCAGTACCGAATCCGACATGGCCGTTTTTGTCGCCTACTACAACCAATGCAGTAAAGCGGAATCGGCGTCCACCTTTCACAACTTTTGCCACACGGTTTACTGTAACTACGCGTTCTTCTAGTTCAAGTTTGTTGGCATCAATTTGACTCATGTAGTCCGTCCCTCCTTTTTGTATTAAAATTCTAGTCCATTCTCGCGTGCTGCATCAGCTAATGCTTTTACACGCCCATGGTATAAGTAACCGCCGCGGTCAAATACCACTGATTTGATGTTTTTATCCGCTGCTCGCTTTGCGATGAGCTCTCCCACTTTTTGGGCAGCCTCTGCATTGCCGGCAGACTCGATATTCAGCTCTTTATCAAGAGTGGAGGCACTTGCTAAAGTTACCCCGTTTTCATCGTCGATCAATTGAGCGTAAATGTTTTTGTTAGAACGGTATACACTTAGACGTGGACGTTCGTTTGTTCCGCTGATTTTCGTACGGACGCGTGCATGTCTTTTCTTGCGCACTTTGTTCTTATCAAGCTTTGTAATCATGCGAGTCACTCCTTTCAATGCCTAGCGGCTTTATTTACCTGTCTTACCTTCTTTACGACGTACATATTCGCCTTCGTAGCGAATTCCTTTGCCTTTGTAAGGCTCAGGCGGACGTACAGCGCGAATGTCAGAAGCCAATGCTCCGACTCTTTCTTTGTTATAGCCTTTAACAACTACTTTTGTATTGGATGGCACATCGATTTCGATGCCGTCTTCCGGTTCAAATTCTACAGGGTGGGAATAGCCAACGTTAAGCACAAGCTTCTTGCCCTGTTTCTGTGCACGGTAACCAACACCGACAAGCTCAAGTGATTTTTCAAAGCCTTTAGATACACCCTCCACCATGTTTGCCACAAGGGAACGTGTAGTTCCATGCAGGGAGCGGTGTTCTTTAGCATCGGATGGACGAGTCACGTTGATGACATTGTCTTCAATGCTGATATTGATATCTGAATTGAATGTATTGCTCAGTTCACCTTTCGGCCCTTTAACAGTCACTTTGTCTGCTTCTTTTGTCACTGTTACGCCAGAAGGGATTTCAATTGGTTTATTGCCTATACGGGACATTGTTGCACCTCCGTTCTTTTTGCTAAATTACCATACATATGCGAGTACTTCGCCGCCGACTTGTTTCGCTCTTGCTTCTTTGTCGGAGAGTACTCCCTGAGAAGTTGATACAAGCGCAATTCCTAAACCGTTCAGTACTTTTGGAACCTCGTTTGCTTTTGCATAAACACGAAGACCGGGCTTGCTGATACGCTTTAATCCGGTAATAACGCGCTCGTTATTCGCTCCATATTTAAGAAAAATGCGGATAATACCTTGCTTGTTGTCTTCGATGAATTCCACATCACGGATGAAACCTTCTTTTTTAAGGATATCAGCAATGTCCTTCTTGATTTTAGAAGCTGGAATTTCCAATTTCTCATGGCGGACCATGTTCGCGTTTCGAATTCTTGTAAGCAAGTCTGCAATTGGATCAGTCATAACCATTAATTTTTACCTCCTTCCCAATATCGGGCTTACCAGCTGGCTTTTTTAACGCCTGGAATTTGACCTTTGTAGGCTAATTCACGGAAACAGATACGGCATAATTTAAATTTGCGAAGAACAGAATGCGGACGGCCGCAACGCTCGCAACGTGTATATTCTTGAACTTTATACTTAGGCGTACGTTTCTGCTTGACTACCATTGATTTCTTAGCCACTATTTCGCCTCCCTTTTACGATTACTTTTGAAATGGCATTCCAAATCCAGTTAATAGTTCACGTGATTCTTCATCAGTGTTAGCTGTTGTGACAATAACAATGTCCATTCCGCGAACTTTGTTTACTTTATCGTAATCAATTTCTGGGAAAATGAGCTGCTCTTTGATTCCGAGTGTATAGTTGCCGCGTCCATCGAATGCCTTCTTGGAGATTCCACGGAAGTCACGAACACGTGGCAATGATACAGAAACCAATTTGTCGAAGAACTCATACATGCGTTCACCGCGAAGTGTTACTTTAGCACCAATCGGCATTCCTTCACGAAGGCGGAATCCCGCAATGGATTTTTTCGCTTTTGTCACAACAGGTTTTTGACCTGTGATCATAGAAAGTTCTTCCACTGCATTATCAAGTGCTTTAGCGTTTTGAACTGCATCGCCAACACCCATGTTAATTACGATTTTTTCGATTTTTGGTACTTGCATAACTGATGTATAGTTGAACTTGCTCATAAGAGCAGGTGTAATTTCTTTTTGATATTTTTCCTTTAGGCGGTTCATATTGTGTACCTCCCTTCTTCTACTTACTGACTAATGATCTTGTCTTTTAAATCTTTGTCTAAAACTTCACCGGATTTCTTGGATACCCGGACGCTTTTGACCTTTTCTACACCGTCTTTGCCTTTGACGGTAACTTTTTTATAGCCGATTCTTGTTGGCTCATTCGTTTTTGGATCAATGACCATAACATTTGAAGCATGAATAGCTGCTTCCTTGTCAAAGATTCCGCCTTGCGGGTTTTCTTGGGAAGGTTTCGCATGCTTCTTCACAATGTTAATTCCTTCGACAAGTACACGTTCTTTCTTAGGGAATGATGCAAGTACTGTACCTGTTTTCCCTTTATCCTTGCCGGAAAGGACCATCACTTTGTCGCCTTTTTTAACGTGCATTTGAATCGCACCTCCTTGAGTGACGAAAATCTGTGTTTATATTAAAGAACCTCTGGTGCCAGAGAAACAATTTTCATGAAGTTTTTATCGCGGAGCTCACGAGCCACTGGTCCGAAGATACGAGTTCCTCTTGGAGCTTGGTCGTCACGAATAATGACGCATGCATTTTCATCAAATTTGATGTAGGAACCGTCCGGACGGCGTGCACCTGATTTCGAGCGGACGATAACTGCTTTAACAACGTCACCTTTTTTGACAACGCCACCAGGTGTTGCATTTTTCACCGTACATACAATGACATCGCCGATGTTTGCCGTTTTACGCCCTGAACCACCGAGCACTTTAATTGTCAATACTTCACGCGCACCGGAGTTGTCAGCTACTTTCAAACGGGATTCTTGTTGGATCATCTTGTTTACCTCCCTTCGGACTCAACTATCCGAAACAAAATTAAATGATAACCGCTTTTTCAACTACCTCTACAAGACGGAAGCGTTTTGTAGCCGATAGAGGGCGAGTTTCCATAATACGGACTACGTCACCAACTTTAGCTTCATTATGCTCATCATGAGTTTTGAATTTCTTGGAATATTTTACACGTTTACCGTACAAGCTGTGTTTTTTATATGTTTCAACCATTACTGTAACAGTTTTATCCATTTTATCGGAGACAACACGACCTGTGTATACTTTACGCTGATTGCGTTCAGCCATATCCGCAACCTCCTTTCACCTATCGATTGGTTATGCCGATCTCTCTTTCACGAATGATCGTTTTCATGCGGGCGATCCCTTTGCGGACCTCTCGGATGCGGGCAGTATTTTCTAATTGCCCTGTAGCTAGCTGGAAGCGAAGGTTAAACAATTCTTCCTTTAAAGACTTGATATTCTGTTCAATTTCGGCAGTGGTCAAATCACGGATTTCTTTAGCCTTCATTTCGTTCACCACCAATTTCTTCTCGTTTAACAAACTTACATTTTATTGGAAGTTTGTGGGATGCAAGTCGAAGGGCTTCACGAGCCACCTCTTCAGGTACACCAGCAATTTCAAACATGATCTTGCCAGGTTTTACTACAGCTACCCATCCTTCAGGAGCCCCTTTACCGGAACCCATCCGAACTTCTAATGGCTTAGCCGTATAAGCTTTATGAGGGAAAATTTTAATCCATACTTTACCGCCACGTTTCATATAACGTGTCATGGCGATCCTTGCTGCTTCAATTTGACGGTTTGTGATCCAGGAAGCTTCAAGAGCTTGAAGACCGTATTCACCGAATGCTACATCAGTACCGCCTTTTGCTTTACCGCGCATGTTCCCACGATGTGGACGACGGTATTTCACTCTTTTAGGCATTAACATGATTAATTTCCTCCTTCCTCAGACTTTTTCTTTTCTGGAAGGACCTCTCCACGGTAAATCCAAACTTTAACGCCGAGCTTACCGTATGTTGTATCTGCTTCAGCATGTGCATAGTCGATATCTGCGCGAAGTGTATGAAGTGGAACAGTTCCTTCGCTGTAGTGTTCCGAACGAGCGATATCAGCTCCGCCAAGTCGGCCGGAAACCATTGTTTTGATACCTTGTGCACCTGCACGCAATGTACGCTGGATCGCCTGCTTTTGCGCACGGCGGAAAGAGATCCGGGCTTCCAATTGACGAGCGATGTTTTCAGCAACAAGCTTCGCGTCCAAATCAGCTTTTTTGATTTCAACGATGTTGATGTGAACCCGTTTGCCTGTGAGCTTGTTCAATGCTTTTCTTAGAGCTTCTACCTCACTTCCACCTTTACCGATAACCATTCCTGGCTTCGCTGTGTGGACAGTGATGTTAATGCGATTTGCGGCACGTTCGATTTCAATTTTCGAAACTGAAGCGTCTTTGAGCCGGTTTTCGATATATTCACGCACCTTTATATCTTCGTGAAGTAAAGTTGCGTATTCTTTGTCTGCGTACCACTTTGATTCCCAATCACGGATAACACCGATACGCATTCCAATAGGGTTTACTTTTTGACCCACGAACTACCCCTCCTTCTGTTCTGATACCACAATTGTAATGTGGCTTGTTCGTTTGTTGATTTGGCTTGCTCTACCTTGAGCGCGTGGTCTGAAACGTTTCATTGTCGGACCTTCATCAACATATACTTTCGATACTAAAAGGTTGTTTACGTCCATGTCATAGTTATGCTCTGCATTTGCTACAGCAGACTTCAAAAGCTTTTCTACAATCGGAGAAGCTGCTTTTGGAGTATGCTTCAAGATGGCAATTGCTTCGCCTACTTGCTTTCCTCGAATAAGATCGACGACCAGGCGTGCTTTACGAGGAGCAATTCTAACTGTTCTAACAACAGCTTTTGCTTGCATTAGGATGCCCTCCTCTCATTAGCGTCTTGTTTTTTTGTCATCTGCGGCATGACCTCTATAAGTACGAGTTGGCGCAAATTCACCGAGCTTGTGGCCAACCATATCTTCACTGATGTAAACTGGAACATGCTTGCGTCCATCGTAGACTGCGATTGTATGTCCGACAAACACCGGGAAGATTGTGGAACGGCGAGACCAAGTTTTGATCACTTGTTTCTTGTCAGACTCATTTAAGTTCTCAACTTTTTTCATCAAATGCTCATCTACAAAAGGTCCTTTTTTTAGGCTGCGACCCATGCTGGTACCTCCCTTCGTGATTGCGCTACGGTCCGATTAAAGAACCGTAGGACAATCTCGTTATTTTTTGCGGCGGCGTACAATAAATTTATCCGACTTGTTTGTTTTCTTCCTTGTTTTATAACCGATTGTAGGTTTGCCCCAAGGAGTAACAGGAGACTTAAGACCGATTGGTGCTTTTCCTTCTCCCCCACCATGTGGATGGTCGTTAGGGTTCTTAACGGAACCACGAACGTGAGGACGTCTGCCCAACCAGCGAGAACGACCTGCTTTACCGATTGTTACAAGTTCATGCTGCTCATTGCCTACTTCACCGACTGTCGCACGGCAGGTAGCAAGGATCATGCGCACTTCACCTGAGTTCAAACGGACAAGTACGTATTTTGCACCTTCTTTACCAAGAACCTGAGCTGATGTTCCTGCGGAACGGATAAGCTGACCGCCTTTACCAGGTTTCAATTCGATGTTGTGTACAACTGTACCAACTGGAATGGAAGAAAGCGGAAGAGCATTTCCTACTTTAATATCAGCTTCAGGACCAGACATGATTTCCATGCCCACTTGAAGGTTTTTTGGAGCTAAAATATAACGCTTTTCACCATCATTATAGTGGATCAAAGCAATGTTTGCGGAACGGTTTGGATCGTATTCGATAGTAGCAACGCGTCCGGGTATACCATCTTTGTTGCGTTTGAAGTCGATGATACGATATTGACGTTTATGACCGCCCCCGCGATGACGAACTGTAGTCCTACCTTGACTGTTACGGCCGCCTTTTCTGTTAAGAGGCGCAAGCAAAGTTTTTTCCGGCTTATCAGTAGTGATTTCGGAAAAATCTAAGCCCGTCATGTTACGTCGACCGTTGGAGGTAGGTTTGTATTTTTTGATCGCCATTTTTTTCCCTCCTCTACATTTATTGAAAAATTAAAGATTAAACTTCAAAAAATTCGATTTCTTTGCTGTCTTCAGTCAAAGTGACCACTGCTTTGCGGCGTTTGTTTGTGTAGCCTGCAAAACGGCCCATCCGTTTGAATTTACCTTTGTAGTTCATGACATTGACTTTTGCGACTTTTACATCAAAAATGCTTTCTACTGCGTCTTTCACCTGTGTTTTGTTGGCTCTGACGTCAACTTCGAAAGTATACTTCTTGTCAGCTGTCATGTCCATGGAACGCTCTGTAATTACGGGGCGCTTTATAACGTCACGTGCATCCATTACCCAAGCACCTCCTCGACTTTTTCAACTGCGGCTTTCGTCAGGATCAATGTTTCATGTCCAACAACATCAAGCACGTTGATGCTGTTTGCATCAATCACTGTAACTCCTGGGATGTTTCTTGCAGAAAGTGCCACATTGTCTTCTGGAACATCCGTTACAACCAACGCTTTTTTGCCAACTGGCAAGCTTTTCAAAACTGTAGCAAATTCCTTTGTTTTAGGAGCATCGAAAGTCAACGCTTCTACTACAAGGATGCTTTCTTCCAAAGCTTTAGCTGACAATGCTGATTTGATTGCAAGACGGCGTACTTTCTTAGGAAGCTTGTAGCTGTAGCTGCGTGGAACTGGTCCGAATACTGTTCCACCACCGCGCCATTGTGGTGAGCGGATAGATCCTTGTCGTGCTCTACCTGTACCCTTTTGGCGCCACGGTTTACGTCCGCCGCCGCGCACTTCCGAACGTGTTTTTACTTTAGATGTACCTTGTCTTAATGAAGACTGCTGCATAACGATTGCTTCAAATAAAACATGGTTATTTGGCTCAATACCGAAAATAGAATCGTTAAGATCTACTTCTCCGACCTTAGAACCTTCTTGATTATATACGGCTACTTTTGGCATTTCATTTCCTCCTTTCTTTACGAAAATATTTATTTAACCTTGATTCCAGTTTTGATTTCTAGCATGGCTTTCTTTGATCCAGGGACATTTCCTTTGATCAAAAGAAGATTGCGTTCTGCATCAACTTTGACAATTTCAAGGTTTTGAACAGTGATTTTCTGTCCACCCATTTGTCCTGGAAGTTTCTTTTGCTTGAATACACGAGCTGGGTCAACAGCACCCATTGATCCAGGGCTGCGGTGGAAGTGGGAACCGTGGGACATTGGTCCGCGGCCTTGACCGTGGCGTTTGATAACACCTTGGAAACCTTTCCCTTTAGAAATTCCTGTTACATCCACTACGTCGCCTTCTGCGAAAATATCAACCTTGATCTCTTGACCAACTTCATATTCATCTAGATTTACGTTATTTAACTCACGTACGAAGCGCTTAGGTGCAGTTTCTGCTTTAGCTACATGTCCTTTTTCAGGTTTGTTAGCCAGCTTTTCGCGTTTGTCTTCAAAACCGATTTGAACAGCTTCATATCCGTCTGTCTCAACTGTCTTCTTTTGAAGAACAACGTTAGGAGCAGCTTCTACAACTGTTACAGGGAGAAGTCTTCCGTCTTCAGCAAAAATCTGCGTCATACCGATTTTTCTACCTAAGATTCCTTTGGCCATGAGTCACACCTCCTGCTTTCTTTCATTAATTATTTATTAAAGTTTGATTTCAATGTCCACGCCGGACGGCAAGTCGAGTCTCATCAAAGAATCTACAGTTTGTGGTGTAGGGCTGATGATGTCGATCAGACGTTTATGCGTCCGCATTTCGAATTGCTCGCGGGAGTCCTTGTATTTATGAACCGCACGCAAGATTGTGTAAACAGATTTCTCTGTTGGAAGCGGAATTGGTCCTGATACATTAGCACCTGAACGTTTTGCCGTTTCTACAATCTTTTCTGCAGACTGATCCAAAATTCTGTGATCGTAAGCTTTCAATCTAATCCGGATTTTTTGTTTTGCCATTACTTTCCCTCCTTTTCGCCTATTTTTAAAATAGACATACTCCGCGGAAATTTCCCCCACACTCGCCATGGCAAAGCGGCCGGGTGTGTCGGCAACCTTCCGCATCATTGCTGTCAAATGACCAACATTATACATTATACATACAATAGATAGTCATTGCAATACGAAACAGCAAATAATGCCGTTAAATTTGACTGTTTTATTATACTGACGTTTTAACCATTTTTCAACAAGGTTTTTTCTGCTGCATTTATCGTTGAAAATTATTTTTTTGTCTGAATGGTGTTTACAAAACGGCTCGGTTTGTATATTATGATTAATAAGTTTCCCTAATGCAACTATTTGTCTTTCAGGCAATATAGTAGTGGTTGGCTAAAAAATAATATACATTGTTTATAGAAAAGAAGGTGATGGTTTTGAAAGATCAGGCTATATCCGTGCGCAATTTATCTGTTTCCTACTATGGAAAAGAAGTTCTAAAGAACATTAATTACACTTGTAGCCATGGAAAATTAGTCGGGATTATTGGACCAAATGGCGCTGGTAAATCCACGATGATGAAAGCAGCCTTGGGATTAATACCAAGGGACAGCGGGCAGATCAATATTGGTGGACGGCCGTTAAAAGAGATGAGGAAAAAGATTGCATATGTTCCCCAACGGTCAAATATTGATTGGGATTTTCCGATTATTGTTAAAGACACAGTGCTGCTTGGAACCTATCCAAAATTGGGCCTTTTTCACCGTCCGAAAAAGAAAGACAAAGAATGGGCAATGGAGTGTCTTGCAAAAGTGCGTATGGAACAGTTTGCAAACAGCCAAATCGGCGAGCTGTCTGGAGGACAGCAGCAAAGAGTATTCCTTGCACGTTCTTTGGCACAAAATGCAGAGTATTTCTTCTTAGATGAACCATTTGTTGGAATTGATGTTTCCAGTGAAGAAGTCATCATTCACATTTTAAAGGGGTTGCGTGATGAAGGTAAAACGGTGTTTGTCGTTCACCATGATTTAATGAAAGTACAAAGTTATTTTGACGACCTCATTCTTATCAATAAAGAATTAATCGGCGCAGGCCCTGTAGATCTTGTCTTCAAACCCGAATTGATGCAGGCAGCATACAAAGCACCGATCAATATGCTTGAAAGTTTGGGGGTCGGAGTATGATGGAGTTCTTGAATGATTTAATGACTTATGAGTTTCTGCAAAAAGCTTTTGTAACCTCCATTATAGTCGGGATTATTTGCGGTGTTATTGGCAGTTTCATCGTTTTGCGCGGAATGGCCTTGATGGGGGACGCGATTTCTCATGCCGTTCTTCCCGGAGTAGCTATTTCATACATGCTTGGAATCAATTTTTTCTACGGCGCCGTAGCGACAGGGATCCTGACAGCACTCGGTATCGGGTTAATCAGTCAAAACAGCCGGATTAAAAATGACTCTTCAATCGGCATTGTTTTTACTGCGGCATTTGCTTTGGGAATTATTTTAATTACCCTTGCTCAAAGTGCAACGGACTTAACGCAGATTTTGTTTGGAAACGTCCTTTCGGTCAGAACGTCTGATATGTGGCTGACCCTGATTGTTGGAGCTGCAGTCATCCTTGTTGTTGTTCTGTTTTATAAGGAGTTACTCGTTTCAAGCTTTGATGAAACAATGGCCGCAGCTTATGGACTTAAAACAAGGTTGATCCATTATATGATCATGGCGCTTCTAACACTTGTCACTGTCGCATCGTTACAGACAGTGGGAGTTATTCTCGTTGTTTCCATGTTAATTACTCCGGCATCAACAGCTTATCTTTTGACAAACAGACTATCCACGATGATTGTGCTTGCATCGATATTTGGCGCACTCTCTTCCATCGTCGGATTATATTTCAGCTTTGTCTATAATCTGCCATCCGGACCAGTGATAGCATTAGCTACAACCGTGTTTTTCTTGGTCGCATTTTTATTCTCTCCAAAACAGGGGATTCTTTGGAGAATGTTAAAAACGAACAAACAAAGAATATCAGTTGGTTAGGCGCTGAAACCTGCCTAATAGAGAAATATTTTCTAGAATGAAAGGGAGTTTAGTAGAAAATGAAGAAATTTATGAAATGGATTGCGCTGGCAAGTATCGCAGTATTTTTACTTGCAGCGTGCGGGGATAAGAAATCGACCTCAAATTCCGGGGGTAGTTCAGGATCTAAAGATGATGGGGTATTGAAAGTCGTCACGTCATTTACAATCATCGAAGACCTTGCAAAGGAAATTGGCGGGGATGATGTCGTTATCCATAACTTAGTCCCTACAGGTACAGATCCTCACGAATATGAACCTTTGCCTGAAGATATTAAAGCAGCTACTGATGCAGATGTGCTTTTCTATAATGGATTAAACCTTGAAGGCGGAAAAGATGGCTGGTTCTTTAAAATGATTGATTCTGTTGGACAGAAAGAAGAGAAGATCTTCAGTTTGACGGAACGTGTTGAGCCGATGCATATTACAAGCGATGACGGGAAAGAAGAAGAAATTAATCCACATGCTTTCATTGACCCCAATGTAGGAATTCAAATGGCTGAGGACATGATAGATGCCTTCATCAAAATCGATCCTGATAAAAAAGAAAACTACGAAAAACGCGGCAATGCTTATTTGGAAAGATTGAAAGACATTGAAAAAGAATACGAAGAAAAACTTAGCAGCATACCTAAAGAAGATAAGACCTTAGTAACAAGTGAGCGAGCTTTTCAATATATGACTAGCCGCTATGGATTAAAGGAAGGCTATATCTGGGCGATTGATACAGAAGAAAATGGTTCACCTACACAAATTAAAGAACTTCTTGGGTTCCTTAAAGAACATAATGTTCCGATCCTTTTCCGAGAATCTAATGTTGACCCGCGTCCAATGGAGACAGTTTCCAAGGAATCTGGAGTACCAATCTATGAAAAGCCGATCTATTCTGATGAAATTGGAAAACCAGGAGATGAAGTCGATACGTATGTTAAGTATCTAAAGTATAACATTGACATCATATACGACGGCTTGACGAAGTAATAATTTTGGAGGAAAACTCCTAGAAATGGTTTACCCTATAGATAGGGGTAAATAAAAAGCATCTTTAGTTGGTTCAAATACAACTTGAGGTGCTTTTTTCTATGGTAAGAATGAGTTATGCTACAATGCAGCCGGAGAATCCTAGAACTCCAGTTTATTCCAATTGAAAGTTATATTCATGACGCACTCCTCAAAGTATAGAAACCTAAAAAAGAGTAGGGTTGATCAGTCCCCTACTCTTTTATCATAAGTCAGTCGACTTATTTTTCAATTGCAGCAACGACACCAGCGCCTACTGTACGTCCACCTTCACGGATTGAGAATTTAGTTCCTTCTTCAATCGCGATTGGAGAAATAAGTTCTACTGTCATTTCAACGTTATCGCCAGGCATAACCATTTCTACACCTTCAGGAAGGTTACAGATACCAGTTACGTCAGTTGTACGGAAGTAGAACTGAGGGCGGTAGTTAGAGAAAAATGGAGTATGACGTCCACCTTCTTCTTTAGAAAGAACGTAAACTTCAGATTTAAATTTAGTGTGTGGAGTGATTGTTCCAGGTTTAGCCAGAACTTGTCCACGTTGGATGTCTTCACGCGCAACCCCACGAAGAAGTGCACCAATGTTGTCTCCAGCTTCGGCATAGTCGAGAAGCTTACGGAACATTTCTACTCCAGTAACAGTTGTTTTCTTGGACTCTTCAGCAAGACCGATGATTTCTACTTCCTCACCGACTTTAACTTGTCCACGCTCAACACGGCCAGTAGCAACTGTTCCACGACCAGTGATAGAGAATACGTCCTCAACAGGCATCATGAATGGCTTGTCAGTATCACGAGTTGGAGTTGGGATATACTCATCAACAGCGTCCATCAATTCAATGATTTTCTCTTCCCACTCTGCTTCTCCTTCAAGAGCTTTAAGAGCAGAACCTTTGATAACAGGAATGTCATCGCCAGGGAATTCATATTCAGAAAGAAGATCACGGATCTCCATTTCAACTAATTCAAGAAGTTCTTCATCGTCAACCATGTCACATTTGTTCATGAATACAACGATGTATGGAACACCTACTTGACGAGAAAGAAGGATGTGCTCACGAGTTTGTGGCATTGGGCCATCAGCAGCTGATACAACAAGGATAGCTCCGTCCATTTGAGCAGCACCAGTGATCATGTTTTTAACATAGTCAGCGTGTCCTGGGCAGTCAACGTGTGCATAGTGACGCTTGTCAGTTTCATATTCAATGTGAGAAGTAGAGATTGTGATTCCACGCTCTTTTTCTTCAGGTGCGTTGTCAACTTGGTCGTAAGACTTAGCTTCTCCACCCAATTTCTTAGAAAGAACAGTAGCAATCGCAGCAGTCAAAGTTGTTTTACCATGGTCAACGTGACCAATTGTACCAATATTCGCATGTTCTTTGGAACGATCAAATTTTTCCTTAGCCATTAGGAAATCCTCCTTTAATTTTAAAAAATAATAAGTATGGGTGAACGCTTCAAAGGAGGATCTATTTCCTCACTTTAAAGCTACCCGAATATCATCTATTAGTAGTTATACTTGATAGATGCCATAAAATCAATTATTCACCGCTATTTTTCTTGATGATCTCTTCAGCGATGGATTTTGGTACTTCTTCATAGTGGTCAAAGTGCATTGTGTAAGTACCGCGCCCTTGCGTATTGGAACGAAGGGATGTTGCATATCCGAACATTTCGGAAAGTGGAACGAAAGCTTTTACCACTTGTGCGTTACCTCTCGCTTCCATACCTTCAACACGTCCACGACGAGATGTAACATCACCCATGATATCCCCAAGATATTCTTCAGGGACTACGACTTCAACCTTCATAAGTGGTTCAAGTAAGACAGGGTCACATTTCTTTGCTGCGTTTTTAAGTGCCATAGAGGCAGCAATCCTAAACGCCATCTCATTCGAGTCAACGTCATGGTAGGAACCATCATACAATTTTGCTTTGACATCAATCAGCGGATAACCTGCGATGACACCTTGATCCAGTGCATCTTCAAGCCCAGCTTGAACTGCAGGAATGTATTCACGTGGAACAACACCACCAACAATCGCATTTTCAAATTCAAAGCCTTTTCCTTCTTCATTTGGAGAGAATTCAATCCAAACGTGCCCGAACTGTCCACGTCCACCTGATTGGCGAACGAACTTTCCTTCTACTTGGGCGGAAGAACGGAATGTTTCGCGGTAAGAAACCTGCGGAGCACCCACGTTGGCTTCTACTTTGAACTCACGCTTCATGCGGTCAACAAGGATATCAAGGTGAAGTTCACCCATACCCGAGATGACTACTTGGCCAGTTTCCGTGTTTGTTTCAGCGCGGAAAGTCGGGTCTTCTTCTTGCAATTTCGCAAGTGCAGTGCCCATTTTATCTTGGTCCGCTTTTGATTTTGGTTCGATAGCGACTGAAATAACCGGCTCAGGGAATTCCATAGACTCAAGAATGACAAGGTTCTTTTCGTCACAAAGCGTATCACCTGTACCTGTGTCTTTCAATCCTACCGCTGCCGCGATGTCACCGCTGTAAGCAGTAGTGATCTCTTCACGGTGGTTCGCATGCATTTGAAGAATACGTCCGATTCTCTCACGTTTTCCTTTAGTAGAGTTTTGAACGTAAGAACCAGACTCCAGAACGCCTGAGTACACGCGGAAGAAAGTCAAACGACCAACATAAGGGTCAGTCATTACTTTGAAAGCAAGAGCGGAAAATGGCTCTTTATCATCAGCATGACGCTGAAGTTCCTCGTCTGTACCAGGTACAATCCCTTTAATTGCTTCAATATCTGTCGGAGCAGGCAAGTAATCAACAACTGCATCCAGCACAGGCTGAACGCCTTTGTTTTTGAAAGCTGTTCCACAAAGTACAGGGTAGAATTCAACTTTCAAAGTTGCTGAACGGATTGCGGCCTTAAGCTCTTCGTTAGAGATTTCTTCTCCTTCGAGATATTTCATCATAAGCTCTTCATCAAAGTCTGCTACAGCCTCAATTAAGCTTGCACGCAGTTCTTCCGCTTGATCTTGAAGATCTTCCGGAATCTCTGATTCAGTAGCATCTAATACATCGCCCTCATAGATCCAAGCCTTCATTTCAACAAGGTCTACAATACCTCTAAAAGTATCCTCCGCCCCGATTGGAAGCTGGATTGGATGTGCATTGGCATCCAGACGATCATGAAGAGTTTTTACTGCATATAAAAAGTCCGCACCGATTTTATCCATTTTATTAACGAAAACAATTCGTGGAACTCCATAAGTTGTTGCCTGGCGCCAAACTGTTTCAGTTTGTGGTTCAACGCCTGATTGGGCATCAAGAACTGTTACAGCTCCATCAAGAACCCTTAAGGAACGTTCAACTTCAACAGTGAAGTCTACGTGACCAGGAGTGTCAATAATATTGACGCGGTATCCTTTCCACTGTGCTGTTGTAGCAGCAGATGTGATTGTGATTCCACGCTCCTGCTCTTGTTCCATCCAGTCCATCTGGGAAGCACCTTCGTGAGTTTCGCCCACTTTGTGGATTCGCCCTGTATAGAAAAGGATGCGCTCGGTTGTCGTTGTTTTACCGGCATCAATATGAGCCATGATCCCGATATTACGAGTCTTTTCTAAGGAGAACTCTCTAGGCATCTCGTCTTTCTCCTTCCTAGTTTATAAATAGTAATAATTTTACCAGCGATAGTGGGCAAATGCTTTGTTTGCCTCAGCCATTTTATGTGTCTCTTCACGCTTCTTAACTGAAGCGCCGCTGTTGTTTGCAGCATCAAGAATTTCATTGGCTAAACGCTCTTCCATGGTTTTTTCTCCACGAAGACGTGCGTAGTTCACTAACCAACGAAGACCTAATGTTGAACGACGTTCTGGACGAACTTCAACTGGCACTTGGTAGTTCGCTCCACCTACACGGCGAGCTCTTACTTCCAAGACCGGCATGATGTTTTTCAAAGCTTGGTCAAAGACCTCCATTGCGTCTTTACCGCTTCTTTCTTGAACTAGGTTAAATGCTGAATATAGGATAGATTGTGCTTTTCCTCTCTTACCGTCGATCATCAATTTGTTGATCAAACGAGTTACAAGCTTAGAGTTGTATAATGGATCAGGAAGCACGTCTCTTTTTGCAACTGGTCCTTTACGTGGCATTGGTGTTCCTCCTTTCACAAACAGTGAATAATATTACATTATTTTTTCTCTTTAGGGCGTTTTGTTCCATATTTAGAACGGCTTTGTGCGCGGTTCTCAACACCAGCAGTATCAAGTGCACCACGAACGATGTGATAACGTACACCCGGTAAGTCTTTAACACGTCCACCGCGAATCAATACAACACTGTGCTCTTGAAGGTTATGTCCGATTCCAGGAATATAGGCAGTTACCTCAATTCCGTTCGTCAAACGAACACGAGCATATTTACGAAGTGCAGAGTTCGGTTTTTTAGGTGTCATTGTACCAACACGAGTACAAACGCCACGCTTTTGTGGAGAAGAAACGTTTGTGCTTGCTTTCTTGAAGCTATTGTACCCTTTGTTAAGTGCTGGAGAGTCAGAAGTAGTTACTTTTGACTTTCTTGGTTTGCGTACCAACTGATTAATTGTAGGCATTAATGTTTCCTCCTTTCCGCTTTTCTATAGACCCACACATCCAGGTGGTTCTTTTTAAAGCAAAAAAAACAAGTTTTTGTGGACAACATACGCGTCCTTTTGCAAAAACACCTTTAGTGAATGATGGCAACAGCTGCTGCACCTACATCAATACCACATGCTTTGCCAAGTTTTTTCATGGAGTCGACCTTCGTAACGGGTACATCCAGCTCTTTCGCTGTACTAATGATGTTATCCGTAATCTTGGAGTCGGCGTCCTGCGCAACGAAAACTTCCTTCGCATGACCTGATTTCAGAGCTCTTACTGTTTGCTTTGTTCCTATAATCAAATTTGCATCCTGCAATACTTTTTCATAAGACAATTTTACGCATCCTCCAAAGTAACAGGTTATTATGATAGGATCACCTTGAATATATTATCATCTGGTATTTTTAATGTCAACAATAAAAGCAAATTTTTGCTTAAGAAAATAAGCGCCCTGCTTAGCACTGTAAGCACAAGACGATTCTCTTTTTTTACAAGAATCCGCCGGCAAAATGCCGGCGGTTTTACTGTTATTCTACGTTGACTACACCGTCTTCTTCTTTCCTCAACACAGCACTCGCTCTTCTGTAGCGCTGCATTCCAGTTCCGGCAGGAACCAGTTTTCCAATAATGACGTTCTCTTTCAGGCCAAGCAACTCATCCCGCTTGCCTTTAATGGCAGCGTCTGTCAACACACGGGTTGTTTCTTGGAATGAAGCAGCTGACAAGAAGGAATCTGTCTCAAGCGATGCTTTTGTAATACCGAGCAATACCGGACGTCCGGTTGCAGGCTGGTTTCCTTCAAGCAACACTTTTTCGTTTGCATCCGTAAACTGGTGAATATCGAGTAATGTTCCCGGCAGTACATCGGTCTCTCCCGCATCTGTTACTCTGACTTTCCGCAGCATCTGGCGAACCATCACTTCGATGTGCTTGTCACCAATTTCAACCCCTTGCATGCGGTAAACCTTTTGTACCTCGAGTAAAAGATACTCTTGTACAGCAGCCACGTCTTTGGCACGCAACAGTTCCTTCGGATCAATGGATCCTTCGGTCAATTCCTGTCCACGTTCAACTCGATCGTTCACTGCTACACGCAGTCGAGCTGTATACGGTGCATTATATGTTTTGCTTTCAATCTCGCCCTGTATGACAATTTCATGCTGACGATCTCTGCCCTCATTGATGGCAGTAACAACACCGCTGATTTCAGAGATGACTGCTTGCCCTTTCGGATTACGGGCTTCGAACAATTCCTGAATACGCGGAAGACCTTGCGTGATATCGTCTCCAGCTACCCCACCAGTGTGGAAGGTTCTCATCGTAAGCTGTGTACCTGGCTCTCCAATTGACTGAGCGGCAATGATTCCTACCGCTTCACCAACATCTACTACTGAACCAGTTGCCAGGTTGCGACCGTAGCATTTTTTACAAACGCCATGGCGCGTATTACAAGTAAACGCCGAGCGAATCCAGACTTTGTCGATTCCCACGTTGACGATTTCTTTCGCCGTATCTTCTGTAATAAGGGTATTCTCTTCAATAATAGTTTCCCCTGTCTCAGGATGAACGATCTTTTTCCGAGTGAAGCGTCCAATCAGCCTTTCTTCCAAAGACTCGATTTCTTCTGTGCCATCTTTTAGCGCTGAAACAAGCAAGCCTCGGTCAGTACCACAGTCATCCTCACGGACAATAACATCCTGCGCTACATCCACCAGCCTTCTTGTCAAGTAACCTGAGTCAGCTGTCTTCAGAGCGGTATCAGCCAATCCTTTACGCGCTCCGTGGGTAGAAATAAAGTACTCGAGTACTGTCAATCCTTCCCGGAAGCTTGATTTAATTGGAAGTTCGATAATCCGCCCAGCCGGGTTGGCCATGAGTCCACGCATACCCGCCAACTGTGTAAAGTTGGAAGGGTTACCCCTCGCACCAGAGTCACTCATCATGTAAATCGGGTTGAGGTTTTCCAAGGATTGCATCAACCTATCCTGAATTTCGTCTTTTGCGGCACTCCAGATGGAAATGACGCGGTCATAGCGTTCTTCATCTGTGATGAGCCCTCTCTTGAACTGCTTCAGGACATTGTCAACTTTGGTCTGAGCTTCCTCAAGAATAGCTTCTTTCTCTGCAAGAACCACGATATCAGATACGCCAACCGTAATTCCCGCTTTAGTTGAATATTTGAAACCAAGATCCTTCATGCTATCAAGCATTTTGGATGTCTCAGTGACCTGGAACCTTTTAAAGATTTCAGCGATAATATTTCCGAGAATTTTCTTTTTAAATGGTTTAACCAATGGTTGTTTTTTAATAAATTCCGCAACATTCTCTGTTGTATTAACAAAATACTTTTCTGGCGTATTTAGTTCCAAATTCTCTTTCGTCGGTTCATTGATGTATGGGAACGAAGTTGGCAAAATTTCATTAAAAATAATTTTACCCATAGTCGTTACCAACAATTTTTTACGCTGTTCCTCAGAGAATCTTTCATTCGGCAAAGAATCTACATGGATTGCAATCCGTGAATGCAGGTGGATATACCCGTTATAATACGCCAAAAGCGCCTCATCTGCATTGCCGAATACCATACCCTCTCCTGTAGCACCTTCGCGCTCCAGCGTCAGATAATAGTTCCCGAGAACCATATCCTGAGAAGGTGTAACAACTGGCTTGCCATCTCTTGGGTTCAAGATGTTCTGTGCTGCCAGCATCAAAAGCCTTGCTTCTGCCTGAGCTTCAGCAGATAACGGAACATGGACAGCCATTTGGTCACCGTCAAAGTCCGCATTATAAGCCGTACACACAAGCGGGTGAAGGCGGATTGCCCTTCCTTCAACAAGAGTTGGTTCAAACGCCTGAATTCCCAGCCTGTGCAACGTCGGTGCACGGTTTAAAAGTACTGGGTGTTCACGGATGACCTCTTCCAGTACATCCCAAACCTCCGGATGAACACGTTCGATTTTACGCTTGGCGCTTTTAATATTATGAGCCAAGCCTTTTTCTACGAGTTCCTTCATAACAAATGGTTTGAACAATTCCAAAGCCATCTCTTTTGGAAGTCCGCATTGATACATCTTCAGACTTGGTCCAACGACGATAACAGAACGGCCTGAATAGTCTACCCGCTTACCAAGCAAGTTTTGACGAAAACGCCCTTGCTTACCTTTCAGCATATGTGAGAGGGATTTGAGCGGACGATTTCCAGGTCCTGTAACCGGACGGCCTCTTCGTCCATTATCAATGAGAGCATCCACAGCTTCCTGCAGCATCCGCTTTTCATTTTGGACGATGATGCCAGGAGCTCCAAGATCCAAGAGTCTTTTCAGACGATTGTTCCGGTTAATGACACGACGGTATAAATCGTTCAGATCCGATGTAGCGAACCTGCCGCCCTCAAGTTGAACCATTGGGCGTAATTCCGGAGGAATAACAGGAAGTACATCCAGCACCATCCAATCCGGATGATTTCCAGAATGACGGAAAGCTTCTAGCACCTCAAGCCTTCTAATAGCGCGTGTACGACGCTGGCCCTGTGCTGTTTTGAGCTCTTCTTTCAGGATTTCAACTTCCTTGTCAAGATCTATGTCTTGCAGAAGCTTCTTAATAGCCTCCGCTCCCATTCCAGCGCTGAAGGTTGAACCGTACTTTTCACGATAAACACGATATTCCCTTTCAGATAAAAGCTGCTTCTTCTCAAGCGTAGTGTCTGCAGGATCCGTCACTACATAAGAAGCGAAATAAATAATTTCTTCCAAAGCCCGGGGGGACATATCCAATAGAAGTCCCATCCGGCTTGGAATTCCTTTGAAGTACCAGATGTGAGAAACAGGAGCAGCCAGTTCGATGTGCCCCATGCGTTCACGGCGAACTTTTGCCCTGGTCACTTCCACACCGCATCGGTCACAAACGACGCCTTTATATCGCACTCGTTTGTATTTTCCACAGTGGCATTCCCAGTCTTTAGTCGGACCAAAGATCCGCTCGCAGAAAAGGCCGTCCTTCTCTGGCTTTAAAGTTCTATAGTTAATTGTTTCCGGTTTTTTTACTTCACCAAAAGACCATGAACGGATCTTATCAGGTGAAGCAAGACCGATTTTCATATACTCGAAGTTATTTACATCCAGCAAGGGGCCTACCTCCCTTTTCATATACAGGTTTTACCCTAATTGCCTTATCTGACATCATTTACTCCTTTGTAGCAGCTGTTTCTTCCACTTTAGTTTCAGGAGCAATGTTCAAAGTGTCTGCCTGGTGAAGGTCATCGTCGTCCTCAAGCTCGCGCATCTCAATTTCCTGTTCGTCCCCAGACAGGATTTTAACATCCATTCCAAGGCTTTGCAGTTCTTTGATTAGAACCTTAAATGATTCTGGAACGCCCGGTTCTGGGACGTTTTCACCTTTGACAATTGCTTCATATGTTTTTACACGTCCAACAACATCGTCAGATTTTACAGTAAGGATTTCTTGAAGAGTGTATGCTGCACCGTATGCTTCAAGCGCCCATACTTCCATCTCCCCGAAACGCTGACCGCCAAACTGGGCTTTACCACCAAGCGGCTGCTGAGTAACGAGTGAGTAAGGACCTGTAGAACGGGCATGCAGCTTATCATCAACCATATGCGCAAGTTTCAGCATATACATGACACCAACGGAGACACGGTTGTCAAAAGCTTCTCCTGTTCGTCCGTCATAAAGGACTGTTTTCGCATCAGAAGCCATGCCGGCTTCTTCAATCGTTTCCCATACATCCTCTTCGGTTGCACCGTCAAATACCGGAGATGCCATGTGCAGTCCCAAGTATCTTGCGGCCATACCCAAATGTAGTTCAAGCACCTGACCGATGTTCATCCTTGAAGGAACCCCAAGTGGGTTAAGCATGACATCAATAGGTGTGCCGTCAGGCATGTATGGCATATCCTCCTCTGGAAGAATACGTGAGATAACCCCTTTGTTACCGTGACGTCCCGCCATTTTGTCCCCTTCGGAAATTTTCCTTTTCTGAACAATATATACACGAACAAGCTGGTTCACACCTGGAGAAAGCTCGTCACCGTCTTCACGGTTGAACACTTTTACATCCAAGACGATTCCGCCGCCGCCATGAGGCACTCGAAGGGAAGTATCCCGAACTTCACGTGCTTTTTCACCAAAGATTGCGTGAAGCAGGCGCTCTTCAGCTGTCAGCTCTGTTACACCTTTTGGTGTTACTTTTCCGACGAGCAAGTCGCCGTCCTTGACTTCCGCACCAATCCGGATGATTCCGCGCTCATCAAGGTTCTTAAGAGCATCTTCCCCAACGTTTGGAATATCTCTTGTCATTTCTTCAGGACCAAGTTTTGTATCCCTGGCTTCCGATTCATATTCTTCAATATGAATCGATGTATAAACATCATCTTTTACGAGTCTTTCACTCATGATGATCGCATCTTCGTAGTTATAGCCTTCCCATGTCATAAATCCTACGAGAACATTTCGGCCAAGTGCCAATTCCCCTTGATCCATGGATGGACCGTCTGCAAGGATTTCACCTTTGACAACACGGTTACCTACACTTACGATTGGACGCTGGTTATAGCAGGTTCCTTGATTGGAACGGACAAATTTTTGCAGGCGGTATTTATCAAGATCGCCTTTTATTTCCTGCCCATCAATTTCCTGAATTCTGCGCACCCAAACTTCTCGTGCCTCAATGTGTTCCACAACGCCATTGTGCTTGCAGATTACAGCAGAACCTGAATCCTTCGCGGATACATATTCCATTCCAGTACCTACAAGCGGTGCTTCCGGCTGCATGAGAGGAACGGCCTGTCTCTGCATGTTTGCTCCCATTAGGGCACGGTTGGAGTCATCGTTTTCCAAGAATGGAATACATGCTGTTGCAGCAGACACAACCTGCTTAGGAGAAACGTCCATGTAGTCAATCCGATCTCTTCTAATCACGGTGTTTTCCCCACGGAAACGGGCAATGACTTCGTCATTTTCGAAGGTGCCTTCCTCTGTCAATGGAGCGTTTGCCTGCGCGACAACATAATTATCTTCTTCGTCTGCAGTTAAATAATCAATTTTGGAAGTTACCTTGCCTGTTTCAGGGTCAACACGACGGTAAGGTGTTTCGATAAAACCGAAACGATTCACCTTCGCAAAAGTGGACAGCGAGTTGATCAATCCAATGTTTGGGCCCTCCGGTGTCTCAATCGGACACATACGTCCATAGTGTGAATAATGGACGTCCCGAACTTCCATTCCAGCACGTTCACGGGTCAAACCACCTGGTCCAAGAGCAGATAATCTCCGTTTATGAGTCAATTCTGCCAATGGATTCGTCTGGTCCATAAACTGTGACAACTGAGAGCTTCCAAAGAATTCTTTAATGGATGCAATAACCGGACGGATATTGATCAATTGCTGTGGAGTGATCGTATTGATATCTTGGATCGACATCCGCTCACGAACAACCCTCTCCATACGTGACAATCCAATTCTGAACTGGTTTTGAAGCAGCTCCCCGACAGAACGAAGGCGGCGGTTACCCAAATGGTCGATATCATCTGTATTACCGACTCCATAAAGAAGGTCAAAGAAATAGCTGATGGAAGCAATGATATCGGCAGGTGTAATATTCTTGATTTCTTCCTCTATGAAAGAGTTGCCGATGACATTGATTTCTTTTTCCTCATCGTCATGCGGAGCATATATTTTAATAGTTTGAACGGTAATGTCTTCTTCTAGCACGCCACCATTATTGTTAAATGTTTTGAATCCTGCGCCTTTTTCAAGGTAAGGAATCAATTTGTCCAATGTGCGGCGGTCGAGTAGAGTACCTTTTTCCGCAATAATTTCGCCGGTTTCCGGATCAGCCAAGGTTTCTGCCAATCGTTGACCAAACAGACGATTTTTAATATGAAGCTTTTTATTAATTTTATAGCGTCCAACGTTGGCCAAATCGTATCTTTTCGGATCGAAAAAGCGCGAAACAAGAAGGCTTTTCGCATTCTCAACCGTTGGAGGTTCCCCTGGACGAAGACGTTCATAGATTTCGAGCAACGCTTTTTCAGCGCTCTCTGTGTTATCTTTTTCCAGTGTATTGCGGAGATACTCATTATCTCCTATTAATTCGATGATTTCTTGATCAGAACCAAAACCCAGTGCACGCAAAAGAACCGTTACCGGCAGTTTCCTCGTCCGGTCGATACGGACATACACAACATCTTTCGCATCTGTTTCATATTCCAGCCATGCGCCACGGTTCGGAATGACAGTGGCAGTGAAGCCTTTCTTGCCATTCTTATCAATCTTAGCGCTGTAATAAACACTTGGAGAACGCACCAGCTGTGAAACGATGACACGCTCTGCCCCGTTGATGATAAATGTTCCCATTTCTGTCATCAGCGGGAAGTCTCCCATGAACACATCCTGGTCTTTCACTTCGCCAGTCTCTTTATTTAAAAGACGTAGTTTAACGCGAAGCGGAGCGGAATATGTGGCATCGCGCTCTTTAGATTCTTCCACAGAATATTTTTGTTCACCGAGACTATAATCGATAAATTCCAATGATAGATTCCCGGCGAAATCTTCAATTGGGGAGATGTCCTGAAACATTTCCTTTAAGCCCTCATCAAGAAACCATTGATAAGAGGAAGATTGAATTTCAATAAGGTTTGGCAGTTCCAATACTTCACTGATCCTAGCAAAGCTTCTGCGCTGGCGGTGCCGTCCATACTGAACAAGTTGACCTGTCAACTGATTCACCCCTCAAAAATCATGCATTTTATTCATTCTATCCGCTCTAATCAAGCGGGATACGAATCATCAGACAAAAAGAAAAATGGTTTTACTTTGAAAACCACAATTTCCCGAGACGAACCTATATTAAATAATTTTTCCCATAATAACCAAAAAATATACAGCTATTAGCCTTTTATGGAAAGCATGGTATTAGCATCTTACAATATTAGCACAAGAGTCAAAGAGATGCAAATTTTTTTGATTGAAAAATATAATAGCCTTTTTTCTTACCCGCAGTCTGGACTTGGCTAAAGATCTCTTCCAATTTTACCTTTGTGGAAGGGGCGCCCTGTTTTTTCTGAATCACAATCCACAGTTCTCCATTGTCCGCAAGATGGTGAAAGGCATTTTCGAACATATGAAAGATGACCTGCTTTCCGGCCCTGATAGGCGGGTTGATCAATATGGCTGCGAAGCCTTTTTCTTCAACACTTTGAAAGCTGTCACTTTCATATATTTTCACATTTTCAATCTGATTGGCAGCAGCATTTTCCTTCGCCAAGCCAATCGCACGTTCATTAATATCAGCCATATGGATCACTCTATCTGGGAAATCCTTAGCAAGACTTAGCCCGATAGGACCATAACCGCATCCGAGATCAAGCAAAGGACCATCTAAATCCGGCATGACAAAAGTATCTATCAAAAGCCGAGAACCAAAATCTACCTCTTGCTTTGAAAAAACACCACGGTCTGTCTTGAAGCGAAAAGAATGATCCCGCAACCTCGCATCCCAATATATAGGGTCACTGCCCACTTCGGGTTTACGCGAATAATAATGCTCTGTCATAGCAACCTCCGATTGGTAAAAAAACGTCGAAAAATAGGAGCTTATGCTTTTTTCATCGTCTAGTGACACACAGATGCTGCGAATAGGTGCTTTTTTGGTTACCGTGCTCCTATCTCCTCGGATACACCCCAATCCGCATGTCAATAAACAGGCTTTTACACATTTTTAGTAAAAGTGCGAAAAAGCCCGCCTAATAAAAGCGAGCTTTTCCATCAATACATCATTACTTAACTTCGACTTCTGCTCCAACTTCTTCAAGTTTCGCTTTAAGCTCTTCAGCTTCTTCTTTAGATGCGCCTTCTTTGATTGGTTTAGGAGCGTTATCAACAAGCTCTTTTGCTTCTTTCAAGCCAAGGCCTGTAGCTTCACGAACAGCTTTGATAACTTTGATTTTTTGTGCACCAGCGCTAGCAAGAACTACGTCGAATTCTGTTTTCTCTGCACCAGCATCTGCAGCAGCAGCTCCACCAGCAACAGCTACAGGAGCAGCAGCAGTTACGCCAAATTCTTCTTCAATTGCTTTTACAAGATCGTTAAGCTCAAGAACTGTCATTTCTTTGACAGCTTCAATGATTTGTTCTTTCGTCATGATTTATTCCTCCAGATTTTTTAAAATTTTATATGGCTATGGCCAATTTACGCTTCTTCTTTTTGGTCAGCAACTGCTTTAGTTGCAAGTGCGAAGTTACGCATTGGAGCTTGAAGAACGCTAAGCAACATGGAAAGCAATCCTTCGCGGGAAGGAAGACTTGCAAGCGCCTTGATTTCCTCAACTGTAGCAATGTTTCCTTCGATGACACCTGCTTTAATTTCTAAAGCATCGTGATCTTTTGCGAAATCATTCAAGATTTTCGCAGGGGCAACGACATCCTCAGTGCTGAATGCAATCGCATTTGGACCTACAAGCTGCTCGTTAAGTTCAGCTAGGCCAGCTTCCTCAGCTGCACGGCGTGCCATAGAGTTTTTGTAAACTTTGTATTCAACGCCTGCTTCACGAAGCTGTTTGCGAAGCTCAGTCACTTCAGCCACATTTAAACCACGGTAGTCTACGATAACAGTAGATACACTAGCTTTCATTTTACCTGCAATTTCTTCAACGATTTGTTTCTTTTGCTCAATTACTTTGCTCATCCTTACACCTCCCAATTCTCAGATGAACATTCATACCGGATAAATATAAAAACCTCCAGCCCAAGACCAGAGGTTTTGCGTTCAATCTGCACAAACAGATTGAATATAATATATCGCAATGACCTCGGCGGGATATTAAGCTCCATGGAGCACCTGCTGTCTACGGTACAAATGTTATTTTTCAACTTTTATATTCTATCAACAAGATATAATGTTGTCAACTTATGCTTTTACAGTTACTGTAGAAGGATCCACTTTGATTCCAGGTCCCATCGTAGATGTGATGGAAACATTTTTCATGAATGTTCCTTTAGCAGCTGCTGGTTTAGCTTTTAAAATTGTATCAAAGATTGTTGTGAAGTTTTCTTGAAGTTTTTCGTCTTCAAAAGAAACTTTTCCAATTGGTACATGGATAATACCAGCTTTATCCAAACGGTATTCCACTTTACCTGCTTTGATTTCATTTACAGCTTTTTCAACATCAAATGTAACTGTTCCTGTTTTCGGGTTAGGCATTAGACCTTTTGGTCCAAGCGTACGCCCAAGTTTACCAACCTCACCCATCATGTCTGGAGTGGCAACAACTACATCAAAGTCAAACCAACCTTGGTTGATTTTGTTGATGAATTCTGCATCCCCTACATAATCAGCGCCAGCTGCTTCAGCCTCTTTCGCTTTTTCCCCTTTTGCAAAAACAAGGACACGTTGAGTTTTTCCAGTACCGTTAGGTAGTACAACCGCACCACGGATTTGTTGGTCCGCTTTTTTCGGGTCTACTCCAAGACGGAATGCCGCTTCAACAGTAGCGTCAAACTTAGCGAAGTCTGTTTTTTTGACAAGTTCAATTGCTTCATTGATTGCATAAGCTTTTGAACGGTCGACAAGCTTTAAAGCTTCGAGATATTTCTTGCCTTTCTTAGCCATCATTAATCCTCCTATATTGTGGTTTTAGCGGAAAAACCTCCCACGAATAAAGGTTGCAGGGTACAAGAATGCAGCTCTGCAACCTCCTAAACAATCAGTCTTCGATCTTAATTCCCATACTGCGTGCAGTGCCTTCAACCATTTGCATAGCTGCTTCAACACTTGCTGCATTTAGGTCAGGCATTTTTGTTTCAGCGATTTCACGTACTTTATCGCGTTTTACGGTAGCAACCGACTTTTTATTCGGTTCCCCAGAACCTGATTCAATGCCAGCCGCTTTCTTCAATAGAACAGCTGCAGGCGGAGTTTTAGTAATGAAAGTAAAGGATCTGTCTTCAAACACAGTAATCTCAACCGGAATAATCAATCCCGCCTGATCTGATGTACGAGCATTGAACTCCTTACAGAATCCCATGATATTTACACCTGCTTGACCCAATGCCGGTCCAACTGGCGGAGCTGGGTTTGCTTTACCCGCAGGAATTTGAAGTTTTACTACTTTGATAACTTTTTTAGCCACGAGACACACCTCCTTAAGTCCGTGATGTGGTAATAGGGGTCTTTCCCCTCCCACTCATCTTCTAGAACATCTCTTACGAGATCTAACCTTAAAAATATTATCACTTTTGATGTCAAAAAACAAGTTGTTTTATGTTATTTTTTCAATTTGAGCAAAGTCAAGCTCAACAGGGGTTTCACGTCCGAACATATTCACAAGCACTCTCGCTTTCCCCTTGTCCAAATCTAGTGAATCAATTTTACCCGTATACTCAGCAAACGGTCCTTCTTTCACTGTTACGGATTCGCCTTCTTCAAACTGAACATCGATAGGAGTCTTCTCCATGCCCATCCTTTTTAATATATAATTGATTTCTTCTGGCAAAAGCGGAGTCGGTTTAGAACCGGATCCTGCAGATCCGACAAATCCCGTTACTCCTGGAGTGTTCCTTACGACATACCAAGAATCATCCGTCATGATGAGCTCAACTAGTACATACCCAGGGAAAACCTTTTTCTTAACTGTTTTTGTCTTTCCATTTTTCGTGGCTGTTTCTTCATCTTCTGGAACAATAACGCGGAAAATCTTATCTTGCATCCCCATGGACTCTACTCTTTTTTCAAGATTTGTTTTCACCTTGTTTTCGTATCCGGAATATGTGTGGACAACGTACCAATTTTTTTCCATTGAGCAGGACTGTATGTCCTTCCCTCCCTATTTAATCTAAATTTTATCTCCGACGGACAGACCGTCGCATCATGAAGCCTTCATTGCCGTGTTTCCTTTATCCCATTAATAGAGTGCTCCGATGTCTAGCTTCAGACGGCAGGAGTTCAAGGCAGCCCCTAAACAGCCGTCTTCCACCTTCCAGTTTGTACGTCGCTAAACGGGCGCTCTTGCTTTTCTTTAGGCAAATGAAAAAACCCGTTAACCGGGCTTTTTTTGAAAATACGGCGGCATCTTTATTGTTCTTATATTATACCACGAGCAGCAGGCTAATATACAAATTTATCAAATAAAAGTCAGTTGTTTTATAGATCTAGAAAGAACCGAACAGTTCTAGAAATTCCCAGATCGACAAGCGCAAAAAATAGAGCAAGTATCACGACTGTTGTGATAACCGTTATGGTGTATCCTACAAGTTCTTTCCGTTTCGGCCAGCTCACCTTTCTCATTTCCGAGCCGACATTGCGGAAAAATTGAGTTATGCTTGACATGATCGTACCTCCAACATCTGTAAATGAACGGACTTCTTTTACAAGGGTCATTTTGTTTGCTGATGGACTGTGTGTGCATTGCAGTTTTTACAATACTTCTTGATTGCCAGCCGCTTGGATGACTTCTCTCTGTTGTCCGTCGTATAATTTCTAGAACCACAATCACTGCAAGCCCATATAATTTTACTTTTCATCACAACCGCACCTTATATCAACATATCTTTTAAAAAATACCATGAAAAGAAGGTATCGTCAACAAGGCGTACGGTGTTCAAAATGTGATTTCACGCAATTCCAAATAGCGTTCCAGCTTTCTTTTCACCCTTTGGAGGGCATTATCGATCGATTTCACATGTCGATCCAGCTCATAGGAAATTTCCTGATAAGTGCGCCCATCCAAATAAAGAGCAAGCACTTTCCTTTCCAAATCGCTCAGCAGTTCTGTCATTTTATCTTCTATACTATTAAACCGCTCTCTATGAATAAGCAATTCTTCCGGATCCATGGTCTTCGCTCCGGAAATGACATCCATGAGTGTCCGGTCTGATTCTTCATCATAAATAGGCTTGTCCAAGGAAACATATGAGTTAAGTGGAATATGTTTTTGACGGGTAGCAGTTTTGATGGCGGTAATGATTTGTCTTGTAATGCAAAGTTCAGCAAAAGCTTTAAATGAGGCGAGTTTTTCTTCCTTAAAATCACGAATTGCTTTATAAAGCCCAATCATGCCTTCCTGTACAATATCTTCATTGTCCGCTCCTATTAAAAAATAGGATCTGGCCTTCGCCCTTACAAAATTGCGGTATTTTTTAATTAGATAATCAAGAGCTTCACTATCACCTTTGTGTACCAGTTCAATCAGTGCTTCATCTTCCAGCAAATCAAAAGCTGTGTCTTTATCTAGTTTAATGTATGAAATCACTCTGATCCCCCGCTCCTGTAAAACCGTCGATAGAATTATTATACATGACAGAATTTTCTAACGTCAACCAGTCATTTTTTTCCTCGTCTCCACTTTTCAAAGATTTCTGTCATATCCTGACTTAAATTAATCCTGCGTAAAGGGGCCCTTTCTTGCGTTTTTTCGACCTTTTTTTCAATTCTGCGTTCTGTGTCTAATATTTCCTCTAATAACTCCCGCGCTGATATCCTCAGAGCTCCCTGTCCAAAAACCGCCCACTGTTCAGTAAAGTCAGAGGTAGCCACATAAATTTGCGTCGTACGATTGTTCAGCTCATTAGCCAACTTTTCGATCCGCTCATCAGCAGTTTCCTCCGACTTTGTATAAATCACCTCGACGCGATGCTTCGTATATTTTTTTTCAATCCCTTTTACATCATATGCATCGAAAACAACAATCACTTTGAAATCAGTAAACCCCTGATATTCAGCCAATATTTCTATGAGCCTGTCCCTTGCCTCCGCCAAATCCTTTTTCTTCAGCTGCACCAGCTCGGGCCAGGCACCGATCATGTTGTACCCGTCGACGATCAAAATATTCATGTGATCACCTCTTTAGCGGCTGGCGCTTGCGGTATACTTCATACATTAAGAGTGCAGCCGCCACAGAGGCGTTTAATGATGTTACGTGCCCAGCCATTGGTAAATGTATCCGAAAATCACATTTTTCTTTAACCAACCGGCTCATTCCTCTGCCTTCACTGCCAATGACAACAGCAAGGGGAAGCGAAGCGTCCATCTGGCGATAATCCGTGCTCTCTTCAGCATCTGTCCCAAAGATCCAAACGCCTCGGTCCTTTAACTCATCCATTGTTCTTGCCAGATTCGTTACGCGCGCAACCGGTATATGTTCAATCGCACCAGTCGATAGTTTCGCAACCGTTGATGTCAGACCGACTGCCCGCCTTTTCGGGATAATGATTCCATGTACATTCGCCGCATCTGCTGTTCTTAAAATGGAGCCCAGATTATGCGGATCCTCGAGCTCATCCAGTATAAGGAAAAAGGGATCTTCTCCCTTTAATGCTGCCCGTTCGAACAGCTCTTCCAAATCAGCATACCGATAAGCCGCTACTTCCGCGATGGCACCTTGATGGTTTTCTTCCGTCATCTGATCGATTTTTTTCCTTGGAACATATTGAACTTGGACCCGTTTTTCTTTAGCCAGCTTAATGATGGCTTGCATCTGCCCTTTTTGGGATCCTTCAGCTATCAAGATTTTATGAATGTCTCGTTCCGACCTGAGTGCTTCCAATATGGGGTTTTTTCCTGCAATCCACTGCTGGCTCATATGGCTCCACCTCTTTCTTGATTGATAACCTCGATGGTTTTTTCAATCAGCTCTTCCAAACGTTTTTGCTCATTTGCCAAGTATAACCAGCCGATCAATGCTTCCAAAGCCGTGCTATGTCTATATGTTTGCACATCGGTATTTTTAGGGATCGTTCCTGACTTGGCGTTTCTGCCCCGCCTGGCGATTTCGAGTTCTTTCCCAGATAAAAAGTTGGTATCGATCAGCACTTTCAAAGCAGCCGCTTGTGCTTTTGCTGAGACGTAACGAGTGGCTTCTAAATGAAGCTTATTAGGCCTTGTTTTCCCGCTTTCCAATAAGCGGCCGCGAATGAAAACATCATAAATGGCATCGCCCATATAGGCGAGTGCCAAACTATTCAACTGTTTATAATCCACTTTTGGCGGAAGCTTCATGGTCATCCCCGCTTCCACCTAGTACCTTGTGCCGTGTCTTCCAAAATGATATTCATGTCTTTTAACTGGTCGCGGATTTGATCTGCCAGCTGGAAATTGCGATCCCTTCTAGCCTGATTCCGTTGTTCAATAAGTTGTTCGATATCCTCATCAAGCAGCTCTTCTGCTTCCAGTTCAAGCCCCAATACAGGGAATAAACTTTCAAATTCCGTCATAAATGCCCGAATGACAGTAACAGAAGTATTTTTCTCCATTAAATAATAATTAGCTTGCTTTGCCAGTTCGAAGAGGACGGAGATACCATCAGCAGTATTGAAGTCATCATCCATCTTGTCTACGAATTCCTGATGCAGAGCTTTTATTTTATCAATCCATTCCTGTCCATCGCCCGCTAGGTCGGCGCTTGTTTCAAGGCGATGTTTCAAGTTTTGGTAAGATGTCTTCAGCCGTTCAAGTCCAGCACCTGCATCTGCTACGAGATTTTCCGAGTAGTTGATCGGATTTCGGTAATGTACAGACAACATGAAAAATCTGAGAATCTGCGGATCAACCTGTTTAATAATGTCGTTAACCAACACAAAGTTTCCGAGTGATTTAGACATCTTTTCATTGTCGATATTAATATAGCCATTATGCATCCAATAGCGGGCAAAAAGCTTTCCAGTCATGGCTTCAGATTGGGCTATCTCATTTTCATGGTGAGGGAAAGTCAAATCCTGCCCTCCCGCATGAATATCGATCGTGTCACCAAGATACTCTCTTGCCATTGCGGAACATTCAATATGCCAGCCAGGGCGGCCTGCTCCCCATGGGCTTTCCCAGAAAATCTCCCCTTCCTTTGCCGCTTTCCAAAGGGCGAAATCAAGGGCATCTTCTTTCAATTCACCAGGTTGGATACGGGCACCGACCTTTAAATCGTCAACCGATTGGTGCGACAGTTTTCCATATCCATCAAATTTCCTTGTCCGGTAATAAACATCCCCACCAGATTCATAGGCATATCCTTTTTGAATAAGCACTTCAATAAATTCGATAATGACATCTATATTTTCCGTCACCCGTGGATGATCATCGGCTTTTTTACAGCCCAAGGCAAGAACATCCTCAAAAAAAGCATCAACAAACCGATTGGCAAGCGTGAGGGCGTCCACTTGAAGTTCTTTCGCCGCATTAATAATTTTATCGTCAACATCTGTGAAATTGGAGACATAATGGACGTCGTAGCCCCGGTATTCCAAATAACGGCGGACCGTATCAAATATAATTGCCGGGCGGGCATTCCCAATATGAATATAGTTGTAAACAGTTGGTCCGCAAACATACATTTTAACTTTTCCTTCTTCGAGCGGAACGAATTCCTCTTTTTGTCGCGTCAATGTGTTGTATATCCTAATTGTCATCCTGAATGACTCCTCTCTTTCTTAAGAGCTGAAAGCTCCATATTCAAGCGGGCAATTTCCTGCTCCATTGTTGCGAGTTTATCTGAAATCGGATCTGGTAGATCACTGTGGTTCAGATCCTTCCTTACCTTTACTCCATCTCTAACGACAACCCGACCTGGAATCCCGACTACAGTTGAATTGGGAGGAACATCTTTTAAAACAACTGAGCCTCCGCCGACTTTAGAGTTTTCTCCAATCGTAATGTTGCCAAGGACTTTCGCTCCAGTTGCAATTAAAGCATTGTCTTTAATAGTTGGATGCCGCTTACCTTTTTCTTTCCCTGTTCCTCCGAGTGTCACCCCTTGGTAAACGGTGACACCATCACCGATTTCGCAAGTTTCACCAATTACCACTCCCATTCCGTGGTCAATAAAGAAACGGCGGCCGATTTTCGCTCCTGGGTGAATCTCTATCCCCGTAAAAAAGCGGTTAATTTGTGAAATCAGCCTTGCAATAAAGAACATCTTCCTTTTAAAGAATACATGGGCGACTCTGTGAGCCCATATGGCGTGCAAGCCGGAATATGTTAAGATGACCTCAATGCTTGTGCGGGCGGCCGGATCCTGATCAAACACTGTTGCAATATCTTCCTTCATTCGTTTGAACATGGTGATCACTCCTCTCTTTTTTTACGAAAATAAAAAAGCGTCTCTATATACAGAGACGCTTACGGCGCGGTTCCACTCTGGTTGGGTGTCTTTAAAACAGTTCCACACCCCAACTTATCCCTTGTAACGTAGGGTACCCGCTTGCGTTTAATTGGCAAACAGCCGTTCAACACAAGGCTCCGAGGTGCATGTTCAAAAAACGAGTAGCTCAAACCGCTCTCAGCCAGTGGCGGTTCTCTCTGATCAGCATCGATTTCCTACTTTTCCTCGTCATTGCTTTTGACTATGACTATAATATATTACATTTTGTTCAAAATGTTAATAGGAAAGCGCAAAGGCAAGTAGACTTAGACAACCATTATAAGGAAGCTGCCTAATATCCCTTGCTTTGGAGCTTTCCTAAACAGCGTATTTTATCCTTGGATCAGGCGTTCCAACCGCAATTTTACTTTTTGCTTCCCTAACAATTCAATCGCATTTGGAAGTTCTGGGCCTTTCATTTCGCCTGTAACAGCAACTCTAATGGGCATAAACAGCTTCTTGCCTTTGTGCCCGGTTTCTTTTTGGACAGTTTTCATGGCTTTTTTAATTTCCCCTGCTTCAAACGGATCCAATTCCGAAACCTGTTGGTAAAACGCCTGAAGTACTTCCTGTACTTGCTCCTCCTCTAAAACAGCCTTTTCCGCTTCACCAAATTGAATATCATTCTGGAAGAATTGCTTGGAAAACTCAACGATTTCCGCTCCGTAGCTCATTTGCTCTTGATAAAGAGCAATGAGACTCCGTGCCCATTTTTCTTCTTCCGCCGTCGGCTGTTCAGGGACTAATCCCGCCTTTTGCAAATGCGGCATGGCTAATTCGACAACTCTATCCAAGTCTTGCTTTTTCATGTATTGATTATTCGTCCAGGCGAGCTTGTTTTTGTCGAACAAAGCAGGGGATTTCGACAAGCGATTAGCATCGAAAATGTCGATTAATTCTTGCTTTGAAAAAATTTCTTCCTCCCCTTCTGGCGACCAGCCGAGCAAAGTAATAAAGTTGAACAAAGCTTCAGGAATGTACCCTAGATCCGCATATTGCTCAATAAATTGAATGATTGATTCGTCCCGCTTGCTGAGCTTTCTTCGGCTCTCGTTGACAATGAGTGTCATATGGCCAAAAACTGGAGGCTCCCACCCAAAAGCATCATAAACCATCAATTGTTTCGGGGTATTGGAAATGTGATCATCCCCACGTAAAACATGGCTGATCTCCATTAAATGGTCATCAACAGCAACAGCAAAATTATACGTTGGAATGCCGTCTTTCTTGACGATGACAAAATCACCGATGCCATCGGAATCAAAAGTAACTTTATTTTTAACCATATCGTTAAAAGCAATTTCTTTCCCAGAAGGGACTTTGAAGCGAATGCTAGGTTCGCGGCCTTCTGCTGCGAGCTTTTCCTGTTCTTCTGCTGTTAAATGACGGCATTTTCCGGAGTAACGCGGCATTTCCTTACGGGCAATTTGCGCTTCTCTTTCCGCTTCTAATTCTTCTGGAGTACAGTAGCATTTATAAGCCTGTCCACTCTCCAAAAGCTGATTATAATATTTTTGGTAGATATCGTTGCGTTCTGATTGGCGGTATGGACCGTAGCCTCCATCCTTGTCAATGCTCTCATCCCAATCGATCCCTAACCATTTCAAATAGGTTAGCTGGCTCTGCTCTCCGCCCTCAATATTTCTTTTTTGGTCCGTATCTTCGATCCGAATGATGAATTTTCCACCCTTATTGCGGGCAAATAAATAATTGAATAATGCAGTACGTGCATTTCCTATATGAAGATGCCCTGTGGGGCTTGGCGCGTAACGTACCCTTATGTCGCTTGACATTGTGTAATGCCTCCTCAATATTTCCATAATTGCTTAAGTATGATGAATTTGTCTAGACATTATACCTAGCTCCAACTAGCAGACTCCGTGCCTCCTGTGATCAGTAAGCATTGGTTTGAATAGTACAGGTGAAGCGACAGATCTCGCGTTCGGTGGACTGCCCGGCTACAGAACGCGTCCATGTGATCCGGTACTATGATTTTTCAACATTCGCTTGGCTTCATGTTGACAGGCAGATGCTCTCGCACTTCCTTATCTTTATCACACCAGAGGCACTTGCGCTATTCTTTTTATTTTACAATAACACTGGCGTTCTTGAAAGTCAGCGATTCTAATCATCCGATTTTGTAATCAAAACTACAGCTTGTGAAGCAATGCCTTCTTCCCGCCCAACAAATCCAAGGCGCTCTGTTGTCGTTGCTTTTACATTCACCTGTTCTTTGTCGGCTTCAAGCAATTCAGCGATTCTCTCCCTCATCGGTTCAATATATGGCGCCATTTTGGGTTTTTGAGCCATAATTGTGCAATCAACATTCCCAAGCTTATAACCTTTTTCTTTCACAAGCTGCCATACATACGCAAGTAAGCGGGCTGAATCCAAATCCTTATTCGCCATGTCTGTATCCGGAAAATGCCGGCCAATGTCGCCTTCTCCAATAGCTCCCAGGCAGGCATCAGCAACTGTATGTAATAAGACGTCTGCATCTGAATGGCCAATGAGCCCCCGCTCATGAGGAATGCGGATGCCGCCTATCATTAGAGGCCTGCCCTCTGCAAACTCATGTACATCAAATCCTTGTCCAACTCTAAACATGTATCTATTGCTCCCCTCATCGATCCCCGTTTTTCCTTTTTGCCAAAATAGCTTCGGCAAAATACAAATCCTCGGGGGTCGTTAACTTAATATTGTCGTAGTCACTTTCTATAATCATGACAGGCAACCCGATTTTTTCAACAAGAGAGGCTTCATCCGTTCCTAAAAAATCTTGTTCTTTGGCTTGCTTATGTGCACTCATTAAAATTGGCAAACGAAAAGCTTGTGGAGTTTGAATTTGCCACAAGCCCGAGCGATCGACTGTCTCAACCACTTGATTCTGATCTGCTCTTTTTATTGTATCTTTTACAGGGACAGCTGCTATGGCAGCACCGTTGTCATGTGCCGACTGAACAAGCCGGTTGATCGTTTGTTGGCGAATGAAAGGTCGAGCGCCGTCATGAACGAGAATGATCTCTTCACTAGCAGCTATCAATCCATTATATACGCTGTGCTGGCGCTCATCACCACCAAAAACAAATTCGATTTTTCCATGTTCCAGATGACCAGTCAGAATGTCCTTGAAATACTTTTCATCGCCCGGCTGAATAACCAGGATTATTTTTTTACAGTGACGGTCACATTCAAATACATCCAGTGTATGAAGGATAACCGGTCGCTTGGCCACTTCAATGAATAGCTTATTTCGACCTGCTCCCATTCTTTTTCCCGACCCAGCAGCGGGGATAATCACCTGATAATCCAACTGAAATTCTCCTGTTCCTATAAAGCCTTTTCTAATAATTTTGGTTTGGCAAAAATCATTCGGCCAGCAGATGTCTGTAAAACACTTGTGACGATAACATCAATTCTTTTGCCAATATAATCTCTTCCTTCTTCCACAACGATCATTGTTCCATCATCGAGATAAGCAACACCTTGATTGTATTCTTTACCGTCCTTGATGACTTGGACATTCAGCTCTTCCCCAGGTAATACAACTGGCTTTACTGCGTTTGCAAGATCATTGATATTCAATACAGGAACGTCTTGGATTTCACATACTTTATTCAAGTTGAAGTCATTCGTAACAACAGTCCCATGCATTAACTTGGCCAGTTTAACAAGCTTGCTGTCTACTTCCTGAATGTCTTCAAAATCTCCTTCGTACATTTCCACTTCGATGTTGATTTCCTTCTGAATACGGTTTAATGTATCCAATCCACGCCTTCCACGGTTTCGTTTCAACGCGTCCGAAGAATCTGCAATATGCTGCAATTCTGCAAGCACAAAATGAGGGATAACTAGGACACCGTCCAAAAATCCTGTCTGACATATATCTGCAATTCTTCCATCAATAATGACACTTGTATCCAAGATTTTCAGCCTTCTTGAAGAGTACTTAGATTGATTGGTAGCCTCTTCCGCATCCTCTTTCTTTTTATTTGCACGATTGAAGGAGAAAAAACTGGTTAGTTCTTCTTTCTTTTTAAAGCCGACTTGAAAGCCAAGATACCCCATCAGCAAGGTCAGTAAAATCGGAACCACTTCATTCACGATAGGTAATTCAGTCTGGTTAATGGCCAGTCCTGCAAGGAAGGCGATAATCAGTCCGAAAATCAGTCCCAGACTTCCAAATAAAATATCCGAGACAGGGGCTTTGACAATGCGATCTTCAAACCATTTAACAAAATGGACAACATGGTCAACCGCCCAAAAAGTAATGACATAAATTATGATAGCACCTATAAGAGCATTTACTAATGGATTATTAATTAAAACGATTTGATCGAGAGAAGCCAATTTTAAAAGTTCAGGGACGAGGAAAACGCCAAGAGTTCCCCCGATAAGCAAAAAACACGCCTGAACTATTCGTTTTAACATGCTCTCACCTCCTTATTCTAATTATAAGCAACTTACCTATTTTAAAAACATGAAGGCTCTAATTAATTATAGAATCATTCTTATTTCCCATAATTTTATTATACTAATATAGCTATAGTATCTTCAGTCCACTTACTACTACTTTAGCAAAATGACTTCAGTGAGTCTATTTCACTTCTGTAACAATTATGATTCCCATAGCTTAATTAAAAGCTTGCCGCAGTGCTTCTTCGACTGTTGCCACACCAATCAGTTCAATTCCTTCAGGCACCTTCCAACCGCCCATATTTTTATCAGGAACTAAGGCTCGGGTAAAACCCAATTTGGCAGCTTCCTGCACTCGCTGTTCAATCCTGGAGACCCGCCGCACTTCCCCTGTCAATCCCACTTCCCCGATGATGCAGTCTGCTTGTCTCGTCGACTGGTCCCGGAAGCTTGAGGCAATACTTACAGCTATCGCCAAATCAATTGCCGGCTCGTCCAGCTTTACTCCACCAGCCACTTTTAAATAGGCATCCTGATTCTGCAATAGTAAGCCCACGCGTTTTTCCAATACTGCCATCAACAAGGAGACTCGGTTATGATCAATACCGGTGGCCATTCGGCGTGGATTGCCATAGCTTGTCGGCGAAATCAGCGCCTGGATCTCCACAAGCACTGGCCTTGTCCCTTCCATTGATGCAACAACCGTTGAGCCTGACGTTCCCTTTGACCTCTCTTCTAGAAAAATCTCAGAAGGATTTTCTACTTCATCCAAGCCAAATTCTTTCATTTCAAAAATACCAATTTCGTTTGTAGAACCAAAACGATTTTTTACCGCTCTGAGGATGCGATATGTATGATGCCGTTCCCCTTCAAAATACAGAACAGTATCCACCATGTGCTCCAAAAGTCTTGGTCCTGCAATGGCTCCTTCTTTTGTTACGTGTCCTACTATGAAAATGGCGATTCCTTTCGTCTTCGCCATTTTCATTAGCTCAGCGGTACATTCACGAACTTGGGAAACACTTCCTGGTGCAGAAGTGACCTCAGGATGATAGACGGTTTGAATCGAATCAACTACTACAAAATCCGGAGATAAATCTGAGATTGTTTGGTGAATAAATTCGAGATTCGTTTCTGCATATATATAAAGGCTGGGGGAAGAAACATGGAGTCTGTCTGCTCTTAGCTTTGTCTGTTTGACAGATTCCTCGCCGGAAATATACAATACCTTCCTATCCGTCTCTGTCAGTTGGGAAGATACCTGCAAAAGCAAAGTTGATTTCCCGATTCCGGGGTCCCCACCGATTAACACAAGAGAACCAGCGACAACTCCGCCACCCAGCACGCGGTTGAACTCTTTCAGTTTTGTCTCTACTCTCGGTTCATTTTCAGTTTGAATGGTGGTGATCGGCGTCGCTTTTGCCCCTGCTTCATCGGATGGGCTTAAAGATCCTTTTCTACCCTTCCCGGTGATTTCCACCTCTTCAACCATTTGATTCCATTCTCCACAGCCAGGACAACGTCCCATCCATTTAGGGGATTCATATCCGCAGCTTTGACACATGAATTTTGTCTTTTTCTTCGCCAACTACTTTCTTCCCCCTTCTCATCTATCAACTATAAAAGGTCAATATGTCAGACAGATGTCAAATCGGTATGTTTTAACATCAAATGCGCAAGCGCCTGTTCATCGACGTACAGACTGGAGTGACTCCAACGAGATAAAGGAAACACGCGAAACACAGTGGCAGGCTCAAAACGCGACATCCTGTCGCTTCGCTTGCACTAGGACGTCCTGTCCGTCGAAGCGATGTTGACTTATCGTAGGCGGAGGCGCGAAGTCTGCTAGTCGATAGGCGCTGAAGCTGGACGCAGCATAATCTGATAAACAAGTTATACACTAGCATAGGATTTTTATCATTTCCTATAAAACATCAAATGCGTAAGCGCCTGTAGCTAATCCTGTTCCTTTGCTCCAAGATATTGGCATTTCCTGTTTCATGTTGTAATGTCTTTTCATCTGTCAAGTCAAGGCTGACATACAAAGATGGGGTACACGGCTCCGTTCTCCATGTACCCCTAAGATATTAGGAAATAGCAGACCCTTCTTTTTCTGCTCTTACTTTAAATTCCCCGTCCTCGACATCAACGACGACTTTTTGCCCCATCTTAATCGTTCCCTTCAGCAGTTCCTCCGAGAGTCGGTCCTCTACAAACTTTTGAATGGCCCTTCTGAGTGGACGGGCTCCGTATTCAGGATCGAATCCTTCTTCCGTGATTTTATCTTTTGCTGCATCAGTCAACTCAAGCTCCATATCCTGCTCTTTCAAGCGTGAGATCAACTGGTTGGCCATCAATGTAGCAATTTTCTTCAAATGTGGTTTCTCCAAAGCATGGAAGACGATAATTTCATCGACCCTGTTCAAAAATTCGGGACGGAATGCCTTTTTCAGTTCCTCCATGACTTGGCCTTTCATGTCTTTATAATCCTGTTCACCATCCTGAATAGCAAAGCCGACATATTTATTGCGTTGTAATGCCTGAGCCCCAACGTTCGATGTCAAAATGAGAACAGTGTTTCGGAAGTCGACTGTTCTTCCCTTTGAATCAGTCAAGCGTCCGTCCTCCAGCACTTGGAGTAAAATGTTAAACACATCAGGGTGCGCCTTTTCAATCTCATCCAATAAGATGACAGAATATGGTTTGCGGCGTACCTTTTCAGTTAGCTGACCGCCTTCTTCAAACCCGACGTATCCAGGAGGCGACCCAACTAGACGAGACGTTGAATGTTTTTCCATATACTCGGACATATCAAGCCGGATGATAGCCTCTTCATCTCCGAACATGGATTCTGCAAGCGCTCTGGCCAACTCCGTTTTACCTACACCAGTTGGTCCCAAGAAGATGAAGGAACCGATTGGACGCTTCGGATCTTTAAGTCCTGCTCTTGCTCTCCGTACCGCTTTTGCAACAGATTTAACTGCTTCCTCCTGCCCGATAACCCGTGAATGAAGGATCTCTTCGAGTTTTAACAGTCTTTCTGTTTCCGTTGAGGCCAGCTTGGATACAGGAACACCAGTCCAGCTTGACACAACTTGTGCAATGTCCTCGACCGTCACTTCTGTGTTTTCCTGTCCCTGTTTTTCTTTCCATGTCTTCTTCGTTTCTTCTAGCTCTTCGCGGAGCTTTTGCTCTGAATCTCTTAAAGAAGCAGCTTTTTCGAATTCCTGACTTTGAACGGCTGCATCTTTCTCTTTGCGAATAGATTCAAGCTTTACTTCCAATTCTTTTAAATTGGGCGGTGTTGTATAGGAACGAAGACGGACTTTGGAGCCTGCTTCATCAATTAGATCAATCGCCTTATCAGGAAGGAAACGGTCTGAAATATAGCGATCTGCCAATTTTACTGCCGCTTCAATTGCGTCATCAGTAATCGATACCCTATGGTGAGCTTCATAGCGATCGCGGAGCCCCTCCAATATTTGGATGGATTCTTCGACTGTCGGCTCATCTACTTGTATAGGTTGGAATCTGCGCTCTAGTGCGGCATCCTTTTCGATGTACTTGCGGTATTCATCCAGAGTTGTAGCACCGATACATTGCAGCTCTCCACGAGCAAGCGACGGCTTTAAAATATTTGATGCATCGATAGCTCCTTCTGCTCCCCCTGCGCCGATCAATGTATGAAGTTCATCGATAAATAGAATAATATTACCTGCCTGCCTAATCTCATCCATGACTTTTTTCAAACGGTCCTCAAACTCACCACGATATTTAGTACCTGCTACGACCGTTCCCATATCTAGTGTCATCACCCTCTTGTCACGGAGAGTTTCAGGCACTTCGTTATTGATAATTTGCTGTGCAAGGCCTTCTGCAATCGCTGTTTTACCAACTCCAGGTTCACCAATAAGAACCGGATTGTTTTTTGTGCGCCTGCTCAATACTTCAATAACCCTTTGGATCTCTTTATTTCGGCCGATAACAGGATCTAAAGTTCCTTCTCTCGCTATCGCAGTCAAATCCCGTGCCAGACTGTCTAGTGTTGGAGTATTGGCACTCGCGGAAGTTCCGCCATGGCTACTTGCTTCATTACTGCCCAACAGCTGCAGCACCTGCTGACGAGCTTTGTTCAAGCTCACACCGAGATTATTTAATACCCTTGCCGCAACCCCTTCCCCTTCACGAATAAGGCCCAGCAGTATATGTTCAGTCCCAACGTATGAATGTCCAAGCTTTCTTGCTTCATCCATTGACAGTTCAATTACTTTTTTCGCACGCGGCGTATAATGAATGGTTTGAGATGTGTCTTTTCCACGGCCAATCAGATTCTCAACCTCTTTTTGGATCTTCTCCGGACCTAGACCGAGTCCGTATAGCGCTTTAGCTGCTATCCCTTCTCCCTCTCTGACCAATCCCAGTAAAATGTGCTCGGTTCCGATATTGCCGTGACCAAGACGAACTGCCTCTTCCTGCGAAAGGGCTAATACTTTTTGAGCTCTCTCTGTAAAACGACCAAACATCATACTAATCTCCTCCTGTCCGACTCTCTTCTAGTTTCAATCTTTCCCGTATCAATGCCGCCCTTTTGATATCTCGTTCTACAGGACGAAGCGGCCCTCCTGCATATTGCTGTAAAAACCCTGGTTGAGTTAAAATCATTAATTCATTTAAAATATTTCTGGAGAGATGAGTAATATATCCTGTATCTATGCCCAATCTGACATCAGATAAACATTCAGAAGCTTCTTTTGTTTCAATAATCCTGCTATTTGCTAAAATTCCGTAGGAACGGAAAACTTTATTTTCTAATTGAATGCTTGAAGTTTTTACCAGTGCTTCTCGAGCTGCTCTTTCCTGCGCAACTATTTGCTGGACAACGCTAATCAAATCCCCAATGATGTCTTCTTCAGACTTCCCAAGCGTAATTTGGTTAGATATTTGGAAGATATTACCTAAAGCTTCACTGCCCTCACCATAAATACCACGTACCACCAGTCCCAGTTGGTTAATTGCAGGAATAATCCGGTTCATTTGATGAGTTAATATTAGGGCAGGCAAGTGAACCATGACAGATGCCCGAAGCCCCGTACCAACATTAGTAGGACAGCTTGTTAAATATCCCAGCTTCTCATCGAAGGCATAATCGATCCTTTCTTCCAGAATATTATCAATGACATTTGCCCGTTCCAGCGCTTCGCTTATTTGTAGGCCCGGGAACAGACATTGGATCCTAATATGATCTTCTTCATTGATCATGATGCTGATATCTTCCCGGTCTGAAAGCAAAACAGCCCCGTGCGTTGCATGTTCAGCCAAGCGTGGGCTGATCAAATGCTTTTCTACCAGCACCCTTTTTTCCAGACCTTTCAAATCATCAATTTCCAAAAATTCCAGTTTCCCAAAGTCCTTGTTAGCTTTTTGTTCAAAGATATCTCTCGTTTTGTTAATTATTTCTCTTGCCTCATCATTAGTGAACAATGTAGGGAACATATAATTACGTAAATTCCTGGCATATCTTATCCGGGAGCTGAGAATAATATCAGAATCGGGGCCTTCTGAGCTCATCCAGGAACTGACAGCCTGATTAAGGAACTTTTCGAGACTCATTCCGTTTTCTCCTCCCCTCCAGCTAATTTTTTTTCAAGGGAGCGGATTTGGTCACGCATTTCTGCGGCTTTTTCAAACTCTTCTTGTTCAATTAAAGCAGCAAGCTCATTTTTATATTTTTTGATTTTCCTTTTCAAGTGCAAAGATCCACCAATCCTCTTTGGAACCTTTCCACCATGAGTTATGTTTCCACTGTGTAACCTTTTTAATATAGGTATCAACTGTTCTCTAAAAGCATTGTAACAGTTGGCACAGCCAAAACGGCCAATATCCGCGAATTGCTGATAGGTCATTCCACAAACATCACATTGGGTAATCTGGCTTCCAAGCGCAGAGTGAGAAGTAGTACTATGAAAGGATGGATTCAACAACCCAGCAAGCAAGGCGTTGATTGGAAACCCCGAGTCTCCTTCCAAAAGAAACATTTCACCCTTTTCCTGCGCACATCGCTCACATAGCTGTACAACCGTTTTCTCCCCATTCACTACTTTTGTAAAATGCAGAGAGGCCGGCCTTTCTTTACATTCTTGACAAATCATCAAAGCCCTCCTCCTTTTTTCTAGTCATATTTTATCGTCCGTAGTAGGGCCATCAGCATTCTGGCTCTTAATTCATCCCTTTCTGGCAAATCTATATACAATACAGAACGGTCAATCATATTCAATATGATCTTCGCCTCACGCTCTGATATTATATCTTCTTCCAATAACCGCAATACAACATCCTCTGCTCTGTTTTGTGATATCTTTTGACCAATTAAAACCTTCAATTGATCAAGCAAATGAGCCTGAGTATGAAGCCTAACCTTTGAAATGCGAATATAGCCTCCCCCGCCCCGCTTACTTTCCACCATGTATCCTCTTTCCATAGTGAAACGGGTGTTAATAACATAGTTTATTTGAGATGGGACACATTGAAATTTATCCGCTACTTCACTTCTTTTTATTTCTACAATTTCGCTTTCACTCAGTTCCAAAACGCGTTTTAAATAATTTTCAATAATATCGGATATATTCCGCACATCAAGCACCTCCTTACCTTGCTTGACTTTGACTATATTTGACTTATATTATACAAAATATACGGCCCCATTGACAATCAATAACTTTATTTTATCATCCCCATTCTTTCATAAACTCAACGCTGTCTAAAGCAAATTGAGAGAAAAGACACTTTGAGAATTTCCTTTTTATAATAAATCCTCAAGGTCATGTTTAATTTTAGAAGGGTTTGTCTGCGGCGCATACCTCTTTACAACTTGGCCTTGTCGATCAATCAAGAATTTTGTAAAATTCCATTTGATGTCCTTTGTCAAAATTCCCTTCTTAGAATTGATAAGAAACTTGAATAATGGATGAGCCCCTTCACCTTTTACTTGGACTTTAGCAAAAACTGGGAAACTTACACCATAATGTATTTGACAAAAATCCAATGTCTGTTGAATATCATCAAATTCCTGTTTCATGAATTGATCACTCGGAAAACCAAGCACAGTGAAATCTTGATCTTTGTATGTATCATGTAGCTGCTGTAGCTCTTTAAGTTGAGGAGTAAAGCCGCATTTGCTAGCTGTATTAACAATAAGCAACACTTTCCCTTGAAATTCACTTAAGGAGATTTCTTTACGATCTGTACTTTGAACAGTAATGTCGAATATGGTCATACCCTTCTCCTCCTAGGTGTAGTTCATTTCATTCTAGGAAAATAATCAGATGAAAACAATCTTTATGATTTAAAGTTTATATTTTTAAAGGATAGTTTTGTAGAAGATGTATGAATAGAAGTGGGAAATACAGCAAGTTGTTAAGTCTGTTCAACGATCCCAAAAGCAAAAGGAAGGCGCTAAGCATTCAACATCTCGAGGAGACAAACTTTACAAGCCCAGAGTGGACGGATCCTGGAGGAAATTAAATAATTTATTTTACCTGTGAGCCCTGCCTTTGACTGCGAACTAGCACTGATCCAGGTTTTTTTGCTTCGTACCACTTATTGTACGAACGCCTGAGGAAGGAAATTTTCTTCTTCTCCACAAAAAAACATGAAGTCGATTGACTCCATGTTTTTTCTCATTGCCCGGCGACGTCCTGCTCTCACAAGGGGAA
>JAABNQ010000094.1 GCA_009928435.1 Bacillus sp. HF117_J1_D
GTTTAATCAGGTCCTTGATCGTTGGAATTCGCTCCACCACACGAGCGATCAACGAGTAAACCATAGCGCTGTAATTTAACTGCCTCGGGGCACCCAAGTTGCTGGACTTTCCCAACAATGCCCAGATTGGATTTATATCAAGGGTTGAAAAGACAGCCTCAAAGTGATGGGTAGGTTCCATCTCGTATAATTCTTGCATGCTAAACAAGCTTTCTTGCCGTATAATAGACATAGGGGCATCCTCTCCTGTCTGTTGTGTTTAGTGTGGTAACTAACATTATACAGGATTTGGGGAGGTGCTCTATTTTTTGTGCCTTGAAAGCCTTGAGCCTCAAGGGCTCTAAATTATGAAATTAACTCAATTGCTAAATCTTTACAAATTGATATAGAGGATATAAATAACAACTATCCAGTTCAAGTAGTTTCAACCGGTTTGCCGAGCATTATTGTGAATCTGAAGACCTTAGATGCGGTGAATAGATGTAAAGTAAATCATCAGGTATATGATGAAATGTTAGAAAAAATCGGAGATGCTAACCTTCTCGTTTTTACAGAAGAAACGATGCATCCTGAAAACGACCTGCACGCAAGAGTTTTTATGTTTACTTCCGGTCACTTAGAAGAGCCTGCAACGGGCAGTGCCAATGGAAACTTAGCAGGTTACTTATTAGAGCACAACTTTCTTAATAAAAATAACATCAGCTATAGTGTTGAACAAGGTTATTCCATTGGAAGACCATCACTATTGAAAATAAAAGCTAAAAAGAACGATGACAACTTTCTAATACAAGTAGGAGGCAGCATTTTTGTTGTAGCAGAAGGCAAATGGTTATAATCCTTTTTCAGACTATACGCTAAACTAAAATAAGTAAAGAAAGGCAAAAGATTTGACCTTTCTTTACTTATCTTGGAACTCCATCCATTGTTTCACCAAACGCTTCGGCGCCGCGTGCAAATAGGCTTCTTGAATAAGATCTGTCAAGTCATCCCAATCTTCCTCTACTGGATTTAGGATAGACACCCAGCCATGCCGCCCAATATACGGAGTTTTAAAAAACTGCTCTTTTTGCAGCAGTAATGCTTGGGTTTCCTGGTCAGACTTGAAGGATACACCGAATCCGTTCTTATTTTCACCTGAAATCACAAATGATTTACCATTGATTTTAAAAGTATTGTGACCGAAACCATCGATATGCTCAACAGCCTCAGGCAGCGCAAGACAAATATTGCGCAACTTTTCAAGTATACCCGTCGTATCTAGTGATTTCATACTTCACCTATTATCGAGTTTCATTTTGCCTTTTCATCGGGCTGATGAATGCCAAAAACATTGCCTTCGGTATCTATATAGTATCCTTGCCATGCCATTCCAGGAAGAGCATATTTGGGCATAGCGACCTTGCCACCATTCTCAATAATTTTCGCTTCCGTTAAATCGTAATTCTCCACTCCCATTGTGCAAGCAAATCCGTTTAACGGTTGATTTGCTTCCGGCGGAGCACTCTGCCGCTGCATCAATGCGCCATTGATCCCAGGTTCACTTTCATCGCCCGTCACCGCTCCAAAGTAAGGCATTCCTGCATAATCACTCCAGTCTTGAAATGACCATCCAAACACCTCGCCATAAAACTTCTTTGCCCGATCCATGTCATCAACGTGAATTTCAAAATGAACTAATCTTCCCATCATTTCCCTCCTATCTTTACTATCATGCAATGAATTCTTAACTATATTATAATTATTTCAGGAAAAAATTCTATAGTAATAGGCAACTTTTTACCGCATTTAGTTGAGGGTTTTATAGAATGTTTCGCATGTTGAAACATAGTAATATCACAGTCAGGCTCCTCTTGCAGTAGTTGTTCACTATTGGAGTACTAATCTTACCCATTCTGTTCGAAATCATTAAAGACGTGCTCCCGGCTAGCAAAACGAAAACAGGTCTCATCGCAACCACATTGCTTTTTTATTATTCACCATATCATCCACTTGAGAAAGGATATCTGAAATCGTTTCACTTGCTGATTGATATTGGCTTGAACGTGAATTTTGACCGCACCAAAGGGACATCCATTCAGTCCGGTTTTGTTTGGCTGCTTCACGTCGAATCGATGTTGTTAATGTATTTTGAATGGGGTATTTTGGAAGGCCCTTTTCATATTTCATCATTTTCATGATGAATTCATTTCGAATGCCCCTTGCTGGTTTTCCACTGAATGTAGAGGTCACAACCGTTTGCTCCTCATTGCTGTTTAAGATCGCTTCTTTATGCGATTTTGTTACTCCGCTTTCCAGACTAGTAACAAAGGCTGTTCCCATTTGGACAGCTTGTGCCCCTAATACCAGAGCTGCCAAAACACCTCTGCCATCCATGATTCCACCTGCAGCTATCACTGGAATCTCAACATGATCTACAGTCTGTGGGATAAGTGCCATCGTTCCAATCATAGCGTCCTCGAAAGAGCCCATAAAAGTTCCGCGATGGCCACCGGCCTCACTCCCTTGCACAACCACCATATCCATACCATTTTCTTCATTGGCGATCGCTTCTTTTACAGTCGTTGCAGTTCCAATCATCACAATTTTTCTCTTTTTTAATTGCTGAACCGTTTCTTTTGGCGGAATTCCAAAAGTAAAACTACATACGGGCACCTGTTCCTCTATGATGATTTCTATTTGTTTTTCAAAAATGGATTCAGTTGTTTTTTTCACTTTCGGGATTTCTGATATGTTTAATTGTTCTCGAAAAGGCAGGAGCCACTCATTCGCTTTTTCAATTTCTTCTTCAGATACATCCTGGATTTCAGGAATAAAAAGATTTACGCCAAAGGGGTTCTTCGTAAGTTGTTTAACCTTATGGACGCTCGATCGCAATTGCCCAGGGGTCATATAACCGGCACCGAGGGTTCCAAGTCCACCGGCATTTGAAACAGCAGCAACAAGTTCTGGTGTTGTGATACCGCCGGCCATCCCGGCTTGTATGATTGGATATTTTATATTTAGGTGTTGTGTAACCTTATTTTCATGCCACATTTCATATTTCCTCACCTTCTGTTTTAATTTTTCAAATCCTTTACTCTTTACTATAATCATGATAAAACATTAAGTAAAATGATGTTTTTTATCGTTTGCTATCAAAAAAAGTGATGGTTAGATGATGTTGGGAGGTAACTCATGAATATCGAGGACCTGCGTGTTTTTAAAGAAGTAGCAAAAGAAGGGAACATCACAAAAACTGCTCATAACCTAAACTTTGTCCAATCAAATGTAACGGCAAAAATGAAACGAATCGAACAAAAATATGGTACAAAGTTATTTTATCGTCATAAGCATGGGGTCACACTTACTTCTCCAGGAAAAATCCTTTTGTCCTATACAGAACAAGTGCTGCAGCTAATGGACGAAGTTGAAAAAAAGTTACAAAGCTCCGATCCTTCTGGAACACTGTCAATAGGGGCGATGGAAACGACTGCTGCAAGCCGTTTACCGAATATTTTATCCGTTTATCATGAGCAATATCCCGAAGTGGAGTTAGCCCTCCGAACCGGAACTACAGAAGAACTGGTCAAATCAGCTTTGAATCGTGAAATTGATGGAGCCTTTGTTGCGGGTGAAGTCAATCATCCAGAATTGGAGGAAATGGAGGTTTTTGAGGAAGAACTAGTTCTGATTTCAAAGAAAAACATCCTTTCCGATCTAGATTTTAGCCAACTTAAGAATCAAATCATTATTGTATTTAAGTCTGGGTGTTTTTATAGAGACATTTTTGAGAAGTGGCTGAAATCAGAAGGGATTATACCAACAAAATTCATGGAACTGAACACTCTGGATGGCGTGATTGGTTGTGTTAAAGCCGGATTAGGTATAGCTCTGATAACCAAAACAGTGGCAGATCGACTCCATCAAGATGAGAATATCAAACAATTCACACTGCCAAAACAATACGGTATGATTTCCACAAAATTTATCAACCATAAAGCTATCGTAAAAACAGCTGCGTTCCGTAAATTTATGAAGGCCATCAGTTTCGAGAATAAATCCTAAGATCCGAGAAATCGCCATATTACTCATCAATAAAACCTATTTTTACAGAAAATCTCAGTTGGACATTTGAATTCACTATCGCTGCATAAAATAAAGTCATCACCAATGTGATTTATGAAATTTTCAGAGTGAAATCTATAGGTTAAGTATCAAAGACAAGAGGGGAATAGATAACCATTCACACTTCCCCTCTACATATCAAAACAGAAGATATCATCCTTTATTTACTCTCCATGTATGAAGTCTTTCTTCGCTTCCCAGGATCATTCCACCTTTTCAATTTTCAAACCAGAAATTTGATCAAGTAATTTCCCATAGTATTCGGAACGAATGGAAAAACTACCAAATTCTTCATGTGATGTACATGAGAACCAAGCAAAATTATTTTTCAAAAAGGTCAAGTCCTCAGGTAAATCTGGTGCAACCCAATCATAAAGGGTGCTTGCAGATTGTTGCAACAATCGACATGTATCTTGATTTGCTTCGATTACATACGCCGTTGCAGCCGGCCCCTTCGTTATTGTATTCGCCCATTTTTTTGTTTTATACATTTCGAGGGTATAAGGTTTAAATTGTGCCAGTATGTCCAGATTATATTTCAATTCTTTTCTTGTGACAAAATAGAATTTGTCCGAATAATCACAGAGCACTTTTATCAACTGTCGGTACGTTTCACCGGCAGGATTCCCAACTAAATCCCAGTATTCCATTTCATCACCTTTTTTTAATCGTGATTAGTATCTACTATGTAATCTTCATAAAAAAGTTTCGATTCTAACATCATTCGTTGCTATGACCTAATATTAAGAAATGCAATTTGGACAAGTTTAATTCCCCTATTCAAACCAAACTCGTCTACTTGTCCCATAATAATAACGTTCCTTTCTGGTAAAGAACTGATTGAAAATCATTTGAAAAAGGCTGGACATTTTACGGATTGAATTTGCAAAAAGCAGGATGGATTATCGATCTTTTTGACCTATTTTTCTAGCACAGTCTGCTGTATGTCGCCCGGTTTATGATGATGCAAAGTTCGCTTTAGGGGTGAGACTAAAATACAGACTTGATACATAAAAACACCCCGCTGCTGAATTAGAAATCCGGTAGTTAGGAGTCATTTAATCTGTATTTAACAAAATATTACAAATCAAAAAAATATTTGACTGTTTCATTTCAATGCGTTTAGCGTCTATTCCACATTCAATCAAGCTATCAAACATTCGTTGCTTTTCGCAATTACAATAATAGTACACCTTCCACTTTGCCTTTTGCTTTGTAAACGTATCGATATTTTTGAAATAAGGAATGTCAACATCCGAGAGAGAGTGACCTATAATTATAATTTCGTCGAACTCTTTTTCATTCAAACAGACCAGTTTAACCATGTATCTATTTATATCTTTATAAGTACTATTGTAATAACTTTCCACCACCTAAAGTTAACACGTGAAGAAGAACTGGAACGTGAGGTTGAGAGCTTTTCGGGAGAATCCGAATGCCTTCCACGAAAAGCACAAACAAAGTTGGCATTCGAACTCAAAGAAGAAGGATTCCGATTAAAAGATATTCTCCTTGTTGTGGGAATTCCTGAAGCAACCTACCACTATCATGTAAAAAACTTTGGGAAAGAAGATTCGGATGCAGAATTAAAAGAACTCATTATACACCTATTTAAGCAATTCCATGAACGCTATGGTTATAAACCTATCACGAAGGAATTAAAGAAATTAGGACGTCATATCAATCATAAAAAAGTGTATCGAATTATGCGAGAGCTAGGATTAAAATGTGTGAAGTTTATGCGGAAGTCTCGTAAATACAGTTCATATAAGGGGAACGTTGGAAAAGTAACGAAAAATCGATTATCCCGCCGCTTTAACACACCTATTCCTCTTCAAAAGTAAGTAAACGACATTACAGAATTCAAATGTCTAGGCAAAGAGAAATTATATTTAAATCCGATTCTTGATCTTTATAACGGGGAAATTATTGCGTTTGAAACCAAGAAGCGTCCAACGTTAGAGCTTGTCATGGAACCTTTGAGGGAAACGATAGAGATCATAAAGAATTGCGCAACCTACCGCACCACCATTCATTCTGATCAAGGGTGGCATTACCAGCACAAACAATGGGTGAATACATTAAAGAAAAATAGAGTATTCCAAAGCATGTCTCGTAAAGCAACCTGCGCAGACAATGTTTCAATGGAGAATTTCTTTGGCATTTTAAAACAAGAAATATATTACGGTGAAGAATTAGTAAGCTATGAAGAATTTTAAAAAAAGGATTGAGGAATATATCTACTGGTATAACCATGTACGATCAAAAGAATAGAGTAGGCGCATGAATTACTCATGCGCCTCTCACAGATCCGTACGTGC
>JAABNQ010000095.1 GCA_009928435.1 Bacillus sp. HF117_J1_D
CTTCGAAGCGATGTTGAAATTTTTATAAAGAGCAATTATGAAATCGATTCAATTAGTAACACATTCATTAATAAATTGATTTTATATTCCTACAGATTAATGGCTCTCGAATAAATCTATACTGATGCCATCATAAAGTGGTATCCCTTTAACCTCTAACCAAAACACTCATTCTTATTCTTTTTTATAGTTACCTAAATAAAGTAACATTTATTGAATACAACAATATGTATTTCTTATACAATGGACTTATTTAATAATAGTTCCTTTAGCATCTCCCTGACTTCCTCACCGAACTCTTCGCTATCTAAAGCAAATTCAAGGGTTGTTCTCAAAAAACCTAATTTCTCTCCAACATCATATCTCTTTCCTTTAAAATCATAAGCATATACATTTTGTGATTGATTCAACATTTGAATGGCATCTGTTAATTGTATTTCTCCGCCAGCACCAATTTTTTGTTTGTCGAGATATTTGAAAATTTCTGGTGTAAATACATAACGCCCCATAATGGCTAGATTTGATGGAGCTGTTCCTAAAACTGGTTTTTCCACAAAGTTTTTAACTTGATAACTTCTCCCTTTTTTAGTACCAGGATCAACAATACCATAACGATCTGTCTCATTTTCTGGTACTTGTTGAACACCTACTACCGAGCATTGAGTTTCCTCATATTGATGTATTAATTGTTTTAGACCAGGAGTATCTGCTTTCACAATATCATCGCCCAACAGGACAGCGAATGGTTCATTTCCAATGAACTTTCTTGCGCACCACACTGCATGTCCTAAACCTTTGGGTTCCTTCTGTCTTATGTAATGAATATCCACTGCTGATGTATTCTTTACTTTTTCTAACAAGTCAAATTTTTCCTTTTTTATCAGGTTATCTTCAAGTTCAAAGTTATTATCAAAGTGGTCTTCAATAGCTCGTTTCCCTTTTCCAGTTACTATTATAATATCCTCAATACCAGATTCTATTGCCTCTTCTACTATGTATTGAATAGTCGGCTTGTCTACAATTGGTAACATTTCTTTCGGCATAGCCTTTGTAACTGGCAAAAACCTTGTCCCTAAACCTGCAGCTGGTATAATAGCCTTTTTGATTGTATTCAAAATATTTACCTCCATAATTCGCCGTTAGTCTATAACTTTACCTAGCACCATTACCTGTTAAACAAATAATAATGGTTTTAAGTATGATTTGTATATCTAATATAAAACTTTCATTTCTTATATAATACATATCAAGCTTTAATTTTTCTTCTGGAGTAATATCATATCCGCCATTTATTTGAGCCCAACCGGTTAATCCTGGTTTAATTGAAAGACGTTCCACAAACCCCGGTATCTCTTTGTTAAATTGCGCAGTAAATATGGGCCTTTCTGGCCTTGGACCAATAATACTCATATCCCCGACTAAAACATTATATAATTGCGGTAACTCATCAATTCTTGTTTTTCTAATAAATTTCCCAACTCTTGTAACCCTTGGATCATTCTTTTTTGCCCATTGCGCACCGTTTTTTTCTGCATCAATTGTCATTGAACGTAGTTTAATAATGGTAAAGTACTTCCCATGAAGTCCAACTCTTTCCTGTTTAAAAAAAGCAGGCCCTTTTGATTCGACTTTAATCAGTAGCGCAAATAGTAACATAACTGGCGAGGCAATTATAAGCCCCAATAAAGCTAGGCACATATCCAACCCTCTCTTGACTAACGGATAAGAACCCTTAGCGGATTGGAGTTTTTTTCTTTTGATTACAGTGCTGGCACTCGCATATTCATGAAAATAGTTATTAGCCTTTTGATTCAATATACTTCCCCGACCTGCCTCTCCTTTTTTATAGAAAAAACAATAAATGCCTAATGAAAACGCACATATCTATGCACTTTCATTAGGCATTTAACGCCTTTAACCTAATAAAGTAGTAAATTATGGGCATCCAACCCGCCCTCACACCACACCAATGACGACTGGCGTCTAAGGCAGGAGGTCTGTCCCACCCACGGCATGGTCGAGTGTCTCCGTTGATAGCGGTGAGGAGACATAACCGAAAGATTTCAAAGTCTTTGGTGAATTAAAAAAGGCCAAAGAGTTTCTTCTTTTTTACCCGTTCAGGAATTTCTCTAAAAATATCTTTTCCGTCTACAATCGCTTCTGCGTTGTCCAAAAACATAAACAGGATATCGGTTCCGTATTGTTTGTGGATATATTCACAAGCCTCTTCCATCTTAAACGTCCGATTATGCGTATTGTGTGCATCTGATGCCACAAAGTGAGTGAGATTGGCTTCGATTAAATTTGCGGTAAATTTTTGAATCTTTTTCCCAAAATAGCCGACAAAACTCCCAGCTGTTATTTGTGTAGCCGCTCCGTTTTGCACGAGCTTGTATAATTTATCCGGCTGTTCAATCAGCTCGGCGTTCCTTTCTGGGTGAACAATGACGGGTGTAAGACCCTTCATCTGCAAATCGTACAGAAGCTGTTCCGTATAACGCGGCACATGACCCGATGGCAGTTCGACAAATACATAGGAAGAAATGTTAGCTAGTGTTAAAATCTCGCCTTGGTCAAAGTCCTCGGCCATTTCTCCGTAAATGCGAGTTTCCTGTCCTGGCAAGATTTCTATTTTGAACCGTTCACTTTTGAGGTAATCATTCAATTCATTCGTCTTTTGAATAATCTCCTCTTTGAAGTTATTGTATTTTCCATTTTGATGATGCGGCGTTGCAATGATTTTCTTGATGCCTTCTTCTTGAGCTTTTTGCGCCATGAGCAGGCTCTCGGTAAAATCAGCAGCGCCGTCATCAATACCCGGCAATATATGACAATGTATATCTATCAATGCGGCTTCCTCCCTTTGTATAGACAACCTTTCATATATTACCATTCTACTGGAATTTTTATACTAGTAAATAGCGAATTATGTCGAATTATGTCGAATGGTCAATTTGCTCCATAATAGTAATAATAGTCATTTCTTCTATTCATTTTTTTATTATTCAAAACAACCCCTAGGATTTTAGCATTGGCTGCTTCTAACAGCTCTTTCGTTTTCGTTGCCGCTTCGATCTCTGTTTTGCCACTCGAAATGACTAGGACAGTACCGTCACATTGATTTGACAGAATCTGCGCATCTGTCACGGCCAAAACTGGAGGCGTGTCGAAAATAATCATGTCATATGCGTCTTTCGCCTCTTCGAAAAACTCCTTCATCCCTTTTGAGCTTAGCAATTCAGCCGGATTTGGCGGAATGGGTCCAGAAGGCAACACATGGAGTAATTCTTCATCGGTCGTTTTAATTGCATCCTTCAACTCCATTTGTCGGGTTAATACGTTCGTCAGACCAAATGTATTCGTAATGCCAAATGTATAATGCACAGTTGGTTTTCGGAGATCCGCATCGATGAGCAGCACACGTTTTCCTTGTTGGGCGAATACGACTGCCAAATTGGCTGTTGTAGTTGATTTTCCTTCACCTGGCCCTGAAGATGTCACCATGACGCTTCGAATCTCTTCATCTATAGACGAAAATTCTATATTGGTCCTAATTGTCCGATATTGTTCCGAGATCGGTGATCTAGGATTCAGTTTTGTAATCAGCTTTCGCCGGGTGGATTGCATGGCTTTTTTCCCTTTATTGCTTCGAACCAAGTGTCTCACCCCTCATTCTTGGACTTCTTTCTATCCGTGACGTTTTTTGCATATCCTGCTCTTCAAAAGTAGCAATAGCGCCAAGGACAGGAAGCTCTAACAGTTTTTCGACATCCTGCTCTGTTTTCACTGTGTTGTCCAAATATTCTAATAAGAAAGCAACCCCAACTCCTGCCATCATTCCTACAACAAAGGCAATCGCAATGTTAAGAAGTGGCCTTGGCTTTACAGGTGATGGTGTTTCTCCCACTTCTGCTTTTGCCAGGATGCTAACATTATCTACGTTCATGATGTCTATTATTTCTGCTTGAAAAACAGTTGCAATCTGGTTGGCAATTTCCGCCGCTTGATTAGGATCGGGATCCTGTACCGTTATATTGACAACCTGTGAATCTTTTTCACTTTGGACTGTAATTTTTTCATTCAACTGGCTGACTGTCATACCCAAATCCAAATCTTTGCTGACCTGATCTAGAATGGCAGGACTCTTAATAATCACGTTATATGTATTGATCAGCTGCAGATTTGTTTGAATTTCTCCTGGATTCACCATCGGCTGGTCGCTTTTCGCTTGATTCACTAATAACTGCGTAGAAGATTGATAGATTGGTGTAATCACGAAATAACTGACAATCCCGCTGACCAGGACGGCAGCCATCGTAATGAGCACGATTAAATTGAGACGCTTCCGGATAGTCTCCATAAGCTCTCTGAGACTGATTGTTTCTTCCATGTTATCCTCCTAGACAAACTTTTAAATTTATGGCATGTTAAATCATAGGTTTTTTATGTAAGATTAAACCGCTAAATAAGATTATATGTCGTATAATAGAAAAAAGCTAGACGTTTTTGATTAATCGATTACAAATTTTACATTTTTTACAAGTTTTTTACGTTATTTTAAAAAAGCAGGGGGATTCATATGCGCAAGTTCTTTACCTTAATCGTCATCGTCATAACCGTCCTCTTTCTTGGTGCAGCTCACTTATACTGGAAAGAAAAAACAAGTGCTTTTGCTCCAGCACCAAAGATTGAGAAAAAAGAGAAAGCTAGTTCGAAAGGAAAAACAAAGAAACCGGCCAAAGCGGAAGCCAAAGATGTACTCGCCGCTGCGGCTAACTGGCCGAAAAAGGCACAGGATGCTTTTAAAAAAGCTGTCGAGGAAGGACGCCCTTATAAAATGGCTTTCGTCGGATCTGAATCAGTTGGGAAAGAGGACGCCGGATGGTCCGTGATGCTTCAAGAAGCAATGGAGCAAACATATGGTGACACAGTAGAAGTCGACATATTTGAATACGCGGAGAGATCAGATGAATTCATCAATAATGGACACGCTGATGAAGTCGCTAAATCCAAGCCGGACTTTATTCTATTTGAACCTTTTACATTGAATGATAATGGAAACGTGGAAGTCGAAGACAGCCACGAAAACATTGCAACATTCATCTCTACTCTAAAAGAACAGAATGAGGATGCACTTGTAGTCTTGCAGCCGCCGCATCCGATTCACGGAGCAACCTTCTATCCTTCTCAAGTTGATCAATTGAAGGCATTTGCCAACGTAGAGGGCTTAGACTACCTGGATCACTGGAGCGAGTGGCCAGATACGGAAAACGAAGAACTCCGAACCTATTTGCAAGATAAGCAAAGCGCGCCAAACGAAAAGGGTCACGAAGTGTGGTTCGAATTCTTGAGAGATTACTTCATAGCGAAATGAGCGAGGGGAACCAGCCTAGGGCTGGTTCCTGTTTTATTTGGGTAGGGGTTTCGAAATTTGGATAGTATTTCTGAATTCTGGACAGTATTTTGTTATCTTGGACAGTATTTCTGAATTCCGGATAGTATTCTGTTATCTCGGATAGTATTTCTGAATCTCGGACAGTATTCGGTTATCTTGGATAGTATTTCTGAATTCTGGATAGTATTCGTGGGGCCCCGGATAGTATTTTCGAATTCTGGATAGTATTCGCTGGACCTGGACAGTATTTCTGATATTTGGATAGTATTCGTGGGGACGCGGATAGTATTTCTGATATTCGGACAGTATTCGGTTATCTTGGACAGTATTTCTGAATTCTGGATAGTACTCGGTAATCTTGGACAGTATTTCTGATATTCGGACAGCATTCCGTAATCTTGGATAGTATTTCTGATATTCGGACAGTATTCGGTTATCCCGGACAGTATTTCTGAATTCCGGACAGTGTTCGGTAATCTTGGATAGTATTTCTGAATTCTGGACAGTATTTTGTTATCTCGGATAGTATTTCTGAATTCTAGACAGTATTCGGTTATCTTGGATAGTATTTCTGAATTCTGGATAGTATTCTGTTATCTTGGATAGTATTTCTGAATCTCGGACAGTATTCGGTTATCTTGGATAGTATTTCTGAATCTCGGACAGTATTCGGTTATCTTGGATAGTATTTCTGAATCTCGGACAGT
>JAABNQ010000096.1 GCA_009928435.1 Bacillus sp. HF117_J1_D
AAAGACATAACTTAAATTTTATCTTCTTGTGTCTTGACAAAGGGGGGCATTACAAGGTTTATCTAGATCTCCAATTTCATTGATAACTCCTAGCTCATTGAATGCCATAACAAAGGTGTATGGAATCTAAATGCCGTTGATTAGAGGTGAGGTATTCTAATAGTTTATATGTATTGTTTAACTTCATATTATGAAGCCTGACTCTATCCGATTCTTCCGATAGCATTGAGATATTGTAAATATAGTTTTATACGAAGGAGAAACAAGCGAAGTAAATGGCTTCCCCTCTTCCTGATGACCAGCAAACTAATTGGCTTATTCAAGAATTATGTGATGAAGTCGATGAACTTGATTGAGCTACAGCTTCTTAGCAGTTAATCAAGCTTTTTCAAGACGCCTTAAAATAGAGAATTATTCAAAGTCAACTTGAGCAGTGGTTCTCCGATCTTCCCAATTATATCAAGGCTAATTTGCCGACTTCACTCTGCAAAAAACATTAAGTAGGTGATGAATAAATGTTATCAGCCTATACTTCATCTGAAGTATAGGCTGATTATTGGCTAGTCCTAGCCTTAGATTTTACTGTTCAACTTTGTTTTCTTTTTTGCGGCGAACAAACAGAGAAGCTAAACCAGCAAGCAGAGCCGTTAATCCAGCCATAGCTGAATTGTACATAGACGTTGCAGTATTTGGTAGCTTTGTTCCTACGTTAGTTGTGCCTTTTCCGTTATTAATATTATTTCCTGAACCATTGGTGGTGCCCGTTGTTCCCGAGCCATTGCTTCCTGTACCACTTCCGGAATCGCTGTCGGAATCAGAATCGCTATCAGAGTCTGAATCACCGTCAGCATCACAATCTGCGTCAGCGTCAGCATCAGCATCGGCGTCGGCATCACAATCAGCATCAGCATCAGCATCGGCATCGGCATCTGCGTCAGCGTCAGCGTCAGCATCACAATCAGCGTCGGCATCAGCATCAGCGTCGGCATCAGCATCGGCATCAGCATCAGCGTCGGCATCGGCATCGGCGTCAGCATCAGCGTCGGCATCAGCATCGGCATCAGCATCGGCGTCAGCATCGGCGTCGGCATCAGCATCAGCATCGGCATCAGCGTCGGCATCAGCGTCGGCATCGGCGTCAGCATCGGCATCGGCGTCAGCATCGGCATCAGCGTCAGCATCAGCGTCAGCATCGGCATCAGCATCAGCATCAGCATCAGCGTCGGCATCGGCGTCAGCATCGGCGTCAGCATCGGCATCAGCGTCAGCATCAGCGTCGGCGTCAGCATCAGCGTCGGCGTCGGCATCGTCATTTACATTTTCATGAAAAAAATAAGTTCTATTATCCGTCCCATCTAGAATATTTTTTCCATCCCCAGTTGTTTGATAAGCATCAAATAAATATATTCCACTAGGTAAATTTTCAACAGTTTCTTTTAACTTAATTTTAATTGAAAAGCCTTGAGGTATTCCGATAAGTGCTTCAGAAACTAACGCGCTTGTAGCATAACTAAAGTTTCCATTCTGGTCATAGGAGACACTTTTAAATTCATCATCTCTTGTTTCTATCAATACTTCACTTATAAATGGGAGTAATTTTTCATCAATTTTAAACTTGAATTGACCATTTTTATGTTTCAATGCATTTAACTTATAATGCATCATATAATCCAATGTAATTTCTGTACCCTTTGGATTATTATTAGTAACTGTAAAACCAGATCCAGTGACTAAATTAGTATCTTCCTTAATCATTTTAGAATCTTTTGTTTCAAAATAAGTACTATCCGTTGTATCAACCACTACTTTATTATTTTTATCAAAGAGAGCAATATCAACAGTATAGAAATCATTTTTCAAGGTTTTGATTTCGTCTTTAAGAATAATCTTAATGTCAAATTGTTGGTTTACACCAATAAGGGCTGTTGATAAGACATCACTGTTACTAAAGGAATATGTTCCTCCTGCCAGACGTTTTGCAGAAATCCAATCCTTCCCTTTTTTAATACGCACATCTAAAATATGATCCTTTAAATCTTCATCAATCGTTAAATTGAAGTTCGCATTTTTTAACGCTGAAGACATATTTAATACATAATGTGTATAGTAAGTAAGGTTTACTTCCGCTTTATTTACATCATGATTTCTCGCTTCAAGACGTCCATATTTAATATGTTTATAATCTACTTCCTCATCATAAATACTTGAAGAAAAAGGTTGAATGAGAGGATTGGACTTTTCAGGTTGTGAAGCCATGGCATTCACTGGAATCATTGTCTGTGTTGCTGCTAGTAAAGCTACTGCAGTTAAAGATGCTTTTTTCTTAAAATTTTTCATTTGTTTATTATTCATTTGTTTTTTGTAATCTAAATTTGATTTCTTCATCTAGCTTATGTACTTCCTTTCGATATATTTTTAAATAAGTCTCGCCTCTGTTATTCGTTGCACAACCTCAGCAATTAGAAGTCCTTATCCAATTACAAACCTTGCCCAAAAACTATTGATCCACCCAGTATATAATTTCTATTAATACCGGTTATAGAAAACCGGATATGAATCACTCCCTTCATACGTTCGTAAAAAGACTTTCACTAACGGAAAATAGGTGCATACCAAAGATATAAGCGCGTCCCCAGCCACAATTGAATTATGCCCAATGATGTTAAACCAATTCTAAACATCTATCTAAAGGCAGAACTATTAAAAGCAGAACAACATTATCTTTTTCTATACAAACCACTTCGCTGAAATAGCTTAATTACAATTTGTTTTTTGATTTTCCCCAATAAAAATAATTATCAAAAAATAAATGAGAAAAAGCATGTAATGAAACCTAAACGGTCATTACATGCTTTTTAGCGATTAAAACTATTTAATCAATTGCTTTTCAATTTTTTTGAGTCTTGCGTATTGCTTAATGGCTTTATCTACATCTCCAATTTCATTATAGATATTTAACAAAAATTGATGACTTTTTTGCTCGGTTGAATCTATCGTTTGAATATCGTAGCAAAGTTGTATGGCTTGTTCGTGCCACTTATTAGAAACAAAGAATTCTATTAGTTTATATGTATTGTTTAACCACATATTATGAATCCGAACTCTTTCCGATTCTGCCCAGACGTAGTCTTCATCTTCTAAATAGGGTCTATATTTCTTCACCATTTCAAGTACGATTTCCTGGTTGTCCATATTAATAGTAGGGAATTGATTCAATATACGTTCCCAACGCCATACATCGATATCGGCTTCACTTAAATGCAAATAGTACCCTCCAAGTTCTCGAAGCAGTTTAATTTCCGATCCTATGGAAGATAAGGTTTTACGCACATGATATATTGTCGTATAAAGCAATGCGGTTGAATCTTTTTCTGATAGATATGGCCAAAGCTTTTCAATTAACATCTCTTTACTCATTGACCGATTGTTATTATGTAATAGGAAACAAAATAGTTCCTTAGATTTAGTTGTTCGCCATTTAATACTTGTATGAGTCTTACTGGACCCGTTTATTTGCAGCTTTCCTAAACATTGAATATGAATCTTTTTATCGTTATAATTAGCCGCTAATATGCGGTTAAGAGATTTCCTTAACCTTGCTAAAGTAAAAGGTTTAATTATATAATCTAACGCATTTATATCAAATGCCTTAACAGCGAGATTACCATTATTTGATAAAAAAATAATCTGTACAGAATGATCATAGGACTTGATAAACTCTGCAAAATAAATTCGATTAGTTCTTTCAATATCAATATCAATAAATATCGCGTCAACCCTATTCTTTTTGAGATATCCTAAAGCCTCTGTAGAATCATAAAAAAACGCAATCTTACTTAACATCTCTGTATTTTTCAAAATATTACACAGATACTCTTTTTCTTCTAAACGCCCCTCTAATACTAGAATATGCATTCTTCCCCTCCTAGAATACAATAAAAATGCAATCCCAAAGAATCATGTTTTATCTGCATATATATTCCCTAAGAAAGAGATTTATTTTTTAGATATATTCTATACCCGGAATTTCAACAATTTCTAAACACAAAGCTTAGAAACATCAATCAGGAGTCCAGACTTTTTATGTTGCATAGGGAATCAAACGTGATTCCCTTTCTAAAAGAAGTTGCAATCTGATTACCATATAACCCTTTTTATTATTTACCAAAACCCTTCTAATCATTGTGTCGTTATAAAACAATCTAATCATTTGATACATGAATTTACTTTGGGATTTTTGTATTTTTAAAAATTTCCGATAGTTTATCTCGTGAAAAGAAGAGAGGAACACAAATAAGTGTCCCTCTCAAAGATAAAGAGTCGGATAACATGATTGTAACGCTAAAAATCACCTGAAGAAAAGTTAATGAGCCATTTTTCATAACTACTATTTTTTTATAGACACCCTACATTTAGACAAATTTAGTCAATCGTTTCATAGTCAATCCACTCTATGAGACAAACATACATTTAGATAAATTTAGTTACGTATCTAGTACCACCTTCTTCGAGATGAATATAGATATAAGCAAACGAACATGCAGGGACAATAGACTCTCCGTCTTGTTCTTAAAGAAGAGGGTGATATTATGTTTGAAATAGGAATTACCACTTTTGTCTTCCTTCTTACCATGTTAGTCATCTTTTGGAGGCCAGGAGGTATGAATGAAGCATTTCCAGCATCTGCAGGAGCAGGAATTATTTTACTAGCAGGTATAGTATCATTAACAGACCTCCTAGATATTATCGATAAGATTGGTGGAGCATCTATCACAATTATTGCTACGCTTGTCATGGCAGTGATATTAGAAAGTTTCGGTTTCTTCCATTGGGCGGCAGCACGGCTTGTTCGTATGGCTAAAGGATCAGGGTATCGCCTCTATTGGTACATTCAGCTGCTTTGTTTTTTGATGACACTCTTATTTAATAATGATGGGAGTATCATGATTACAACACCAATTTTAATCCTACTACTTAAAAACCTTCGGTTAAAACACCATCAGAGTATCCCATACTTGTTAACCGGCGCCCTGATTGCAACTGCCTCAAGTACCCCGATCGGAGTGAGCAATATTGTCAATTTAATCGCGTTAAAAATTGTAGATATGACCCTTTATATGCATACTGCCATGATGTTTGTACCCGCGACGTTAGGTTTGCTGTTCATGTCTTTGCTCATGTTTATGGTTGTACAAAAAAAGTTGCCAAAAAAGCTGCCGAACATAACATATGAAATAGAAGAGCATTTTTTTGACAAACAATTTCATCCACTTAAAGGAGCAACAATTTCGGTAGGAACAAAAGAAAAGCGAACGAGGATTATGGTGAAGATATTACTATTCGTCTTCCTAATTCGATGTCTTTTGTTTGTTGCCTCTTTTTTCTCCATCCCAGTTGAGCTAGTTGCCGTATTCGGATCATTCATTCTACTAATGTGGCGATGGTTTCATCTTCGTATAACTCCGATGGATATTTTGAAAAAGATACCCTATCAAATCTTCATTTTTGCATTCTCAATGTACGTCATCATATACGGACTCCATAATGTGGGGTTGACAGAAGCGCTAGTAAAAATATGTGAGCCAATTGTAAATCAGGGATTGTTTTATGCGAGCTTTATCATGGGGGGGCTGGTAACCATCCTGTCTAATTTGTTCAATAATCACCCCGCCTTAATGATTGGAACAATCACCTTAACAGAAATGGGATTGGATCCAATTACTTTAAAAACAATTTATCTTGCGAACATCATTGGAAGCGACATCGGGTCATTGCTCCTGCCGATAGGAACACTGGCTTCTCTAATCTGGTTGTATATTCTTAAACATCATAAGATCAAAGTAACATGGTGTCCGCAGCCACCTCCGATGTCGGTTATATTGCCAGCGGCAATGGCGGGGCAA
>JAABNQ010000097.1 GCA_009928435.1 Bacillus sp. HF117_J1_D
GCGGCATGTCAGGGACTTTCACCCTTAAGAACGATGCGCTGCCAAGCGCACAAAAGCCACCTTCCTATTATTAGGAAAGTGGCTTGTTAAAAGCTGGAACGACAAATAAACATAGCACTTCCCTACGCAGGCACGAACCTGATCAGGTCATAAGGGTGTCAGAGTTCCACTCTTCTCTCAGTCCTTTTTAAGGATTCCCCTAGTGTTTCTCACTATAAAATTGTACTTGGTGACATCGTAACATGGATAAGCAAATAATGGAAGTGGCCAAAATATTCATAACGGGAAACTCTGAAGCTCTCACAAATAGAATGAAATCCAATTCCTTCAACCACGGCGCTCTGAACTTATTTCCGAACAATCCATTTTTCATCCGCCAGATTCCATCTAAGTCTATCACTCAAACAAATTTTACAAAAGGTTCTTCTCTCCAATAAGTCACATAAATGGAAAATCACCTTTAAACAATTTATCATTTCCCTTAAGAGAACTTTAAGGAGTGATTGCATTTGATTTCCCCGTCCTGTAAAAAATTTGACGGAATTCCATTGTCTGTTTTGGATTTGGCACCAATCATTGAGGGCGGTAATGCCTCTGAATCATTTAATAATAGCGTTGAGCTCGCACAGCATGTTGAAAAATGGGGATTTAACCGCTACTGGCTTGCGGAGCACCACAACATGCCAGGCATTGCCAGTTCAGCGACCTCTGTAATCATCGGCCATATTGCCGGTGCGACAAAAAACATACGAGTTGGAGCCGGCGGTATCATGCTGCCCAACCACGCGACACTTGTAATTGCCGAGCAGTTCGGGACATTAGAGTCTCTTTATCCGGGCCGCATTGATCTTGGGCTTGGAAGGGCCCCTGGAAGTGACCAAGCTACTGCGTTTGCTTTGCGGAGGACATTGAACAGAGGAGCAGAGGAATTTCCCCAGCAATTAGAGGAGCTGCAAAACTATTTCAGTGAGAATCCAATTGGCCATGTTCGCGCGTATCCTGGTAAAGGGCTGGATATTCCCATCTGGCTGCTTGGATCGAGTGATTTCAGCGCAAGCCTTGCTGCTACTAAAGGTCTCCCTTTCTCTTTTGCAAGCCACTTTGCGCCACAATACACAATCCCTGCGTTAAGGCTGTACCGCGACAACTTCGTTCCTTCAGATACACTGGAAAAACCTTATGCGATGGTTGGGGTAAATGTAATTGCAGCCGACAGTGAGGAGCGTGCCCAATGGCTTGCCACGTCTCAGCAGCAGCAGTTTTTAAGCTTGATCCGGAATATGCCTTCCCAACTAAAGCCGCCAATAGATGATATCCACAAGGTCTGGTCGTCTTTTGAAAAATCATCAGTGGAACAGACTCTTGATTCAGGATCAACGATTGTTGGTGATGCTGATACAGTTAAACAGAAACTTCAGGAGTTTATTAACAAAACCAAGGCGGATGAAGTCATTATCAATTCACAAATCTTCTTCCAGGAAGATCGCCTGCGTTCTTATGAAATATTGGCTGATATGATGGAGTAATTCAGCCTTTAATGAGTTGAACTCTCACCACTTAACACCCTTCGGTTTTTTTGAAGTGGGAGGATTCTTGGGAACAGAGCATACTTATTATTAAGTTTTTGTATGATTTATTGCACGAAAAAAGTGTATTCCCGCATAAGCAGGAATACACTTCATTTTTACCAAGCTGCTATCGCACCATCGGTCCTTGATTCTGTACCGGCCACCATTACGCCAGTATCCGGATTTCTCCATATCATCTGCCCACGTCCAAAATTATTTGTTTCAACGGCAATCCGGATGTCGTGTCCTTGGAAAGCCAGCGCTTCAGCGAAGTGATGCGGGAAGCGATGCTCCACTTCGACCGTCTTTCCTTTGATCCACTGCCAGCGTGGCGCATCAAGTGCTGCCTGCGGATGGAGTCCGAAGTCAATCGAGTTCATGATAACTTGGACATGTCCCTGGGGTTGCATAAACCCACCCATAACTCCAAACGGTCCAACAGCTTGATCCCCTTTTGTCAGGAATCCCGGGATGATCGTATGAAATGTCTTCTTTCCTCCTTCAAGTGCATTCACATGACTCGGATCCAAACTGAAGTTGTTTCCACGGTTTTGCAAAGCAATTCCTGTGCCAGGAACGACCAGTCCTGAACCGAATCCATGGTAGTTACTTTGAATAAAGGAAACCATATTTCCTTCCTTATCAGCAGTCGCTAAATAAACAGTTCCACCAGCAGACGGCTCGCCCGGCTCAGGCATGCATGCTTCCGTCGTAATTAGCTTGCGCCGTTCCTCAGCGTACACATCGTTCAAAATGTCCCGAACGGTATATCGCATATGCTCTGGCTCTGTCACATGCTTATATCCATCAACATAAGCAAGCTTCATCGCTTCAATCTGCTTATGGTACGTATCAAGCGATTCTTTTTGCGTAAACTCAAAACCTTTTAAGATATTCAAAGCCTGAAGGGCCACAATCCCCTGCCCATTCGGAGGAATTTCCCACACATCATACCCGCGGTAGTTAATGCTGATCGGATCCACCCACTCCGCTCTGTACGCAGCTAAATCTTCCTCAGTAATAAAGCCTCCGGTCTCGCGCGCAAATGCTGCGATCTTTTCAGCCATTTCTCCTCGGTAAAAAGATTCACCATCAGTCTCCGCAATTGATCGTAATGTATCAGCATGTCCCTGGGATTTCCAAACCTCTCCCACAGAAGGAGCATAACCATTCGGAGCAAAGGTATCAAACCAGTGCTTAAATTCGTCACCCTTCAGCTCATCGGAAAATTGCAAGAACGCTTTGCGCCAATATCTGCTTAAAGTAGGCGAAACAGGATAACCCTCTTCCGCATATGTAATGGCTTGTTTCAGCACTTCTTTTAACGGCAGCTTCCCGAATCTCTTGGATAGCTCCACCCATGCTCCAGGAGCGCCCGGTACTGTGACGGGAATCCAGCCATATTTAGGCATTTCATCATGGCCTAGCGCTTTCACTTTCTCAATAGAGATGTTTTTAGGCGCCCGTCCGCTGGCATTTAAACCATGAAGCTTTCCTTTTGTCCACACTAAAGCAAAAGCATCCCCACCGATTCCGTTTGAGGTGGGCTCGCATACTGTCAGACAAGCCGCTGTGGCAATCGCCGCATCAATGGCATTTCCACCTTTCTGTAAAATAGCCAGCCCTGCCTGTGCTGCAAGCGGCTGTGATGTAGCGACTACGCCATTCATGGCATAAGCTGAATTCCTTGTAATGGGATAAGGATGTGATAAATGGTTGAAAGTGATCAATAGACTCTCTCTCCTCTATATAAAATGTAAAAGGTTCCCATCTTTAAAACGTTATCAAATAGGTCCAAATTCCACTTTATTCTATGAAATTTTAAAAATATTGTCAATACAGAGATAAACAAATCGAAAATGATACCCTCGCAACTCCTTCATTAAATAATAAAATCATCTTATATACTTTCATTTCGTCAGCTACAAGAACATATTAAAACTCAATGCGTCTGCGAACGCGACCATTATCATTGTTACGAAACAATTATAGTCATTATACATTGATTTTGAATGTTAATTGGATTATAGTTAGTCATATTGAAAGATATTTTTACAAAATACAAACTATTCGAAGGTAAAGCCTATATTAACAAAAGGAATGTGGTCAATGAAAAAGAATAATGATCTTGATGCAAATAATATGCCCGCCATGAAGCTGAACGAAACAGATAAAAAGATTATTGAAATATTGTTGGATAATGCCCGGATTTCGTACACGGACCTTGCTAAGGAAATCGGATTGTCCAGAGTGGCTGTGCAGTCCCGCATCCAATCGCTGATTGAAGCCGGGGTCATTGAGCGTTTTACGGCCGTGGTGAATCCGATTAAAGTGGGTATTCAAGTTTCAGCTTTTTTCAATGTGGATGTCGAACCGAAATATTTGGATGAAATTGCCGAAAAGCTCGCTTTGCATCCAGCAGTCACAAGCCTTTACCATATGACAGGACCCAGCACGTTGCATATGCATGGGGTCTTTAAAGACATGAAGGAAATGGAAGAATTTTTACTTGAAACGTTATATTCCACAAAGGGAATTATGCGCGTCGATACCCAGATGCTTTTAAAACGCTATAAGAGCAGAATGGGGCTTAAACTATAGCAAAAATTCCTAGAGGAGCTTAGAAAATCTAGACCCCGTTGAGTTGAATAGAGTGAAAAGCTATGACGATATAACAGGAGGGATTAAATGGATTTCAAAGGATACGCCGCAATCTCAGGCGCCATGTTGCGAGCTGGAATATTCGGTTATGGAGGAGGGCCTTCCGTCATTCCTCTGTTCCGTCATGAAGCCGTAACCCGCTATAAATGGATGACAGATCAAGAATTTGGCGAGCTGTTGGCATTCGCCAATGCCTTGCCTGGGCCGATCGCCACGAAACTGGCGGCACAGCTCGGCTATCAACAAAAAGGAGCGATCGGAGCCGTTGTGGCCATCCTAGCCCATATTTTACCTACAACCATTGCGATGGTTGCTTTACTAGGTGCTCTATATGCTATGAAAGAGTCAGTGATTGTCGCAGGGATGATTGCAGCTGTCAGACCGGTCATTGCTGTCCTTCTCGGAATTACCGCTTACGAATTTTGCGAGAAGACCTGGGGAGGACTTGGAAAAGTAATCGGTGTTGGCTTTGGAATCTTTGCTTTCTTGCTTCTTGGCATATTAGACGTTCATCCGGCCATCGTCATCATCGCCTTTCTCGCATATGGCACTGTCCATATCAAAGTATTCGATTGGGCTAATAGGAAATGGGGCAAGAAGGAAAGGATGGAGGAAAAAAGCGGGGGAATATCATCATGATGATTTATTGGGATTTATTCTGGGCTTTTTTTGTCGCTAATATTTTAGGTTACGGCGGCGGGCCCGCAACCATACCGTTAACGCAGCAGCAGGTAGTGGATCATTACGGTTGGATGACAAATACAGAGTTCGTTGATATGTTAGCCGTTGCCAATGCCCTTCCCGGTCCCATAGCAACAAAAATTGCTGCATTTGCCGGCTATCAGGAAGCTGGCTGGCTTGGGCTCATTGTTGCCACAATCGGCACGGTAGCCCCATCAGCTATTGCTATTATAATATTATTGAAGATATTAAATCACTTTAAACAATCATCTGTCGTAAAAGGAATGACGATGCTAGTGCAGCCTGTAATTGCCGTTATGATGATCCAGCTCACTTGGCAATTCAGCTCCGTCTCCTTCGACTCCATCGGCGTATGGCAATCCATTTTTATCGGCGTCATTTCGTTGGTCGCTATTGTCTGGTGGAAAATCCACCCCGCCATCATGATCGTGGCCGCTTTTGTATATGGAGGAGTTGTATTGCCGATTGTAATGGCTTAATAGAGTAGGGTAACCTCTTTCGAGGCTACCCCCTCATCAAACCGTACGTGCCCTATTAAGGCATACGGCTTACCAATGTGTTACATTAGAATCAATATGTCGCTAGCCTTTGTGCATACTTCATTTTATGCTTCAAAGATGGTTAGAAAATAGTTAACTATTCCTCGGATGATTGGATTTACATAAAGGATAGACATAACCTAGCAGATTTCACGAGAAAAATATATGATATCTATCATCAAAATTATACGAGGGTACATGACAAATCTAGTAATTCAATAGTTTTTGACGGTCTAACGTTTAATGATCTTGCATTCGTAACTTCAAATGGCAACCAATTGCCTGCTGGAGTTACAAGATTTAACATTAAATACCGTATTTTAAATTTAGACATACTTTATTCAAGTGAATCAATTTCATAAATCTTAGCCCTAGAGCCTCAAGGCTTTTGAGGCGGAAAA
>JAABNQ010000098.1 GCA_009928435.1 Bacillus sp. HF117_J1_D
CACCTTCCTCTAATCCACTGACTCCGTCCATTGAGAGAAAGAAGATGTCTTCCACACCTCGTGCCTTGATTTCATCAAAGATCTGCATCCATTTGTGCTTGCTTTCCGTCTCGTTCAACCATAGGCCAATGATTTCCTTCTTGCCTTCCATGGTATAGCCTAAGATCGTATAGACGGCATATTTCTTTGATTCATACTGGTTCCGGATGGTGGTAAACATGCAATCTACAAAGACAAACGCATAGCAGTTGCTTAACGGACGCGTTTGCCATTCCTCCAACTCTGGAAGCACATGATCAGTAATATCCGATATCATTTCGTGGGAAACAGAAAAACCATAGATCTCTTCAATCGTTGTAGAAATATCCCGTTGTGACATCCCACGTGCATACATGGAAATCACCTTATTTTCAATGGCGGACACGTCTTTTTTGCGCTTTGGTATCAATTGAGGATCAAAGGAGCCATCCCGATCACGCGGCACCTTAACGTCCACTTCTCCAGCGCTTGTCTTTAAGGTTTTCTTGCCATAACCATTACGCCTATTGTCTGTTTCCTTTTCATTTTTGTCATTGGATTCATAGCCCAGATGGTTATCCATTTCACCTTTTAACATGGCCTCAAACATGGGACCGAATATATCTTTCAGTGCATTCTGCATATCTTCAACAGTTTTTGGTTGGTAGTTTTCTAGGATCTGATTCGCTAATTCAACCGATTTCTCTTCTCGTTTAGATTTAGCCATTAGAAATACCTCCCATTCATTTATTTTATTCTACCAATAAAAAAACTTAACCGCGAAGCAAGAGCCGTACGCTCTCTCACTTACACGGTTAAGTTTACACTCCCAAGTTTCGGATAGTATTTCCGTATTACGGACAGTAATCTCTGGGCTTCGGATAGTATTTTCATACTCTATATAGTTAATGTTGCGCAATTGTAGTGGTATAAATTGGAGTCAATGCTGTTCCTAACATTGCTCCGCCCCTAAGAACAAACCCGATATTGCTCCTTTTCTTTGTCTAATGCCTCGATCAAATCTTCATCTGTCATTTCATTCTTTACACAATCTTAATGTAACTTCCTTTTCTTTACAAAACCTTAAAAAAACCTTACAGAACATTTATATTTATTTAACATTACTTCTCTACTATTTAATTAACACTTGTATACACATAGTGAAACGCATACTGCAGTACGTGTTCGGTTTGGATCTCCCATCCGTTATCTTGGGGGTAACTCGGCCATTCCGAGAGGATGATTTCATCCCTAGATGCACAGTCGTCGCCGGTTTGGCGTGAGGACGGGTTAAATGCCCAACTGTCCGGAAACTCTTTCGAAAGTAAAATAGCTGAGAAGGAAAGTGAGAGATGAAAAAGGTACTCTTGATTTCTCAAAATTTTTATCCGGAGATTGGCAGTGCCGCGAACAGGATGAAAAATATCTATGAACTCCTCAAAAACAAGGGTTATTTGGTTCAAGTGCTGACGACGGAACCATCCTACCCAAATAAAAAAACATATGAGGACGTTTCTTTTTGGGATGATGAAGATTTAAACAATGATCGGCATATTATCCGTATTCCAATCAGAAGCCGCAAATATTCCGGGAAATTTGTGAGCCGTTTATTTTATTATCTGGAAATGATGTGGAGGATGATTTTCGCCATTCTGAAAGACCGGCAGCAGTATGATGTGATTTTTGTGTCGTCTCCGCCGATCTTTGTGGCTCTTGCGGGGCTATTGGCAAAATGGAAAAGTAAAAACAAGCTTATTTTGGATATAAGAGATTTGTGGCCCGAATCATTGAAAGGTGTGGGAGTGTTTCATCATCCTTTTATCATGAATACATTTTACGTGATTGAAAGAATCCTTTACCGAAAAGCCGACTTTATCATCATTAATAGTCTTGGTTTTCAAGATTATATAAAAAAACAGCTGGGTCCTGTTTCTGCGAAAATTGTGTATTTGCCTAACGCAGCACGTCAATGCGAAATGGAAAGCCTCCCCACTGAAAAAGCGCATAATCAGGTGATTTTTGCAGGGAATTTAGGGCTGGCGCAAGATGTTTCCTTGTTAAAAGATCTGGCTGTCAAGCTTTCGGAAAATGATATCGGTCTTACGGTGATCGGTTATGGCGTCAAAAAAAATCATTTTTACCAATTTGCACAGGAGAACGGATTAAAGAATATTTCCTTTTTATCACTTACCACTCGAAAAAAATGTTTAAACCTAATCGGGCAATCGGATGTAGCCATCGTTACATTAAAACAGAAAGAGGTGTTTCACACGGTGCTTCCCGGAAGAGTGATTGATTATATGACTTGCAAAGTTCCAATCGTCGGCTCTGTCTCGGGATTTTCCAAATCATTGATAGAACAGGAAAAAGTAGGTTTGGTCAGTGAGGACGGGTCAGCAGCTGATCTGTTTCATAAAATCATCTATTTATTGAAAAGCAAAGAACTGCGCCAGGAAATGTCAAGAAATGGCGAAGCATATATCCGGAAATCTTTTATATGGGAGAAAAATATTGAAACGCTTGTCGATTGCATTGAAAAGTAAACGGATAAGGCCGGGATGGAAATATGAAGAAAAAAGTTTGTATGTTTGTATGGAATCATTTCACGAATGATGCCCGTGTGTTGAGAGAGTGTACGGCACTGTCGACAAATGGTTATAAAGTGGATCTCATTTGCATCCACGACCCGAGTGACAAGGGATTGCCCCGATTTGAGGAAAGAAACCCTCATTTTTATGTATATCGTGTGAGAAGATATCCGGTTGTCTGGGAACTTTTCCAAAAAGGGATCCGGCTCTTAAGGAAAAATAAAATGATGCTCATTCCCTTATTGGTTTTGGGCGGTGTTTTATTGTTTTATGCGCCTTACATTCCCATCATTCTGTTCTGTCTATTAGTATTGCTCATGCAGAAAAAAATCCGGTCGCTCTGGTTAAGGGGGAGCATCTTTTTAAGAATGATCTATCACGGGATCAAAAAAGATTATGATATTTATCATTCAAATGATTTAAATACCCTTCCTCAAGGATATATTTGTGCAAAATGGAGATTTCGCAAGAAAAAGCTGGTGTATGATTCCCACGAAGTCCAAACGAGCAGAACAGGTTATGACTCGGCGCTGTATGGAAAAATGGAAGGATTTTTTATTCGAAAAATAAACGCCATGATCGTAGAAAATCACACAAGGGCCGAATACAGCGAAAACCTTTACGGCTTTTATCCAAACGTGGTCCATAATTACCCTTTTAAAGAAATCGGCCAATCGGCGGAAAAAGCGCCATTGAACGAACAATTGGGATTGCCGAAAGGTGAAAAGATTCTGCTGTACCAGGGAGGCATTCAAACAGGCCGGGGACTGGACAAACTCATTAAAGCGGCCCCCCTGTTCAAGGAAGGGACGCTTGTACTCATTGGTGATGGCAGGATCAAACCGGACCTGATCCAACTGGTAAAAGATATGAATTTGGAAGAAAAGGTGAAATTTTTACCCAAAGTACCGCTGAAAGAATTGCCCAAACATACAAGAAATGCTTATCTCGGGTTTCAGGTGCTGAATAACGTTTGCTTTAACCATTATTCCGCATCATCCAATAAATTATTTGAATACTTGATGGCCGGCGTGCCTGTGGTGGCTTGTGATTTTCCGGAGATTAAAAGAATTGTAGAAGGGGAACAGGTCGGCCTTTGTATCGACCCGCACAGTGAGAAAGAGATTGCCGGGGCTGTCAACGAGCTGCTGGAAAATAAAGCTTTATACCGCCAGCTTGCGAACAATTGTGAGGGTGCAAAACACAAATACAATTGGGAGCAGGAGCAAAGAAACTTTTTATCCGTATATGACTATTTGATAGCAAACTAGATGAAAGAACGATTGCCGCTATTTTCATAGAATTGGAGGAATTCAAATGAAAGTTTGTGTAATGGGACTGGGATATATAGGGCTGCCGACATCTATCATGTTTGCCAGGCATGGTGCGGAAGTGGTTGGAGTGGATGTGAAAGAAGATGTAGTTTGCATGCTGAATTCCGGTGAAATCCACATTGAAGAACCGGGATTAAAGGAAGCCTTGCTGGAAGTCATTGAAAAAGGGACTTTTAAAGCATCACTGAATCCGGAAAAAGCGGATGCTTTTATACTATCCGTTCCGACTCCCAACTTGCGCGATCCCCACCAATCATGTGACCTGACCTATGTATTGGACGCGTTGAACCGTATCCTTCCTTGCATGGAGAAAGGAAATACCGTGATTGTGGAATCGACGATTTCCCCCAGAAGCATGGATGATCATATCAAACCAGTCATTGAAGCTGCAGGATTTGTTGCAGGAAAAGACATTTTCCTCGTTCATTGTCCAGAAAGAGTCCTTCCAGGCCAAATTATGCACGAACTCATTTACAACAACCGGATTATCGGCGGTATCACACCGGCTTGCACCGAAGCTGGCGTAAGGGTTTATTCCACATTTGTCCAAGGCGAAATGATCCGGACGAATGCCAAAACGGCTGAAATGTCCAAGCTGATGGAGAACACCTTCCGTGATGTCAATATTGCTTTGGCAAACGAACTGACCAAGGTGTGCGACCAATTGGAAATTAACGCCTTGGATGTCATTCAAATGGCAAATAAACACCCGAGAGTGAATCTTCATCACCCGGGTCCCGGTGTAGGAGGACACTGCCTTGCCGTAGATCCCTATTTCATTGTTTCCAAAGCGCCTGAAACGGCCAAAATCATTCAATTGGCACGCAGCGTGAACACCTCCATGCCGGCCTTTGTAGTAGAGAACATCAATGCTTTAATGCAAAAGGTGAACGGAAAAGTTGTCACATTGTTCGGCTTGACCTATAAAGGAAATGTGGACGATACGAGAAAAAGCCCGGCAATGGAAGTGCTGGAAAGACTGAAGTTCGAGGGGCGATATGGCGTAAAAGCGTATGATCCCCATGTCAACAGCCGACTTGTTATGAAAGACATCCGGGAAGCGGTAGCTCATTCCGATTTGATTGTCGTGCTAACCGATCATGACGAATTTAAAGAGCTGGACTTCTCCCAATTATCAGGCATGGCAACCAAGCGGATGTTTGACACGAAAAATGTCGTTCAAAATCGTTCGGAAGCCTTTCAATATATCAATTTCGGAAATCTATATCAATTCAAAAAGCAAACCATGGTGGGAACACGTTAGTCGTGTGTCGTATAGTGCTGTCGGAAGGATTTTTCCCCCCGGCGCACTGTTTTTCTGACATAGTAAGAAAGTATAAAATCAGATGAAATATTTAGTTCGAATTAAGTTTTTCTATGTCTAGCTACGACGTACAGGACGTACTAGTGCAAGCGAAGCGACAGGATGTCGCGCCCTGAGCCTGCCGACTTACAGGACGTACAAGTTCAAGCGAAGCGACAGGATGTGGCGGCTTGAGGCGGCCAGGCGCCATCGGCGCAAGGATCAAGTCACGCGGAAGTTTATTCAGGAAGAATGTGCTCCTGCGGCATAGTGTATTTGAGGAAGCAAAGGTTGCCTCGTCGCAAAGCTGCATGAAGCAAGTTCGATGAAGTTTCTCACGAAGTGATCGAAATTAGCAGCTTTGCTGTGGTGGCTGGGGAACTCCCTCATCAAAATTCGCCTTGTGCTTGTCGCCTAAGGCTGCGCGCCTTGCGCTTTTCTTGATGGTTTAGAAAACCCCTGGCTATGCCGGGGGTTCCAGAGAGCTTATAGC
>JAABNQ010000099.1 GCA_009928435.1 Bacillus sp. HF117_J1_D
CCATTATAACTTATTTATCAGGTTTTTGTGTCTCACCTTATGGGAGCATTATAAAGCACCGCCTGAGGCACAGGAAATAGTGGACAAATTCAATGAAGAAGTTGGGCGTTAGGTAAAAAATAAGTCCAGCAACCAGCAATACTAAAATGATCCAGCGCTGGTTACTGGATCATGAATAGGTGGGAGAACGATGGAGCTATTTGCCAAGATGATAGACCGGATGACAAATGCTTTTGGTTTGATAGCGGGAATGTTGATGCTTACAGGGGTGGTCCTAGTCATTACAGAGGTCATTCTCCGAACATTCTTTGATAGTACAATCTACATTTCTGAAGAGTACACTGCTTATTTCCTAGTGGCTATCTCCTTTTTTAGTTTGGCGTATACCTTAAAAGATAAGGGCCATATCCGTGTAAATTTTCTGTTCAAATTAGTGAAAGGAACAACTGGCCGCTATTTGATAGATATCTATTCATTTACCGCCGGATTTCTTATATTTGCTGTCATTACCGTAGTGACATTTCATTTCTTTTTGGACTCTATCATAACAGGATCACAATCTCTTCAAATTACACGGACATATCTGGCTATACCTCAATCTACTATACCTTTGGGCTCACTGATCATCACATTACAATTTGCATCAGAGATTTGTAAATCAATTTTACAGTTGCGCAAGGGGGAAGCATATCACCTAGAAGATAGCTAGATGCAATAGGCCGATAAATACAAAATTCACCTTAAAGATAGGAAGGATGAACTGTGGATTTAACCATTATTTTAATCACGATATTAGGCCTTTTAGTTTTATGCCTTGGGACTACTATACCTGTTGGCATATCACTGGTGATGGTTGGTTTAGGTGGTTTTATCATCTTTACTGACAGCCCGCCGCTTAAGATATTACCAAATATTTTGTGGAATAATACGAACTCTTCGACGATGCTGGCCCTCCCGCTCTTTATTTTGATGGGGGAGATTCTCTTTCGAAGTCGAATATCTGAAAATCTCTTTAAAGGCTTATCTCCATGGATGGGCGTCTTACCTGGCCGTCTGATTCATGTGAATGTGATTGCTTGCGGGCTGTTTGCTGCTGTTAGCGGCTCTTCTGCAGCAACAACCGCTACCGTTGGAAAAATTACGCTACCTGAATTATTTAAGAGGAACTATAGCCGGTCTTTAAGTATAGGAACATTGGCTGGTGCCGGAACACTAGGGTTCTTGATCCCTCCCAGCATGCTGCTGATTATTTATGGAATAATGGCAAACGTAAGTATCGGACAATTATTCATTGCCGGGATTATGCCAGGTATCTTGATCATGTGCTGTTTCAGCATATACGTTATCATCCGTTGCCTAGCTAACCCTGCTCTTGCTCCAAAGACAGAGGACTATACATGGACCCAAAGAATGAAAGCACTTCCACTCGTCCTGCCCGTTGTTCTATTAATTACTTTTGTTTTAGGGAGCATTTATGCAGGATGGGCAACACCAACTGAAGCAGCCTCTGTAGGTGTCTTAGGTACACTATTATTCGCGGGATTTTCACGAAGTCTGACAAAGGAAGTGTTTAAGCAAGCTTTACTGGGCAGCGTTAAAACAACCGGGATGATCATGTTAATTGTATTTGGAGCCTATTATTTAACAGCATCTGTCGCATATATAGGAATCCCCAATATGATGACGGAATTTATTGCTTCTCTGGGTCTTTCAAGCTACTTGCTCATCCTTATACTAACACTCATGTATATTGTACTAGGTTGCTTGCTTGATGGGCTTTCAATTATTGTGTTAACTTTACCCATTGTTTTGCCTTTAATTGTAGAAGCAGGTTTTGACCCGCTTTGGTTTGGCATCTTTTTGATTATCATGATTGAAATCGCCCAAATTACACCTCCGATAGGATTTAATCTATTTGTGATCAACGGGATCACCAAAGACGATGTATCTAAGATTGCACAATATGCGCTCCCTTCGTTGCTTTTACTATTGGTGGTTGTCACGATTATGACCATTTACCCGGAATTTGTACAATGGTTGCCCAACATGATGATTCAAAACGGTGCCTGAATGTAGGATTTAAACATTGAAATTTCAGTATAATCAGCCGAATGATTTGTTAATGGAGGTTCATATAGGTGTTTAATCTAAAAGGAAAAATTGCTGTTGTAACAGGCGGTGGTGAAGGGATAGGACGATCTATCGTAACACACCTCTCTAAGGAAGGAGTCGATATTGCGTTAATCGACATCCATGATCAAGCAAACGCTGAAACCATGAAAATGGTGAAAAAGTACGGGAATACAGTCATTTCTTTTCACGCAGATATAACAGACAGAGAAGCGCTGGCCCATATTGCCGGCCAAGTGGCGGAACAATTGGGCGATGTTTCCATGATTGTGAATAACGCAGGAATTTTACTACGTGGAACCATCGATGATCATAATGCCTTGCAGCTTTGGGATCAAACCATTGAAACAAACCTTACAGGTGCTTTTAATGTGACGCATGCTTTTCTTACTTCTTTGAAAAAAACAAAGGGTGTGATCATTAATATGGCATCAATACACTCATTCATTGCCATTAAAAACTCCATTGCTTATACCGCGTCCAAGGGAGGTATCTCTCAAATGACAAAAGCGCTCGCTTTAGAACTAGCAAGTTTCAATATACGAGTAAATGCAATAGCACCAGGAATCATTGCTACAACAATGACAACAGAACAAAGATCAAATGAGGAACACTTACAAGAGTTTTTGAAAAGAGTACCACTTTCTAAGGTTGGGCAGCCAAGTGAAGTCGCAAACGCAGTCCTTTTCCTTGCTTCCGACCTTTCATCCTACATTACAGGTGTCACGCTTCCAGTTGATGGCGGCTTTACAGCAAATTAATTGATACCAAAAAAACATGAAAAGGAGACTTAAAATTGGATATTGTATTTCATGGTCACTCATGTGTTCAACTAACCAGCAAAGGGCATTCATTGATCATGGATCCCTTTATTTCGGGAAGTCCACATGCCAAAACAAACGTAGGGGATATTCAGGCAGAGTACGTATTGCTCACTCATGGACATGAAGATCATATTTTAGATGCGGAACAGATTGCCAGACAAAATAATGCTCCCATTGTGTCGGTCGTAGAATTAGCGACTTATATGGGGTGGAAAGGCCTAAAGACTGAACCTATGAATATTGGCGGTCAAATAAACCTCCCCTTCTTCAAAGTCAAAATGATAAAAGCCTTTCATAGTTCTAGCAACATAGTAGAGGATGAAAAAAAGATCATCTACCTCGGAAATCCTGCAGGGTATATAATCGAAATGGAGGGAAAAACAATACTCCACGCCGGAGATACATCCTTGTATACAGATATGAAATTAATCGGGCAGCAACATTCCATTGACCTGGCATTTCTTCCTATTGGTGATCGATTTACAATGGGTATTGATGATGCGGTCCAGGCCGCTGAGTGGATCAACCCTAAAATCGTTGTGCCCATCCATTACAATACGTTCCCGTTTATAGTCCAAGATGTAGGAGAATTTGTAAATAAATTAAGGGCAAAAGGGATAAAAGGTCTTCCTCTTAATATAGGAGAGACTTTTTCAATAAATTGAATGAAAAGCAAGCGTCAAATACAGCCCACATTCTATTCATAGGTCATCTGGCGATAATCTTCCTCGAGATCAATTCGGGAGGTTGTGCGATGACCTTTTTCACCTCCAGGTGGCTTTCTTCTCTTCTCTTGAGAAAGATTTTCATTCATATTCTATTAAAACGAACAAAAAATTTCAATCCACGCTCCCACGCGGGGAGCACACAGGACTTGGCAGTTGATTTCGTTTTACCGCCCCCCTAATGTTTCAGTGTCAATTTCAGCTTAACTTCCCAATTGTTGTAACTATGGCCATAGAAGTTCTTTGATCCATTTATTATTTTCCAATCGATATAATAAGCGTATATGCTTCCTTTCTCTATCTCCTTGCCAAAATTCCACCTCTCGTGCTGTTACTTTATATAAACACCAATGAGGATCTACTGTATCAGGTTTTTCTTTCATTCGCCTAATTTGATTTATTAATGATTCCTCCAAGACTTTCCTGTCGGGCAAAATGTTACTTTGTTTTCCTAGAAGTGCAATGGCTCGTGCAACTCCCCCTCTTTCTAAAAAATCCTTTGCACTCAGCCCTTCTCCCACCCTCAATGAGGTTCCTCGAATTCGAACTTGCCTGCCAATCAGAGACCAATAAAAGGTTAAGGAAACATGTGGATTCATCTTCAATTGTTGTCCCTTCGCGCTGTTTGAGCCAGATGCAAAGTACCATCCATCTTCATCCATATCTTTTAAAATGAGTACTCTTGCATCAGGTTGCCCGAGATTATCGACAGTGGAGAGTGTCATCGAGTGAGGTTCATGAACACCATTTTTTATTACAAATTGAAACCATTCCTGAAAGAGCTCAGTTGGATTCGAAGGAACATTCATGGGGTCAAATTTTGGAAATGGTCCTTCCAAAGATTTCAAGTTTTTTTAAGAGCTTCCCGGTATCCTTCATATGTATGCTCCTTTTCTCTAATTTACAGCTTTTTTCTGCTTTATCAGCCCATTTTTGGGCCAATTCAATTTGTTCATGACTCACTAAAATAACCGTTGGTCGATGGATGATCGTTTTACTAGTGCTTAGCTTAATATATTATTGATTGCAAAGTTCATTTAAGTGATGAGTAATAATTTGTTCCGTTTTTTCAATTGTAAATATATCCGGCCTTAATAGAGCATGTATGGATAAACCTTCAATGACAGCCGAAAGCCTTAATTTTTCTATTTCAATATTTATGTCTTTTTTTACATACCCTGCTTTTATCAATATTTCTAGCAGTGCTTCCATTAAAATATATTCTCCTTCCGTTAGTTCATCTTTTTTCGTGTTCAAAGCTACACTTGTAAGTGAACGAATGGCGAAAACTAGCCAAACGCAAGTTTCAGTTTGTTTATCTGGATCAACAGGAACTAATTCTAACAACGTTTCCTGTACCGCTATAAGTGGGTTTTTTGACCATGATTTATTATTCGACCGCTCTTTTCCACGAGCAAGAAAATATTCCATGATAAATAATAGCAATTCATCTTGGTTTGAGAAATAATGCCTTAATCCTCCAGTAGACATTCCAGCTTCAGATGCAATTCTTCGGATCGATGCTTTTTCAATGCCTTCCGTTTCAATAATTTTCCAAGCTGTTTCAACGATCATTTTCTTCCTGTGATCATGATCAACAATTTTTGGCATTCAAATCACCTCTTGATTTTATTTAGCACGTCGTGTTATTATCATTTTATCACAGTGTGTCAAATAAATGAATAAGGGGGAAGTTCAGGTGCTTGAAATCGTTGAATCGTTAATTCCTACCAACATAGATTTCACTACAGCACTCCTCATTATTGTGCTCTGTGCCTTTATTGATATCCTGAGCCCCGGAGTATTGGCGATCACAGCTTATATCTTACTAATACAAAAGGAAAAATTAAAATCGAGTTTGATTGTGTTTTTATTATCAACGCAAGTTTGCTATTTTATCACAGGAATCTTGATTTACCTAGGAGTTGGGCCGATTCTAGGTTTTATAGAGGGCATGATGTAAAGCTCCACATTATCCCATCCAAAACAAGCCTTCTTTGTTCAAATTCCTC
>JAABNQ010000100.1 GCA_009928435.1 Bacillus sp. HF117_J1_D
TTTTCTTCGAAGCGATGTTGAAATTTTTATAAAGAGCAATTATGAAATCGATTCAATTAATTAAAAATAAAATGAGGATTAATATGAACTAATGATTATATTGACAAGTTTCAACAGATCTTTTTCTTCACCTAAAAAATAGTACACTTCAAAAATTAGATTAAGGCCTAACTATAATTAATTCATTTGGATCAAGTCCATCCTTCACATACAATTCTGGTGTATCCTCATCCTCCCCTGGAATACCTTCAAGCATTAGTGCAGATTTTCCTTGTTCAAACGCTTTTTTTACTGAGAGTCCAAATCCGATAGCAGAATAAAACTGAGCAGCAAAGACTCTGGCAGCTTCATCGCCAATTGTTGTCGTCATCCCAATGGCTGCATCAACATGTTGTACTACTGCCTGTGCTTGTCCATAAGAAAAACAGGTATTAAAAAACACCAATTTAATTGCATCCGATGTACTCATCATTGTTTGGACTATTGCCTCTTTGGAGACAAGTTTTGCATTACCTTGATTGTCTTGAAAGACGATTTCATCATCGTGAGATCCATGTCCACTAAAATGAATAATTGCGGGATTTTCCTCATTAATTGCTTGTATTACGTCCAAAGCTCTGGTTGCCCATCGAGTTTCAAATGATACAGAATCCCTATGTTCTGATTTTCTGATCATCTCTTGAATGGCCCTAGCCTCTTCATCTAATCTTAATTGTGGTGCATCTAATGGATTCGAAGCCATAAATAGAACAGTTATTTTCTCCGGCAAGTTTTTCAATTCTTCCAATGCTCTATTTGTCTCTTGATGCATTTCACTATGTCTATCCAGCATTCCGCTAACCTCCTTCATACGTTTTTCATTATCAGCTAGTCTTTTCTTTTCGGCGGCATCTCTTTTCTTTTGCTCACGTTCAACTTCACGACCCAACTTTTTTTCTTCAGAGATTATGTCACCTTCAATTTTTGCTATCTTCTTATCAAGTTCAGCAACCTTTTTATCAATATCAGCTAGTCTTTTCTCTTCCCGTTCAATTTCTCTATATTTAGAATTCTTGGTGGTAGTAGACTTTGTTCTAGCGATAGTTGCTTGGGCTGACAGAATTTTTTTCTTATGTGACGGCACTTTTCCTATCTCTGTAGCTTTAGAATTCCTAAGTCTTCTTAACTCTTCCTTTTTTCTCTTAATTGTTCTTCTATACGTTTCAATGAGCGACAAATTGTCCGACCTCCCCAATTTCAATTTCATCAATTATATTATACACAAAAAAACACACTTTAACAAACATATGTTCCCGTAATTATTACTAAAAAAGACAGTTCCTTTATTCTTATACAGAAACTGCCTTTTGCTGTTTATAGTTAGGTTATCCGTTGATGAGTAATCCCTTGTGTTATTAGGTTTTTTCAATGAGTTGATTAACAATATCAAGATTTTTTTACCGTTTTTTTAGCAAGTTGCCTGACATTTACGAAATCCGCTGCGCCATATGGGAGTAGCATGATAATCAAATTGAACTTGTCCCTTTGATTTCAACTGTTGGGGCTTTTATCATGTCCGAAACTTGAGTCATTATAGTTGTCAATAATTGAAATCGTTTTATTTGCCACTTTACTTCCAAGTGAGGCATACAATTTCTTATCGCCAATCACATAAAATTCTTCTTTAGCTCGTGTAGCTGCAACATTCATCATATTTGGATCAGAAACAGCCCATCTTGCTGCCCCACTGCTATTAGAGTCCGCTCCGAGAACAAAATAGACAATTTTTGCTTCTTTCCCTTGAAAAGTATGGACAGTTCCAATATTTGTTACTTTCCCATTTTCCCGTTTCGTGAAGTTAATTTTATCTAAAACTTGTGCAAGTTTATAAGCTACATTTCTAAATGGAGATATCACATAGATTTCTTCCGCTAAATCTGGATCTTCCCGCAAACGCTTATCAATCAAACTTTTCAGTAACTCAGCTTGTTCTTTCACAAATTTGTCATTTGCTTTTCCTGTTGAATCATACCATTTTGATTTTCCTTGTGACTTATCTTCTGATTTACCTTGTACCATCAGCCCATCGTACGAAATTTCATTTGAAATCGTAAACATCGGATAGTTCGAACGTCTATGTACCCAAAGTGGTATACCGATCCATTCATCCTCATTTTTTTGGAAACCATACTGACTTGTGGCATCGACAATTGTTTGAGTAGACGCATCGGCAGAGACAAATTTTTCATCAACTTTGTAATATCTTCCAATTAAGGTCAGAACATTTGAATCTAGCGTCAGGACTGGTTTTATTTGTGATGGGTCCCCAACGACCATAATCTTTTTACTTCTAAAAATTGCGCCAACACTAGCTTGTGGTAGTGCCTGACCAGCCTCATCTATAAATAGATTACCGATTGAGTTTTCATTAAGATTTTTAAACATTCTACCAAAACTAGCAAAAGTAGTGCTAATAACAGGGATAGTGAAATTCAACCATTGCCATGATTCGGAAATTAACTGAAGTCCATTCTCTTTTCCAATGTATTCAGACTGTTTATTCCAAATAATCCTTGCCGCTTTCAAATTCCTTCTGTTTTCATACAGGAATTGCTTTCTAACTTTTAAAGCTGAAATAAATAACTCCGACTGTAAAATACGGAACTGCCTCATAAACCATGGATTAGACTTTTGAAGTTCATCATATGCTAGTGAAAAATCGAGTTCTTTTATACCGCTTTGAAGTTTGAGTTCTTCCAATAACGCAATTTCTTGTTCCAATTTTTTTAAATCACTTTGCTGAGTAGTCATCCATCGATCGAAATCAGCTTTTGTGTCCTGGATTTGTTTTTGAACATACTCACTTTTTGCAGCATTTTCCTTTAACTCATTTTCGAGTTGCCTGCGGTCATTCAATAATTTAGTCTTTTGTTGAGAAAGATGATTTAAATGATCGTTCGCATCATTGAGATTTTTAAAATACTGCTCAACCTTTGATTTATTAAATATTTTCTGGAACCATAAAAAACTTGGCTTTTGTGAGATAACTACATCATAATTCCTTTCAGCTTGCGCTTGTACATTCGTTAAATTTTCCATTTCAATGGAAACATTCGATAAATCTTTTTGCAGATTTACACTTTCTTGTTTCAGTATCTCAAGTTCACGCTTCACTTCCTTTTCCTGTGAAAGCATATTTGTGCGTTTCTTCTTTTCTTCTTGTTCAAAAGCAATCAATTGCTCCTGATGCTTGCTTTTTAATTTTTTAAGATCATACATTTTTTCGCTATATTCTTGAGCTTTTTCTCTTTCCATTTTTAATTCTTCATAGAGACGTAAGAATTCTTGATATACACCTGTATTCGTTTGATAATTTTCTTCTAAATCTTTTTCAATTACTTCAATGTTTAACAGTAACTTGTTAATGTTTGTTGATGCTCCACCTTCCAACGAGTATGTACCCCAATTTTCCTCATTTAATAGCTCTCTTTTAATCTCGCGACTCTTTCCGAAACCTTCACCAGTTAATTTAGAATTAGAAACATCTTTAAAATAATTCGCTTCCTCTAATTGCCTTTGAAAGTCAGCAGCAATCTCTTCTTTCTTTGGTAACTCCTTAACAATGTTTTGGACTGCCCCATTATTTGAACTTGCTACAATAATATTCTTATCTGAAATGGATTGCGGTAAAACTCCAAGTTTAGCATTTCGCCAATATACTAGACCACCTTGAATTCTTTTATCAGAAAGCTGTGAAATTTCCGTTGCCTGTTGTACAACTAAATCAGCAAAAATATCTTTTAACAATGTTGTTTTCCCAGTTCCTGGCGGCCCATTGACACTACGAATATCATTTTCATCATTTAAAGCTAGATTTACCGCAACCTGTTGCATGAATGAAAGGGCAAAATCAGGGTTACTTGGGAACCGCCCCAATGGATAAAATTTAGGTTGTAAAATCATTGTCTCGAAAATATGGGGGTTAAAATGAATGGATTCTTTTTTGCCATCTAGATTTTGTCTATATCCAGAAAAGCCATTAAAATACCGATCCAAATTTTTATTAGTGATTGTCTTTGCTTTGTTCAAATCTTCAATAAAGAACGAATGTAAATTTACACCTCCATTATCCAAGTCTTTCACAAATGCATAGCGAAAGCTTTCTGTGGAAGCATTATACTTTTGTAAAAGTTCAGAAATTGTGGTATGAAAATCCTCATCAAATTTCCTATTCAAATCTTCTCTAAATGAGTCTTCAACTTTTAAAAAGTCTTTCGGTAAATCACCATGTTGGCGGATATAACCGCTCATCGTATAGAACAATTTGTCTGCTATAAAGTTTAACTGGTTATCAAAATATAAAGAGAAGGTGAATTTGTCAGAGTTACTAACTTCTTCGTAGGTTTTAGCAATCTTGTATTTCTCCCTCAATATATCAACAACCTCTTGAAAATTGAAAATATCAAAATATAATACTAAGCCCGACTTCTTAAAGAACTTATCTGAGACATCTTGTTGTTCTTTTTGTTTCGTTAAAAAGTCTGAAAAAAACTTATTCCAATCCTCCTCCACTGTATGTAAAGGCCTTAGCGATTTGTCTTTTTTATTAATAGAACCTTCGGATAGTTGCTCTATTGTAATCCAAGCATTTAAAATATCTTTCCTTCTATTCATATTCTCCCTCCATTATCATCTATATATAGAAAAATTGATTAATAAGCTACATTTTGCAAAATAAAAATGCAGAATTTTTTATAGACAAAATTAGATTTCAAATAGAAGTCTTTCAAAAAAATGATAATGTTTGAATGTAATGAGGCTGATCTGTTTTGTCAACTTTATATTCATTTATTTTACATTTTCTTTGAGGCTTTTCATTGATTTTCTTTATCATAGTAAATTTTAGAATTTCCAAAACAGCAAACACCATTTAGCTTAGGTTGTATTTTAATCAAAAGGCGTGACTTATAATCTGTTTTTTCTTTTACAATAATTAAACCTCATTTACTTATGATACGGTTCACCGTAACGTATCTATATGAGGTTTTTATGATATTGACATTAATTAGTTACCAATCTATATTTATCCCTGAATCCGTGACGTAGTTTGTTAAAAGCTTGAAAAGCAGGCTGATTTTACCCA
>JAABNQ010000101.1 GCA_009928435.1 Bacillus sp. HF117_J1_D
CGGCGTGTCAGGGACTTTCACCCTTAAGAACGATGCGCTGCCAAGCGCACAAAATCCTCGCTCCCTTCTCGGATGCGAGGATTATTGCTCCTTCGGCAGTGTCACTATAAATTCTGTCCCTCTGCCTTCTTCACTTTTGACGTCAATTTTTCCTTGGTGTGATTCCACCAAGTGTTTCACAATCGCAAGGCCAAGGCCAGTTCCGCCTGAATTCCGGGCTCTTCCCTTGTCCACTCTATAGAAACGCTCAAACAACCGCGGCAAATCTTTTTGGGCGATACCGATTCCCGTATCCTTAACGCTGATTGCAACCTCTTCCCCTTTATCTTTAAGCGAGACCGTAATCTTTCCACCTGCTGGAGTATAAGAGACTGCATTAGAGACAAGGTTCAGAATGATTTGCTGAATCCGATCCTTTTCTCCCTTGATCCAACACTCTCTTTCCTTCGGCAAGTGGAGCTCCAAGCCTTTTGTCTCAACATCTTTCCTAACTGTATCTGCAACGCGATCCACAACCTCTGCCACATTGACATTCTCCAGCTCAAGCGGAATCATATGTTGTTCGATTGTTGACAGATGAAGAATATCATTAATCAGCCGATGAAGTCGCTCGCTTTCTTTATGAATGATGCCGAGGAAATGGTGGAGCGCTTCTTTATCTTCCATTGCTCCATCAAGTAAGGTTTCCGTAAAACCTTTGACCGAAGTAATGGGCGTTTTCAATTCATGGGAAACATTCGCAATGAATTCACTTCTCATTTTTTCAAGCCTGCGAATGTCGGTGATATCATGAAGCACGGCCACAATTCCTTTTAACTCGCCGTTTTCTCCAACATATGGCGCAAGGTGTACATCCAGTATCCGCTCATTCGGATAAAAAAATTGGATCTCATCCCTTATTTCCATTTGTTCCTTTAGACACCGGTCAATCAGCCGGCTCAAGCCTGCATTTTTGACGACTTCCACTTGCTGTTTCCCGGTAAAATCTTCATGATTCGAATCTAGCATAGAGCCAATTGCACGATTGGCAAGTAAAATTTTCCCGTTCTTATCCACAAACAGTACACCGCTCATCATATTGCGCAGAACTCCTGAAAGCTGCTGCTCGTTTTCCTGAATGGTTTCCATCTGACTTTTCAGGCTAGCAGCAAGTACATTGATGGCATTAGCAAGCTGGCCCAGCTCTCCTTTAGGCATCATCCGTACTCTCGCAGTATAGTCTTTATCTCTCAGCTTTTGAGATACAAACATCATTTCTTCAACTGGCTTGGCGATGCCTTTGGCGATTCTGATCCCAATCAGCGCAGTCAACAGAAGGGCAGCAAATAGAACGATTGTTAAAGTGTTTCTAAGATGCGTAATAGCTTTCTCAATGTTTTCGAGAGAAAGCGCCACCCTCACAACACCTTTGACCTCCCCATCCATTTTCACAGGAATAGCCGTATACATCATGCTGTACCCAAGCGTTTCGCTATATCTCGTCGATATGCCGGATTCCTTTCCTTCCTTTAGTACCTGTCTAACCTCCGGTCGACTCGCATGACTTTCCATACTAGAGGGATTATCTTCTGAATCTGCCAATACCTTTCCACTGTGGTCGATAACAGTCACGCGTGCCGTCACCGGAGCGGCCAGCTCCTTTACTTTAGACTGCAAATCTTGCTGTTCCATCCCGTTTAGTTCCAATGCCCGCAAAACGAGGTGAGCTGTTTGGTTAAGCTGACTTTCTTTTAAATCCATATATGTATTTTTCATTGTATTGGCCAAAAAGAGGCCGGACCCCAGCAGGGCAAAAAACATTAAAAGAAAAAAGGAAAATGTAATACGCACCCATAGCTTATGCATCCTTAAGGCCGCTCCATTTTATAGCCGAATCCACGAATTGTTTTAATATAGCGAGGATGCCGTGTATCTTCTTCAATTTTTTCCCGCAAATTGCTAATATGAACATCAACAATCCGCGAATCTCCAATAAAATCGTAATTCCAGATGGCGTCTAAAAGCTGTGTCCTGCTCAGGACTTTCCCTTCATTTGAAGCAAGATACAATAAAAGCTCAAATTCCTTTGGAGTCAGTTCAAGCTTGTCTCCATCCAGCAATGCTTCATATCTTTCAGGATAAATCGTAACCTGACCTAATTCCACGACAGGTTCAGGAGCTTTGTCCGTAACAACGCTGCTTTCTTCAAAGGTTTTGGTCCTTCGTAAAATGGCTTTCACCCGCGCAACGACTTCACGCGGACTGAAAGGTTTGGTCAAATAGTCATCTGCCCCGAGCTCCAGCCCGAGCACTTTATCAAATTCATCGCCACGGGCTGTAAGCATTAAAATAGGGGTATTCACTTTTTCCTGGCGAAGGGTCTTACATATATCCATTCCATCCATTCCAGGAAGCATCAAATCCAAAATCATCAGATCCGGTCGCTCTTCCATGGCTTTTTTCAGACCCTCAGTGCCATCCGAAGCTGTCAACACCGAGAAGCCTGCCTTTTCAAGATTATATTGAAGTAATGTCGCAATTGATGGTTCATCTTCTACAACTAAAATTCGTTCCATTTTTCTCAGCCTCCTCATTTAGAGTGCACGCTGTCGCCTGACTTGTCAATCAAAATCGTCAGACTGATCAGCGTAACAAGGATCGTGGCACCCATATCCGAAAGGATAGCAATCCACAATGTAAGGAGACCTGGAATGGTTAGCAATAAGGCAATGAGCTTCAAACCAAGGGCAAGAGAGATATTCAACTTGATAACAGAATTCACCCGCTTGGCAATTTTAATGGCGCTCGGCAATTTGCCAAGGTGGTCCTGCATTAACACAATATCAGCTGTTTCAATGGCGCTGTCAGTTCCTTTTCCCATTGCAATCCCAAGATCGGCAACAGCCAAAGCAGGAGCGTCGTTAATACCATCTCCAACCATCGCTGTTTTCCTTTCCCGAATTAGATCATTGATTTTTTCCACTTTCTGATCCGGCAGCAAATTGGCATAAAAATCAGTCAACCCAATCGTATCTGCCACTTTTTTCGCCGTTTTTTCATGGTCTCCTGTCAGCATGATTGCCCTCTTAATGCCAGCTTTATACAATTGCTCGATTACGTCTTTGCTCTCTGGACGTATTTCGTCCGCGATCCCAAACAATCCGAGAACACGTGAATCATCTGAAACGGACACAAGCGTATATCCTGCATTTTTCAGTTGGTCAATATCCGCTCTGACCTTCTCATCAACAGCACCAGAAGGAATGCTCGCTTCATTGCCCAGACGATACCGTTTACCTGATACGAAGGCTTCCACACCCTGTCCGGGAACCGTCGTGATATCAGCCGGTTCTTCCAAGAAAAGATCATGTTTTGCCACTTCCTTCATGACTGCTTTAGCCAAAGGATGTGAAGAGGATCTTTCAATGGATCCCGCCACTTTTAAAAATTCTTCTTCATGATAAACAACCACTTTTTCCACATGAGGCTCGCCTTTAGTCAAAGTTCCTGTCTTATCGAAAGCAATAGTTTCAATGTGACCAAGCTGCTCTAAAAAGACTCCACCCTTAACTAAAACTCCGTTGCGAGCATTGCGCGTAATTCCCGAGATGATCGCAACCGGAGACGAGATGATCAAGGCACATGGACATCCGACGATCAATACAGCAAGCCCTTGGTAAAACCAGTCTCCCCAATCTCCTCCAAAAAGCGGGGGAATCAGCATGACAACAGCCGCGATTACCATAATCAAAGGAGTATAGTATTTAGCGAACTTATTAATGAACTGCTCTGTCGGCGTTTTCGTTTCCTGTGCTTCTTCCACGAGATGTAGAATCTTTGCGAGTGATGAATCGTCGTAAGACTTGGCAATTCTGATCTTCAGAACACCCTCGTTGTTAATACTGCCGCCAAAAACAGTTTCTCCTTCTTCCTTATCCACAGGCATGGACTCCCCGGTTATGGCAGCTTCATTGACTGAGCTTCTGCCATCCATAACAACTCCGTCCGATGGAATTTTTTGGCCTGATTTTACAAGAACAATATCATCTATTTTCAATTCTGCAACTGGGATTATTCTTTCCTGCCCATTGCTAATGAGAATTGCTTCCTTTGGCGCCGCATCTAGAAGCGTTTCCATTGACTTACGGGCCTTTTCCATTCCAAGTCCTTCCAAGAATTCATTTATTCCGAACAGAATCGCAACAAGAGTACCTTCTTTCCATTCACCAATTCCAAATGCTCCAATTAATGCGATCGTCATGAGTGTATCGATATTGAACTTGAATTTAAAAAGATTTCTCAATCCTTTAAGAAACGTGGAGTAACCGCTCAATGCCGCTGCGACAACATAAAGAGCGATAGCCGACCAGCCCGGCAATGATTTTTCTGTGATGATGGCTGCTGCATATAAAATCACCGAAGCCCCAATCAAAAAGAGAAGCTTGCGCCCGCTTCCATGAGCATGGCTATGTTCATGACCATGTTCATCTTCTTTTACAATGATGGCCCCATCGTTCGCTAAAATCTTTTCAACTTTATTTAACTCAACCTCATCTGACACAACCAATTTGCTTGAATTGAACAAGATTTTGGCATCCTCGCCATTATCCAACTTTTGTATTTCTTCTTCTAGCTCCCTTGCGCAGTTCGCGCACGAGAGCCCTTGCAGCCGATATTCAGTCATTTTCTACCCTCCATCTGAGATGTTCAATGCCTTGCATGATCGATGGTCTGCTCCAATATGTTCATAACATGTTCATCATCATGGGAATAGTAAAGGCTCGTACCTTCCCTTCTATATTTCACAAGCCGCAAATTTTTTAAAGTGCGAAGCTGATGAGAAACCGTAGATTGTTGCAATTTCAGGCTCTCTGCAATTTCATTAACTGAACATTCCCTCTCAGACAGAAGATGCAAGATCCGTATCCTTGTCGGATCCCCCAATGCTTTGAAAATTTGCGAAACAGTAAGTAACGTTTCCTCATCTAGTTCATCAAGATAGCCGTTCAGCTTATGGTCATTCATATCATTTTTCACTTCCATTTTCTTTATATGATCATATGTTCATATATCAATTTAAATGTATTACATTTAGCCTTCCTTGTCAAGTAAAACTGCCAA
>JAABNQ010000102.1 GCA_009928435.1 Bacillus sp. HF117_J1_D
ACAAATTTTACCACAAGTTATCCACAGGCACAGAATTTTATAATTTCCTAGACAATGAAAAAAAGCTGTCACAGAAAATCAGTTTTCACTGACTTTCTGGACAGCCCTTTTAGAGCTTCAACAATAGCTCCTTTTCCCAGTCGGATTCCAAATTTACTTTCGGTACTGAGGTAGGCTTTTCATTTGCATCAAGTGCAACCAATGTAACTGTAGAGGTTGTTGTAAGTTTTTTCTGATCAGTTTCCAGATCTCTACTTTCCACTTTGACATACACTTTCATGGATGTGTTGCCTGTGGACAGAACAAACGCCTCCAATGATAGAATATCACCGCTTTTCGCAGAGGATACAAAATTAACAGTATCTATTGCAGCAGTCACAACCGTTTTCTTCGAATGCTTCATCGCCGCAATCACAGCAATTTCATCTATGTAAGATAAAACAGTTCCACCAAAAATAGTGCCTAAATGATTTGTATCTGGCGGCAATACAAGCTTTGTCTGAATAGTTCTTGAAACGTTTGACGAAATGACTTTCTCCATATAATCTCCTCTTTTTTCTAATATTTACCTATTCCAACACTCATCCATATTATTACACGAACCATTAATAAACAACTCGGAAGGATCATCGTCCACTCAACATAAAGTTCAAGCCGTTTGTCAGTAGAATCTCTAAGAGCATTATTTTATTTTTAGTTTTTTAAAAAACACCTTTTCCCACACCGTCCAAGGGAGTATATTTTTTAGAAACAACGCTGTTTTCACCCCACTGCCGATAGGAAACCGGAGCTTCCTTATATCTTTTTTCTTGCATAATTCTACTACCAGCTGGACAACTTTTTCGGGATCTCCTAGTTTGTTTTGCCCTTGTTCCAGTTCGCTTTCTATGGCATTCATATATTGGCCATAAGGAGTATCATCGGCTTTGGACTTCTCGGCTATTTTTTTGCCAGTAGACCAAATCGAAGTTTTAAACGATCCCGGTTCAATTAAAGCAACATCTATTCCAAATGGCTTTACTTCCAGCCGCAAACATTCACTCCAGCCTTCCAATGCATTTTTTGAAGCAGCATATGGAGACAATCCCGGAAATCCCACTCTCCCCGAAATACTGCTCACATTAATGATTTTCCCTTTTTTTCGTTGTCTCATATAAGGAAGAACTACTTGTGTAACAGAGATCACTCCAAAGAAATTCGTTTCAAATTGTTCTTTATACTCTATTAAACTGACTTCTTCGCAAAAGCCGCCAAGCGCAAAGCCAGCATTGTTTATCAAAATATCAATTGGAGGAAGATCCCGCAATTGATACGAGAAATTTTCTACGGATTTTGGGCATGCCACATCAAGTTGCAAATATTCCAGTCGTTCTTCTACCTGACTCTCCTTGCTCAGCTGTTTAATATAGGCTGATTTTCCCATGTTTCTCATTGTTGCAATGACAAAGAAGCCTTTCTTTGCCAGTTCAATTGCGGTCAGCAGCCCAAAACCACTGGATGCACCAGTGATCAATACCGTTTGACTGTTCATTTCTATTCCCTCGCTTAACTTGGTTGAACCTTCCCTATCATTATAAATGAAAAAGAAGGGGAAATTCCCCCTTCTTTTTTAAAAGTGGTTAATTGCTCTCAATGTCATTTTCAGTTCGTGGATTCTCATCAATATACGGCTGCAAGTAATTTTCCCTTAATTCATGACGCATCCATCCCATCAAACTTAACACAACAAGAAAGGTGGTCAACGAAAGCATAAGATATCGTTTTACATCATGCCGCTGCAATTGATAGAGGAAAAAGACCATGACCAAGGTCAACAGAATAGAAACCAGTAACAGTGTTGTTAGTAGAAGGTCCTCTCCCATATACAGCATCATAATTTGCCGTTCAAAACTCATTAAGAGGATGGTGCCGAAAATAAGCTGCAGTAAGGTTGTCCAAATGGCGACTTGCAGGCCCAACCTTTTCCCATGTGCATAGACGACGAACTTTTCCTGTCTTTCATTTATTTCCATGGATTGGGTTTTCAGTTTTTTCTGCAGCCTATTATTCCAAAAATAAAGGTAAATTCCCGTAACTGCAAAACTAGCCAAAATAAAATGAAAATACCTTTGCCAGATTTGAGGATAATAGAATAATCCATGAAAAAACCCTTTTGACCCTGCCCACATTTCCGGGTATAGCATAGAGACCACATTCACAATGAAAATTAATGGAACAAACAGCAATAGCAGGCTCCCGCTAGCTCCTAACAAAACATGCAGAGTTTTCTTTCCGCCTTTGTCCATTTTTTCCCATAGGAATTTATACATATACAGAATCAAAAAAGCGACAATTAAAATAATAAGAAGGGAGAGCCAAGCCTTACCAATCAACAGCGTTGAGGGGTAGAAATATTGCGTATAGATGACACTGATAAGCAATAGAGGCGCTACTCCTAATACGACGGCAATACTTTTTAGGATAGATGTATGATTCGCCAATTGAAAAGCAAACTCATCAAATACCTTCTCTTTTTTCCATATTCCTTTTACTTCTTGATATACTGCAAGGGTTGAAGAACCCACCGTAATGTTGACAAACAAAATGTGCATCAGAAAACTTACTACAATTAACACTTCAAAAAAACCAATGTTTCCCGGAATGACCAGTTCTATATCTTTCGGTATGATGGAAAATAATTGCAACATCTCACTTTCCCTCCAATGCTGTGGATACCGGTTCTTTTTTGGTCACTTCAGACAAATAATGTGCCAATGCATCCAATTCATCTTCAGTACCTACGAACGGCGGCATAAATGGTCTTGCTTCATGGAGAGTTTGGATATACGAGGCAATGCTTTCTTCATCCCATCCGTCAAGCCTTTGTTTAAATGCCCGCTTCTCTCTCCAGCCGTCCACTGTGTGGCAAGACATGCATTGCCCCCTGTATAGTTCCATCCCTGCCTCAGCCCGATTGTCCTCCGTTACCTCTTTGACCTTAGAAAAGGTAGAATGCTTAAGATACCCTTCTTCTTTATACAGTTCCTCATTTTTTGCCAAAACACCGTTGGCATACATATAGTCATAAATAATATATGGTTTTCGGACTGACTCGCGTACCGCTTCAAATTCTGCGATAAAGGCCATTGAGGTGCCAAATATGGCGATCGATAAAATAAGCGGCAGCTTCTTCGGCTTCATTACCATCCAGAAGGCAAAAAGTACAAAAGCAAATAGGCCCAAAAGGTTCATAACCTTAAACATTTGATCAGTCATTCCTGTCGACCAGACAATCATGTCATATGCTTCCTGGGGAATGCTCTGTAAATACCAAAGTCCACTAATTAATATTCCCGGCAAACAAATGGCTGTCCAAAAGCCCAAAACCTTGAATATATCTTCTTGAAGCGACTTGTTCTTGACAAAAATCTTTATTGGAAAAGATAGAAGTGCAACCGCCAGCATTACAGCAAGAAATGTCCTGAATGCTAAAGACGGCAAATAGGTAGGGTTAAAGAAAGCATTCCAAAAAGATAAGGTTTCCGTCCATCTGCCTGGTGTAAGTTTCGCTGATAAAATACCAGTGATGATAGCGGCGGTGATCCATGAAAAAATGGCAAGGGCAATACCAATTCGGTTATGAATGACCCTTTTGGCCCCTTCCCACTTATCCCATGTGTAATAGTAAATAATAAGGAGAACAACTTCAGTGACAAACACAAGCCATTCCACAAACCATGCCCAGAAAAAGATCCTCAGCAATGAGCCGATCGAATCAGGCTGAATCACTGTAGTCGAAAACCAAATCCCAACTCCCGTAATGGCCCCTACGGTAGTCGTTAAAATCAATACCCATTTACTAATCTTTCTTGCCACATTCCTTAATTGCTCGTTATTAGTTTGTATTGCACGATATTCCATAGTCACCATGAGCGTTGTGACACCGATGGCCACACCATGACTGATAATGACATGAATAATGGCTATGATGGCTATAACAGTACCATTACCCAGCCACGGAAACTCCACAACCGGAAAGTTCATGCCAGTCCCTCCTTTGATGTTTTCCATTTCATCATAGGAAGAACTTGTGTAGTATCTGTTAAATTGGATTGACTTTTATTGGGCTATTCTTTGATGTAAGTGTGAACAAAATGAGCAGCGAAAAAGAAATGCCGCCTATAGAGCCGTATGCTCTGTAGACAGCATCATCTGAAGGTAGGCACTAGAATGTCACATTTACATTACCGCCACAGCTCCCAAGGATACTCTTTTGGAGGTCTTGATTCGAATCGGACCATTTCTGTTTTCGTTGGATGAGCAAATTCAAGAGTATTCGCCCACAGTGCTATTTGCTGCCCAGGACGATTCACATTTTGCCCGTATTTTTGATCTCCATACAAAGGATGGCCAATGGATGACAGCTGCACCCGTATTTGATGGGAACGTCCAGTAAGCAGCCTGACAGACAACAGACTGAGGTTCTCCGCCCTACCAAGCATTCTATATTCCAAAATCGACTTTTTTCCTTGCTTATGATGAGAGGAAACCACCTTAACGATATTATTTCGCTGATCTTTATATAAGTAATGCTCGAGCCGTGCTTCTTCCTGAGGAACCCCCCTGACAACAGCAAGATATGTTCTTTCGAACTGTTGCCTCCTGATGGCATCAGACAATCTGGAAGCTGCTTTGGAGGTTTTGGCGAATACCATCACGCCTCCTACCGGGCGATCCAAGCGATGTACAAGCCCAAGATATACATTTCCCGGCTTTTGATATCGGATTTTTAAATCCCTTTTTAAAATCGTTAAAAGATCTTTATCTCCGCTATGATCTTCCTGGACAGGCACATTCACCGGTTTTTCAACCACTAATAGATGGTTGTCCTCATATAAGATAGTAATATTCATTTATGTATATGATCCTTTCATTTCGTAATTTTTTAGTTTCATGAATATATGGGCAATTCCTCCCTCTAATTTATTTGAGGGAGGAATTGCCCTTCTCTCCTTTCAATCAGTAGAATGTGTGCGCACTCTACTCTTTTTAGTTTTTTATAACTTGCCGAAGCATGTATTTTTGTTCCAT
>JAABNQ010000010.1:0-24932 GCA_009928435.1 Bacillus sp. HF117_J1_D
TTGATTTCACTAGCTTTCGGATGGTTTTTAGATAAATTTAGTCACGGATTAAGGGGTTTAATTAAAAAGTTGCACATTTAAAGAGTAGCGCTCGCTACTTTTTTTGACCCCACGTTCCGCACGTGATCATGATAAATAAAATTCTATACGAGCTTATTTGAGGTTAAAGGAAATTTGACATACCACGTACTCACACCATGAAAAGAGCCCGGCATTGGCCGGGCTTTAGCATTCATGACGCATGATAGCGGAAGACTTACTTTTCATTCTTATTATATTTATATGGTTTGTTTGCCCATTCAAAAAAGAGATAAACAAAAAATATCGCAACAGTAAGCCCAATATTATCTATCCAATGGATTTCCGGTCTGAATAACCAGTGCAAAAGCGTCAGCACTACAAAAAATATCAATGTAAAGTATATGGCCTTTTTAATCACTTTGACACCCCCCGAAAACAGCGTTTTAATCAGTTTAAATACATCAAACGTAGTATGCTGATACGCTTTTTAAGACTAGGTTTACGGGGACCGATTTTAACTTCCACCAGAATCACCTTCAAATGGTCTGTATTTCTCCCGCAATGCTGTAGCTTCTTTTTTTCTTTCCTCCACGTCATGTTTTAAAAATAACTTTTCCCTTGCCAATTCTTTTACCGGATTCAGCTTTCCTCTTTTTACGAGAGAGTTTAAAGTCTGCCTGGTAACACCGAGCAAGTCTAAAACCTCAGAAGACGTTAAGACTTCATTTACAATAAACTTTTCAACTTCTTCCCGACTTTTCAAATGGTATTCCATGTGATCAATCCTTTGTTCTTTTTGGCACTAACAATTTAACAATGAAAGTAATGAACCACACAATGGATGCTACGGTTCCGATCCAATTTAAAGTGCTCATGTTGTTAAAGTCCATATCGACTAAATAGACGGACAGAATGATGAATACAAGTAAATCGGTATTGGATAGTCGTTTCATAATTATTAGAAGGATGTGATATACTTATTTTATAGGAGGGGAACGTTGCACCGTCCCCCTGCCTTGCCTTAGTCCTTATTATCGCCTTTCAGCCTATCATATATCTCCACGATGTTTTTGATACTGGCTAGAACTCCGGCAATAATGAGGACTATATTTCTTACATCCTCCAATTCCTCACCTCCTTTACTATCTTAATAATACCATAACTACTTACATGAGTCAATAGATATTATTTTCTTTTTATATTCTTATGTAAAAATTCCCACTTGAATGTGGAACAGTTGTTCTCATATAATGTAAAATAATTACAAACATTTGTTCGAGGTGATGATATGAAAAGCTTGTTAAAACGTGCAGCAGAATCCAAACAGAGACTTGAAATGATCTATATAAACAGGGACAACCAAATGTCTCAACGCATCATTAAAGTGATAGATGTTAAAGGTTCTACAATAAAAGCTTACTGTTACACCAAAAGACAATTCCGCACTTTTAACCTAGCCAACATATTATCTGCAGCCCCAGTAAGGCAAAGGAGGGGAGCATAATGAAACCAAATAAGTTAACACCAGGCTATAATCTACGTTGGGAATCAAGCCGTATGATGCTGCCAGAGCACGTTCGGGCATTAAATGATTTAAGTGTTGATTCGAAACGGGTTAGTAGGCCGCAGCTGGACGAGCAGGAATGGGAACAGATCAACGAGACTATACATATAGCAATGGAGTTCAACCAATTTTTAATTTTTACGATTTGGATTGACGGATTCTTTGAAGAAATTACAGGTGCAGTCCACTTCATAAATCAGAGGAATAGACAGATGCACGTTGTGGATATTAATCTCAAAGCCCACAGAATAGGTTTTGATTCCATCGCCAGTGTTGAATTTGCAGAATAAGACCTTCGTACAAAGAGGGGCGATTAGAAATAAAACAGGCCCGGTTCCTAGACCGAGCTTGTTTACTATTTAGCATCTACCCACACATTATATTTAGTCCCAAATCAGCCCCAAAAGTAGCCCACAATCCTCCCACAATCTTCCCACAAATAGATACATTTTATTGCGGGAAATTGCAAAGTTGATAAAATAAAAAAACCTTTAAAACATTGATATATCAACATTCTAAAGGTTTTAAATGCTATTACTTGCAACGTATTAAAATTAACGTGAGTAGAACTCAACGATGAATGCTTCGTTAATTTCAGCAGGAAGCTCTGAACGCTCAGGAAGGCGTGACAAAGTTCCTTCAAGCTTGTCTGCATCAAAAGAAACGTAGTCAGGAACGAAGTTTGTAGCTTCAACTGATTCTTTGATGATGGAAAGATTTTTTGATTTTTCACGTACGCTTACTGTTTGACCAGGGAGTACTTTGTAAGATGGAATATCTACACGACGTCCATTCACAAGAATATGTCCGTGGTTTACAAGCTGGCGTGCTTGACGGCGAGTACGTGCCAAGCCGAGACGGTAAACGACATTGTCAAGGCGTTGTTCAAGAAGAATCATGAAGTTAACACCGTGTTTACCTTGCATTTTGCCTGCTTTAACAAATGTGTTTTTGAATTGACGTTCAGTCACACCGTACATATGACGGAGTTTTTGTTTTTCTTGTAACTGAAGACCATATTCAGAATGTTTTTTACGTTGGTTTGGACCATGTTGTCCTGGCGCATAAGGGCGCTTTTCTAATTCTTTTCCAGTTCCGCTCAGTGAAATTCCGAGACGGCGGGAAAGCTTCCAGCTTGGGCCGGTATAACGAGCCATAGAAGACTCCTCCTTAGGTTTTATTTTGTTGTAAAATAAAAACCGTTGCGAGAATACGATGTTGGGTATATTGTTTTCATGTACCATCGCCCTAGCAGCAGCGGGTTACGCGATACACCTCATAAGTTGAGGAACAAAATACGGTCAACAAGCTATTCATCAAGGCTGCATTTATTTTACACACAAAGAACATTATAGGGTTAGCTCCCTGAAAAGTCAAGATGGTCTTGGAAACTCAATTTTCACAGTGCTTTTAGCAAAATAGGCAAAAATCTGTCGAGTTATTTTCGCAGGAAATCAATTAGTCAAAATCGAATGTAATGTAATAAGTGAAGTTGAGTCCGTGTGCCTATTTGCGAAATTGTTCATCAAAGGATTGGACAATGTTTCAAAAGGGGGGCCTGCAATGTCCGGTCAGGCAGGAATAGCAAAACAGTCGATTATCGAAGCGGCTATTGAATTGTTCACAACCAAAGGTTTCAAGGGGACGACGATCCGGGATATCGCAGCTCGGGCGAGAGTGAACTCGGCGAACATTTCATATTACTTTCAGGGGAAGCAAGGGCTACTGGAAGCATGCCTTATCAGTTTTTTTGAACCGTATTTATCCTTAATGGAAAAAGAAAATAAGAAGATTGCATGGGAGGATCCGGAGATTTGCTTTCACAGGGCTATCAGGAAAATTCTTGTTTTTCACAGTGAGCATCATTTGCTTACACGTTTTGTCTGGAGGGAAATCACCATTGATTCGCAGATTTCACGAGAAATCATATCTTCTTATTTGATGAAAGAGAGGTATTATTTCAAAGAGTTGGTGACCGCTGTACTAGGAGAGCATCATTCACTTCCGGTCAGTATGATCATTATCCAGCTAAAAGGAATGCTCACTACACCTTTTTTAAATAGCCATTACATCAGTGAGGTTTGGGGAATGCACCCGAAGGAGCCATATTTTATCGAAAAATATTATGATTCGATTATTGACTGGCTACAAGAAGCTGTGAAGGTACAAAAAGGTATTAGACATGCAGATCGGCCTCCTGTACAAGTGATCAAGACTGTCTGAAAAGTTGCCGTCTCATGTTTTGGGGTGGCAATTTCTTTTTTTTGCGCGCCGATAAACAGATCTAGGACTCAACAGGTGCACGAGCACTTTCAGATTTCTTGTGTCTAGCTCATCGAGGTTATAAAAATGGCTGTGAAATGTCTCCTCAGCAATCATCTAATACTTGTCGGGGGAAGTAGACACTCTAGGATTTTTTACTCAGTCTATAAATAGTCACTGAGGCTTTTGTTCTTTATATTAAGTTTTACTTTTTGTATAAATGCAAAAAAACGATAGAAAAATTGCATTTATGCGTCAAAAAATGTCGTTGTCATGGTATCATAGAAAGACATAATTGACTTTTAAATTGTTTGATATACATAGTTCTTGCTGAATGATGGAAGGAGCAGGGGACAGATAATGAAATACGGTGTTGAACTCGTCATCAGTGCAATCATTTTTATCATAATCATTTTCATTATTGGATATACAATTAGAAAAAAATATTATAAAGAAATCGACCAGCTGGAAGCAAAAAAAATCGAAACGATGAATAAGCCAGTGGTTGAAAAGCTGGCTAAGGTCAAACAATTGAATATGACGGGGAAAACGGAAGAAATGTTCGAAGAATGGCGCAAAACATGGGACGATATTATTACCGTCCAATTTCCGCATATAGATGAACTTCTTTTCGAGGCTGAGGAGCATACAGATAAGTTTAACTTCAAAAAAGTGAAAGAAGCTCGTGATCAAATTGAAAGTGAACTGTCACAAATCAATCAGCAGATGCAGAAGATCCTCGATGAGCTAAAGGAACTCACTGACAGCGAGGAAAAGGGCCGGACGGATATCGAAAGTCTGAAAGAAACATATGACGCGGCGAAAAAGAGTCTGCTTACAGAATCTCATACCTTTGGAGAAGCAAGAAAGAAGCTTGAAGAACAGTTGGAATCTGCGGCTGAAAAAATCTCAAAATATGAGGCGTTAGTTGAAGGCGGAGATTATATTGAAGCACACAAAGAGGTTGTGTCACTGTCGAAGGAGCTTGAGGTTCTAGATTACAGGATGGACAAAATACCGGATTTGCTCACAGACTGCCAAACCATCATCCCTTCACAAAAAGAAGAGCTTTTATTAGGTTATAAAGAAATGCAGGAACAGGGATATGTTCTTGATCATATTCAAATGGAAGCTTTGATGGAGAAAATGGAAGAGGAACTGAATACATATAAGGACTTCCTGATCCAGGCGGAAGTTGATGAAGTAGCTGAGGGCTTGGAGGAAATAAAAGAACAGATTGAAGTGCTTTATGATCTTCTAGAGAAAGAGGTTTACGCAAGACATAATGTCCTTCAGAAGAATGAAGAGACAGGCGCCTATTTGAACAAACTGAAAGAAGCAAATGAACAGCTTAAATCTGAAACAGAACTGGTTCAAGAGAGCTATCAACTTTTCGATAATGACCTTGATGTACCCCAGAATCTTGAAAAAAGTTTAGGACAGCTTATGAGACGGTATGAACTGCTAGAAGGAAAAATCCAGGAGGACCAATTAGCTTTTACTTCGTTAAATGAGGAATTAAATGAAATTGAAAGCGGGCTGGAACAGTTGGAAACAAAGCAGCATTTGTTTTCGGAGCGTCTTCAAAGCTTGCGTAAGGATGAATTGGAAGCTAAGGAAAAAATCGCTCTTTTGAAACGAAAAGTTAGTGATATTACCAGGCTTGTCCAAAAAAGCAAAATGCCAGGTCTGCCAAGTGATATTGAATCCCTGTACGAGCAGGCTTCCGAACAAATCGAGGATGTTTTCAGAAGTCTTTCGGAAAAACCGTTGAATATGAAGTCAGTCCAAAGCCACTTGTATGAAACAACTGACACAGTCGACCATTTGTACAGCCGGACGGAGGAACATATTGAAAATGCGCGCCTTGCAGAACAGGTGATCCAATATGGAAACCGATACAGAAATCATTCCCCTCAATTAAGGGAGGATCTTGACAAGGCTGAAAAGGCATTTCGAAATTACGAATACCGTTCATCCTTAGAACAGGCTGCTGCGGCAGTTGAAAAATTGGAGCCAGGTGCTTTGAAAAAAATCGAAGAAATGTTCAATGAAGAAATCCGTGTTTAATATTTGGGAAAAGAGGCGTTTCTTGCGAGGCGCTCTTTTTTTCTGTGTTTTAGGGGTCAGACCCCCACCACATTAAAGCATTAACGAATTAACGCAGTGGGGGTCAGACCCCATTATTCCGTTATTTAAATTACGGTCTTCATGTGTTATTATGTATGATTGATTATATTAATGAAATATGTTAGTGGGTGCCTTATGATGATATATTTTGACAACAGTGCCACAACGAAGCCATATGAGGAGGTTCTCCAAGCGTTTGGGCAGGTGAACCGGGAGTTTTTCGGGAATCCTTCATCGCTTCATATTCTCGGGGGGAGAGCCGAGCAACTGCTGACAACGGCACGGGAGCAAATTGCCCAGTTGGCTGGTGTTCACGCTAATGAAATTTATTTTACTTCAGGTGGTTCGGAAAGCAATAATTTAGCGATAAAGGGCACAGCGCTTATGCATCGCAACAGAGGAAACCATATTATTACGACAAGTGTGGAGCATCCGTCTGTTCGGGAAGCCTGTGAACAGCTTCGCACGATTGGATTTGAAATCACTTATATCGACGTGGATCAGAACGGTCGTGTCTCAGCGGACGATGTCATTAATGCCATAACAGACAAAACAATCCTGGTGTCGGTGATTCATGTTAATAATGAGGTTGGGACAATTCAACCTGTTCAGGAAATTGGCCGTCGTCTAAAGGATTTCCCAAAAGTGCTCTTTCATGTCGACAATGTTCAAGGCGCTTGTAAGGTTGCTCTTGATATATATGGTTCCAATATAGATTTTTGTACTTTCTCTGCTCATAAATTTCATGGGTTGAAAGGCAGCGGTTTTCTGTTTATCAAAAAGGGGATAAAAATCGCCCCTCTGATTTCAGGTGGACATCAAGAGCAGAACGTAAGAAATGGTACGGAGAATACAGGTGGTATCGTAGCAATGGCAAAAGCTTTTCGTATGGCGGAGGATAAAAGGAAATCGAGTGCGGAAAATCTGTTAAACATCCGAGATTTTATCATGAATCAGCTCAGAGAAATACCAGGCCTTGTTATCAACACACCCAAAGACGGTGCAGCGCCACACATTGTGAATGTTTCAGCTGTTGGTTTGAAAGGGGAAGTCATTGTCCATGCGCTTGCTGAACAAGGAATCTTTATATCCACAACAAGTGCTTGTTCATCAAAGGGCAAAACGCCAAGCGGTACCCTGAAGGCGATGGGAGTGTCGGATGAAGAGACAACCGGAGCCATCAGAATCAGTCTTTCCCATAACAGCACAATGGAGGAAGCCGAGCAGATGGTTCAATCACTAAAGCAGGTTTTGAATCGATTAAAAAAAGTAATGAGGCGAAATAAATGAAATATGACAGAATTTTAATTAGATATGGGGAATTAACATTAAAAGGAAGGAATCGGAAATTTTTTGTCAGAAAGCTTAAAAGCAACATCCGGGTGCTCCTTCGCGATTTTCCACAGACAAAAATTGAAACACTGCATGATAGAATGTATGTCCTTTTAAATGGAGAGCCGTACAACCAAGTGAAGGAAAAGCTGGCCAAAGTGTTCGGTATCCAATCATTCAGCCCTGCAATCAGGACAGAGAAAGATCTCGATCAGATCAAAGCCGCAGCCCTTCATGTTGTAAAAAAATCCCACATTCCGGGACAAACTTTTAAAATATCTGCCCGCAGATCAGATAAATCATTTGAATATGATACGCAACAACTAAATTATGAGCTTGGCTCGCATATTTTAATCAATGTTGAAGATATTACAGTTGACGTAAAAAAACCCGATGTAAATGTGATTGTCGAAGTCAGAGGTGAAGGGGTTTTTGTTTCGGGAGAAGTTGTCCAAGGACAGGGCGGCTTTCCTGCAAAATCATCAGGCAAAGGAGTACTGATGCTTTCAGGCGGAATCGACAGTCCTGTGGCTGGGTACCTGGCAATGAAGCGGGGAGTGGACATTGAAGCTGTGCATTTTCACAGCCCGCCATATACAAGTGAACGGGCGAAGCAGAAGGTGCTTGATATTGCTGCAAAGCTCGCTGAATTTTCCGGCCGGATTAAAGTCCACATTGTCCCTTTTACAGAAATACAAGAAAAAATCCATGAGAAAATTCCAGAAGGCTATACCATGACATCTACGCGCAGAATGATGCTTCGGATTGCGGATGAAATTAGGCGGAAAAATGATGCGCTGGCCATCTTTAATGGAGAAAGCCTTGGACAAGTGGCGAGCCAAACGATGGAAAGTATGCTTGCGATCAATGAGGTGACTAACACACCGATTCTACGACCTTTAATAGCTATGGATAAGGTGGAGATTATTAAGGTTGCTACTGAAATCGATACATTGGACATTTCCAACAGGCCATATGAAGACTGCTGCACAATTTTTACACCGCCAGCGCCCAAGACTCGACCGAAAACTGATAAAATCGTTGCTTTTGAAAGCAAGTTTGATTGGGCTCCGCTGTTAGCAAAAGCTGTGGAAGAAACAGAAACAATCGTTATAAAAAGTGGTGAAAACGAGCCTGTAAATGACAATAATATTAACCTTTTTTAAGAGAAAATCATTAGTTTCCAAAAATTAGGAAGAATTACCAACTTTTTATTGTATGATGCCATGGGTTTTCGCACAATATAGGCTTACAAGGAGGTGAAAACACATGGCAAACAGCAATAGCAACCAAATCCTTGTTTCTGGAGCAGAGCAAGCGATCGACCAAATGAAAGTTGAAATTGCACAAGAGTTTGGAGTAAACCTTGGAGCAGATACAACTTCACGCGCTAACGGATCTGTAGGTGGTGAAATCACTAAGCGCCTTGTAGCAATGGCTCAACAACAAATGGGTGGACATTCAAGATAACAAATTTAATATGAATGGCATGGAAGCGGGGCTTTCTTCCCGCTTCTTCCATGTTTAAAAGGGAATTTTATAAGTGCTGCTTATACTTTTGTTCCTAGAAAAAATTTTTTCAGCGATAACATATAAAATTTTCTTATAATTTTGTATAATAGATCATACAGTTTCACAGGGGGAGGAAGAAAAATGAAAAGGGAAGATTTGATTGCACCGGATGACTATAATATCATCAACGAATTCGAGAAATATACGGTTGGTTCTGATCGACCGGCGATACTCTGGGAAGGTCAAAATGGCGAGACGAAAGAGATTACATATGAAGGATTATCAAAGCAAGCAAATAAAATTGGACATGTATTTCGTGATTTCGGGTTGGAAAAGGGTGATACGGTTCTTGTCATGATTCCAAGACTAATCGAAGCCTACGCTGTATATATCGCTGCTTTGAAATTAGGGGCTATTGTCATCCCAAGCTCCGAAATGCTGAAGACAAAAGATTTGGAGTATCGGATTAGCCATGGCGATGTCAAGGCAGTCATTACTTATTATCCTTACGTGGAACAGGTTGATCAGGCGAAAAATGCAGATGGGCTACTCAAGTTCTCAGTTGGTGCCGAGGCTGAAGGTTGGGGGCATTTGGAAAAGTTAATGGAAGATGCCGATGATACTTTGAGCATTACAGAAACTAAGAGCAGTGATACGGCTTTTTTATCCTACACATCTGGCACTACAGGAAATCCGAAAGGCGTTGTTCACACACATGGATGGGGGTATGCTCATCTTAGGACGGCCGCTGCGAAATGGTTATGTATTGAGGAGAGCGATATCGTTTGGGCGACGGCAGGACCAGGCTGGCAAAAATGGATTTGGAGCCCGTTTCTTTCCGTACTTGGAATGGGCGCAACTGGTTTTGTTTACAACGGAAAGTTCGATGCTCAAAAATATTTGTCGTTAATGGATAAGTACAAAGTGAACGTGCTTTGTTGTACGCCTACCGAATATAGGATGATGGCCAAAGTGAATCATTTAAATGAATTCAAGCTGGACCAATTGCATAGTGCTGTATCAGCAGGAGAACCATTAAATAGAGAAGTGATTGACGTTTTCCAACAGCATTTCGGCATCAATGTACGTGATGGATATGGGCAGACAGAAAATACACTGCTTGTGGGAATTACAAAGAATATGGAATTGAGACCAGGTTCCATGGGAAAACCGACACCCGGAAATACGGTAGAAATTGTGAACGAGCAAGGAGAAATCTGTGGTGTTGGAGAAGTTGGTGATATCGCTGTCCATAAAAGCACTCCTTCCCTTTTTAAAAAATATTACAAAGATCCTGAACGGACTTCAATGCAATTCAGGGGAGATTACTACATTACTGGGGATAAAGCAAAGAAAGATGAAGAGGGGTATTTTTGGTTCGAGGGGCGTCGAGATGACATCATCATCAGTTCTGGATATACAATCGGGCCTTTTGAAGTTGAGGATGCGCTAGTGAAACATCCAACGATCCAAGAATGTGCAGTTATCGCGGCTCCCGACGAAATTAGAGGGAATATTGTAAAGGCCTTTGTTGTACTAAAGGAAAGTAAACCGGATGATGAGGAAGCCTTCAAGTCAGAACTAAAGGAGTATGTTAAACAAATGACTGCCCCTTATAAATATCCGCGAGAAATCGAGTTCGTATCTGAACTGCCGAAGACGGCTTCGGGTAAAATACGGCGCGTGGAATTAAGGCAAAAGGAACAAGAAAAAAAGTTGGGACTTAATCAATAATCAATGAAAACTTCCCTTAAATTCGTTTTGGGGAAGTTTTTATTTTGAGTGTAGTAGAGTACAACTCATGAAAAAAATCGAAAATCTTTGTACAGCGACGTACAGGAAGTGCTATAGTGCAGGAGAAGCGACAGGACGGCGCAGCCGATCGCATGTTAGCTCAGTCTGTATATTGATGAACAGACGTCTTCCGCTTTTTATTGTAGTAACTTTCATTATAGTTTTATATAATGAAAGTATTTCGGGAATCTAAATAGTTGGGAGACATTTGCGATGAAAAAGAAATATGAAGGGGTTATGAATGGTGCCGGTGCCTATTTGCTATGGGGTTTTTTGCCAATCTATTGGAAAGCCATTGATCATGTACCGTCTGGTGAAGTATTAGCGCACCGGATATTTTGGTCATTCTGGTTCATGCTGATCTTATTATTTATTGGGAAAAAATTAGGCTCTTTCAAAAGCGGTATCAGGCAAATGAAAGAAGATCCCAAGGCAAGGTTTGCCCTTATCGCAGTATCCATTCTAATCAGCGTGAATTGGCTTACTTTTATCTGGGCTGTTCATGCTGGAAAAATAGTGGAGACGAGCTTGGGCTACTATATCAATCCTTTAATCAGTATTGTCCTCGGTGTATTTGTTCTTAAAGAAAAGCTGCTTCGAAGCCACGCCATCGCATTTTTTCTTGCTTTGGCGGGAGTGATTTTTCTAACAGTCTCTTATGGACAATTTCCATGGATTTCATTTGCTCTTGCTTTTTCATTCGGAATATACGGGCTGATTAAAAAGCTGCTTCCATTCGATTCATCCATTGGCTTGACCTTGGAGACAATGGTGGTCACGCCAATTGCTCTCATTTATATTGTGATGATTACGATAAAGGGAACCCATGTTACTTTTTCTGGAGATATTAAAACAGATGCTTTAGTAATGATTTCCGGAGTGGCAACTGCCTTGCCGCTATTATTATTTGCCAAAGGTGTTCAAAAGGTGCCTCTCTATCTAATGGGATTTTTACAATATATTGCGCCGACTATTATGCTGGTGCTCGGCATATTTATATACCACGAACCATTTGGAGCCACAAAATTTATTGCTTTTACCTTCATTTGGGCTGCTCTGTTGATCGTTTCTCTTTCCAGTATCAATTGGTCTGGATTACACGCTAAACGGCGAGATAGGATTGCCTGAGAAGGGATGGAACAAAACTGTTTAATAAAATCTTAAAAAGCGCGAGAAATCAATGTTAGAAACGTTGATTCTCGCGCTTTTCTGATGTGAAAATTGAAATTTATTCGAAGATGCGCACCTGTGGCACAGCTTATTCAAGGCGGCTTTTCCCGTTGAAATTGAATTGGCTCTAAGCAATGAGCGAGCTCCCGGAATAAAATCTCATTTTTGTCAGACCTCCCGTAGAAGAAAACGGTCATGCTTCCTTAGCTATCTTTTTTTTGTTAAAATATGGACTATGTTTGTCAAGTGTACCACGAATTTGAAACTCTTTGAAAGGTCATCCGTATGAGATGAAGAAGGGAGGAATTTTTAGTGAATGGAAAAAGGTGGGCTGCGCTCGGTATAGCCGCAGGGGTATTTTTCTTTTCAATCATCGTGAATATGGCGAGTGCGTTCATTTTTGAGGATTTCTCAAAAATGTTCAAAGAAAATATGTTCGCTGATGAAGCTTTTAGCGAAAAAGTGATTGATTCAGGCAATCCTTTAAAAAGAATTGCTGTTCTTGAGGTGGATGGGGTAATCCAAGACACGGGAGAGGCAAGATCTTATCTTTCATCACCGGGATATTCCCACAGGGATTTTATGGAGCAGTTGAATCAAGTGAAAGAGGACAGCAGTATCAAAGGAATTGTTTTGCGTGTTAATTCTCCAGGAGGCGGGACAAATGAATCAGCTGAAATCCGCCATAAAATCGTAGAAATCCAGAAGGAAACGAAAAAGCCGGTATATGTGTCCATGGGGTCCATGGCAGCTTCAGGTGGTTATTATATATCCGCACCTGCAGATAAAATTTTCGCAAGCACCGAAACTTTGACAGGGTCACTGGGTGTCATCATGCAGGGAATAAATTACAGCGGTCTAACTGACAAAATCGGAATTGACTTTATGACGATCAAAAGCGGAAAGTACAAAGATATTATGAGCGGTCATCGTAAAATGACGGCGGATGAAGTAGATATTCTCGAAAGCATGCTAACGAATTCCTATAACGAATTTGTCCGGATTATTGCGGAAGGGCGAGATATGAAGGAGGACCAGGTCCGCAAAATTGCCGACGGACGGGTATATGATGGGCGTCAGGCAAAGGAATTGGATTTAATTGATGATTTCGGCTATACGGAAGACGTTATTGAGGCAATGAAAAAAGATTTCAAGCTTAAGGATGCCGAGGTGTTCAAATATTCCTCAGCTCCTGGACTAGGATCGCTATTTTCCATGACAGCTCAAAAATTCTCGGGTAGATCGGAAATGGGCGAGCTAATGAACATGTTATCACAGCCGAATTCGCCTAGAATGATGTATTTATATGCCCAATGATGGAGGTGGCAATGAATGGATGAATTGCAAACGAACGAAATCCGTAAAACTGTTCAGCCGCCTGCTTTTCGATACGGAGGCTTTTGGATGAGATTCTGGGCTTATTTGCTGGATCTTGTCGTCGTAGCGGCTGTGAGCGGAATTATTGTAAAGCCGGTGTTTCGGGCATTGGACTTGCAGCTTTCAGCTTCTGGAATTTTTACACCTATCAACATCGCGAGTGCGCTGATTTTCTACCTGTACTTTGTCCTGATGACAAAATTCTTTGGTCAGACACTTGGAAAAATGGTTTTTGGCTTAAAAGTTATTCCTCTGAATGGTGAAAAGCTAAGCTGGAGTACAGTGATTTTCAGGGAATGGATTGGACGTTACATTTCTGCGACTATCTGGATTTTATATGTTGTCGCTGCATTTACTCCAAAGAAACAGGCACTGCATGATATGTTTGCCAATACTGCCGTTATTCATGAACGTACGGAAACGGCTGAACCCGCTTATTCTTAAGCGGGTTTATTTTTTTACCGCTTCGGTGAAACTGGTAACCGGAGGCGTGAAATGATTTGGAACATGTTTATATTTACTTTGATTTTGTTCATAGCTGTCATACTCATATCCAGAATGAAAGTGAATATTTCCTTCAAAATTAAAAATTTATCTGAATGTATGCTGGATATCTATATATCATTTGCTTATGGCCTTGTCCGGATAAAAAGATCCTTGGATATGAAGGAGTTGATGAACAATCTCTTTCATGAAGAGGAAAAATCTATTGATTCTATGAATAAGTGGAAAAGGGAGCTTGAACATAAAGCGAGCGATGATGTGATTAAAAAGTTAAAGGCTCCTATTTTAGAAGCTCTTCAAAAAGTGGTTATCCACCATTTTATCTGGAAAACTGGTGCAGGCAGCGGGGATGCGGCTTCAACGGGGAAACTGGCAGGCGCCATATGGTCTATAAAAGGGATGATGGAGGCATGGCTAAAACGGTATATCCAAATGGAACAAGCTCCTGAGCTTTCTTTTCTGCCTTTCTTTCAAACGGTTGGATTTGAATCGCAAATTTCCTGTATGGTATCGATGCGGACGGGAAATGCTATATTGACGACACTTGGACTATATAAGAAATGGAAGAGGCTGAATAACAGGAGGGTCGAAATGAATGGAACATCCAATCAAGGGGTTAATGACGACAGCGATGGAAAATTTGAAGGAAATGATCGACGTGAATACGATCGTTGGAGATCCGGTTGAAACTCCAGATGGTGGGGTGATTTTAACCGTATCCAAGGTTGGTTTCGGTTTTGCTATGGGAGGAAGTGAATTTTCGGCGGGAGGAGATCATTCCTCAATGGATACTTCAGAAGATGAAGATGTGGGACTTCCTTTTGGCGGCGGGAGCGGCGGAGGCGTTTCTATCACTCCTATCGCGTTTTTAGTAGTCAACTCCAAGGGAGTGAACATGCTGCGCTTGGAAGAAAATACACATCTATTTGAAAAAATGATCGATATGGCTCCGGTTGCCTTTGATAAAATTCAAATGATCATGAAAAACACTCAGTCAAAGCAGAATTCTGAAGAGAAGCAGCAATTGGATTATGATATTTAACTTTATTTAGCAGAAACTAAGCGATTCTATGAAGAAGCAGCTCTCGAAGCGGCGAAAATAGCTGAATAAAGAGTTCTTCCCCGGTCATTCCGGGGTTTTTTCTTGTTTAAGATCGTGGACATCGCTAAAATAAAGGAAGAAGTTTGTTGACGGGGTGGAAATTCATTGAAAAAAATGCCGGTAGAAAAGTTATTTTCATTGTTTAATGAAACAGCGGAAATATTACAGGAAGAGTTACAGTGTACATATTTGGAAGCTCTCGCGGAAACGGGGGAGAATATTTTTCAACAACAAATCGTACAGACCGAGATCAGTGAGATCACGAAAAAGAGGTTGGAAAAAAAAATTTCGGAAATACAACTACCTGCCTATCAGAGTGATGAGATCCGACGTGCTTTTCAGTTTGCCATTTTGAAAGGGATGAAAGACAGTGTTCAGGCCAATCATCAAATGACGCCTGATACAATTGGTTATTTCATCAGCTATTTAATTGGAAAGTTTACGGATGATCAAAAGGACATTTCGATTCTAGATCCTGCTGTTGGAACAGGCAATCTGTTATTTGCTATTTTAAATAGGAAAGAACAAGGGGGCCAGATGGAAGCTTATGGTGTGGATGTTGATGACTTGCTTTTAAGGCTTGGCTATATCGGAGCTAACTTGCAGATGCAATCAGTGGAATTTTTTAATCAGGATGCACTGAAGCCTCTTTTTATCGATCCAGTTGATGTGGTTGTTTGCGATCTTCCAGTCGGATATTATCCGGATGATGCTAATGCCGCTGATTTCGCGTTGAAAAGAGAGCAAGGTCACTCATACGCACATCATTTATTTATTGAGCAAAGCATTAAGCATACTAAACCAGGTGGTTATTTATTTTTCCTTGTTCCAAATGATTTGTTTGAATCGGAAGAAGCCCCAACGCTGCATGACTACTTAAAGGAGACGGTTTATATCCAAGCTGTCCTACAGCTTCCACTTTCCATGTTTGCAAGTGGCCAGGCTGCAAAAAGCATTTTGGTTCTTCAAAAGAAAAAGACGGGGGTAAAACCACCGGGAGAAGTTTTATTGGCTGCCATTCCCAAGCTGTCCAACAAAGAGGCGATGGATCGAATGCTTGTCAAAATGGAGAAGTGGTTTGAGGAAAATAAAAAGGGATGATTGGTTTGGCCAAAGTGATTGCGGTCAATGCCGGGAGTTCGTCAATTAAATTCCAGCTTTTCAAATGCCTGATGAAAAAGTCATTGCAAAGGGCTTCAATTCATGGGAGTATACTGGGATCCCGATTTGAATAAAGTCACCGGGAAAGAGGCTTTTCTCAATGATTCTTATTCCCCTGTAAAAGTGCTCGTTATCCCTACAAATGAAGAAATCATGATTGCACGCGATGTCATGTGGGGCATATCCGCATGATGTGCCTGCTTTGAGTTTTAGTGTTTGCTTCACTATACTTAGAAAATAAAAAGATGGAAGGATGTTTGCAGTGGATTGGACAAAAAGAGATGAACAGATTTGGGAAGATTTGCAGGAATGGCGCCAAACACTATTTGAATATGAAACCACAGACATTGAGAACGCTTATGATAAGTGGGTGGAACAAGCTTTTTCATTACTGCCTGATTCATTGCAAATTCAATTTTTTGATAAGCTCGATGGGTGGCTGTTTCATTTAAATTCGCTGTTGCGGGAATCACAATTGCAAACAGATGCTGAAGAGCGTATTTTGCGGACAGCTCGTTCTATGGATGGTGATATTGAAACACTGGAAGATTTGAGGAACCTATCGATTGATCAATTGACCTTCATTGCGGAACAGCATGCAGCAAGACATCGACTCTATTCTTTTGCACAGGGAGGAATGACGGGTTCGGGAAAGACTGTCTTGGTTGGAAGCGATTTAGTTGGAATGGCTGTCATTAATTTACGGGCTGTACAATTGATGGCTATGTCATTTGGCTATAGTGTCCAGTCACCGGCTGGATTGTTGGAGACCCTGAAAGTTTTCCATACGGCAACAATGCCTGAACGGTTGAAAATGTTTGGGTGGGAAGATTTAATCAATGATCTGCAAAAAGGAGACGAGCAATTCTACTATCGTGAACATGAGCGGATAACGGATTCTTCATGGGTAGATGAGCCTTTGAAGCATCTATTGAAGGTCAGCCTCATTTTAATGCTGTCTAAAAAGAAAGTTTCGGGATTCCCTCTTGCATCCATGGCTGTCGGAGCAGGTGTTAACTACAGGACAACGAGGAAAATTACAGATTTTACATTAAAATACTATCAATATAAGCACTTGCTAATTAAAAGCGGTGATATTGAATGAGTGTGGATGAACATAAAGAAACGGCCCCCGCGACGGTCAAGTGTGCAGTCATTACGGTGAGCGACACGAGGACGGAAGAAACAGATAAAAGCGGTAAGCTCATGATAAGTCTGCTTCGCGAAAATGGACATGAGGTTGGATATTATACCATCGTCAGGGATGACAAAGATTCTATCATCTCCGCATTTCGTGAAGCGGCAGACAGCCCGGGTATAGAGGCTGTCTTGATTAACGGCGGAACAGGGATTGCCAGAAGAGATATTACGATTGAAACGATTACTCCATTTTTTGAAAAGGAAATGATTGGATTTGGGGAACTGTTTCGGATGGTTAGCTATTTGGAAGACATCGGGTCGGCAGCCATCATGTCTAGAGCAGCCGCTGGAACGTATCAAAGCAAGGCCATTTTCATTACACCGGGATCAAGTGGTGCAGTGCGTACAGCAATGGAAAAACTAATCCTGAAAGAACTGGGCCATGTGATGAGAGAACTAAAAAAATAGGGGTCTGACCCCCACTGCGTTAATGCGTTACCACTTTAGTGCAATGGGGGTCAGACCCCATCTTTTTTATTTTTATACATTTTTATGAATATGTATTGAACTCTTTAATGATGTGTGTTATTATCCTTATATTAAATGATTAAAAATTAGTTTTTATGCATAATAATACATTCCAAACGGAGGGTTTTTTGTGAAAAAGAAAGTCGTTCTTGCATATTCCGGCGGATTAGATACATCTGTTGCAGTTAAATGGTTTATTGATAAAGGCTTTGAAGTGATTGCATGCTGCCTTGATGTTGGCGAAGGCAAAGACTTGAAGTTCATTAAAGAAAAAGCTCTAGATATGGGAGCAACAAAAAGCTACATGATTGACGCAAAAGAGGAGTTCGCTCACGAATTTGTTCTTCCGGCATTGCAGGCACATGCAATGTATGAAAATAAATATCCGCTCGTTTCCGCTTTGTCCAGACCATTGATCGCAAAAAAATTGGTTGAAGTGGCAGAAAAGGAAAACGCAGATGCAGTAGCTCATGGTTGTACAGGTAAAGGAAACGACCAAGTGCGTTTCGAGGTTTCCATCAAAGCCTTGAATCCTGATTTGGAAGTTTTGGCACCTGTTCGTGACTGGAGCTGGTCACGTGAAGAGGAAATTGAATATGCAAAAGAGAAAGGTGTTCCGATTCCAATTGATTTGGACAGCCCATACTCCATTGACCAAAACCTTTGGGGAAGAAGCAACGAATGTGGAATTTTGGAAGATCCTTGGGCAGCGCCTCCAGAAGATGCTTATGACCTCACAGCAGCTCTTGAAGATACACCTGATCAGCCTGAAGTGGTTGAAATTGAATTTGAAAAAGGTGTTCCTGTTGCCATTGATGGAAATAAATATCAGCTAAGCGACTTAATTCTTTACTTGAATTCTGTTGCTGGAAAGCATGGCATTGGAAGAATCGACCATGTTGAAAACAGACTCGTTGGTATTAAGTCTCGTGAAGTGTACGAATGCCCAGGCGCGATTACTTTGCTGACCGCACATAAAGAACTGGAAGATTTGACGCTTGTAAAAGATATCGGTCATTTCAAGCCGATCATTAGCAAAAAATTGACTGAGATGATTTATGAAGGCCTTTGGTTCTCACCACTTACACCTGCTCTTGAAGCATTCCTTCAAGAAACACAGCAGTTTGTCAACGGTACTGTCCGAGTCAAGCTGTTCAAAGGTCATGCGATTGTAGAAGGAAGAAAATCATCGAACTCTCTCTATAACGAAAAACTTGCGACATACACATCAGATGACGAGTTCGATCAATCTGCATCTGTCGGTTTCATCAAGCTCTGGGGATTACCGACTGAAGTTCACAGCTCAGTGAATAAAAAGGATACTGTTAAACAATGAAAAAATTATGGGGAGGCCGCTTTTCCAAGACGCCAGAGCAATGGATCGAGGAGTTTGGGGCCTCCATCTCCTTTGACCAGCAATTAGTTTTAGAAGATATTGAAGGGTCGCTTGCACATGTTAAAATGCTCGGTAAGACAGGCATTTTAACACAGGACGAAAGCGAGCAGATCCAAGCGGGTCTTCTAAAGTTGAAGGAAAAAGCAGAAGCAGGGGAACTCGAGTATTCCGTTTCCGAAGAGGATATCCACCTGAACCTGGAAAAGATGCTCATTGATGAAATCGGCCCAGTAGGCGGCAAGCTTCATACAGGAAGAAGCCGAAACGACCAAGTGGCTACTGACATGCATTTGTATTTGAAAAAACAAGTCCAAGTGATGATTGACCATATTACGGAAATGCAAGCTGCCCTTGTTGGACAGGCGGAGAAAAACGTGGAAACCATTTTACCTGGTTACACACATTTGCAAAGGGCGCAGCCAGTTTCATTCGGACATCATCTTCTAGCTTATTTTTGGATGCTTGAACGCGACAAACAGCGCTTCCAGGAAAGCCTGAAAAGAATCGACCTTTCGCCGCTCGGCGCAAGTGCTCTTGCAGGGACAACTTTTCCAATTGACCGCCATTATTCAGCGGAGTTGCTCGGCTTTTCCAGTGTATACGAAAACAGCATGGACGCTGTAAGTGACCGTGATTTCATTGTGGAATTTTTGAGCAACTCGGCTTTGACTATCACTCATTTGACTAGACTGGCCGAAGAGATCATTCTTTGGTCAAGCAAAGAGTTCAGCTTTATCGAACTGGACGATACGTATGCGACTGGAAGCAGCATCATGCCTCAGAAGAAAAACCCTGACATGGCAGAGCTAATCCGTGGAAAAAGCGGAAGAGTATTTGGAAATTTGGTTTCCATGCTGACGATTTTAAAGGGGCTCCCCATGACTTATAACAAAGACATGCAGGAAGACAAAGAGGGCATGTTTGATACAGTCCATACGATGGTTGGATCATTGAAAATTTTTGCAGGAATGATTGAAACGATGACGGTTAAGACAGACGTCATGGAAGAAGCCGTTAATCAGGACTTTTCCAATGCGACTGAACTTGCAGACTATCTGGCGGCAAAAGGAATCCCGTTCCGTGAAGCACATGAAATTGTCGGGAAGCTTGTGTTGGATTGCATTAACAAGAATTGCTATTTATTGGATCTCACTTTGGAAGAATTTAAAGATGCTTGCAACGAAATCTCCGATGATGTGTATTCCGTACTGTCACCGACAGAAGCGGTAAGAAGAAGAAACTCATACGGTGGAACAGGATTTGACCAAGTCAAAATCCAATTGGAACAAGCCAAAAAGCTTCTATGAAAAAAGAGCGTTTCCCTTTGGGATAACGCTCTTTTCATAGAGTTAGCTTGCATGGAGATTTAACGCGAATTACTCGTCATTTTCTGTTCTAACGACGAGAACATCACACTTAGCAGAACGCGTAATGTTTTCGGAAACACTTCCGATAAGAAGGCGCTCTACAGCATTCAGTCCTGTAGCTCCGCAAACAATCAAGTCAACATTCAAATCTCTAGCTACTTGTTTGGAAATGACCACTTTCGGAGAGCCGTGCTCAATCAGCGTCTCTACATTTGTAAGACCAGCTTCGGCTGCTTCTTTTTTGTAACCAGCAAGAAGCTCCTCTGCATAGGTTCTTGCACGTTCAGCCATGGTGACATCGTAAGCTTCAACAGCACCATATGATCTTGTGTCAACGACATGGATGAGAGTCAGCCTAGCATCATTGTTTCTTTTGGCAACCTGTACGGCTTTTTTAAATGCCCATTCTGCTTGTTTTGATCCATCAACAGCGACTAAAATATTTTTGTAAGACAAATCCATCAAAATCGCCTCCCTATTTTTATTTTAACATTTTTGAAAGAGTATATCTCTTGCAAGCCGTAAATAATAGATAAAAGTAAGACAACTACATTCACAGAACAAACACATTTATATTTTTAATAATAAAAAAATATATAAAAATAAAGTTTTTGTATAAAAATGCATAAAAATCATTGATTATAAATCCATTACAAGCTATTCTTAAATAGGGAGAAATACCGAAATCTCAATAAATTATACGAATTGCAACAAATGAAAGAGGGGCATATAGTTGAAAAAATCTATGAAAAAAACATTATTGTCTATCATTGCAGGATCTGCACTTGTTCTATCAGCCTGCGGAAGTGGTGAGGCTAAAAAAGATTCATCAGATAGAAGCGGGGCCAAGACAGAAGAAGCGAAAGTATTGAATGTTGGTACAGAAGCGACATTTGCACCTTTTGAATTTATGGATAAGGGTGAAGTGACCGGGTTTGACGTGGATTTGTTAAACGCAGTGGCTGAAGAAGCAGGATATGAAGTGAAAATTGAGAATACTGGCTGGGATGCTATGTTTGCTGGTCTTCAAAGCAAGCAGCTGGATATAGGTATGGCAGGTGTCACAATCACGGATGAGAGAGTGGAATCGTATGATTTTTCAAATCCGTATTTTGAATCTAAAACAATGATTGCTTTCAAAGAAGGCAAAGTGGATATTAAAAAGGCGAAAGACTTGAAAGGGAAAAAGCTTGGAGTTCAAAATGGAACGACTGGACAATTTGCTGCTGAAAAAGTAGTTGGTAAAAATTCATCTGATATTTCGAAATATGAAACAGCTGCTCTTATGTTCCAGGCTTTGCAAGGTGACAATGTTCAGGCGGCTGTCACAGACATTGCAGTAGCATTGGAATACCAAAAGAAAAATCCTGATGCAGGGATTCAAACTGTCGCAGATGATCAAGAATTCGAATCCGAATATTATGGAATTGTTTTTCCGAAAGGCAGTGACCTTGTAGATGAATTCGACTCAGCGCTAAGTACAGTCATAGACAACGGAAAATATGCTGATATTTATAAAAAATGGTTTGACAAAGAGCCGGATGTCGAAGCTTTAAAGAAAGCGGCTGAGAAATAATATATGAATACGGCTGTCCAAAAATGGTGCTCACCTGTGGATAGCCGTTTTTTTCTCTAAGGTATTGGACAGGCAAACAAGGAAAGGTGAAACCAATGAACATTCGGTATGATATTATATTAGATTATTTGCCGTTTTTTATAAAAGGAACGTTGTTGACGCTTGGACTGACAGTTGCAGGGGTAGCGCTGGGATTAATACTGGGACTTTTTATCGGGCTTGGGAAAATGGCCAACAGATTGTGGGTTCGCATGCCCTTTATTTGGTATATTAATTTCTTTAGAGGGACTCCATTTTTAGTGCAAATCCTTCTTATTCATTTCGGGGTTGTGCCGTTATTTATGAGTCCTGCCAATCCGATTGTTTCTGCAATAATAGCCCTTGCTCTTAACTCTGCCGCTTATATGGCTGAGATTTTCAGAGCAGGTATTCAATCAATTGATAAAGGACAGATGGAAGCAGCCCGTTCCCTTGGTATGACCAATAAACAAGCAATGAAGTTGGTTATTTTGCCGCAGGCTTTTAAACGGATGATTCCGCCGCTTGGAAATGAATTTATTTCATTGTTGAAGGAAACCTCATTAGCAGCCATTATTGCGGCACCTGAGCTTATGTATTGGGGACGAGCCGCACAAGGGCAGTACATCCGTGTATGGGAACCTTATATTACAGTAGCGATCATTTATTTAATTCTTACCTTATCATTGACATACTTGATGAACTTCATTGAAAGGAGGATGAAGACTGAATGATTTCTGTTAAAAACTTGAAAAAGTCCTTTGGAGACAATGAAGTGCTTAAAGATATTACACTTGAAGTCCATCCACAGGAAGTTGTCGTTGTTATCGGGCCATCAGGATCAGGAAAGTCTACATTCATCCGCTGCTTGAACCTTCTTGAGTCTGTGACTGGCGGCCATGTATATGTAACAGGAAAAGATCTTACCAATAAAAAGACTGATATTAACGAAATCCGAAAAGATGTCGGAATGGTGTTTCAGCATTTCAACTTGTTTCCGCATAAAACTGTTTTGGAGAACATTACAATGGCCCCGATTCATGTTAAAGGGCTATCCAAACAAGCCGCTAACGAAAAGGGGATGGATCTCCTTCACAAAGTTGGATTAGCAGATAAAGCGAATGTCTACCCAGACTCTTTATCTGGGGGTCAGAAGCAACGTGTGGCGATTGCTAGGGCTTTGGCGATGGAGCCAAAAGTGATGCTCTTTGACGAACCGACATCTGCGCTCGATCCCGAGATGGTGGGGGAAGTCCTTGAAGTGATGAAGCAGCTCGCCAAAGACGGGATGACAATGGTTGTGGTCACCCATGAAATGGGGTTTGCTAGGGAAGTCGGAGACAGAGTTATTTTTATGGATAATGGATATATTGTCGAAGAAAATAATCCTGCAGAGCTATTTTCCAATCCGCAGCATGAACGTACGAAAGCTTTCTTGGGGAAAGTTTTATAGATTATCAAGTCTGTACCAAGCGGTGCGGGCTTTTTTGTTTTTTTACAGAGTCGTATCTTTCCCCCTGATAAGGTGGTATTAATAAGGGCCGGCCATCATTCATTGAAGTCGTTTTTACTCCTTATATGATGGCCGGCTTGATAAACGGGCGTCAGAGGTGTTCAAAAATGAATAATTAGTGCGAAATGTCTTCCGCTTTTCATCATTGGTTATTCTTGTTATCAATATTTTCCTTTATTTTTTTATTGCCTTCCTCAACGTACTCTCTCCATTGCTCATTACCACTGTCTACAGAATCACTCCATGCTTTGTTGCCAACATCAACAGCATATTGCCATTTGGCATTCCCATAATCGACTACCATGGAGAACAATTCGTGGACAGGGTGTTCGATGTCATTGTATTTTTCTTTTAAGTATTGCTGAGCTTTTTTCATTCTATCTTTTTCACGCCTGCTTTTTTCTTTCATGCTTTCTTTTGTGTCACGGGCGACTTGTTTCTTTTCTTCCTTTATTTCACGAGCTTGTTTTTTTCCTTCTTCTTTCCATTCGCGCCATGCTTTTAAAATCTCTTCATATTGGGCTTTCATATATTTCTTTAAGTCTTGTTCTGATGAGACATAGGTGAATTCGCCATTTCCTGCGCTTGCCACTTCTTTTAATAAATTTTGTGCCTCGTTATCTATATCGAAGCCTATAATATTAACAACCGTTTCAATATCAGCTGAAACCAGGTCCTCTGCAGCTTTAACTGGATTTCCCCCACATGTTTCAATTCCATCGCTGACAACATAAACCACGACGTCATCCGTATTCTCAGGAATATCTTCCTTCACTGTTTCCAGAGCAAGGCCAATTGGCGTCCATCCGGCAGGCTTCACTTTATCCAATGATTGTTGGAATTTATCTTTATCAAAAGGTCCACTGTAAAAGCTTTCCGAACTGCTGCAGGATAGTTTTTTATCAGCGTCACTTCCCGACCCTTTATGTCCATATACACGCATAGATATGGTAGCATTTTCAGGTATTTGCTGCGCAAACTCCATCACAGCTTCTTTTGCCGCATCCATCCGTGTTTTGTTTCCGGACATGGCTTTCATGCTTCCGCTGGCGTCAATTAAAATGGCATAATGGGAGCTTTTTATTGTTGGAACATCGACAGATTCATCGGGACGATCTATATTCACTTCAACTTCTGGATCAAAATGTATGAGTGTTTCCAATTCCTCGTGATAATCTTCTGACAATAAATAAATCAATTCCTCCATGTACTGTTCCGCGGTCAAATGATCGGGAAGTTGATCAAGCGCATCGTTTACTTTTGCTTCATCGTAATGATCGCCGCTGTATTCCCCTGGATAACGAAGCATTTCATGTTCAAGATCACTCAATTCACGGCCAGGGCTTTCAATTTCATAATATTTAACATCCTTGGGAACATACTTATCCTTAGCTTCATTAGCCGTTTTAATTGCTTCAGTGGCTTCCTGAGGATTGGATGGAGACTTGGATTCTTTTTTATCGGA
>JAABNQ010000010.1:24942-71921 GCA_009928435.1 Bacillus sp. HF117_J1_D
TTTGTTTTAGAAGTATTGTAATTCATATTTTGCAAAGTCTGCATATAATCTGCAAATTCACTTGGCTGAAACAAGCAGTCCTAAGCCCAATTTTCTCATCAAACAAACTCTCCTTATGTTCATTTTCTATGTAAATGATAGTAAAGGCTGGGTCCGTTATCAACAAAGAAAAAGGAGGTTAGTTCTTTATTCACAGATAACTTTTCTTGATTCCGTTCTTAAGTCCAGTCTGTTTATAAAAACAGACGTGACAAAAGAAATGGTGATGTTTCCATAATTGATGCCATCTGATCAAAAATCAATTCCAAGATCCTTGGTTGTCTTGTAGGAACGGGTGGTCACACTGGGGGATGTTGGATTAGGCCTGCCTAAAATGGCAAATTATTTTCACAAACAGAAGCCTTCAGGTTTGAAGTGCTTCTGTTTGTTCTCTTGTTTTTCTGAGCTATGGCAGCCGTTAGTTCAATCGAAATCATTTTCTTCTTCTATTTTCAGGATTCTTCCTGTTTTTGCGTGTATCTCCACTTCGATTATTCGATTATCCGGTGTTAAAATGAAAACCTCATAAACTAAAACACCATTTTCTAAATCCATATCTACATGCTGAACTTTTCCGGGTACACGTTTAAGTGCGATCTCTTGGGCTTGTTGTTTCGTAATTCTTTGTCTATACATTGGTGTCTGGGCCCCGTAATAATAACTTTCGTATATTTTGACAATTCCTCCCCCTTTTGAATTAGACTCTTTTATCCATATGTGTTAGGGAAATTTAACGTGCATCTTCCTTACCTGATTAAAGATTGTCTTTGTTGTACTTCATTCCATGAAAAGGCAAAGAAAGACCAGTTAATGAACTGGTCAGCTTGTAGAGAAAAACACCATCTCTTTTTTCGAAGAGATGGTGTTTTAAATGGTTACACATCGTAAGGGTGAGTTCGGAAGCCTGAACAATGAAGCTAACCAAAACCATATTAGGATTTCAAGACAGGCTATCAAATAGAATTGTGGAGCGGAACCAACTATAACTTATTTTTAATAAAAGTGGCGCCGCTCCCAGATCGGGAAGCTAGCGCCATTTGTAAAGGATTAACCGTGCATTTGTACACTGAATTTAGAAAATATATTTTCTATTTGGTCACTTACAGATATTCCGATTTCATTAGCGAAAAACTGTCTCATGTTACTTGCTACTTTAGTTGCTTTGGTCACAAGATTCTTCTTTAATAGCATTTCGAGATATTCGAAATAAATGTCTTCTTGATACGGGTCCTTGTCTAGAATCCTCTCAAAATACTCAAAGCACTTTTTATAATGATTTTGCTGAAAGTAATGTCTGGCAAGCGTTTGACTTGCTTTTACGAATAAAATTCTAAGCCGTTCACGCTCATTTTCCAACATCACCTCATACGGATATTCCTCAAAATAATCTCCCCTGAACAGCTTGACAGCTTCTTCTAAATTATTTATATCGGCGTCAGCATTTTCTTTAATCAAAGTCATAAATGTTTCTATATCTAGATCTGCTTCGGTTGTATCAAACAAATATTGGTTGCCGAATCTCTTAATAAAGCGGGAATGGACCCCGGACTTCAAGCTGGGCTCTAAAGTTTTCCTTAAGACAGACAATGATACGTTAAAATGATTATCAATTGTACTCAAAGAACCATCAGGAAAAACAGTATCAATAATCATGTCTTTTTCTATTTTTTTATTTCTGTGTGTAATGAAAAATTGCAGTAGTCGCAAACTTGATTGACGTTTAATTGTAATGGGCTTATTTTCGTAAAATACATTGAAGCTTCCAAGCGTATGAATCGTAAGCTGTTTTGGTCGTTCTTTTAGATTCTTCACTTTGGCCTTTGGTTTCAAATCATCCATCAGCCAATAAAAATCATATTTTTCACATGTGTTTTTTATTTTCGAGTAAGTTTTGGCAGCTTGCGTTTCATCCCTGATAACCGTATATAAATGGTGAAACGATATTTCAACCATACATTGGTAATGTGTAAAAAGGGAAAAAGCTTCAAAAGCTTGCTCAAAACATCTTTTTGCTTCTTCGAATTTTTCATTTTTCAAATAGCTTTTTCCTAGCTCATGTTTGGACCATCCGTTGTCAAAGTCATTGTTGAAGCTTTCAGCAAGGGCGACAGCTTTTTCTCCCCATTCAATAGCTTTGGTGCCATCATTTTTTATACTATACATCCTACCCATTGTCGTGTATATGAATATCAAGGATGATTTATCGTACTCTTTGGCAATATTTAGTGCTAATTGGATATAAGGGGCAGCCTTATCTACTTTTTCTTTATCGAGATAGATGGTTGCTAGCGTATCCAATGCGTGAATTTGGGTATGTTTGATCTTGTAACGTTCAGAAATGAAAACGGCTTTTCGTACATGCTCAATCGCTTCTTCCTCCTTCCCCAAGTATCTGTATATCTCGGCAAGTAAGATTAAATTTAGAGCACTCATAGCGTGATCGTGAAATTGTTCTGAGCCCTTTAACGAGTCACTGAAAAGCTGCTTGGCTTTCACGATATCTCCGCGCATTAAATAGATGGTTGCTAGGCGATGTTGGAGATTGCAAAGCCAAAGTTCATTCTTCTTTTTCTTTAGAAGGGATATGTTTTCCTCAAAAAGGGTTGTTAGTTCCTTTAGTGTGGCAAGCGGTACACATCGAATCAGAAACAACGTATTGTTGGCAAATGAGTCACCAGCAGATATCTCTTCGAGCCATCCATCCAAAAATAGCATGGACTCAACCGGATTATATAAATCTCTAATCAATCCCATGACCTTAGCTGCCTTAAAATAATCTTTTCCGATTGTATAATGGGCAAAGGCATTGATCAATTGATAACGCTCTTCATAAATGGTTGCCAGCCTCAAATGTTCCCTCATATAATCATTTTTTATTTTATTTTTATAGTTTTGATATAAACACTGTCTGAACAAGCGGTGATACCGGATTGTGCCTTGCTGGTCTCGGTATACAAACAAATTCTGCGTGAGCAAACGGCTTAGTATTTTTTCTGAGTAGTCAATGCCAAGAAATTCATCTATTACGAATGGATCTAGCTCAGAGAGCATGCTTGTTTTATATAAAAAATGTTTGACCTCTTCAGGCTGTGCCTGAAGGACTTCCACAGATAAATAATCGTAAATGTCTTGAACATAAGGGAACGTAGACCACAGGGAGAACCGCTCTTTGACGTTCATTTTGGCAATGACACCAAGAATGAGCTGGTAGCTTGCAATCCAGCCTTCCGTCCTTTCGAAAATGAATTGTATTTCCTCATCTTCCAAATTCAATTGATTCATTTCATTGAAAAAGCTGTGCGTTTCATCAAGAGTAAAGGCCAAATCGGCAGTTGTTAGTTCTTTGTACTTCCTTTCTACTTTCAACTTGGTTATTGGTAAACGCGGGAGGCCTCTGCTGATAATCATAACGGTCACTGCTGGGGAGGAGTATATCAATTCGTTTATGATCGGTTCTATTTCGGGGCTTGAATCTACCAGCTGATAGTCGTCAAAGACCAGCAACAGCGGTTCTTTTCTGTCCGTCAATACTGAAACGACGTTGGCCAATTCAGCATCAATCTCTTCGGCTCCTACAATTTGCGGCGAATGGTCAATTCCCAATTGTCTATAAATACCGGTTTTGACATAGCTGAGAAATATATGAGCGTAGCGGTCAGAGCTTCCTAGCTGGTACCAGACGGTTGGAATCCTTTTTTCGTGGATGTAGCTGGAAATGAGTATAGTCTTTCCATAGCCGCTGTCACCAGTAACGAGCAGCAATGAGACTTTTTCATGCTGATCGAGTTCGTTGAATAATCGCTTTCTTTTCAAAGATGGAGAGTAATTAGGCATTTGTAACTTATTTTCTTCAATATTCATCATTATCTCCCCCTCATTTTAAAACTATTGTAACCGCTCTCTTTTTGATTTAAGTTAGCTCAGGTCGTATATGTATCTATTTGTTAAAGAGTAAGAAAGTTTGTAAGTTTCCAGTAAGTCTTTTGGTCTATCATTTAGTTTAAGTTAAATCCTCACAATATTCAACATGACTTTGAAAGGAGATTGACGATGACTAAGGAATACAAACTTTTTATTAATGGAGAATGGACTGATGCTGCCTCAGGCAAAACTTTTACAACTTACAATCCGGGGACGGGAGAAGTAAATGCTGTCGTCGCGGAAGCCGAAAAGGAAGATGTTGATCGCGCTGTCCAAGCCGCTAGAAAGGCTTTTGAATCAAATAAATGGAAGAACATGCCTCCGGGGGAAAGAGGAAGGCTTCTGTTCATGGCCGCCCTTAAAATGAGAGAAAAGATTGAACATCTTGCTGAAGTTGAATCGAGAGAATGTGGTTTGACGATAAAAGAGAGCCAATTCATTGCTTTACCGGCAACAATCGATGTGCTCGAGTTTTATGCAGGGCTTGCCAATAAATTACAAGGAGAAACACTTGCTTCACCACCCGACCGATTGAATTATACGATTCGTGAGCCGCTTGGTGTTATTGGGGCAGTGGTACCTTGGAATTTCCCGTTAATGCTAGCTATGTGGAAAATTGCACCTGCACTTGCAACTGGAAATACGATTGTGCTTAAGCCGGCGGAACAAACACCTTCCAGCTTGCTTGAATTAATGGAGATTTTCCAGGAAGTTGGTATTCCAGATGGAGTGATAAACGTTGTTCCTGGGTTTGGAAAAGAAGCGGGAAGTGCACTAGTGTCACATCCAGGAATTGACAAAATCGCCTTTACAGGATCAACTGCAACAGGAAGATTTATCATGCAGGCTGCCAGCGAGAATTTGAAACCGTTATCACTTGAGCTTGGAGGAAAATCACCCAATATTATCTTTGAAGACGCCAACCTTGCAAATGCAGTAAAAATGGCTGCGTTCGGTATTTATTTTGCCCAAGGACAGGTTTGTGCGGCAGGCTCCCGCATCTTTGTCCAGGATTCCATTTACGATGATTTCATGGATGCATTTGTTAAGCAGGCAAAATCAATCAAGGTTGGCAACCAGTTGGATATGGCTACACAGATGGGGCCGCAAATTTCACAAACACAGCTTGAAAGAATAGAGGATTATGTGGCAGCGGGACTTGATGAGGGAGCGAGCCTATTGACAGGTGGAGAGAGACTGTCTTCAGGGGAGGGATATTTCTATACTCCGACCATTTTGGAAAACGTATCCAATGACATGAGGATTGCTCAGGAAGAAATTTTTGGGCCTGTGGCGTCTGTTATTCGATTCAAGGATGAAGAGGATGCACTAAGAAAAGCAAATGATACGATTTATGGATTAGCTTCGGGCGTATGGACGAACGATATTAAACGCGGTCACCGGATGGCTAGAGGTCTCAAATCCGGAACTGTATGGATCAATACATATAGTCTCTTGGACAGTACGGCGCCATTTGGGGGAACCAAACAGAGCGGGTTCGGGCGTGAGCTGGGTGTTCAGGCGATGGATATGTATACGGAAACAAAGCATGTCTGGGTTGATTTGAATCCTGATGCTATCGATTGGTACGGCGCTTAAGTCATGCCATCTCATAGATAATCACTTACAGAAAAAAAGAAAAATTTTTGGAGGGAGAATTGATCAATGACTAAATCTGTAGCAACTGAAATGAGTGTGGAGACATTACGTGAGCTGGATAAAAAACACTTTTTGCACCCGACTACTCCGATCAAAGAACAGCAGGTGGAAGGGCCTGAACTCATTTTTGAATCAGGAAAAGGCATTCACATCACCGATGTAAATGGCGATGAATACATCGACGGGGTATCTTCCTTATGGAATGTCAATGTCGGTTATGGAAGAAAAGAGCTTGCCGAAGCAGCAAGTGAGCAAATCCTGAAGCTTTCCTACGGTTCTTCTTTTTTCAACCAGTCGAACGAAGTAGTCATACGTTTAGCAACAAAGCTAGCAAGCATTGCACCGGGCGATCTGGATGTGAGCTTCTTTACATCCGGAGGATCGGAATCTAACGAAACTGCCTTTAAAATTGTTCGACATTATTGGAAGCTAAAAGGACGACCAGAAAAAAGATTAATTATTGGATTGGAAAATGGGTATCATGGCGTAACGATGGGAACGACGAGCGCCACAGGCGTTCCTGAATTTAAAAATATGATCACAGAAATCGCCCCTGGTTTCTTGCATGCTTTGCCGCATCAAACTGAATGCGAAAAAGGGGATAAGTCTCATCCCAACTATGAAAGAAGCATCAAGGGGATCATCGAGAAGGAAGGACCGGAAAATATTGCGGCTGTTATTCTTGAGCCTATACAGGGAGTCGGTGGTGTGAATATTCCTCCAGAAGGATATTTGAAATCGGTCCGTGACCTTTGTGATGAGCATGATATTTTCATGATTACAGATGAAGTGATCACCGGATTCGGAAGAACAGGAAAAATGTTCGGGGTTGAACACTGGGATGTCGTTCCTGATCTAATGTGTGTTGCGAAAGGGATTACGAGCGGCTACGTCCAGCTTGGGGCAGTCATGATGAAAAGCAAGCTGAGAGATGAGTTGGCAGACATGTCTGAAGGACCGATGTTCCATGGATTCACCTACAGCGGACATCCGACAGCTTGTGCAGTGGCATTGAAAAATATAGAAATCATTGAAAGCGAAGGCCTTGTGGAGAATGCCCATGAAATGGGAGAGGAATTGTTAAAAGGCCTGAAGTATCTGGAGGAAAACCACAAGATTACTGCAAAAGCCAGAGGGGTGGGATTAATGGCGGCTATTGAACTGTTCAAAGATCCTGAGACAGGTGAAGGCTTTGCGCCGGAATTGTTTGCAGCTCCAGCGGTTGTCGCCGCTTGTAAGCAACGCAACCTAATTTTGAGACCGCTTATTTTTGGAGGAATGAATGCTGTGGCCGTTGCACCTCCATTAATCTCACAAAAGCAGGACATTGAAACGATCATCGAGATTTTATCAGATTCGATTAAAGAGTTTGAGCAAAAAGTTCTTTGATGACTGATGAAAGGGCTGTCCCAAAATGGACGAATTCAGAGTAGACCTTTGGGACGGTCTCCTTTTCTCATGCTGGTTCTATTTCCAGATTCATCCATTGTAAACGATTTCAATCGGGCGTATAGAAATAGATTAAGAGAGGAGCGGTATGATGGAAGCTAGAAGGACCTCCGAAGCGGTTTTACAACCTGCTCATACGAATACTAGCACCGACGAATTGAAGAAAGTATTTAAAACAAGAGATTTGGTAGTCTTTGGACTTGTTTTCATGGCTCCAGTATCAGCACAGACATTATTTGGAGAATTGTCGTTGATCTCACAAGGCCATGCCGTGTTATCTTATCTCGTTGCACTTGTTGCCATGATTTTTACGGCTGCTAGTTACGGAAAAATGGCAAGCGCTTTTCCGGCCGCAGGTTCAACGTACAGTTATACGGCACGTGCCATTCACCCGGCTGTTGGATTTGTTGCGGGCTGGACTATTTTACTGGACTACCTCATGATGCCTATTTTATTGACAAAGCTAAGTGCCTTATTTTCTTTGGAGCTGTTCCCAAATGTTCCATATTGGATCATGCTGCTTGTCTTTTTCGTTCCAATCACTCTTTTCAATTATTACGGAACGAAAATTACAGCTCGTGTCAATATGGCCATGACTGTTGCCATGCTGTTTAGTTTAGTTATTTTTATTATCTTTGCGATGTCAAATCTTGTGCGTACTGATGGGGTTGGAAGTCTCTTTTCAATCACCGGGATCTTTAACTCTGGAACGTTTTCGATGGACGCTTTAATAGCGGGGGCTTCCATTGCGGTTTTATCGTACCTAGGGTTTGATGCGGTAACGACAATGGCCGAAGATTCAAGGGAATCTGGAAATATCGTTGGTAGGGCAGCGGTGATTGCTTTGCTGTTTGCTTCTCTTTTCTACATTATGCAAGTTTATTTTGCGACTTTGGTTGCTCCAGACTTCCATTCTTTCCAATCTCCCGACACAGCTTTTTTTGAGATTGCCACAACTGTTGGTGGCAGTGGCTTAGCTACTATTTGTACTGTTATTATCGCTTTAACTGGTATTGCAACAGGATTGGCTGGACAATCCTCGGGATCAAGGATTCTGTTTGGCATGGGGCGTGACAGGGTGCTACCGTCGATCTTTGCTAAACTTCATCCGAAGCATAAAAGCCCATACGCAAGTATTATCATTTTGGCAGTTACCGGGTATTTAGGAGCACTATTACTTCCATTGTCATTCATTTTTTCGATTATGGTCTTTGGAGCATTAATTGGATTTACTTGCGTTAATATCTCAGTATTTTTGGAATTCTATATTAAAAGAAAGGAACGTTCAGGGAAATATATTTTGTTGCATTTGCTATTCCCTGCATTGGGAGTATTTGTCTGTTTGAACATTTTATTCGGAATGGATGCCATCGGAATTGCAGTGGGCTTTTCCTGGATGTTTATTGGAATCATCGTGTTGTTCATTAGGATGAATTCTGTCAAAAAATCTGGAGCGGCAGATCCTTTTAAATTGGATATGTGATCTGAAAAGTGTGAACATTCCACCATATTTAGGTTAGTCAAGTTATCAAGGTTTAATTATTGTAGCCATAAAAAGAGGAAAAACATCTGCTCATCTTAAGCGATGTTTTTCCTCTTTTATTCAAGACTTCTTAATCAGTTCATACCCCTTAATCGCTGCTTCAACGGCGATTCTTCGATTTGAGTCCAGATAATCCTTTCCGAGTAATTGCTCAATTTTATCGAGTCGATGATAAAGTGTTTGCCTCACGATAAAGAGCTGTTTTGCTGCTTCTTTTTTCGATCCGCCGCATGCAAAATAGACTTTTAGTGTCTCGTAGAGATCACTGTCATTTTGGGAATCGTAATCTAGAAGAGGCCCAAGATAATCTTCCACATATGAGGATAATTCACCGCTCTTTCTCAAGGGAAGGAGCAGTCTATATATCCCGATATCGTCATAAGTGATCATCTTCTCTTTGATATTTGATTGATTTAAAGCAACTACTTCTTTTGCTTCCATGTAGCTACTTGATAATTGGTCAATATGCTGGTATTCCCGTCCAACCCCGTATATCTTATTATTCCCCAAAAGCACCTTTTGTTCCTTCGTTCGTAGAAGGTGCTGGATTAACCGTGTCAGCATTTCTTTACCTTTCTCGGGAGCATTCGCTTGAAATGCCGCAATAACAGCAATTTCTTCTTTAGTTGCTGATACAGCGGGAGAAAATCCGAATCTTTTGAAAGACCCGCGGATCATCAATGATCTTTGTAGTTTTATATCTTCCCATTCTTCTTCACTGATCATCCGTTCAGGCGGCTGAATCTTCATAACAAAAACCCGATATCTCATGTCAGGACCTATAAATGGCAAATGGTTAATTAACTCGTCAGTGTTGTAATCTCTGCCCTGTAGCACAGCTCTCACAAACTTGTCTTCGGAATGCTGTTTTCTTTCTTCAATCGTTCTGTTTCTCAAAAGGATTTGGGCAATAGCGAGAGCAGCTCTGTCCAAAATTAAAAAATGAAATTCTTCTGGTGCATCATTAGTAGCATGAAGGCATAAGTAGCCCCATGTTTGGCCAAGTCCTTCAACTGGCATAAAAACAAATGACTCATGATCAATTGTCAGCATTCGTTGAGAAAAGGACTCCGTTTCTGCTCCTTGAAAGTAATCCAATAATAAATCGTGGAAGTATTTTTGATCAGATGGATAATAGAAGCTTTTACCTTGTAAAGGAACGAAAATGATTGTCCGGTGAAAGTAATCGTACAATTCATGAAGTATTTTTAAAATGCCGTTTGAAGACATGGATAGCTCAATAAACTTTCTTGAAGAGGAGTCTAAGTAGCTTAGCAGATCATGGTGCCTATTAATAATCAAACTATGAAGCTCTTGTGTAATATCAACGAATTTAACAGTCTCTTCAAACATGATAATAGGAAAATGGTTGATTTCAGCAAGTTCTAAAATATCTTCGTGAATCTCTTGAAAATAAGGTCCCTTTTCAATGCAAATTCCAGCTGCATTTGAAGCGATCAATTGTTGGACAAATTTTAGCTGAGTGGGGACGTCAAGATGGAGTCCAACACCAGTTGTTAAAATTAACTCACCTCCATGAATGAGGGAGCCAAAGTCTTCCACTTCCAAAACGTGGACCCATCGGATCACTCTGTCAAGGCCGCCGGATCCAGCAAGTATTTTGGCGCGCTTAAAATGATCTCTTGTAAAAATATCTTTTACTTTCAATGTGAATTCATTCATCATGGCGACGGCCTCCCATATGTTAAATGAAATAGAACGATGATTTTACATAATGTCTAATGATTTAAAAGCGAATAGTTTGTAAAATTGATTATGAAGTGAAAGGAAGAATGAGTCAAATATAAACCTTACTAAGCTTAGGAGGATGAAAGATGAGTGCTGTTTCTGAAAAGACGAAAACGCTTGCGAATTTTATAAATGGACAATGGGTTAAATCTAAGACGGACAAATATGAAGATGTTCCAAATCCGGCAACTGGAGATATCCTTGCCCGCGTTCCAATTTCTACAAAGGAGGATCTGGAAGATGCGGTAACGGCTGCCAAAAAAGCATTTAAGACATGGGGAAAAACTGCGGTTCCGCTAAGGGCGAGAATCCTTTTTAAGTATCACCAGTTATTAATCAATGAGTGGGACGAACTGGCAAAATTGATCACCATCGAAAACGGTAAGAACTTTGCTGAAGCATACGGTGAAGTTCAAAGAGGAATTGAGTGTGTGGAGTTTGCTGCAGGAGCGCCAACATTGATGATGGGACATCAACTTCCTGATATTGCAACAAATATTGAGTCCGGAATGTACCGGTATCCACTTGGAGTAGTTGGAGGTATTACTCCGTTTAATTTCCCGATGATGGTTCCGTGCTGGATGTTCCCCCTTGCCATTGCTGCTGGAAATACATTTATCTTGAAACCATCCGAAAGAACACCGCTTTTGGCCAATCGTTTGGCAGAGCTTCTGATTGAGGCGGGGCTTCCAGAAGGAGTATTCAATATCGTACACGGTGCACATGATATTGTAAATGGAATTTTGGAGCATCCTGATATTCCAGCCGTTTCATTTGTTGGATCACAACCAGTTGCCGAATACGTCTACAAGACAGGTACTGCACATGGCAAACGGGTTCAGGCATTGGCAGGAGCCAAAAACCATACGATTGTCCTTGATGATGCAGATTTGGATTCTGCTGCAAACAACATCTTTAACGCGGCCTTCGGTTCTGCAGGCGAGCGCTGCATGGCATGCTCGGTTGTTGTTGCAGTTGACGACATTGCAGACGAGCTTGTGAAAAAGCTTGTTGAAAAATCTGACAGTATCAAAATGGGTGACGGACTGCAAGACGGTGTTTTCCTGGGACCAGTGATTCGTGACTCTCATAAAGCGCAAACACTCGGTTACATTGAATCAGGAATTGAGCAAGGCGCAACACTTGTCCGCGATGGACGTGAAGATCAATCTTTATCGGAAGGCGGTTACTTCGTTGGGCCGACTATCTTTGAGAACGTAACAACCGATATGAAAATCTGGAAAGAGGAAATTTTTGCTCCTGTTCTCTCAGTCATTCGCGTAAAAGATTTGGATGAAGCGATCGAATTAACGAATAAATCTGATTTTGCAAACGGTGCCTGCTTGTTTACGGATAGTGCCAAAGCGATCCGCAAATTCAGAGAAGACATTGATGCTGGTATGCTTGGCATTAACTTAGGCGTTCCTGCTCCAATGGCATTCTTCCCATTCTCTGGCTACAAGAAATCCTTCTACGGGGATCTGCATGCAAACGGACGCGATGGAATCGAGTTTTACACCCGCAAGAAAATGGTAACGCAGCGCCACGCTTATTAATCTAGCAAGTTAATAAAATCCAGCCTGGGACGGCCCGCAATTTTGCGGGCTCCTTCCAGCCTAAAAAAGAAAGGGGTAAAACGATGACATCAGTTAAAACGGATACATTGGTTGATAGAGACCGTCAAAATGTTTGGCACCACATCTCTCCATTTAACGAAGCGAGCCCACCGACAGTGTTTACAGAAGCGAAAGGGGCTTGGATGACAGATCACAAAGGAAACAAGGTGCTGGACGGCATGTCCGGGCTATGGTGTGTAAATGTTGGGTATGGACGGGAAGAGCTGGCAAAAGCCGCCTATGATCAAATGATCAAAATGACTTATACCCCGATGACACAAAGCCATCAACCCGCGATCGATTTGGCGGAGAAATTGAATGAATATTTAGATGATGACTACATGATTTTCTATTCAAACAGTGGATCTGACGCCAATGAGGTTGCTTTTAAGATTGCGAGACAATATCACCAGCAAAACGGTGAGTCTTCCAGATTTAAATTTATCTCACGTTACCGCGCCTATCACGGAAGCTCCATGGGGGCATTATCGGCAACTGGCCAGGCGTTAAGAAAATATAAGTATGAACCATTAGTCCCTGGATTTCTACACGTTGCACCGCCAGATAGCTATAGAAGGCCTGAAGGTATGTCCGTTGAAGAGTTCAACATTCAAAAAGCGCAGGAATTTGAAGAAAAAATCATCTGGGAGCAAAAAGAAACAATCGCGGGAATCATTATGGAGCCTCTTATCACTGGTGGAGGTGTCATCGTACCCCATCCGGTTTATATGGAAAAGGTTCAAGAAATTTGCCATAAGTACGGTGTTTTGTTGATCATCGACGAAGTGATTTGCGGGTTTGGCAGAACGGGCAAGATGTTCGGACACATGCACTATAAGGTAAAACCGGACATTATCTCAATGGCCAAAGGTCTGACAAGTGCCTACTTGCCGTTATCTGTCACGGCTGTTAGAAAAGACATTTATGAAACTTTTAAGAAGAGTGAAGAAAACAGTCACTTCCGTCATGTGAACACATTTGGCGGAAATCCAGCAGCTTGTGCTTTGGCCTTAAAAAACCTAGAAATAATGGAAAAGGAAAATTTAGTGGCACGTTCCGCGGAGCTTGGAGAACGCCTGCAAACTGAATTGGCTGAATTGAATGACCATCCTCATATCGGTGATATCCGGATCAAAGGATTTTTAATGGGAATTGAAATGGTGGAAAACAAGGAAACCAAAGAGCCTGCAACGAACGAGAGGGTTGGAAAAATCATTGCAGAGTGCAGGAGCAAAGGATTGATTATTGGTAAAAACGGGGACACTGTTGCCGGATATAACAACATTTTAACTCTATCTCCTCCACTTTCATGTACTGACGAAGATGTTCAGTTTATTATTTCGACCATCAAGGATGTACTAAATAATAATAAATAAAATGCCGGTTAAAATACTGTGTACAGAGGTGTTTTTGACAACACCTCTGTACTGTTCACAAAAATGTTTTCTCAGGGGGCTTTCGTTAACTCAATTAAAGTGATATATTCTATTTGTGATAGTTAGAACATGTTAGGAGGAAGTAATATGATTATTGGTGTACCTAAGGAAATTAAAAGTAACGAAAACCGTGTTGCTATGACACCGGCTGGAGCTTATACATTGACACAAGCAGGCCATGAAGTACATATTGAAACAGGCGCAGGGCTAGGCTCAAGCTTTACGAATGAGCAGTATGTTGCAGCTGGCGCGAAAATTGTCGACAGCGCTAAAGAAGCTTGGGACGCAGACATGGTTATGAAAGTTAAAGAACCTCTTGAAGAAGAGTTTGGTTATTTCCGTGAAGGATTGATTCTTTTCACCTATTTACATCTTGCTGCAGAACCAGCTTTAACTAAAGCTCTTGTTGAGAAGAAAGTGGTTGCGATTGCTTACGAAACTGTACAGCTTCCAAATCGCTCACTTCCACTTCTTTCTCCAATGAGTGAAGTTGCAGGAAGAATGGCTACACAAATCGGTGCTCAATTCCTTTCCAAAACTTATGGAGGAAAAGGAAAACTTCTTGCTGGAATCCCAGGTGTAGAACGTGGAAAAGTAACAGTTATCGGTGGTGGACAAGCTGGTACAAACGCTGCGAAAATGGCAGTTGGGCTTGGTGCTGACGTAACAGTTATCGACTTGAGTGTTGACCGTCTTCGCCAGCTTGACGATATTTTCGGCAACGATATTAAAACATTAGTTTCTAACCCATTCAACATTGCTAATGCAGTTAAAGAATCCGACTTAGTTGTTGGTGCGGTTCTTATCCCTGGAGCGAAAGCACCTAAACTTGTTTCAGAAGAAATGGTTAAATCCATGTCTCCAGGTTCTGTCCTTGTAGACATCGCGATCGACCAAGGCGGTATCTTTGCTACTAGCGACAGAGTTACAACTCATGACAACCCAACTTATGAAAAACATGGCGTTGTTCACTATGCTGTTGCAAACATGCCTGGTGCTGTTCCACAAACATCAACTATGGGATTGACTAACGTAACAGTTCCTTATGCACTTCAAATCGCTAACAAAGGCTACAAGCAAGCTTGCCAAGATAACGAAGCTCTATTCAAAGGAATCAACGTTCTTGATGGAAAAGTTACATTCAAAGCAGTTGCTGATGATCTCGGATACGATTTCGTTGACGCAAAAGAATTGCTTTAATAAAGAAAAGCGCATGAGCGCTGAAGAAAACCCAAGCAGGCCATTTTTGTCCGCTTGGGTTTTTATATGAGCTCAAGAGCGCTATCGGAAGTAAAAATAACCGCGAGGATCGAAATCCACCAGTGCTTTTAATTGCTTTGATTTTGAAAAGAAATGGAGGTCATTCGCACGATAAAACGAGAAATCGAACAATGAAATGACATTCCGCACGATCTCCATATTTTTTGCTCCATTCAATCGCTTCCTGCACACTTTCACATCTTTATTCGATGATTTGCAAGGCTTTTGGATATTGGGTTAAAACTTCAACGCCATTTTCCGTTACAAGCACATCATCTTCAATGCGCACCCCGGCAACTCCCGGGATGTAGATTCCAGGCTCAATTGTAAAGACCATTCCAGTCTCCAATTTCATTTCATTTGTCTCTGTTATGGAAGGGAATTCGTGTACGCTAATTCCGAGACCGTGACCGAGTCGGTGGGTGAAATATTCTCCGAAACCAGCATCTTTGATAATATTCCTTGCGGTTTGATCCAGTTTTTTTGCTTCTATCCCTGGCTTTGTTAATTTGACCGCTGTTTCTTCCGCTTTTAAAACCGTATCATATATTTCTTTTTGTCGATCGGATATTTCCCCGAAGGCGAGTGTCCTAGTAATATCAGAACAATAGCCGTTGTAAATGACTCCTAAATCCATCAATACAAGCTGTCCCCGTTCTATTTTCGTCAAACCGGGAATTCCGTGTGGTGAGGCAGCATTCGCTCCCGCTAGGACGAGAGGATCGAATGACATCCCAGCGCCTTTTTTCTTGATCTCATATTCAATGGCCGCAATGATATCAAGCTCTGTTTTTCCTTCCGCCAGTTCGTTAGCACCGACTTCGACAGCAAAATCTACCAATTCGCATGCCTTCTTGATCGCTGCAACTTCTTGTTCATCCTTCACAAGGCGCAATTCGTTTAAGATATGATCAGCATTCACAAAATGAGTATCTCCAAACCTGTTTGCCAGTTCTTCATATCTACCCACATTCAAATGATCCTTTTCTACTGCCCATGACTGTACCTTTGGAATACGAGCTTTTATTCGCTCTTCTGCAAGGTTCCAAGGATTGTCAGAGTCACGATATCCGAGAATTTCCCTATCCCAACCTGAGCTCTTTGCATCATCAACTTCCATACCTGGACAAATGAGAAGAGGTTCCTTTTCTTGAAAGACGACGAGCCCAAGTAGCCGTTCGTGCGGTTCACATCTGAATTTGGTAAGATAAAATATATTATCCGGCGAAGAGATGAAGGCCGCATCAATTTGTTGGTCCTTCAGCCATGAGATTAATTTTTCTAACCTGGAGTTCATAACTAACATCCTCCTTGATTTCAATTACTTAAATTGAGATTAGCACTAGATCGTAAAAGAAACAAATAAGAAGGAAAACTATCAGAATACAGGAAGGAAAAAAACAAGTTATCTCGAAATCAATGGGATAGGGATTTTAATTAAAGGAGTGTTGCAGGAAGATGAAAGTCTCGTATCATGGACATTCAGTGGTGAAAGTTATAACAAATGGGAAAACAATTTTAATTGATCCTTTTATTACTGGAAATGAATTGACAGATTTAAAAGCGGAGAATGAAAATCCGGATGTGATTATTTTAACGCATGGGCATTCCGACCATGTCGGTGACACTGTTGAGCTCGCCAAAAGAAGCGGTGCCCTCGTGATTGCACCGAATGAACTCGCAACATACATAGGGTGGCAAGGTGTAAATACGCATCCAATGCATATTGGAGGAGCGTATGAATTTGATTTTGGGAAAGTAAAATTCACGCCTGCTTTTCACGGATCTGCTATTTTTACTGATGATAAACAAATCATTTATTTAGGCATGCCTGCTGGAGTTTTATTGATGGCGGAAGGGAAAACGATTTATCATGCTGGAGATACCGCGCTGTATTCAGATATGAAATTGATTGGAGAGCGTCATCCTATTGATTTGGCCTTTTTGCCGATTGGTGACAACTTTACAATGGGGCCAGAGGATGCTGCGTTGGCTGCAGAATTTGTACAGGCTAAGACAGTTGTCCCAATCCACTACAACACATTCCCGCCTATTAAGCAGGACCCACAGCGCTTTATCGAATTACTAAAAGAGACTATTAACGGAAAAGTTATGAGTCCTGGGGATTTAATCGAGCTATAAGTAGATCCCCCTGCATATATTAATACCGTTAGTTTATGCAGGGGGGATTTGATGAATAACCGTTATTTGCTCTGCCTTCTAATCTGCTCCGCTTTGACTTACTTTGCAGTACCTCGAATAGACCCGGCAGCTTCAGGGATGAAAGGGATATTTGCAGTAAGCTGGTTGGCATTTGCATTCCTTGTTTTTGCAGGAAACCTGGCAGCTCTTTTATTTCCTCATAGACATAGAAAGAGATATGCTAAGAATTCCGCAGGGGACAGAAGAAGACAGGAACGCATGAGAGCAAACTAAAAGAAGGAGAAAATTGATGAACCGAGCTTTTCACTATATAATAATCTTAATGATTGTACGGTAAATGAAAAGGGTGAAAAGCTTGTCGACAAAGCATGAACAAATCATTCGGCATATTGACGGATTGCCTGTAGGGGAAAAAATCTCTGTAAGGCAAATTGCAAAAGCGTTGAATGTCAGCGAAGGAACAGCCTACAGAGCTATAAAAGACGCTGAAAATAAGGGGTATGTAAGTACAATTGAACGGGTCGGAACGATCCGGATAGAACAGAAGAAAAAAGAGAATATTGAGAAACTCACATACGCAGAGGTTGTTAATATTATTGACGGCCAAGTATTGGGCGGAAGAGCCGGCCTTCATAAAACGCTCAACAAATTTGTGATTGGCGCCATGAAACTTGATGCAATGATGAGGTATACGGGTGCGAATAATCTGTTGATTGTTGGAAACCGGACAAAGGCCCACGAATATGCATTAATGGCTGGTGCTGCAGTTTTAATAACTGGTGGATTTGATACGGAAGACCATGTAAAAAAGCTTGCGGATGAGTTGGAGTTGCCAATTATTTCAACAAGTTATGACACTTTTACTGTGGCTGCTATGATCAACAGGGCTATCTACGACCAGTTAATCAAGAAAGAAATTATTCTGGTTGAGGATATTTTTATTCCTCTTGAAGATACCATCACCATCACAACAAAGGAAAAAGTATCAGACTGGTATAAAAAGAAGGAGATGTCCGATCACAGCCGTTACCCGGTAGTTGATTTGAACAATAAGCTACAAGGGATCGTCACTGGGAAGGACGTCATCGGGCAGGACCCAGATGCAGGCATTGATAAAATGATGACGAAGAATCCAATATCTGTTGGCAGAAAAACCAGCGTAGCCTCAGTCGCCCATATGATGATTTGGGAAGGAATCGAGGTGCTTCCGGTTGTAGATGAGCACCAGAGGCTTGAAGGGATTATTAGTCGCCAAGATGTCTTGAAAGCGTTGCAAATGATCCAGCGTCAGCCACAGGTAGGAGAAACGATTGATGATACAATCTCAAAACAGCTTTCCAACAGCAAATATGCAGGGGAACCTTCCTTTACATTCGAGGTGACTCCGCAGATGACCAATCAGCTAGGGACAATTTCCTACGGGGTTTTCTCGTCCATTATAGCCGAGGCCTCCAACAGACTATTCAGGCTGCGGAAAAAAGGAGAGCTTGCTGTTGAAAGCATGACTATTTATTTCTTGAAACCGGTCCAAATGGATACAACCTTGGAAGTTGTCCCTAGAATAATGGAATCTGGCCGTAAATTTGGAAAAGTGGACGTCGAAGCATTCAATAATGGAGAAATTGTAGGGAAAGCATTGATGATGTGCCGCTTGATTGATCGATAATTGAAAAAATGCAGGTGCTGGCACTTTTTCGGAAATAAATAACGCAAAAATGGCTGTTAACGAAGGAACTCCCAACACAAAAAGCCGCTTGTCTGCGGCTTTTCAATTCAGCGGGTTTGTCCATCAAAATGTTTCGCTTCCTCTTTTACATATGGAATATGATGGCGGAAAGATTTAAATCCCGCCCATGCACTGGCGCATCCCAGTAAAATAAAAATGGCAGCAACAATATAGGTTGTTGTTGTACTAAATAAAAAAAGCTGGTTTAATCCAAATAGTGCAACAAACAGACCTAGGGCCATGCTGGATTTTCCGCTGAGCAACTTTCTTTCCATCGGCCGTCTGCTTCGAAAGTACCTTATTTTATAGTAAATATAAAACGAAGCTGACAAGATGATCAGAAAAACTAAAAATGGCATTTTTTCCATCCTCCAAATCAATAACTGGTCATCCACTTTATTGTAACGTCAATCAATTATAAATGCTACTTGCCCAATAGCGAATATTTCATGAACTTCCTTGATTGTGCAAGGTGAAAGGAGCTCCTATGAAAGAAGAGATTTTTGAAGCTATCAAAAGCTATAATACTATTATTATTCATCGCCATGTCCGGCCGGATCCTGACGCCTATGGATCTCAAGGAGGATTAGCTGAAATTTTAAGGGCTTCCTTCCCTGACAAACAGATTTATGCTGTAGGAAACCATGATCCATCCTTGGATTATTTACGTAAACCAGATGTTGTTTCTGATGAGGTGTACAAAGGTGCTTTGGTCATCGTTTGTGATACAGCCAACCAGGAAAGGATCTGCGACTCTAGATATCATTTAGGTGATAAGCTGATTAAAATTGACCATCACCCAAATGAAGATCCATACGGGGATATTTTATGGGTTGATTTGAAAGCATCTTCCGTAAGTGAAATGATCTATGAATTTTATCAAACATTTAGCGATGAAGGTTTAATCATGACCGATGAAGCAGCTAGATTAATATATGCCGGAATTGTCGGGGACACCGGACGGTTTTTATACCCGAGTGCAACAGAAAAAACATTTGAATACGCCAAAGAATTGATAAGCTATTCCTTTGACCGGGTACTCCTCTATAACAATATGTACGAACTGGACCCAAGCATGATCAAGTTGCAGGGATATGTGTTGGAAAATTTCACAATGAATGAAGACGGGGCGGCAGTAATATCCATTCACAAAGAAACTCTTGAAGAATACAGAATTCTTCCGTCAGAGGCATCTCAGCTTGTAAGCTCTTTGGGGATGGTAAAAGGAATCAAAGCATGGGGCTTTTTTATCGAAGAAGATGATCAAATCCGTGTTCGCCTGCGTTCAAAGGGGCCTGTCATCAATACAATTGCCATGAAATATCATGGCGGTGGGCATCCTCTTGCGGCAGGAGCTTCAGTTTACTCATGGGATGAGGCAAAAGAAGTGATAGAAGATATAGAAGCGGTGTGCAGACAAAATTAATGGCCGACTCTTAGTCAGCCAGCTTCAATTCCAATACAAGGCTGATCGTTGTGTAAAAATATAACTCATTGACGATCAGTCTGTATTGCTTTTCGTTTATGTTCAATCTTTTATTTTCAACCGTCTTTTTTATAATCTCTTTATTTTTATAAGCGGTTGTCAAATCTTTGGCGATCAGCGATTTTAAATCCTCTTTAATGGATTCCTCTGCTTCATAAATACTTTGGCGGTCACGGATTTCGTATCGTTCAAAGTTTTGGATTTTCACATCAATCTCTTGGACGATCAGCATTTCTTCATTCTTTTTATTCAGTTCCTGGTATTCCTCTTCCCAAATTTGAATATAGCCATTTAATTCTTTGATCCGGATAGCTTGCCTTTCGATGATTGTACTATTTTTTTGCTGGATAATTCCGAATATGAAAAGGAAGATCAGCCAGCTAATGCATCCACCGACAGCAGCACCGGCAAAAAAACGCTGCCATACCGGCTGGCGATACAATGGAGGAATTCTCATGATATGTGCTCCTGGGTAAGCCAAGAAATGATCAAGGAGGCTGTTTTGGCACCGCCCATTGCTGACAATATCAATAAAAACTGCTTGAACAGATCCGTTGTCCCGCCTTCCAGAAATCCTTTTTCAAAACTATACACTGTATCGAAGGTACCTCCAATGGCTGCAATGATGGCCCAAATCCTTACCCGTTCCGCTATGTTGGCTATTTCCGTCAACAACGGCGCTCCAGTAATAAAAGCAGCTAATCCGCCGATCAAGGAGCCACCAAGCATGACTCCAAAAGCAATAAAATAACTATTAAAAAAAGCTGGAAAAAATGGTTCTTGCATGATGACCAACCCCAAAGATTAATATATTCTTCCTTTGTTATTACTTATATGGGACAAACCGTTAATGTATGTAAAAATAAAGGTTATAATAGAGGAGAACGAATATTCCATTTGAATTTTATGGACAGGAAGTATCGGATAGAAATGAGGTAAATCACTTGAACTTTGTTCAATTGCAAATAGCTACAGCATACAGTTTGCTGTCAAGTACGGTTTCCATCTCTGAGTTGGTTCAGGAAGCGAAGAAGAACAATTACTATGCTTTGTCGATCACAGATCATAATGTTTTATATGGTGTCTTGTCTTTCTATCAAACTTGCAAGGAAGCGGGGATTAAACCAATTATCGGAATGACTGCGGATGTGGCAGTGGAAGAACAGCAGGCATATCCTTTGGTTTTATTGGCCAAAAACAATGTAGGCTATGCCAACCTTTTAAAAATCTCGAGTGCTATTCAAATACAGCAAGATAAAACCATTTCATGGAAATGGCTTAGGTCATACAGTGAGGGGCTAATTGCTATTACACCAGGAATCAGGGGAGAAATTGAGCAGCTCTTGAAGGAAGGGAACCTGGCACAGGCAAGAACAGCAACGGAGCGTTACATCTCTACGTTTGATGAGGACTCCTTTTATATTTCATTGCAGAATCATCAAGCTAATCCTTCGTCTGGTTTTATTAAGGTCATTGATGACTTTGCAAAGGATTTGGGAATCAAGACGGTTGTGACAAATGATGTACGGTATTTAGAAAAAGAGGATCACTTTGCCTATACGTGTCTTGAGGCGATCCGTGATGGAGAAAAGCTGGACATTGTGGATGAACAATTAAATAAAACCGGAGAGTATTATTTCAAAAGCAAGGAAGACATGTGTGAGTTATTTTCCGAATATAAGGAAGCACTTGAAAATACCTTTCGGATTGCTGAAGAATGCAACGTCCTCATAGAAACAGACAGGCAGCTGCTGCCAAAGTATCCCGTTTCTGAAAACGAGACAGCGCAAAGCATGCTTTTGGTTCAATGTGAAAAAGGGTTGGAGAGAAGGGGAATCGATCATCCGGAATATAGAAGGAGACTGAAGTATGAACTGAAAATCATCAACCAAATGGGGTTTAATGATTATTTTCTGATTGTATGGGACTTTATGAAGTATGCGAGAGAGAACGGGATTTTGACAGGGCCGGGTCGTGGATCGGCAGCGGGATCACTTGTCTCTTATGTGCTTGAAATTACGGATGTTGATCCAATCAAACATGGCCTATTGTTTGAGAGATTCTTGAATCCTGAAAGAATCTCCATGCCAGATATTGATATCGATTTTCCGGACGTCCGTCGTGATGAGGTAATCGAATATGTAGCTGACAAATACGGAAAAATGAATGTGGCTCATATTATTACATTTGGAACATTCGCTGCGAAGGCAGCGCTTCGTGATACAGCGAGGGTTTTTGGTTTAAGCTCGAAAGAAATCGACCGGCTTTCGAAAATGATACCATCTCGTCTCGGTCAAACATTGGCAGGTGCTATTCAAGAATCTGGAGGATTGCGAGACATGATTGCATCTTCAGAGCAAAACCATCTGATGTTTGAGACGGCATTAAAGCTGGAGGGACTTCCAAGACATACTTCCATCCATGCTGCTGGGGTAGTCATTAGCGAGGAACCACTCGTGAACATTATTCCGATCAAAGAAGGACCAGACGGTGTGTATGTGACACAGCTTCCTATGGAAGACCTGGAAAAAATAGGCCTCCTGAAAATGGACTTTTTGGGGCTGCGGAATCTAACCCTCTTGGAGCAGGTGATCAAAAGTATTAAAATTCATACAGGGAAAACGATTCATTTAAAAAATATCCCGTTTGCAGACGAAAAAACATTTCAGTTACTGCAAAAAGGTGATACGACCGGAATCTTCCAACTGGAATCTGAAGGGATGAGAAAGGTCCTAAGAGAACTTCGGCCGACAGAGTTCGAAGACATTGTAGCAGTTAATGCACTTTTCAGACCGGGTCCGATGGAGAACATCCCGACTTATATTAAAAGAAAGCATGGCGAAGAGAAAGTTGAATATCCTCATCCAGATCTGAAGCCAATCTTGGATTTCACGTATGGAGTCATTGTCTACCAAGAACAAATCATGCAAATAGCGGCGGTGCTTTCCGGCTATTCTCTAGGAGAAGCTGATCTTCTTAGAAGAGCGGTCAGTAAGAAGAAGCGTGAAGTCCTCGACCAGCAGAGGAAACGGTTCGTCTCTGGAGCAGTTGAAAAAGGATACGACCAGCATACTGCCAATACCACATACGATTTAATTGTTCGCTTTGCAAATTATGGATTCAACCGCAGTCATGCAGTGGCATACAGTTTTATTGCTTGGCAGCTTGCCTGGTTAAAAGCTCATTATCCAAAATATTTCATGGCTGCCCTCTTGACGTCTGTAATAGGAAACGAGGACAAGATTGCTCTTTATACCGCGGAGGCTAAGCAAAAAGGAATCGCAATCCTACCTCCGTCTATTAATAAAAGCCATTTTCCTTTTCTTGCTGAAAAAGAAGGGATTCGCTTTAGTTTAAGAGGAATTAAAGGACTCGGTGTTGCTGCAATGAAAGAGATTGTCCAGGCACGAGAAGGGGGCCATTTCAAAGACCTGTTTGACTTTTGCCTTCGGGTGTCTCCGAGAATCATCAATAAAAAAATACTGGAGTCGCTAGTATATGCGGGCAGCTTTGATGAATTCGGAAAAGACAGAGCTGTTTTCCTTGCAACGCTTCAAGTGGCTGTTGAGCATGCTGAACTGATGAGACCTTCGAGCGGTACGTCGGATCTTTTCATCGAAGAAGAGATGTTTCAGATAAAACCGATGTATGTAGAAGCTGAGCCAATGCAGCTTGTAGACAAGCTGGCATTTGAAAAAGAAACGACAGGCATATTTTTATCCAGTCATCCGACAACGGCTTTTGAAGAATGGTTCATATCAGCCGGTGCCGTCAAGCTGATTCATCTGGAACCAGGACAAAGAAATAAATCAGTAGGCATATACTTGACTGGAGTCAAAACAATCCGTACGAAAAAGGGCGACGTCATGGCTTTTATTACAATGAGCGATCCTTCAGGGGAGTTGGAGGGGGTTGTTTTTCCGGACGTTTACAAGCGAAGCAGGGAATTATTGAAGCAGGGAGAAATTGTTCTTCTGAGTGGAAATGTGGAGGAGCGCAAAGGTGCCATTCAGTTTATTGTTCAAAAAGTTGTTTCAGTAAGAGAATTGAAAGATAACGTTAGCGAACAAATGAAGACATTGTATGTGAAAATTCCAGCCGAAATGCAAACGCCCGCTATATTAATTAAACTGCATTCCATTTTTGAAAAATATCCGGGACAAACACGGATCATCCTCTATTATGAGAAAGAAAATAAAATGATCAAGCTAGGGGATAAAAAGCGCGTTGAACCTACTGATACATGTCTGAAAGAAATTAGCGGACTTTTTGGAGCTGATTGTGTAAAGTTAAAATAATTTTCTCAAATAGACGATAATATGGTATATTGTTTTATAAGCTTTTTTATTGGTGTATAAAAAACTGGGTATGGTTTGTATGAAGGAGTGAATATTGTTGTCATTGCGTGATGAAGCATTGCATATACACAAATTACATAAGGGGAAGCTTGAATCAAAGTCCAAAATTGAAGTGAAAAATGCAAAAGATTTAAGTCTAGCTTACTCCCCTGGTGTTGCTGAGCCATGTAAGGAAATTTATGAAAATCCAGGAACTGTGTATGATTATACAATGAAAAGCAATATGGTTGCTGTGGTTTCCGATGGAACAGCAGTGTTGGGACTGGGAAATATCGGCCCTGAGGCAGCTTTGCCAGTTATGGAAGGTAAAGCCGTATTGTTTAAGAGTTTTGCTGGTGTGGATGCTTTTCCAATCTGCCTAGATACAACAGATGTAGATGCTATTGTCCAAACAGTTAAACTGCTTGAACCAACATTCGGCGGAGTGAATCTTGAGGATATAGCAGCTCCAAACTGTTTTGAAATTGAGAATAGATTACAGAAAGAATTAAGCATCCCTGTTTTTCATGATGATCAACATGGTACAGCCATTGTTACAGTAGCTGGTCTTGTGAATGCATTGAAAATTACAGGAAGAAGAATGTCTGAAATAAAAGTGGTGGCAAATGGAGCTGGTGCAGCGGGAATTGCAATTATTAAACTGCTTCATAGCTACGGTGTTCGAGACATCATCATGTGTGATTCCAGAGGGGCAATCTATGAAGGCCGTGAAGAAGGAATGAATGAAGTGAAGACAGAAGTGGCCAAATTCACTAACCGTGATCGACTTGACGGTGACTTGTCCTATGTCATCCAGGATGCTGATGTATTTATTGGGGTATCTGTAGCGGGTGCATTGACAGAAGAAATGGTCGCTTCCATGAAAGAAGATCCGATTATTTTTGCTATGGCCAACCCGGATCCGGAAATTATGCCTAATGTTGCCAAGGCTGCTGGTGCGAAAGTAGTCGGAACAGGAAGATCTGACTTCCCAAACCAGGTCAATAACGTATTGGCATTCCCTGGACTTTTCCGTGGAGCGCTTGACGTACAAGCTACAAAGATTAATGAGAGAATGAAACAGGCTGCAGTAGAGGCTATCGCGAGCTTGGTTTCGGAAGACGAACTGTCTCCTGATTTTGTTATTCCGGGACCATTTGACCCGAGGGTTGCCCCTTACGTGGCAGCTGCGGTTGCCGAAGCTGCCATGGAATCAGGAGTGGCACGTATTAAAGTGGATCCAGATAAGATCAAGGAAAAGACTATGCAACTCGCTGTTATTGGTAAAGATCAATAAGTTTATACTGGAAACAAAGGAAAGGCCGTGCCGATTTGAAGGCCGGTCTTTCCTATGCGTGTTTAATCCTTGGAAAAATAATAGGATAGGAAAACTGTCCGATATTCAGACGACCAGATTGTTACAGAATCTTTGATACTACAACAAGTGTCGCCTAGCTCGCAAGAACAAGAGCTTCTCTAAACGTATTGTGTAACGAGGGAGGCTTCTTGTCTTGTCGAGACTTATCAAGGCGCTTGTACTTTTCTGATTTGAAAGGAGGGCCTGCTGTGCTTAAAGATTTTTTTTCAAAGCAAAAAAATGAAAAGCCAAAGAAAAGGAAATACGCAACCATTCCTTCTGAATCTGCCAAGCAGGATGTTCCCGAAGGAATTATGTCGAAATGCCCGGAATGTAAGAAGATTATGTATACGAAAGAGCTCCAGAAGAATAACAAGGTCTGCCTACATTGCGGTCATCATTACAGAATGACGGCTCAAGAAAGAGTTGAAAGCTTGTTTGATGAGGGATCCTTTGTGCCATTTGATGAAAAAATAGCAACAGGAAATCCGCTTGATTTTCCGAATTATTTAGAGAAGCTGGAGCAGGATAGGAAAAAATCAAAGATGGATGAAGCAGTCCTTACAGGTTCAGGGACAATTAATCAGATTGAAGTGGTAACAGCCATTATGGATTCCCATTTCCGTATGGGAAGTATGGGTTCGGTTGTAGGTGAAAAAATTGCAAGAGCTATTGAAGCTGCGGCTGAAAAAAAAGTCCCATTTATTATTTTTACCGCTTCAGGCGGTGCCAGGATGCAAGAGGGAATATTATCTTTAATGCAAATGGCTAAAACGAGCGCGGCGCTTAAAATGCTTAGCAATCAAGGCGGTTTAATTATTTCTGTCATGACTCATCCTACGACAGGAGGGGTTTCGGCAAGCTTTGCATCGCTTGGCGACTTTAATTTTGCGGAACCAGGGGCCTTGATCGGTTTTGCCGGTCGGCGTGTTATTGAGCAGACCATAAGGGAAGAACTTCCTGATGACTTCCAGACGGCTGAATTCCTATTAAACCATGGTCAGCTTGATGCAGTAATCCCGCGTTCTGAAATGAAGGAAAAGCTAACGACAGTGCTTGAAATTCATCAACAAGTAGGTGATATTGCATGGTGAACGAGCTGGAATTTGAAAGACCTGTACTTGAACTGCGAGAAAAAATAGCGGAATTAAGAGAGTTCACGAAAAACTCGGATGTAGATTTGTCAGATGAAATCGACAAACTGGAGTCCCGGTTGGAAGTGCTTGAGAAAGAAATATATGAAAATATGCGTCCTTGGGACCGTGTTCAGCTTGCCCGCCATCCTAAAAGGCCGACAACGCTTGATTATGTTGAGCATTTATTTACTGATTTTCTAGAGCTTCATGGAGACAGGCTGTATAGCGATGATCAAGCCCTTGTAGGTGGAATTGCCAAATATAAAGGTCTTCCAGTGACTGTGGTTGGTCATCAGCGAGGCAGGGATACGAAGGAGAATATTCGCCGGAACTTTGGAATGCCGCATCCGGAAGGCTATCGTAAGGCCTTGCGTTTGATGAAACAGGCTGAAAAATTTCGCCGACCGGTTATTTGCTTCATCGATACAAAAGGAGCGTATCCGGGAAAATCAGCGGAAGAGCGGGGACAGAGTGAAGCCATTGCGCGGAATCTTTTTGAAATGGCTGGCTTGACAGTGCCGATTATTTGTATCGTTACTGGAGAAGGAGGAAGCGGAGGAGCTTTGGGTCTTGGAGTCGGAGACCGGATCTATATGCTGGAAAACTCCACGTATTCGGTCATTACCCCTGAAGGAGCGGCAAGTATTTTATGGAAAGATGCTTCTTTGGCGAAGCAGGCTGCTGAAGCAATGAAAATCACTGCGCCTGATCTGAAGGATCTCGGAATCATTGATGAAATCATTTCAGAGGTAAGAGGTGGTGCCCACAGAGATATTCAAAAGCAGGCGGAAGAAATCGACAAAATTCTGAAAAAAGCTCTGAAGGAGCTCATCCATCAAGACCCTGATACTCTTATACAAGATCGTTACGAAAAGTTTAAAAAGATGGGGAAATATGCTGAGCAAAAAGAATATGAAAATGTTCAAAATTAAGGATTGTCCAATGGACATTCCTTTTTTAATGTACTCAATCTCGTAAAAACCGTTTATCAATCGACATGAACGGTTTCCAATCAGCACTAAACACCCCCGTAAAAGGTGTGTTTTGCAAAACAGGCAGCCCTGTTCTTATATAAAATTTGTGAATAGCATGATGAAATGGTATTTTTAACATAGAAAGTCTATTCAAAAATACATATTTTTTATCCAATGGAGTGACTCAGATGAGAAAGATAGGGGTACTGACAAGTGGTGGAGATGCTCCGGGAATGAATGCGGCCATCCGTGCAGTGGTAAGAAAATCAATGTATCACGGGCTTGAAACGTACGGTATATACCAAGGCTTTAGTGGATTAATATCCGGCAATATAAAGAAACTGGAGCTTGGATCAGTTGGTGATATTATCCATAGGGGCGGTACAATCCTGCAATCGGCTCGATGTGAAGAATTCAAAACAGCTAAAGGCCAGAAACAAGGCATTACATGTTTGAAAAGACATGGCATCGAAGGATTAATCGTAATAGGAGGAGACGGCTCCTATTTGGGAGCTAGATCGCTTAGTGAGCTTGGTTTTCCTTGCATTGGTGTGCCAGGAACAATAGATAATGACATACCTGGAACCCAATATACAATCGGATTTGACACTGCATTGAATACCGTGTTGGATGCTGTCGACAAAATTCGTGATACTGCTACATCGCATGAAAGAACATTTGTCATTGAAGTAATGGGACGGGATGCGGGGGACATTGCACTTTGGGCAGGACTCGCCGGCGGTGCTGAATCAATCCTTATTCCGGAGGAATCCTACGATATAGAGGACGTCGCTAATCGGATTGATAATGGGCTTAAAAGAGGGAAAAAACACAGTATTATCATTGTTGCTGAAGGAGTCGCAAGCGGTGCTGAATTTGCAGAGAACTTAAAAGAAAAAACAGGGCTTGAAACGAGAGTCTCTGTTCTTGGCCATATTCAAAGAGGTGGATCACCAACAGGTTTTGATCGCGTTCTTGCCAGCAGGCTTGGAGCAAGGGCAGTCGAATTGTTGATGGCTGGAGAAGGAAGACGGGCTGTCGGAATTGAAGCAGGTAAAGTAGTGGATGCTGATTTGCTGACTGTTTTTGATAAGGAGAAACACATGAATCATGACTTATACGAATTATCAAAAGAGCTATCTATATAGATGACTTTCACCGAGGAGGAATATTAATGAAAAAAACAAAAATTGTTTGCACGATCGGACCGGCAAGTGAAAGCCCCGAACTGATTCAACAATTGATAGAGGAAGGAATGAACGTTGCGAGACTGAACTTTTCCCATGGCAGCCAGGATGAGCATCGTGAGCGCATCATCAACATCCGTAAAGCTGCGGAAAAGGCCGGAAAGGAAATTGGAATCCTGCTTGATACAAAAGGTCCTGAAATAAGAACACATGATATGGAAAATGGAGCCATTGAACTGGAAACGGGTCATATCCTTGCTGTTTCTATGGCAGAAGTAGTAGGTACGAATGAAAAAATATCTGTTACCTATGCCGGTTTGATCAATGATGTACAAGTTGGTTCAAAAATCTTACTAGATGACGGATTAATTGAACTTGAAGTCATCGACTTAAAAAAAGAGTCTAGTGAAATAACAACAAAAGTTTTGAATAACGGAACCTTAAAAAATAAAAAAGGTGTAAACGTCCCAGGAGTTTCCGTCAATCTGCCTGGAATTACGGAAAAAGATGCACAGGACATCCTTTTTGGAATAGAGGAAGGGGTTGACTTCATCGCGGCTTCATTTGTAAGAAGGGCTTCCGATGTGCTTGAGATTCGCCAGCTGCTAGAAACAAATAATGCTCCTCATTTGTATATCATTCCAAAGATCGAAAACCAAGAAGGCGTCGATAATATTGATGAAATATTGGCGGTATCGGACGGACTTATGGTCGCTAGGGGAGACTTGGGTGTGGAAATTCCGGCCGAATCGGTCCCTATGGTTCAAAAGCGGCTAATTAAAAAATGTAACGAAGCTGGTAAACCGGTTATCACCGCTACCCAAATGCTCGACTCCATGCAGAGAAACCCAAGGCCGACAAGGGCGGAAGCAAGCGATGTTGCGAACGCCATCTTTGACGGTTCAGATGCAGTCATGCTTTCTGGAGAAACCGCTGCGGGTGCTTACCCAGTGGAAGCTGTCCGAACGATGAATAATATTGCCCTCGAGGCGGAAAAAGCACTGAACCACAAAGAAATTCTCTCTCAGATAAGCAAGTATAATGGACATAACATGATGGACGCCATTTGCCAATCGGTGGCTCACACTGCAATCAACCTTGGTGTAAATGCCATTGTGGCACCAACAGAAAGCGGTCATACAGCTAGAATGATTTCCAAGTATCGGCCAAAAGCACCGATTGTTGCTGTAACATCCAGTGTGGGAGTAACCAGACGCCTGACATTGGTTTGGGGGGTATCGCCTCAAGTTGGTGAAAAGGTGACAACAACAGATGAGATGCTTGATCTAGCAGTAACTGAGAGTCTTAACACTGGTATAGTAAAGCATGGAGACCTCATCATTATTACAGCAGGGGTTCCAGTTGGGGAAGCGGGGACAACGAACTTAATGAAAGTGCATGTTGTTGGGGATGTCTTGGCAAAAGGACAAGGAATTGGAAGAAAATCTGCTTATGGAAAAGCAGTCATTGTAAAAAATGCCCGCGAAGCTTTAGAAAAAGTAGAAGAAGGCGACATTATGATTGTCATTGGAACAGATAAGGAAATGGTTCCGGCTCTCGAAAAATGTTCAGCTCTTGTTGCAGAAGAAGGTGGACTAACGAGCCATGCGGCTGTAGTTGGAATCAATCTTGGGGTTCCGGTCATAGTAGGTGTGGACAATGCAACGAGCATTTTCCATGATGGGCAGGAAATAACTGTCGATGGCACCCGTGGAGTAGTCTACAATGGCCATGCGAGTGTTCTATAAGGTCTTATGATATAATAGAGTAAAGACCACTAGGGAAGTGACAAAATTTGAGATTTTTACTTTTCTTGTTCATTGTCGTCCCGGCTTTGGAAATTGCTCTGTTCATTTTGGCAGGCAAAACCATAGGGGGCTTCACAACAATCGCTCTTATTATTGCAACTGGGGTTCTCGGTGCTTTTCTCGCAAAACAGCAAGGCTTGGGAGTATTGAGAAAAATGCAGGAGCAAATGAGATTCGGATATCCTCCTGGAGAGGCTCTGATCGAGGGTGTTTGTGTTTTATTTGGGGGCTTGCTTCTATTGACACCGGGTTTCGTTACAGATCTTACAGGGCTGTTACTGATCCTTCCGCCAACAAGAAGAAGGATTCAGCCTGTTCTGTTGAAAATCTTTAAAAGATGGTTTTCAAGAAAGAAAATTTATATATATCGGTAAAAAAAGAGCGGGAGCTCTTTTTTTCGTGAAATAAATGAGCCGGCAGTCTTCGAAAAGGGACGAATAGCTGCTGGCTCCTGGAATTTTTATTTTGGAATGTTTTGTGGGGGACCTTTAATATAAGCCCAAATATCCCGAAACACATTCGCCTTATGAAGAGTAGTGAGTAAAACCAATGTGACAGGTCCTAAAATAAGTCCGAGAAACCCTATCAGTTTAAAGCCTACGAATAAGGATATAAGTGTTCCTAAAGGAGACAAGCCAATATTGGAAGAAAGGATTTTTGGTTCCATCAATTGGCGCTGGACTATTACAACTGTATATAGAATTCCGAGCCCGACAGCAAGCCCAATATTGCCTGTCACTGCTTCATAGATAACCCATGGTACAAATACTGTTCCGGTTCCCAAATAGGGCAACAAATCGAGCAAGGCTAGAATAAGTGCTATGGTGATAGCGTAATTGATGCGTAGAATCAACAGGCCGACCAATACGATAACAAGAGTGATGGAAATCAGTGTGATTTGTGCTTTGACAAATCCAACAAGGGCTTTTCTCAAATCAGCAAACACTCTTATGCTGCTGCTTTTCACTTTATCTGGAAGCAGGCGGCTGGTAAGAACGGATAGTTTCTCCCAATCCTTACTAATAAAGAAAGTGGCCAATAAGGAAAAAATAAGTACCGTGGCGGCGTTTGGAATCCATGATACAAGGCCAGGTAATTTAAGGAAAAAGTTTTGGAGGAAAGCAGTCACGCTCTCTGTGATTCGTCCGCCAGTTTCGTCAATGCTATTCATAATCGTATCCCTTTGACCGCTGTCCAGGCTTTGGAACATGCCGGCCAGCTTGTTATAAAAGGGGATCACTTGGTTTGCAAACATCTTTTCTAAATATTTAATCAGAGTAGCGACATGCTCAGGAACGACTGTTGCAAGATAAGAAGCACCAGCAACAATCTCGGCTATCAAAAGTGTGATTAGTCCGGTAAAAATCCCGATCAAAACGATTAGAGTGGTTAAAACAGCCAAGGTGCGCGGGAATTTCCATTTTCTTTCTAACACCCCCACTACGGGATTGATAGCGGTGGCAATAATCAGAGCTATAATAAATGGGTAAATAACTTTTGAAGCATAGTATACGGATAGAAGGGATGTAGCGGCAACGATAATGACAATAAAAAAGCGGACAACCCTATCTGCATTTTCACGAGTCAAAGGAAACACCCACCTTATCAATCTACTTACATATTATGATACCATGATAGGATAAAAAATTGTATGAATTTGGAAGGATGAGCTCTATGTTCAATCAAGCTTTTTTCTTTTTGATTCTGCTGCTTGGAATTGGAATTGCCGCCAAAAACCAATCACTTGTCATTGCGGTGGCCGTCTTGATCATTCTTAAATTGGCTGGAGCTGATGAAAAGCTTTTTGGCCTGATCCAAGCGAAGGGGATTAACTGGGGAGTTACTGTTATCACGATTGCTGTTTTAGCACCTATTGCAAGTGGGTTTATCGGTTTTAAGGAGCTTGGTGGAGCGATTAAATCCCCGTACGCCTGGATTGCTTTGGGCGCAGGGATGGCCGTTGCCATCATAGCAAAATTTGGCGTCACGTTATTATCCGAAGACCCACATATCACAACCGCACTTGTCCTTGGAACCATTATGGCTGTTTCCCTTTTTAAAGGTGTAGCTGTCGGTCCATTGATTGGCGCTGGTATCGCCTACTTGGCAATGAAATTTTTCGAGGTATTTCGCTCAGGGTCGGGCATGGGAGGTTAGTAAATATAACCAACTATAAAGAAAATCTTATTGCTAGGTATAAAAAATATGAATCATTATAAAATGTTGAAAAATAGACAAGAATTTAGTTTTGTTTATAATAGAAGATAAGTTCATTACAAATTGCATAATTTTCCACATAACTTTGTTCTTTGTCTAAAGTTTTCCCCTAACAATTTGTATTACGTGCTTTCCACTAAAAGAAATTTTTAAAAAAAGAGATAAAGGAGAGGTTTATAATGACAGCAACACGAGGGTTAGAAGGGGTAGTAGCGACAACGTCCGCTATTAGTTCTATCATTGATGACACGCTTACATACGTCGGCTACAATATTGATGATCTAACTGAAAATGCAAGTTTTGAAGAAGTCATTTATTTATTATGGCATTTGGAATTGCCTACAAAGAAGCAGCTCCAGGAATTAAAGGAGCAGCTGGCAGAAAATATGGAATTGCCGCAGGAAGTCCTCGACAGCTTTAAAACATATCCACTGGATAAAGTACATCCTATGGCTGTTCTTAGGACAGCAGTCTCCGCTCTTGGAATCTTTGATAAAGACTCAGAAGTGATGGATAAAGAAGCAAATTATCAAAAAGCGATCCGTCTCCAAGCAAAAATGCCTGCAATTGTCGCTGCATTTGCCCGTATTCGTAAAGGGCTTGAGCCGATTGCCCCACGCAAAGACCTAGGTTTTGCCGCCAACTTCATGTATATGATTAAAGGAGAAGAGCCTGACCAAATCGAAATTGAAGCGATGGATAAAGCGTTGATTCTCCATGCAGACCATGAGCTTAATGCATCTACTTTTACTGCGAGAGTCTGTGTTGCGACCCTTTCAGATATTTACTCAGGAATCACAGCAGCTATCGGAGCATTAAAAGGACCTCTGCATGGTGGTGCAAATGAACAGGTTATGAAAATGCTTACAGAAATTGGTTCTGCGGACAATGCTGAAAGCTATATCAAAAATAAACTTGAGAACAAAGAGAAAATCATGGGCTTTGGCCACCGTGTTTACCGCAAGGGAGACCCGCGGGCTAAGCACTTGAAAGAAATGTCAAAAAGACTGACTGAAATTACTGGTGAGCCGGAATGGTACAACATTTCTATCAAGGTTGAAGAGGTATTTACTTCCGAAAAAACATTACCGCCGAATGTTGACTTCTATTCTGCATCTGTTTACCATAGTCTTGGATTTGACCACGATTTATTTACGCCAATTTTTGCGGTAAGCCGTACTTCAGGATGGCTTGCACATATTTTGGAACAGTACGAGAACAACCGTCTGATTCGTCCACGGGCAGAATATACTGGACCGGGAATGCGATCATACATCTCGCTTGACGAGCGCAAATAATGACGAGTTAGAATTTTATGTTGTATTTTGATATGATAGAGCGGGGAGAAGGTTAGAAGCTTTTGCTTTCTAACCTTTGATACTGAAATTGGAGGGATTTAGATATGTCTCAAGCTGAAAAAATCACAGTTTCAAATGGTGTATTAAATACGCCTGACCATCCAATCATTCCTTTTATTGAGGGAGATGGAACAGGGCCTGATATTTGGGCTGCGTCACAAAGAGTGTTAGATGCAGCTGTAGAAAAAGCTTATGGTGGCAAACGAAAAATTGAGTGGAAAGAAGTATATGCGGGTGAAAAAGCCCATAATAAATTCGGTGAATGGCTTCCTGAGGAAACCTTGGATACGATTCGAGAATACCTTATCGCTATTAAAGGCCCTCTTACAACTCCAATCGGCGGTGGCTTCCGTTCATTGAATGTTGCGTTGCGTCAAGAGCTTGACCTGTATGTATGTCTGCGTCCGGTTCGTTACTTTGAAGGAGTTCCTTCCCCTGTAAAACGTCCGGAAGATACAGATATGGTTATTTTCCGTGAAAATACAGAGGATATTTACGCAGGGATTGAATATCAAGAAGGATCCGAAGAAGTGAAAAAACTAATCGATTTCCTTCAAAATGAAATGGGCGCAAATAAAATCCGCTTCCCTGAAACTTCAGGTATCGGAATCAAACCGATTTCTTCCGAAGGAACAAAACGCTTGGTACGTGCAGCCATCAATTACGCTATTAAAGAAGGGCGTAAATCTGTAACGATTGTACATAAAGGCAATATTATGAAATTTACAGAAGGTGCCTTCAAAAACTGGGGATATGAAGTGGCTGAGCAGGAGTTTGGTGACAAAGTATTCACATGGAACCAATACGACAAAATCAAAGAGGAGCAAGGAACAGAAGCTGCGAACAAAGCGCAGGCTGACGCAGAAGCTGCTGGAAAAATTATTATCAAAGATGCAATCGCTGATATTTTCCTACAGCAAATTCTCACTCGTTCCAAAGAATTTGACGTAGTGGCAACAATGAATCTGAATGGGGACTATATTTCAGATGCATTGGCAGCACAAGTTGGAGGAATCGGTATTGCTCCTGGTGCAAATATCAACTATGATTCTGGTCATGCGATTTTCGAAGCTACACACGGAACAGCTCCAAAGTATGCAGGATTGGATAAAGTAAACCCATCTTCCGTCATTCTTTCTGGAGTCCTTATGCTTGAACATATCGGCTGGGGCGAAGCTGCTCAATTAATTACGAAGTCAATGGAGAAGACAATTGAATCAAAAGTTGTCACATATGACTTTGCTCGCCTAATGGAAGGCGCGACAGAAGTAAAAACTTCTGAATTCGGAACTAAATTGATTGAAAACATGGATTAATTTTCTTTCATCAAGGGAAAATTGGGTTTAAGAGCATAAAATTGGAGACTGTTTTTAAAACAGTCTCCATTAGTGTGAAATTTAATGAAAGAAGGGACTTCCCCATGTCATTAAAGCGGAAAAAAATATCTGTGATTGGTGGAGGATTTACAGGAGCAACAACAGCGTTCCTGGCGGCACAAAAAGAACTTGGAAATGTTGTTCTGGTTGATATTCCGAAAATGGAAAACCCTGTAAAAGGGAAAGCGCTGGACATGTTAGAGGCGAGTCCGGTCCAAGGTTTTGATGCAAGCATTATTGGTACATCCAACTATGAAGACACGAAAGACTCTGACGTTGTCGTCATTACTGCTGGCATTGCCCGAAAACCAGGAATGAGCCGGGATGATCTTGTGCAAACAAACCAGAAAGTCATGAAAAGCGTAACACAGGAAATTGTGAAATACTCTCCAAACTGTCATATCATTGTGCTGACAAATCCGGTGGATGCCATGACATATACCGTGTTTAAAGAATCAGTATTCCCGAAAAACCGTGTAATCGGCCAGTCAGGTATCCTGGATACTGCACGTTTCCGTACATTTATCGCACAAGAATTAAACCTTTCTGTGAAAGACATTACAGGATTCGTTTTAGGGGGCCATGGAGATGACATGGTTCCGCTCGTTCGCTATTCCTATGCAGGAGGAATTCCGCTTGAAAAATTAATTCCACAGGATCGGCTTGATGCCATTGTGGAAAGAACCCGAAAAGGCGGAGGCGAAATCGTCAATCTGCTTGGCAATGGAAGTGCCTATTATGCTCCCGCTGCATCACTCGTCGAGATGGTTGAAGCCATTGTGAAAGATCAGCGGAGAGTGCTACCTTCCATTGCCTACCTTGAAGGAGAATATGGGTATGAGGGCATTTATTTAGGCGTACCTACCATCCTTGGTAAGGATGGGATCGAGCAAGTAATTGAACTTGAATTGACAGCTGAGGAAAAAGCATCTCTAGATAAATCAGCAGAAGCAGTTCGAGAAGTCATGAACGTTTTGGAATAACCTCTGTTGAAGAACCATCATTTATAATGAGTGGTTCTTCTTTTACTTTGTTTTTGGTAATGAAAATGGTATGATATTTCAAAATAGATTGTAAACTTATAAACTTTTCGGGGGTGCTCTTATTGTTATTGGGGAAAAAGCGTAAGCTGGGAAGGCAGATTGGTGAAATCTCACGAGGAGAAAAGCTAAAGCTGACAGAGAAAATCGAAGATAAGGATCTATTGCTGTATCTTGGTTTGACAAATGACGCCAACCCGCTGTATATCCAGCATGACTATGCTTCCCAAACACCATATGAAAAGCCAATCGTACCATCGATTATGTTGACTGGCATTATCATTTCAGCCGTTACAAAGTACTTGCCAGGTCCGGGCTCCAATATTCAAAAGCAGGAAATAGCGTTTCTGAAGCCGGTCTTTCATTATGCTACAATCGAATTTTTGTTTGAGATCATGGATGTGAATGAACAGGATCGTTTGGTTACCATAAATGTACAAGGGACAGAAAGTGGAGAAACGGTCATAACAGGCACGCTGCTTGTGTCTCCGCCATATCCATCTGTAGAGACATAACAAATCATGAGTAAAAGCGCAGGCAAGAGCCTGTTTTTTTATTTCTGTGAAATGAAACCTTTTTTCTGTTGCAGCGTAATACAATAGTATGAAGAGAAAAAGAGAAAGGAACGTGGGGAATGAGTTTAAAAAGGGTATACGCAGCAGTAGGCATTATCATTGCAGGACTTTTGCTCATTGTCGCGCTATTTACTTCCTGGTATACGCTTGATGAATCGGACCAGGCGGTGATTTTGACGTTCGGCAAAGCTGAAGATACGGTAACGGATCCGGGGTTGCATTTCAAGCTTCCTTGGCCAGTGCAGCGAGTTGAGAAGCTTGCAAGAGAGACTAAGAGTCTGCAGTTTGGTTTCAAAAGTTCGGAAGGAAAAAAAGAATTGTCTGATGAAACAAAAATGATTACGGGAGACGAGAATATCGTTTTTGCTGACCTTGTGGTCCAATGGAAGATAACAGATCCAAAGAAATATTTATTTCATGCGGACAATCCCGAAGAGGTGTTGTATGACGCGACATCCGCATCCTTAAGGAGTATTATTGGAAGTTCGAAAATTGATGATGCCCTCACTTCTGGAAAAGCCGAGATTGAAGGTAATGTTAGAGACCTTTTAACTAATCTCATGGAAAAATACGATGTCGGCATTTCTATTTTGGCTGTTAAACTCAAAGATGTAGAGCTTCCCAATAAAGAAGTCCGAAGCGCTTTTACAGCAGTGACGGATGCTAGGGAAACGATGAATACTAAAATGAACGAAGCGAAAAAATATGAGAATCAACGGATAAATGAAGCAAAAGGAGAAAGGGATGCTATTATCTCCAAAGCGAAAGGGGAAAAAGCCGCAAGGCTGGAAACAGCACGTGGGGATGTGGCGGTCTTCAATAAGCTATATAAAGAGTATAAGAGCAACCCCGAAGTGACAAGGGAACGTCTAACAATTGAGACGCTGGAGCAAGTGCTCCCAGGAGCGGAGATTTACATTATGAATGATGAAGGTAATACGTTAAAATACTTCCCAATCCGGCCAATGGAAAAAGAAGAGCCGAAGCCTGCGGAGAAGACGGAGGGGGATGAGTAGATGGATAAGAAAGTAGTTGACTTCGGTTCACGTAAGGCTACCGAACTGGAGTGGAGGAAATATACAAAGCTTGGTCTGTTATTGATTATTCTAGTTGCACTTCTCATGATTTTTCTTTCCAGCCTATTTATTGTAAAAGAAGGGGAGTTCAAGGTTATTCGCCAGTTTGGTGAGGTAGTGCGCATCAAAACAGAACCTGGGCTTGCCATGAAAGTACCATTTATTCAAAGTGTTTCAACCCTTCCCAAATATCAAATGACGTACGATGTTTCACAGGCGGAGATCAATACGAAAGATAAGAAGCGGATGATCATAGATAATTACGCGCTATGGAAAATCGTAGATCCAAAAAAGATGATATCCAATGCACGTTCAGTAGAAAATGCTGAATCAAGGATGGAGGAGTTTATTTATTCCGTTGTCAGGACGGAGCTGGGGCAACTGAACTATGATGAAATTATCAATGATGAAAAATCCTCCCGTGGAAGCCTGAATGATAGAGTGACGGAAAAAGTCAATGAATTGCTGTCCAAAGACGAATACGGAGTCGTTGTTACGGACGTTCGAATGAAGCGTACAGATCTTCCGAATGAGAACGAAAACTCGGTTTACACTCGGATGATTTCCGAACGTGAATCAACAGCCCAAGAATATTTGTCACGAGGAGACGCGGAAAAAAATAGGATCACTGCAAAAACGGACCAGAAAGTAAGGGAAATGCTTTCTAAAGCACAGGCTGATGCGGAAGTGATCCGCTCTGAAGGTGAAGGGCAGGCCGCCAAAATCTACAACGACTCTTTTTCAAAAGATCGTGAATTCTATCAGCTTTTCCGTACCTTGGAATCCTATAAAAAGACAATTGGCGAGGACACCGTTATTGTTCTCCCTTCTGACTCTCCATATGCGAAGCTGCTGAAGGGATATACGAAATGATGAAATGCCGGGGCAGAAGCACCCGGCATTTTGTTTTAACTTTATTTATTAGAAGTCTCTCACTTCTTTAAGTAGTGAGGTGAAAGCCTTCGGCGGATGCCACAGATTTTCAGTGGAAATTTATCTGCAGAGCTCGATAAATTCTGGGCGCAAATACGCCAAGGCGCATTTGATAGAAGGACTAAATGATTTTCTGGAGAGATGAATATTGAATAAGGTGCTTTTACATGTGGAAGGGCTCGTGGTTTTCGCTTTAAGTTTATGGCTTTATGGACATTACCATTTCAGTTGGATACTGTTTATTGTACTTTTATTTGCACCAGATCTTTCGATGTTTGGATATATAGTCAATAACAAAGTCGGTGCGACCATATATAATGTATTCCATACATATACGGTAACAATCCTTGTTATTGTCTTTGGGGTGGTCTTTTCGGCCCCATTAGTCATGGCAATCGGTTTGATATGGACGGCTCATATTGGCATGGATAGGATGTTAGGTTATGGATTGAAATATCCTACTGAATTTAAAGACACTCATTTAAACCGTGTATAATTATAGGCTTCTATCATGGAGTCTTTTTATTTTGTAAAAAGTGTAGCGATGAGAGTGTTCGTCAAAATCTGGTGGTGCCGCAAATTTTTGGTAAATGCACCTTATATGCTCTCGAATTTTAGTCTTTCCGCTTTTTTCTCTTTTTTTCACATTCCCGAACACACATGCTAGAATGAAAATATCAGACAGGCGGACGTTCTGCTTGCTTAGGAGGTATTTGGCTTGGGAAAAAATAGTAAGAAATTGATGCTCATTGACGGGAACAGTGTTGCCTATCGCGCTTTTTTTGCGTTGCCGCTGCTGCATAATGAAAAAGGCATTTATACAAATGCCGTTTATGGCTTTACCACGATGCTAATGAAGGTGCTGGAGGAAGAGAAGCCAACTCATATTCTGGTTGCATTTGATGCCGGAAAGACGACATTTCGCCACGAAACATACAAGGAGTATAAAGGCGGTCGTCAGAAAACACCGCCAGAGCTTTCTGAGCAGTTTCCATTTCTGAGAGAGCTGCTGGATGCCTACGGAATTAAACGGTATGAGCTTGAAAATTACGAGGCGGACGATATCATCGGAACGCTCGCAATCGAGGCGGAAAAGGACGGTTATGAAGTCAAAGTCATTTCTGGAGACAAAGATTTAACACAATTGACGAGCGATCACATAACAGTAGGGATTACAAGAAAAGGTATCACTGACATTGAAAGTTATACTCCAGAACATATTAAGGAAAAGTACGGTCTGACACCTGAACAAATCATTGACATGAAGGGATTGATGGGAGATCAGTCAGATAATATCCCTGGGGTACCTGGAGTGGGAGAGAAAACGGCCATCAAATTGTTGAAGGAATTCGGTACTTTAGAGAATCTGCTTGAATCCATCGACAAGGTCAGTGGTCCCAAATTAAAAGAGCGCCTGGAGGAATTTAAGGAACAGGCTGTTATGAGTAAGGAACTCGCCACCATTTTAACGAAAGCTCCGATAGACATCAATATACCTAATTTAATATATGAAGGATACAATCCTACGGTTTTGAGAACTCTTTTCCAGGAGCTTGAGTTCAATTCCCTTCTTGGAAAGCTTGAAGGCGGCGAAGAGGAAAATGAAGATCAGCAGGAAAATATAGCCATTGAATTTCAAACGGCCGAGTCAATTGATGAAGAGCTTTTTGCTGATCATACCGCACTATATGTGGAAATTATTGAAGATAATTATCATACGGGTCCCGTTGTCGGCTTTGGCCTGTCAAGTGAAAAAGGTAATTATTTTCTTTCGGCGGAGACTGCATGGCAATCGGAAGCTTTTAAAAAATGGGCGGAAGACGAAACGAAGAAAAAGCATGTTTTTGACGGAAAACGTTCGATTGTTTCTTTAAGGAGACAGGGAATTGAATTAAAAGGGATCGACTTTGACCTGTTGTTGGTCTCATACTTGCTTAACCCATCTGAATCCACGACTGATTTTGCAGGTGTTGCACAGCGTCATAAATATATGAACGTACAAACAGACGAAGCGGTTTATGGGAAAGGAGCCAAGAGAAAAGTAGCTGAAGGAGAGGTTCTTGCTGAACATCTTGCCAAAAAGGCATTGGGCATTGCTTCTCTGTACAAGCCTTTGCTTGATGAGCTGGATAAAAATGAACTGCTTGATCTTTTCTATGACTTGGAGCTTCCGTTGTCGTTCATTCTAGCGGATATGGAGTATACAGGCGTCAAAGTGGATATTGATCGACTGGAGAACATGAAAGCTGAGATGGCCGAACGGCTATTTCAGATAGAAGAAAAAATATATGACCTGGCGGGGGAAAAGTTTAATATCAATTCGCCAAAACAGCTTGGTGTTATTTTATTCGACAAACTCGGCTTGCCAGTCATTAAGAAAACAAAAACAGGCTATTCTACTGCAGCGGATGTATTAGAAAAATTAGCGCCTGAGCATGAAGTGATCGAAGAAATCCTGAACTACAGACAGCTTGGAAAATTGCAGTCAACTTATATAGAAGGTCTCCTGAAAGTAGTGCATAAGGATACCGATAAAGTGCATACCCGTTTTAACCAGGCGTTGACACAAACAGGGAGATTGAGTTCAACGGATCCGAACCTACAAAATATCCCTATCCGCTTGGAAGAAGGGCGGAAAATTCGCCAGGCCTTCATCCCTTCGCAGGATGATTGGGTGATTTTTGCTGCGGACTATTCGCAGATTGAGCTGAGGGTGCTTGCTCACATCGCGGAAGATGAAAAACTGATGGAAGCTTTTAGGGAAGATATGGATATCCATACAAAAACAGCAATGGATGTTTTTCATGTCAGCAAAGATGAAGTCACACCCAACATGAGGCGTCAGGCAAAAGCGGTTAACTTTGGGATTATCTATGGGATTAGCGACTATGGTCTTTCACAAAACTTGGGGATCACTAGGAAAGAGGCTGGAACTTTTATTGATCGTTATTTGAAAAGTTACCCTAGTGTACGGAATTACATGAAAGACATCGTGATGGAAGCTAAACAAAAAGGGTATGTATCAACGCTTCTTCACAGAAGAAGGTATATTCCGGAAATAACTAGCAGAAATTTTAACATCAGGAGCTTTGCAGAACGGACAGCCATGAACACTCCAATTCAGGGAAGTGCAGCTGATATTATAAAGAAAGCCATGATTGATATGTATCAAAGGCTAGAAGAAGAAGGATTAAGGACTAGCCTTTTACTTCAAGTACACGATGAATTAATTTTTGAGGCCCCTAAAGATGAAATTGAAAAGCTGAAAAAACTGGTTCCCGATGTGATGGAACATGCGATGGAGCTTAAGGTTCCTCTGAAAGTCGATTATTCATACGGTCCAACATGGTATGATGCAAAATAAAAAAGCGGAAGTGCCTGTCCGTCGCTAGACACAGAACAAATCCTTTCAGGAATACTTATAAATAAATCAATCAACAATGCTTGAACATCAGGGAGTGAGGATATGCCGGAGTTACCGGAAGTTGAGAATGTGAGAAGGTCATTACTTCAATTGGTACAAGGGAAAACCATTCAAGGTGTTAAAGCCAGTTGGCCCAAAATCATTAAGCAACCCCTTGAGATCGAGCAATTTTATGATGCTTTAAAGGATCAGACTATCCATGATTTACAACGAAAAGGAAAGTTTCTCATTTTCATGTTGGACGATTATGCGCTTGTTTCACATTTGCGGATGGAAGGTCATTATAGTGTGAATCAAAATGGAGATCCGACAGATAAGCATACACATGTGACATTTGCATTTTCTGACGGAACCGAATTGCGTTATCGCGATGTTCGGAAATTCGGTACGATGCATCTATTCAAAAAGGGAGAAGAAGATAAAGAGCTGCCTTTAGCGAAACTTGGTCCAGAGCCGTTTTCTCCTTCCTTTTCAGCAGAATATCTTAAGTCGAAGTTTCAGAAAACGGAACGGATGATAAAGGCAGTGCTGCTTGATCAAACCATTGTCGCCGGGCTTGGAAATATATACGCAGATGAAGTTTTATTTAAAGCGAAAATACATCCGGAAAAGAAAGCCAAAACACTGAAGGAAAAAGAAATCGAGAAGCTAAGCCGAGAAATGGCACGAACATTAAAAGACTCTATCGCGGCAGGAGGAAGTTCAGTAAACACCTATATGGATTCAATGGGGTTGAGCGGAACATATCAGGAAAGGCTGAATGTTTACGGACGAAACGGCGAAGCTTGTGTGGATTGCGGGACCATTTTGGAAAAAACAAAAGTGGCGGGACGCGGGACACACTATTGTCCAACGTGTCAAAAGAATCCATGATTATACGTTAAACTCAGCTTTTTAACCATCAGCAAGCATCCTTCATATAATAGTTTATCGCAATTTGAAGGGGAAGGAGCTTGCAGATGGGCTATACATTTTCGCTTTTATTATTAACAATTGCCATCAGTCTTGACAGCTTTGGAGCCGGATTAGCATATGGATTGAGGAATATTAAGATTCCTCTTAAATCAATCATCATCATTGCATCCTGTACCGCTATATCACTTGGAACAGCTATGATCTTGGGACAGCTAATCCAAGGGTTGCTGTCTCCTACAGCCACTAACCGAATTGGCGGGGCGATTCTTATTATGATCGGTGGTTGGGTTATTTTTCAGTTTATCAGGTCTGAAAGAGAACAAGCAGGACAGCAGGAAAAAATTGAATTTAACTGGGAAATCAAATCGCTTGGAATTGTCATCCATATTTTAAAAAAGCCGACTAGAGCTGACTTCGATTCTTCAGGTACAGTCACAGGTATCGAAGCATTCATGCTGGGGACTGCGCTATCTCTTGATGCTTTTGGAGTGGGGATTGGTGCCGCGATGCTCGGATTCAGTCCAGTCATCTTGTCCGGAGCTGCGGCTGTGATGGGCGGGTTGTTTTTATCTGGAGGTATTGCTTTTGGCGGATTATTTGCCCATATGCGTGTTATACAGAAATTTACTTTTTTTCCCGGAGTACTGTTAATTGTCATCGGACTATTAAAAATGTAAAACGAAAGAGGCTGGCATATGGCATTTATTGTAGGATTAACAGGAGGAATTGCAAGCGGTAAAAGCACTGTTTCCAAGCTTTTAGAGAAGCGGGGCTTTGCCATTGTTGACGCAGATATCGCAGCAAGAAAAGTTGTCGAGCCAGGAGAAAAAGCATATAGAGAAATTGTGGAGACGTTTGGCAGTGAGATCCAATTGGAAGATGGATCGCTTGATCGAGCTAGGTTGGGATCCATTGTTTTTCAAAATGAAGAGCAGCGAAAGATATTAAATAGCATCGTTCACCCTGCGGTTCGAAAAAAAATGAAGGATTGGCAAGCAGAAGCAGTCAAAGCCGGAAAATTGACCGTTATTCTTGACATTCCCTTACTGTATGAAAGTAAATTAACCCATCTTGTTGAAAAAACAATTGTTGTCTTTGTCAATAAAGAGACACAATTAAAAAGGCTGATGGAAAGAAATGCTCTGACGGAGGAAGAGGCGTTAGCAAGAATCGCTTCTCAAATGCCTTTGCAGGAAAAAGTAAAAATGGCGGACGATGTGATAGACAACAACGGGAGTATGGAAGAAACAGAAAAGCAGCTGGAACAGCTGATTGAAAAATGGAAAATGAAACCTTGAACGGGAGCGAATGGGCGCTTCCGTTTTTGGTTATTTTAACAGTAAAAATTCATCATTTTGTAGTTTCTTTTTATCTTAATTATGTTATACTATTTACGATCATATGAAATTAAGTATAACACTATATAGGGGGATCCCGGTTATTATGAAGGCTAATGTTGCAATTAATGGATTTGGCCGTATCGGCCGCATGGTTTTTAGAAAAGCGATCATGGAAGACCGATTCAATATTGTTGCGGTCAATGCAAGCTATCCTGCTGAAACACTTGCCCATTTAATCAAATATGATACAACTCACGGTACTTTTGGTGCCGATGTACAAGCTAAAGAAAATTCTTTAGTTGTAAATGGAAAAGAGATTAAATTATTGAGCAACCGTAATCCACTTGAACTTCCTTGGGGAGAGCTCGGTATCGATATCGTTATTGAAGCAACTGGAGTTTTTAATTCCCGCGACAAAGCAGCGATGCATCTTGAAGCAGGCGCTAAGAAAGTCGTTTTGACAGCTCCTGGTAAGAATGAAGATGTAACGATTGTTATGGGTGTAAACGATAAAGATTTAAACATCAACAAGCATGACATCATTTCTAATGCATCTTGTACAACAAACTGCTTGGCACCAGTCGCAAAAGTGATTGACGATGCATTTGGCATTGAAAACGGCTTGATGACAACTGTTCATGCTTATACAAACGACCAAAAGAATCTTGATAACCCTCATAAAGATTTACGTCGTGCACGTGCATGCGCACAATCCATCATTCCTACGACAACTGGTGCAGCAAAAGCATTATCACTTGTTTTACCTCATTTGAAAGGTAAATTGCACGGAATGGCGCTACGTGTTCCAACACCAAACGTGTCACTCGTTGACCTTGTTGTAGATGTTAAACGTCCGGTAACAGTTGAAGATGTTAATAAAGCATTTGAGACAGCAGCCAATGGTCCGCTGAAAGGTATTTTGTCCTTCACGACAGAACCGCTTGTTTCAATCGACTTCAACACAAACCCGAACTCAGCGATCATCGATGGCCTTTCAACGATCGTCATGGACGAAACAAAACTGAAAGTTCTTGCATGGTATGACAACGAGTGGGGCTATTCTTGTCGCGTAGTGGATCTTGTGTCTTATGTAGCGTCTATGCTTGATAAAAAAGAAGCAAAAGCTGGTTAATACGAATAAATGAAGGGACAAATCCATTGCGGATTTGTCCCTTTTAAAATCTTAAAGCTATGGCGACCAGGAATTTTCCTATCGTTCTTCCATCTATTTAGGCATCCCGATTTCATCCAAAGGATAGAATCGGAATTTCACTTCACCAATCACTGAATCATTAGAAATGAACCCGAATGTGCGGCTGTCCTTACTATTTAAACGGTTATCTCCCATTACAAACAGCATATCTTCAGGGACTTTGTTCTTTCCTGTTTTCTCAAGCAAAGAAAAGTCTTCAGTCAGGCTGTTGCTTGGATTGTTTCTCTTATTTTCATCTAAATAAGGCTCTTTATAGGCCTTTCCATTAACATAAAGGACATCATTTTTCATTTCGATCCTGTCACCAGGCAATCCAATCACACGTTTGATGTAATGCGCATTTTCAACATCGGGTGCGCTGAAAACAATCACATCAAATCGCTCAATTTTGGATGCTTTACTAATGATGACTCGATCGTGATCTAAAAAGGAGGGAGCCATCGATTCTCCAAAAACAGTTGTGGGTGAGAAAAGAAATTGTCTGCAAATAAAAGCGAGAATGACAGCAATTGCAAGTGTTTTCACCCAGGAAATTATTTCTTTCCTTGTACTTTCCTTCATGTGTTCCCCTCCAAGGATTTTATTTTGATATATTTACTCACTAGTGTTGCATTAATTTAATTCCAATATTTAAAATACCTTAAATATTCACTTTTGTTATTTTTG
>JAABNQ010000103.1 GCA_009928435.1 Bacillus sp. HF117_J1_D
TACCAATAACCCCTAAATTAGTTTTTAGTAAATTTACTTTCGTAATTTGGGATAAGAGGTAATTGATTGACCACTACATAATCTATTTGAGCAAGTTCCAGAACCAAATATATCAATACGGGATATGTCGCTGCATATACAGTTATTTTCCAAAGGTAATGATAGGCAAGCTTTCTTTTTAATAGCTTTGCTATGATCAATGAAAAAAATGCTAGTATGGAAATGCCTGATACAGCCATAAAAAGAATCAGAAGGGAATAAAGTACAAGAATTTGAATGATGTATGTACTGTATGATGAACCTTCACTTACCTGATCTCCATTCATTATCATTTGTATCACTTCAGGAAGAAATAATAGAATCATCAGACATACCATATAAAAAAGAGTATCTTTCATATTTACTCTATTTAACTGAAAAAGGGCCTCTTTCTTCGGTAAAAGCAGAGATTTTTTGAGTATAAACACAAGGTTCACTGGTACTTCCCCCATCTACAAAACCGATGTTTATTCATTTTTCAGTAAGATATTTTGGCTGTCAAAATATCTTACTGAACTGATTTTTTTAAGATATATTTCTATTCGCAAAGTCACTTTCTGAGCAACTTTGCGAAGATATAGTAGCTTATTTAACCATCTACCCCAATTGTTAACTGTTCTTTTTTACTTCTTCTAATTCTCCAATTTTGGTACATCCTCTTATTTCACGAATTCCAGCTGCACCATTTGAAGCTAAGAACACGAACTGAACATCATGGGGACAATTTAGCTGGCTGATTGAGTTTGCTTGGTTCGTACGCTCGCAAACAAGCTCAACAAAATCAATGCCAGATTAAACATCATAGAAAAAGTAATTCCAGTTTCCAATGACATTCCCGCTGTTTGACTTATCGCGATAATAGCGCCGCCGATTCCAACTGCAACACCAGGCGTAAACGAATCGGCAAATTGTAAATTTCCGGAGACCTGTCCAGCCTCACCCTCTTTAGCTAAAGCAAAAGCGACTGTACCGCTAACCGTATGAGCTAAACCGATCCCAATGCCAAGGATGATTTCACCAAGCACAGCTAATATAATGTTGATGGCAGGAACCCAAACCATAATGGCAATTCCGATAATTATCAGCAATATACCTAAGATGATCCGTTTATGTCTTCCTCTCCCTTGATCAGCCTCATCCCAACGAGCCTGTAACATAGCTACGATACACCAGCTTATCGCCGCACTCGCCACAATGAGACCGGCTCTGTCTGAGGTCAATCCTTTTGTATCCGTCAAAGCCAGTACAAGGAAGTTCTGTGTACTGACATAAGCAGCAAAAAATAAACCACGGGAAGCGATGAGTGACGATAACCCTGAACGAAAGGTCAACGTACCTTTTGGCAACAGTTTACGAAGGGGCTGTGTCATAAGAGATAAACCGACAAGCAGCAATACGATTCCTAACATTTTTGGGAGCATACCAAGTCCGCTTAAAAAAATCCCGGTACCGATTGCAAGCAGGACAGACAACCCAATAACCCCTGTTTCCTTCTTCTCTTGAACATTTGGCATCTTTAATTTGCGAAAGACTGGCATACTAAGAAGGACTGCTAGGAGTAAAAAAGGAAGAACTCCCCAAAATACAAACCGCCAAGAAAATTGTTGAGCAATGACCCCAGCAACATAAGGGCCAAGCATTGACGGTAAAACGTAAGCAGTACCAAGAGCGCCCAATATTTTAGCGCGCAGCTCATCAGGGTAACTCAAAGAAATAGCTGTGTATATGCATGTATACATCGCCCCTGCGCCAAATCCTTGCAAAGCGCGGGAGCCAATCAAAACATACATGTTATTCGCAAGTGCCGCCAAGATTAAACCAACTGCAAATATCAAAATCGCCATAGTAAAAAGCAAAGCAGGACCTTTTCTGTCAATTTGCCGACCTATAACGAGGGTACCAACAATTTGTGCGAGTAAATAAGCGCTGAATATCCAACCAAAGAGATGAATTCCTTGCAGATCTCCAGCTATGACTGGTGCAACCGTCGTAACGGCTAATCCTTCAAAACCGATAGTCATGGAGGCTAAAATAATACCGACCGTTAACGCAAGATAACGTTGCCCAAAAATGCTTCTCGTTGAAGACAATCTGTTCACCTTCTATCATGTATTGCCTCACAGCAGATGCCGAGGCAGACGAGACAAGTAATTCTGCCTCTCATTAGCAGGAGGATCTCATTAAATTTTTAGAGCTCAGTGCTTCTCAAAAATAAGTTTGCTTTACTAAGTGAAACGTTTGAATATGAATCTATTTTTTAATTCTGACGATCCGTATCAATTTATTGTCATGGAGCAATTTTAAAAAGCTATGTAGAGCAATGATAATGGATCGCCAAAAGTAAACTCTTATCCATATCTTTTCCTCACCATAGGTTAGGTTTATTTCCCTCAGCGCTCGTCTTTGCTATACACATTTTATTGAGAAATGACGCTAATACGAGCTGAACTTTACTTTTATTTCCAGTTATTCTTATGAAAATCCCCCCCTCAAAATTTTTTGTATTTATGCACATGCAGTATTCGAATACTTTCTAAACAAAGATCTTTAGAAATAACATATCCCTCCATTTTGACTTTGTCAACTTTTTTCTTTATAATCTATTTAGTATTAAAAATGAACACGAATGGAATGAAAAACATGAAATCGCGCGCAAAGGAAGGTACCGATAGAACAAGAAGATCCATTGTGGACTTGCTAAAACACAATGGTTCTATGGATGCCCTTCAATTGGCAAGCCAACTTGGAGTTACGGCAATGGCTGTGCGGCAGCATTTGTATGATTTGCATGAACAACGGTTGGTTACTTTCACGGAAGAACCGAGAACTATAGGACGTCCTGCGAAGATGTGGAAGCTCACCCCTGAGGCTAATCGGCTATTTCCTGACGGGTATGCCGATCTCACAGTCAGCCTGATTGATTCCATGAAAGAGGCGTTCGGAGACGAAGGGTTGGAAAAACTGCTGGAGATTCGCACACGCAAACAAGTGATGAATTATCGAAGCAAAGCCCCGGCGAGCCTTTCATTGAAGGAAAAATTAAAGGCACTTGCTAAATCGCGAACAGAGGAAGGGTTCATGGCAGACGTAATAGAGAACCCTGACGAATCCTTTTATTTTGTGGAGAAGCATTGCCCGATTTGCGAGGCGGCGCGGGCGTGCACCAACCTTTGTAAGAAAGAATTGGACATGTTCCAAGACGTCCTTGGCAACGACGTTAAGATTTCGAGAGACGAGCATATCTTAAAAGGTAATAACCGTTGTGTGTATTGGATTAAATCGGAATAGACGTCTGGATAATCTTGCACACTAGCTAAAAGCCAACAATCAGAAACGGGGACGTTGATGTGTTAGTCTTTGCGAATCCATTATATTCACAGGAAAAGCGGCCGCCGGAAGATGAGGTAGCATTAAGGTTTAAGGATTAGATTTTCTCCCTCTTTCTATCTCACTTGTTCTCCTGCTTGCTCTCTTCACAGCCTTGATATGACTGGACTTCCCTTCTTTTTCTCATGCCTTCTACTATATTCTGTTCCTAATTCTCACCTGAAGGGTGGCACTCTATGTTGGGGCAGGCACAGATAGCAGATGCAATTCTTGACCGCATTGTGCATGACTCCTATAAGATCCTGGTTGATGGTGAAATATCAATGAGAGAACGTCGTGGTTTGGTGGTTAGATCACATGATCCCCATAGAGGTTGCCAGAGGAGGTAATGGTAAAAATAGAAGATGGATTACTGACTCGTTGTGTGTGGAGCGAAGAACACAACCTAGACTTTGATGAACTGGTTTCATGGGCAATTGACGTCATTGATCAAGAGCTTGAGAATAAGCAATTTAGATAAAAATAGTAGCCATTGAAATAGTAAAGCTATCTCAATGGCTTTTTTAATCCATATGAAACTGTGGCTCTTTCCTCCGCACTAACTGGCTCTATTGTCCGCATACGGTGTCTCAAAACTCCGCACTAGTGGCACATTCTGTCCGCAATACTCAACCATTCTTATACGCTCATCAACGGTATTATTTGAGGCCAGATTTTTTTTTCAGCCAGTCAACCTCAACCGTTAACTGACCAACTAATTTTTCCAAGTTTTCTTGTTTCGATTCATATTCTTTCCGAACTTTATCTACCTCGCTCGCGCCTTTCTCAAAGACCATTGAGGAGCGTTCTAAAAACTCTGCCTTCCAACGGCTGACCATGACGGGGCTTAGTTCATATTTGGCGGCTATTTCATTAACAGTTTGCTCTTCTCGCAATACTTCAAGAACCACCTTAGCTTTAAATTCTGCGGTATATCGATTTCTTTTTTTCATGGCACCATTATAACTTATTTATCAGGTTTTTGTGTCTCACCTTATGGGAGCATTATAAGTATCCTATAATTAGTTAATTGTGTTACCCGTATCAAGCCAACTATCATGTAGCCATTTCTCAGTTATTCGTCCCCTTTCCCATTTAATTCCTTGTTCAAAAGTTATAATTTTTTCGTCTGGACCGATAATTACCCAGACATACGTGTCCTCATCAGGTACATAGCATTTATATTTCATACCGGTCACATTCATTTGTTGACCATCTACAATGATCACTTCATCATGGGGACGAATCCAAAGGTTTTCCAATTGGTCAAATAAGCCAGGTTCTATTCGATTAAGAAATGACTTAGCAATCTCTTCTGTTTGTTTTTCAGATGGCAACTCTTGACCTGACTCAAAGCGTTGATCCATCCATGTAAATCCCAAAATTCTATAACTTTCTTTATTAACAGTAAAGGAATAATGTTCACCGCCTAAACCGATATTCTCACCATTGGATTTTTCGTAACGGAAAATCTATAATGCTCCCATAAGGTGAGACACAAAAACCTGATAAATAAGTTATAATGGTG
>JAABNQ010000104.1 GCA_009928435.1 Bacillus sp. HF117_J1_D
TCCTTTTAGGAATCCTCGTTCATGAATAATCATGAATGGGCGGGGAGGATGTCAACTCTGCACTATCTGAATAAGGTTGCCGCATGTATCGTCGAAGACAGCCAGTGTGACTTCGTCCATTTCTGTCGGCTCCATAGTAAACTTCACGCCTTGCTTCATTAATCGTTCGTACTCTTTTTGAACATCTTGAACCCCAAACATTGTTGCCGGGATACCATCGTCATAGATCTTCTTTTGATACTCATTGGCAGCTGGATGCTGATTCGGTTCAAGCAAAAGCTCGGTACCATCCTGATCATCGGGAGAAACAAGCGTTATCCACCTAAATTCTCCGACAGGAACGTCCTCCTTTTTTTCAAAGCCCAGCGTTTCTGTATAAAATTTCAGTGCCTTGTCTTGATCTTGTACGAATAAACTCGTAACAATAATGTTCATATTGTTTTTACCTCCTTTGATATCTGCGATATATGGTGCCCTTTTAACAATTTGGCTGCAAGCTTACCCAAACATTAGACAAAATCCCTGTTCTGATAAGAAAATCCCGTCATGGAAGATGACTCTTTCCATCCTTTCAGCAAGGTTTTATGTGGCTCATTGTTGAACATACATACGTACGCTCTCTCACTAACAGAGTTTAGTTTACAGTCCCAATTCTTGAATTATTTATCGTCCTTTATGCTTTTTCTTAGCTTTTTGTTTTTTGATTTCCCATTGTTTTTGTTTAAAATCAGCATCGCGCTGTTTTTTAAGTTTTTTTCCTTCCATTTTCCGTCTCTTAATATCTTCTTTAATCGCTTCTTGTGCCTGTGTTGAAATACCCTTCTGCTTCATTTGCTTGGCTACCTGCCGTTGGAGACGTTTAGGATTAATTCTTTTATTTACGCCCCTCTTCTCTTTAATCCCCAACTGCGTACTTTTTGTAATGACAGCATATAAACGATAATTTACAAATTCTAAAACCTCAGTATCACTTGGCTCTGTACCAAATACATAACGGTAAGCTTTCAGTCTTCCCTTTTCTTGAATTTCAATTACTCCAACCCAAAACTGACCATCATAATAAATCGTCAAAGTCATGACGATCCCTCCTCTTAACAGTAATGTCTTGGAATGATGGACATCCCGAGGAGGGGAAGGCTACTGACATCTTTATAAAAACGATGCATCCGGACTACCAACCGAATCGTGTTTTTTCATTCCATGTTTTTAATATATTAACTATAACTTGCTTGTAAAGTGTTTCTCAATTAATCTGCCTTTTAACGGAAAAGGAGATTTAAGTTTAACAAATGCACCTTGGCGTAGTTGCACCCAGATTTTATCGAGCTCTCGCTCGATAAATATCCTCTTTCTCTTATAAAAATTACAGACCTTTTTGAATGAATACGGAATAGATGTTGGAAGGATTTCTGAACCAAAAACCTTCATCCCCTTATTAACTCAGCTCAAAGTTAAACTCTCTGGCGCAACGTCGCGCAAAAAGAGGCTTGGTTCGCCAATACTGTAAGGTTATTTTATGATTGCCATTTATGTATATAGGATCTTTTGTAATCCTTAATTTCTTTTATTAACTCTTTCGAATTATTGTTCATAACGATTAAATCTTTATACTCGGATTTTATAAATCCCTGGTCAATCATATGTTCAAAAAGAGATAAAATGGGTGTGTAGTAATTGTTGATATTGAGTAATGCACAAGGTTTATTATGGTATCCCAGTTGAGCCCAGGTAAATACTTCAAACCATTCCTCTAAAGTCCCAGAACCACCAGGCAATGCAATAAACCCATCAGCATACTCTGCCATTAACGCTTTTCTTTCATGCATAGTGTTAACGACATGAAGTTCAGATAGTTGCTGATGTGCGATTTCAACATCTTTTAACTTCTCAGGTATAACGCCAATTACCTTGCCCCCTGCTTCCATCACAGCATCAGCAACTGCACCCATACAGCCAACTGTTGCTCCTCCATAAACAAGGTTTAATCCATTATCCACCAAAACCTTCCCTAAATCCCTTGCTTCCTTCATATAGATGGGATCATTTCCCGTACTAGAACCACAGAAAACTGCAATTGTTTTCATAGATATACCTCCAAAAAAAAACAAACTCATGACTATGTATGCAACATTATTTATTCTAACATCATTTTCCACGAAAGAAAAAAACTATAAAGGATAAATTAATAACCTATCATTATATTGTCAAAACTATACTTCTTCATCAATTCACAGTTACTTTAAGTTACATTCCTGTAACAAGGATATTAAAGTCCGTTCATTTATCCCTATAAAACCAATCTCCTTCCAACGACGAAATAACTGGAAGGGGGCGTAACTTATTTTCGTTCATAATTATTATATAAATCTTAATAATCATTCAAGAGCTTTTACTTTTAGCCCCCAATTATAAAGTAAACTTCCCACCATGATAGCAATAGTACGTTTCAGCCTTAAGGTCTTTAATCGCCCTTAAAGACTGTTTCGCCTTCTCAATATTTAAACAAAAGTGTGGATTAGCAATGACCAATTCATGATTATCCTGAACAGCTGCATCACCGGTAATTACACTTTTTAAATTCGGAAAATATAATGAAATATGTCCTGAAGTATGCCCTGGTGTTGCTACAACTCTGCATTCATTATCTAGAATCATATCACCATCATGTACCCTTTCATCAATTGGAACATGTTTCAAATTCCTTAATTGCTGTACAAACCATTTACCAAATTCGATTTCTTCATTTGGCATATTTTCTAGCATTTCTTCGGCTTGAACCAATCTCTCTGACTTCATCTCACCACTAATATACTTAGATTCAATTTCACTAGCTATAATATTAATCCACGGATACTTTTCTTTGAAGTCGTATAAAGAACCTATATGATCATCATCATAGTGAGTGATAATTATATTCTTTAAGTCCTTCATTTTATATCCCTGTTTTAAAATTTCATTTTCAATTAAAGTTAAAAAATTTGTATATCCTGTATCGACCAACGTTAATTGATTATTCGATACAATTAAGCTTGGATAAATGTAATTTTTTTGTCCACTAAATTCAAATTCAATCGCTAGTTCTAATATCTTCATTTTTCTTCCTCCATACTGCCCAATTTCGATATATAAGTATTCTTTACTTTTATTATACAAGGGGATATGAATCTTTCATATCGTTCAACCTTCAAACAAATTGATTTAATAATCAGCCTGGGCGTAATTGTAAGATGCCGGCTATATAGGTAATATTTGTGGAGTAATTAAACCAGAAAACACATTTCATATAACACCTTTAGGTGTTATAATAACCTTATGACACCTAAAGGTGTTAAACTTCATTGGAGGTATTAATTTATGCAAACACCTGTAATTCGTAAAACTATCGTATTGGATGCTCCAATTGAAAAAGTGTGGAAAGCTGTTTCAACATCAGAAGGTATTGCAGCATGGTGGATGGCAAATACTTTTGAAGCTGTCTTGGGAAAGGACTTTGTTCTTCATGCAGGTCCATATGGTGATTCCCCTTGTAAAGTTACTGAATTAGAACCTTTGAAGCGTATCAGCTTCGACTGGAATAAAGAGTGGCACCTTACATTTGAGTTGAGATCGTTAGAAGATGAAAAAACTGAATTTACCCTTATTCATTCTGGTTGGAGTGCAGAAACATTGAATGTTTTTGACACTATGAACGGCGGATGGGAAAAAATTGTAAAAGAAAAACTTCCAAAATATGTTGCGGCTTAAGAATGACCGATCAATCTAAGCAAGATATTTTTCAAGCAATTTCGGACCCAACTCGTCGGAGTATGTTAAAATTGCTTGCTGAAAAGGAAATGTCGATAACTGAAATTGTAGGCTTCTTCCCGATAAGCCGTACCGCCGTGAATAAACATCTGCATATTCTTGCAAATGCCAGTCTTGTCAAAAGCCGAAAGGCGGGACGCGAAACTCGTTATACGCTTAGTCCAGAGCCCTTGGTTGAACTAAAAGATTGGCTTACCTTCTTTGAACAATATTGGGATAAAAAGCTGTTAGCTCTTAAACGATATGTAGAGGAAAATAACGATTAGTCATAAAAGAGACAAAAAAATCGTGAAGACTTGTTGCAGCTTCAAAACAAAAATTAATCAAAATAGGATTACAAAAGCCTATTTCAGCAAAAAGATCAGGGCCTGTTTTTGAAAAAGCTTTTTCAAAACAGGCCCTTAAATATTCTGTACGAAAGATTGATTATTTCCTGCTTGTATTATTGTACCTTTTATTTTTTAGTTGTTATCACTAGCGTTTCCCTAATTAAAAAACACTATAAATTCGGTTCTGCAGGACCTTCCGCCGTTTTCGCCAGACATAGAGGCTATAAGCTATATAGATAGAGTAATTAAACAATACATTCCTATAACGATTGTGTCTTTTCATCATTTTTGTTACTAGATGTATATTTATGATCTATTGAAGAAAGCACGAGCCTTCTCAAGATAGGGTAGATCTTCAGTTAGTAAATCGTCTTCATGGTAAATTGCATCAACAGGGCAAACAGATACACAATTTCCGCAATCAATACATAGATCAGGATCAATTAAATAATGCTCTAATCCAATTTGAATACAATCTACAGGACAAACTTCGACGCATTCCGCTGCTCTTTCATCTTCACAAGGAGCTGTTATAACAAAAGCCATTTTGTACCTCCACATTTTCTAGTTAAATTATTATGAATGATTAGCTTCATCTTTTCGGATAAATAAGGATTATTTTATAAATGAGCAAAAATAAAACAATAAGCCTGAATTACGAAAGTGAAATTTAGTTTCTAAATACAAAAAGGGCTCCAGCCTTT
>JAABNQ010000011.1 GCA_009928435.1 Bacillus sp. HF117_J1_D
ACGCTATAAGCTCTCTGGAACCCCCGGCATAGCCAGGGGTTTTCTAAACCATCAATAAATCAGGCGGAGGAAAACGGTTTGTTTTCCCCCGCCTGATTTTGTATTTCTCGGATCTTCCCCTGAAAGAAGCTGGCGGATGCCCGCCGCTTTCAGGAAGTTGTGGGCAAGGGCAACGATCCCGAATTCCACGTGGACCTTTTCAAGGCCCCGCAGGGAAAATCGGCGGAACGACCGATTGCCCTTGATGTGACCGAACACACTTTCTACCTCAACTTTGCGTCGGGCATAGATTTCTGCGTTCTCCTCACTTTCAAGGGCTGTCTTGACCTTTGCTTTCATTTCTTCATAGATCATATTCAAATGGACCTGCCTGTTACCTTTGGCTTTTGTACATTGGGGTTTTAGCGGGCAATCGGAACAGTCCTCACATTCGTAGATCTTATAGCTTTGAACATAACCTGAGGCATTCTTTTTATTTTTGTACGATTTAAAGATCACCTTTCGGTCATTTGGGCAGATGAACAGATCATCGTGCTCCAGATAGGTCCAGTTTTTGGCGTTTTTGATGTCATTCTTATATGTACGCGTCTTCTCCTTCAAGTAGGTATTATACGGAATCAGGTAGTCAAAGCGCAGCTCTTTGTCCTCCCCGATGGCATACAGATAGTTCTCCTCGCTGCCGTATCCTGCGTCAGCCACGACCGTTTTTGGCATCGGCAAACTAGACTCCGCAAGTTTTTCCATATGCGGAATGAAACAACGCGTGTCGGTGGGGCGCTGATGGATGGTGTAATAAACGATAAATTGGTTTTCAGTCGCTGCCTGAACATTATAGCCTGGTTTCAACTGCCCGTTTTTCATATGATCTTCTTTCATACGCATGAATGTGGCATCAGGATCGGTCTTCGAAAAGCTGTTGCGATCACCGAATGTCTCGTGATATAAACGGTATTTGTGGATACGTGGCACGATGTTCTCACGGATCACCTTCACCGGCTTTTTCAATGTACTCCGGCGCTTCCGCAGTTCTTTGCGAACAGGCACTTCTTCGGCTGCTTCGATTTCTTCCGTCAAGGCATCCACCTTCTTTTCGAGCTGGCTGGCGATTGACTCAAGCTGCTCAGGTGTTGCTTCCTCATCCGGCAGATCCGAAAGCTCCAAGGCTTCCGCTTCGGCAATTTCATGGATATCCTGAAGCATTTCTTTGACTTTCTCTTTCAATTTCTCTTCAAAACGGATAGTAGATTTTTTCCACACAAAAGAATACTTATTGGCATTGGCCTCGAGCTTGGTGCCATCCAAGAAGTAGCTTTCCAATGTGATGTATCCGTCTTCTATCAGCCGGAGAATCATGGCTTCAAACAATTCATCCATCAGTTTTTTCATGCGCTTACCCCGGAAGTCATTGATGGTACGGAAATCCGGCAGTTGCATGGCAGCCAACCACATAGCTGGAAGGTTTTCTCTAGTCAACTTCTCGATCTCCCGGCAGGAATACACTCTTTGGGAGTAGGCATACAGAATGACTTTGAGCATCAATTTAGGATGAAACGGAGGACGACCTCCGCCGGAATAGTGGGCAGCCAGCTGCTCATCAGGGATGGATTCGATCATCTCATCGACCACACGGGCGACATGATGTTCTGGGATGAGCCCTTCCACATCCAGAATGGTAAAGCTTTGGCGGTTATTGTAGGGTTTAAACTTGGGGACAGTATGGATTTTGGTTACAAGGGGTTCCTCTTTTATCTCTAGAGGAAGGGTCATTTGTGTGCTATACTCATTAGTAGTAATCTTCGGATTGCTCATAAAAAATCGTCCCTTTCTGAAATGTTGGTTTTGTCACTTACATTTTACTAGATGGGACGATTTTTTTGTAGGTAGAAAAAGAAAAGGGCTGTCACAGAAAATCGGTTTTCACCGACTTTCTGGACAGCCCCATAATTGGAGGCCACCAAGCGATAGCGCGGTAGCGGATATAGTGTACATAAATAGAGTGCCGGAGATATTGGCTTTATAACCTTGTCGAGAAAAACTTGACGCATACTTTGGTTGTATTTTTTTATCATTGTTATTAAAATTGGTGTAAGGTAAAGAATTATCAAAAAGATAGGAGGGATTTTTTGAATCCGATTTTCCTACTCATTATATTATTTTCTTTAGTAGTTTCTACTTCAATTTGCTTCTATGCATTAAAAAAGGTAAATAAATGGAAATTAATATCTTGTGTTTTTTTTGTAAATACAATTATTCTGGGTGGAGCATCAGCTTTATTTTATAAAATAGATCCGCAAAAGTTTCATAAAGGATCCTATGGTTTATTTGATAGCTTAGGAATTGGAGCACTATTATTTTTTATTCCTATAATTACTTGGATTAATATCATCGTTATCCAATTAAGAAAAAATAGTTGAGTTTATTACACTTTTAAACTAAAACAAAAAAACACTTCAACATTTTGATGAAAGTGTTTTTTGTATAATTTTCGAAAAAATATGAGCAGAGAGACCTATTTCTAAAATTATTTAGGTGTATAAAATTCGATATAAGAGTATGATTTAATGGCTTTTTTTAAAGGATGTGCACGTCTTTCTACTGAATTACCAGCTAAGTTATAATCATTGGCCGGTTTTTGAGTGATAATCATTGCATGAGTTGGTACTGTTACAACTCCTGCAGCACCTTTATGAAAAATTACAATGTCACCTCTTTGTTGTTTACGATATGATTTTGTGTTATTAACGTATTGTGCTTTAGAAGCGCCTCTTACAGTTGATTTCTTTCTCCAAAACTTACTAAATTCTTTGACACTAATCCAAGGACTAGGATCTGAAAGTTTCCAGCTATAATTGAGTTGCTTTGCACTATTTATCACATGGTATTTTTTTTTTCTAGAGATGGTCCATTTACCTTGTTTTGGTAACCCACCACCGATATGCATTGCTTGAGATACGAAATTTGTACAGTTAGTCCCATATTTTCCAGTAAATTTTGGGTAACTTTTGCTATATTTGTTGTAATTATTATATGCCCAAGTTGCTGCGGCACCTCCTTTATAGGAGGCAGCGGCAGCGAAAGTACTAATTTCATTTTCGTTTTTTTCAGCATCGAGATCCTCTAAAAATCTCAAAACTTCGGAGTCTTCAATACCTTTGTAATGTCTAACTACGTAGTCGTATAATAATTCTTTTTCTTCTGCATTTACGTTTTCATAAATACTTTCAATAATTTTAATAGCTTTAACTTTATCTTCTTCTTCTACTGATAAAACAAGTGGTTTTATTGATAAATCATTAGTTTCGTTTACTAAAATTTCTCCAACTTTTAAATCCTCTTGCCAATAGGACTCAAGTGCATCTAATATAATTTCTTCTTCTAAATCAACATTGTCACTATCACGTTCTTTATAATATTGTTTGATATACTCGTTATCTTCCGTTTCATTTGCAAGACTGCTGTTAGGATGAAGAAGGAAAGATAGTCCTAACAATGTCTATTAATCATAGTCTTGTACTCACTTTCGACAGGATTCTTTTTATCCAAATTTTTGCTGGCTTTTAATAATTGTCTTTTTCCATCAGAGTATTCCTGAATCAATTTGTCGGCCCAATTTGGCATAAAAATACCTCCTAACGTTGCCTCGTATTGTCAAAAGTTCCATAGTAAAAAATTAAAGATCCCTTGATCTTAAGGGTTTTAAAAGCAAAAAACTTGCCATCCCCCTAAATTTTAAGGTTTGATGAGGTTACCACACGACACCAAATCCCTAAAATTAGGAAGTGACAAGTTGTTACCTCAATTTATAGCGTATTACTTAGTTATATCAAGTTTCAAGAAAAAATTATTTTTGGCCTTTTAGGAATGATCCTTGGCAAATCAGTGGCTAAAGCCGCTTTCGATGAGCCTGTGAACCAGCCTTATCGCAAATTACAGGTTGATGAGATGCCCATCATTGAAAATCTGGAGAAGCTTGACTATCAATAGCTTCTTTCCGATTATCAAGCTAAACATGGAAAGCCTTTAAAGCTGGTTGTGCGTCGGAAAAACAGTGTGGTTAAAGTTCCAGCTGCTCTCACATGCCCAAAGTGTTCGGCACCTTCTTCGTACCTTTATGCCAATAACGGCGATAAAGGGCAATATCAATGCAAAGTTTGTGCGTGTCTGTTTAGCAAGAAAAACCGTTTCCTAAAAGAGGCCATCCTCAAATGCCCTCATTGTTTAAAGACTTTGGAAAGAATCAAGGAACGTAAGGATTTTTACGTGTTCAAATGTAAAAACAATGCCTGTTGTTCTACCAAAATAATCTAAACAAAATGACCCAAGAAGAAAAGGAGCAGTTCCAAAAAGATCCTCAGGCGTTCAAAGTCAGATACATCTTTCGGGAGTTTACCTTTGACTTCAAGCCTTTATCCAAGGAGTCACCTGTAAAGCCTAAAGTGGATCTTTCACGCATTTACGTGTCGGCCCATACGTTAGGGCTTATTTTGACATACCACGTGAATTACGGACTCTCAGCCAGAAAAACAGCTGCCCTGATGTTTGATGTGCACAGCATTAAAATTTCTCATCAGACCATCCTGAATTACATGAACAGTGTCGCCCTTATCACCAAGCCATTTATTGATCATTATCCCTACGACCTTTCAAACAGCTTTTGCGGCGATGAAACGTATATCCGCGTGAAAGGGCGCTGGCATTATCTGTTCTTTTTCTTTGATGCCGTCAAGAAGATTATTCTGTCCTACCCTGTGTCACCCAACAGGGACACACCGTCGGCCATTAGGGCACTGGACCAGGTGCTGCAAAAAGGGCAAAACAGAAGCAATATCACCAATTCGATTCTTTTTCATAAAATACAATGCATAGATAAATACGGCAATATGGAAGGATGTGAACGGTATTGCCTGGATTTGTTGGTGCCGTTCAAATTATCAATATAAATACAGGGGCGGCTTTCAATATTGGGGATGTATTTCAAATCCATCCAATTTCCTATGCCAAAACGTTCTCGGGTGCAGGGTCATTCAATACAGGCGAAGAGATTAGGGTTCGCAACCATCATTCTGCCACTAATAGTTATGATGCCGATGGCCTGGATCAGGGTATTTTACTCAATCTATAAATGAAAGACACAGGAGGAAGCCATGATTGTAAATGTGCAGCAGACCATTCACATACAAATGATTAAAATCGGCGGAATCACCAACTCCTCGGTACTTCAAATCGGTACTTCTGGAGTCATCACACCCTCTTCTCATTTATATAATACGGGTGGTTATACAGCTCCTGCTCCTGCCGTAACAGGCGAAACTGAACTGGCACAGCAGGAAGTCAGTCTAATTCCATTATAGACGGCTGACTAATGGTGACATAACGCATTGACTGTTATGGAAATATTTAGTTATTGTTTATATGCCTTTTTAAACATTGAAAGGGTGTGGATGTACAAAATGCAGGCGAATTACACAATGCAGCAATTATATTTTTTCATAGAAAGGCAGCAGCAGGAAATTACCTCTTTAAGGAAGTCAATCCAATCCCTGTCAAATGAACTGAAGCAACTGAAAGAAAAGCCGACTGTAACGGTTGAAAAGCTGGAATATAAGTTTGACCAGCTAAAAGTGGAAACACTTGAAGGGACCTTAAATATTGGAATGAACCCTGCTGATCTGAATTCCGTTGAAGATTTTTCAGTACCGCCTGGCTCGACGCAAACTCAAGCCTTTGTACGACACCCCAACCTTTATGATGAGACACTTGAAAAGCTGAATCATTATATCGATCATGAATTGGATACTTTGATAAAAGATATGGAAACTCAAGTTGGCAGGAATCTTGAAGAGCCGTATATTAACATGATCAAAGAGGATATCCGCAAGCAAATCCCCGGTAGAGCTGATCACTATCTGGGCTTCTTCAGCACGCAGCTTAACCATCATGCGAATGAAGAAGAGCTGTACAATAAAGTGTATCATACATTGCTGGAAGATATTAACAAAGCTGTGCATGGGTTTATTTCTCAAATTCCAAACCAACAAGGAGGGGCGAACCCCCATGGAACTTAATGTAGTGAACCGGGAATTATGTGTCGGGCAGATCCGCGTTATCGGGGTAAGTGCTTCATCCATTTTGCTGGTCGGCGATGCGGATACAATTCAGTTAGCGTCTGTCTTTGACACACCGCCGGAATCTTTGATCATCGGACCTTTTGTTCCTCTTTCCTAATAAATTAAGGAGATGCCATCATGCCGTTAAGAGGTTCTGTCGTAAAGACGATGGATATTAAAAGTGCGATGTTCGGTTCTGTCATTGAAATCGGTGACACTGTACATTTGAGGGCCTACACAGATGCTCTAGCCGTACAAAGAAATAAAGAATTGTTTTTTGGCCACGAAGGTAATTTCAAGAATTACAATGCCTTTAATAGGCCAATCCCAATTCCTTCATTCCCCAGGCAGTTGCTGTCCATTACGAAGTATAACGAGTATCCAGATATTAAGGTCGGTAATATTCACCTAATCACTATTTCTTCTTCTGCCATCGTTCAAATAGGTACTACAAGTGACATTCATGCAGAAGCGAGGGTGCTTCATATCCGCCAAATTTCTCCCGGTTATAAAGGTGCAAAGCCCTAGATCGTATGGCCTCGCACAAATCAAAATAATCATATAGGGTGATGACAAATGCCTGCAATCGTTGGACCTGTTCAAATTTTCCATGTTGGAGGAGGGGTTGTTCACTTTGGAGATACAGCTGTTATTTCTCCGAAAAATGCTACAAAAACGTTTGAAGGTTCTGGCTCTGCCAATTCCGGCGGTTTTATCGTGACGAATAACGGAATTAGTGGAACTAATATACTTGATACGAATCTTGTTGACCAGCCGACAGTCGGGAACAACTAAGAAAAGTGGTAGCGTCCAATTAAGAATTGCACGTCCTGCCGCCTCGATTGCACTAAGACATCGATCTTCAATGAACAGGATGGAGCAAAGAAAAGAAGAGTGCCAAAGGGTAATGTCCCCCTTCGGCACTCTCTCGTTATAATTGGAGAATGTGGCCTCCATCAAAGAAGTATAGATATTTTGCTTTCACTTTCTTCTTCCAAATTTGTTCTATGGCCTGTCCATATAAATGAACTTGCATCTGATATCTCTTTTCAAGAACCTTCTTGGCTTGATCGAAACCTCCCGGAAATCGGTCGGTGATAGCATCTGTTTTGTAATCGACCAATATGGCACCATCCTCTTCCAGCGCAATACAGTCGATCATTCCTTGGATGATAACAGATTCGTCTTCCCCATCCCAATCAGAATAGATTTCTTTTGCCTCAATGCCCATTGTGAAAGGAACTTCCCGTTCAGTTTTGGGTGATTGCAGAATTCTCCTGCCCAAATTACTTTGGAAAAACTGGACGATTTGCTCACCTGAAACCGCATCTGCCTGTTCAAGTGTAAGGATTTCTTTTTGAATTAAATCATCTAATAAATGTTCAACAGACATGAGTGACGGAGCTTCTTTAAGTGGAATATGCTGCATGACCGCATGCATGACTGTCCCACGTTCAGCCGGCGAGATGGATTGCTTTTCAAGAAATTTTGGCTTGTTAAAAATGAGGGAAGACCTGGGGCCGCCCCCACCCATTAGGGTGACGGCACTGGCCTCATCTTTTATTTCAGCCATCCTTTTAAGTTCGGAAACTGTTTGCTTCGACATTCTCTTTGAAGCAATCAAATGAGGATAGCTCCAATCAAGCCTTGAAAATACCCTCTCTTTCAAAGGGGATTGGATACTTACTGGCAACCCTGCCTTCACAGCCTCAAGCCAGTCGTCAGCTTCCTTTTCTTCCTCCTCCACTGTTGGCTGCAGTACAGATGGCTGTACAATCTCTACACGCCACCGGGATGCATGATGTCTGACTTCTTCAGAAAAATCTATGGTGTCAGCAATCTGGCAGTCTTCGTGCCTGATTATCGCAGGTCCGATCCAGTCCATAAATGTCGAAGCTGATGCTCGATCAAAATCCTTCAGGAGCCAGTCTCCGTTAAGGCTTCCTTTGGACCATTTCTTGATCTCTTTTTCCACATTTTTTACAACTCCAACGAGATACAGCTTTTCCTTCGCGCGCGTAAGAGCCACATAGAGAACCCTCATCTCCTCTGCTGTGAGTTCCATTCTCTTTTTTCTTCTCAATGCTAGCTGTGGAAGAGATGGATAAGAGATTCTCTTATCAGAATCGATGTATTTGCTGGCAAATCCAAAATCCTTATCAAACAAATAGGAGCTGTTGATGTCCTGTTTGTTAAACTTTCGCCCTAATCCTGCGGCAAAAACAATTGGAAATTCCAACCCTTTACTGGAATGGATTGTCATGAGTCGAACAACATCCTCCTGTTCTCCCAATGCACGGGCAGCTCCCAAATCTTTGCCGCTGTCCTGCATTCTCTCAATAAAGCGCAGAAAACGGAACACCCCTCTGAAGGACGTCTCCTCATATTGAGAGGCCCTATCGTACAATGCTCTTAAATTGGCCTGCCTTTGCTTTCCACCTGGGAGTCCACCTACAAATTCATAAAAACCGGTATCGCGATATAACTGCCAGATTAAGCTAGACAGCATCCCGTTTCTCGCCATGCTTCTCCATTCATTCAATTGTTCGATAAATGGAGCCAGCTTCTCCCTGATTCTTTCAAGGGATGCATCCCCAGGCGTTTTGACGAATTTTTTTAAAGCCTCATAAAAGCTTCCCTTTCTAAAGTTCACTCTAATCTGAGCTAAAGCTTCTTCGTCAAGGCCAACGATTGGGGAGCGGAGAACCGCTGCCAGCGGGATATCCTGATCCGGATTGTCGATGACTTTCAGAAGGGACATCATCACCGTTACTTCTGTCGCTTCAAAATAACCGGATGAAAGATTGGCATACACTGGGATCCCTTCATATTTCAACTCGTCCATAATATCTTGTGCCCAGGTAAGAGATCTCAACAAGATGACAATGTCCTTATACTTAGCTGGTCGGTGCAGTCCTGTTTTCGGATCATAAACAGGCTTTTCTTCATCAATGACCTCTCTGATTTTCTTTGCCAAGAACCTGGCTTCCAATCGAGAATGCTCTATTTCCTCCTCATTGAATCCATCTTCTGGAAGTTTGTTTTCTGAATCTGACTCCTCTGATTGATTAATAAGTGCAACCTCTATCGGGTAAACGTCATCCGAAGGATAGCCGGCTCCAAGAACGAGCTCAGCATCTTTGTTGTAATCAATCTCTCCAACACTTTCTCCCATAATCTGTTTAAATAAAAAGTTCGTGCCGTCCAATACTTCTGTCCTGCTCCGAAAATTCCTAGACAAATCGATCCGTAGACCGTTATTCACTCCGTCTGAAGCAAACCTCGTATATTTCGCCAAGAATAAATTCGGTTCAGCAAGGCGAAATCGATAAATGGACTGTTTTACATCCCCAACCATAAATAAATTCCCGTCATATTCACCGTCGGCCGAAATAAGCTGAAGAATGGTCTCCTGAACCATGTTTACATCCTGATATTCATCCACTAGCACTTCTCTAAACTTATTTCGGTATTCCAAAGCAATTTCAGAAGGCTTAATTTCATTCTCAGTGCTCTCTCCATCTACAAATATGTGGAGGGCAAAATGCTCAAGATCCGCAAAATCTACGATGCCCTTCTCTTTTTTCTCAAGAGTAAAACGAATGGAAAATAACTTTACAAGCTGGACCAATGTCTGATAAATCGGATGCATTTGACGCATATCACGCAAAAATCCTTCCGCTTCTCTTGAAAAGATATCCTTGACAATCTTTTCTAAAATACCTTTGGCCTTTTTTCTAAGTGCGTCGGCATCTTCCAAAAGTTCACGATCATACTCGTCTCCGCGACAGCTTTTTGCCCTCGTAAACTTCCAGTTATTCATCTCAGTGTAAAGAGTTTCCCAGCTTTCTGTTGTTGCTTTTATCATTCTATTCACTATTTCCAAGTCATCCAGATAATTGGCTGCTCTTGGAGCCGGCCCGCCCGGCATTTTAGAGATTTCATAAGCTTCTTCAAGCATTTGCTTCGCACCTGTGAGCTGCAGCTTAATATCGGACAATACAATCTGTGTGAATGGAAGATCCTCAATACTAGCATCTTCCTGGATATTATACATATTGACAAGGGCATCTAACCAACGGTCCGGATGCGGGTGAGACCTGGAGAAATCATATAATCTCAGAACAAGCTCCTGAAGTTCTCCATCGCTCCGATCTCCTGTAAAAGTGTCAACCAACTTAAAAAATGGGTCATTGTTATTTTTTCCATATTCTTCTTCAAATAAATTATCCAGCACTTCGTCGCGAAGAAGGCTGATTTCATTATCATCGGCTATCCTAAAGTGAGGGTCGATATCCATCATATAATAATGCTTTCTCACGGCATCAAGACAAAAAGAGTGAAGTGTTGAAATAGACGCTCTGTTTAACAAGCCCAACTGCTTCCTTAAATGAGCGGATTCCGGCCGTTCGTTGATTGCCTCCGTCAGCGCTTCCCCTATTCTTGCTCTCATTTCTGCCGCAGCAGCATTCGTAAAAGTAACAACGAGCAGCTGATCAACATCAAGCGGATCTGTCTCAGCAATCACTTTTTGAATAATTCGCTCTACAAGCACGGCGGTCTTTCCAGAACCAGCTGCAGCAGCTACCAATATGTCCTGGTCTTTTGCATAAATGGCTTTCCACTGATCATCCGTCCATTTGGCATATTCAGGTTTTACTGGAATATCAGTTTTCAAGCTCTTCACCTTCTTCCCGAATACGTTTAATGACAGCTTCGCGCTTTTCCGGCTGTATTAGCCGAAACTCATTTTCCGGCAAAGCCGGATCAAACTGGCAAACCGGTTTATACAGACAAAATTTACACGGCGTTTTATCCTTCATTCGATAAGGAGCTATATCCAATTTCCCCGATATAATTCCATCCCCTGACCGTTGATAGAGAGAGCGTACATGACGCCTCAAAAGCCCAAGCTCTTCTTTCGTTGCGGATTTCGATCTGGCACTTAGCGTACCGTCTTTCTTTATCCCTGCTGAGATAATATTGGATTCACCTGACTCCAAAGAGAAATCCATCAGACGAACTAAATCCGCATCTTCAAGGACCATTCCCTTCATCCTGAACTTCTTGAATATTTCCTCCTCTATTTCAGATAAAGTCATGATTTTCTCAGTTTGAATCATCGGATTATGTAGGTGGAAGTAAAATACTCCTGCTGGAAATGCTTCTACTCCAATCAATTGCTTGGAGTAAGTGATGATAATATCCAAATACGTTAGCATTTGCAATGAAAGCCCATAATAGACTTCACTTAGATCCAGCTCCCTTGCACTGGATTTATAATCAATCACCCGCAAGTAAACCCCATGATCGTTCTCAGCTTTATCAACACGGTCGATCCGCCCTTGCAACTCCATCTTCATCCCATTTTTCAATGTGAAAGACAACGGCGGAAGTGGCTGCTTCGGTCCAAAGGCCAGCTCTAATCCAACAGGGATAAACCCGCTTTTTTTCGCATGTCCGCTCATGACATACGAGGCCCTGCCAATCACTTGCTCAAGCTTTCTTTTAATATAGTAAAAACGGTTGGAGCTTAACAGAATTTGATGTTGAAGCTTTGGAGCCAAATAGGCCACCGCTTCCTTGGCTAGTTGTTCACATTGTTTTTTCGTCAAGTCTGACCACTTCAAGGCGTTTTTGTTCACTTCATCTGCAATCCACTTCAAGGCAGCATGAAATAAATCTCCAATATGCGGTGCTTCAAGCTTGAAAATATCACGGTCACGGAGTTTTAATCCATGCAATGCGAAATGAGAGAAAGGACAGCTGTTAAATAGCTCCATACGCGATACACTTGCCGTAATATTGTCCCCATATAACTTCTTGCTTGTATTTTCCGAGAGTTTCTTCGTTCCATTTTTAAAGAATAAGCTGGATAAAATCCTTTCAGCCTTGCTTTTCCAGAGTGAGTCTGCCATATAAAAGTTATAGACATCCCACCAAAATGGTGCAATGGGATAGTTTCTTTTCTTTAGGTTCAATTGTCCCGTCAAATATGCTATCGCTGAATCCGGATGAGAAACATACTCAAATTGATGATCCCCACTCAGTTCTGCCGGATCGTTCACGGCAGTTGTTTCTACTACCTGAGGAAACATTCCTTTTATTCTATCAAGGTAGGGTGATGGCTGCAGTGCTTTTCCCTCGTTATCTGCTAAAGGCCAAGACAGCAGCAGCTGTTCCTCTGCTGAAGTAAATGCCCTGTAGGCGACGAACTCTTCATTGAGAAGCCTTCTTCTGCTGTCAGGAGCGATATTCATGCCCGAATCCATCAACGCCGTACGGTCTTCATCCGAAAGGACTCCCCCTTCGCTAAACTTAGCGGGAAGGACGCCGTCATTTAATCCGACGATGAATGAAACCTTTACACGAGAAAGACGCGACTGCTCAAGATTTGCTATAAAGACCTGATCAATGGCTGGAGGGATCAATGAAAACTTCATCTCTTCCAATCCCGCATTCATCACTGGGGTAAGCTCTTCCAGGGTCATCTTTGTATCCCCTAATATCTCAACAAATTGGTCGAGCAGTTCTATTACATCATTCCAAGCCTGATCATGCTCCCTTGATTCAATAAGCTTGCCTTTCTCTTCAGCTTCCTGACTGAGAATCTCCAGCTTTCGAGGAATATCAAGTTCTTCCAAAAAGAAATAGATGGCTTCGCACAGCTCCCGCCCTGTTTCTGCTTTTTTTAGACGCTTTGTAAGCCTAAGAATGGGCAGGGTGACAATATCCCTTGATACAGCAAGCTCCTTTTCGAGCTTCCTTTCTTCATCTGTCTGTGCAACCCCATCTAATTCCAATCCGCGGAAACGGCGGTATATCCACCTGTCCTTTTTCGTCCAATCCCCTCCCTTGATCCCATAGGCCAAAACGTAGTTTTCCAGCCTATCCATCTGCTCCCTTAAATCGTTCACATTAGTTTCCAACGGAAAGAACAAATCGGTTTTTACCGCACGGAACACATGCTCATATCTCCAATTGCTGTTGATCACTTCCAAAATGGATCGAATTAGTTCAACAAGCGGATGGTTAAGCATTGAACGTTTTTGATCAATGAAGTAAGGAATATCGTAATCATAAAAAACAGTTTCTATTTCCCCTTGATACTCGTTCCCATTTCGCAATAAAACTGCGATATCCTTATACCTATAACCCTCCTCCATGACGAGGCGACGTATTTCCCTTGCAATCCCTTCAATTTCTGCACGCTTATTGACAGATTGCATCAGTCTTAATGCTGGCGTGTCCTCATACTCTCCTGATGGCCTGCTTTCAAACCGAGATTCCAGAAACCTCAAGCTGGTATGCTTGAATTTAAAGGTTTTTCCGAGAACTACGTCCTCTTCGACTGTAATTCCCTCCTGATTTGCCAGTTCATATAAGCTTACGTATGTTTCCCCCGTCATCTTGAATAAATGAAGTTCATCAGGCATTTCATTTTTAAATGGACGATCAAGCATAAGAGAAACAGAAACACGGCTACAGGCTTTCATTAATTTTTCAATCACCATATATTCTTGAGGTGTAAAGCTGGTAAAACCATCAATATATACTTCCGCATTCTGTAAGTAACAGGATTTCTCAATCGACTCCGCCAGCAAGCGTAAGGAATCATTTGAATCCAGATATTTCCCCGCTAAAGCATCTTCATAATGCCTGTAGATCAATTCAAGATCATGCATCTTGTCCGCAAGTGCTTTCTGCGATTGAAAAAAACCTACTTCTTCCCTTATCTGATCGAGGTCTTCTGGCTCGACACAGTAATGTTTGAACTCAGTGAATATCTGTTCAACCTGCTGTATAAATCCTGTTTTATCAGATGCCTGTTTGAATAGCTTCAACTCAGCTTTATGTTCTTCAATTATTTTTTTTATGAGCATATTTAATCCGGTACTGGTCACTAGGGTTCGACTGGCTCCGCCTGTCTCCTGAAAAATACGCCAGGCGAGGCGCGGAAAGCTGTAAACCTGTGCACGGATCATTCCCGTAAGCCCCTTCGATTGCACCAATTCATATTCTGATATAAAAGTCATTTGCTCCGGAACTATGTACAAGATCGGAGGGCCATCTGGTTGCTCTGTCAGTTTTTCTCCAATTTCCTTCTGGAATAGGGTTGTTTTTCCCGTTCCTGTACGGCCGATGACGAAGCGTAGTGACATGCTTTCATCCCCTCTTTTGTTGTAAACATCATCTTAATTGCTCTTCTATGTTTGTAACCTTATTATACCATACATAGCAGCCAGAAAACGAACGTACATTCCTGTTTATAGATACATTTTAGCAAAAAGAAAAAAGCCGCTATCACTTTTAGCAGCTTTCCCTTTATCATTTTGACAATATGTAAATTATCCTCGATCATATTGCTTTTGTTTCAGCTTCACTTCAATCCGCTTACCAATATACCACAAAATGACAATGGCTCCGAGTGCAATACCAGTCCTGACCGGCTGTTTAATCAATGAAATGACGTCATGGCCTATGAAGCTCATGATGAAGATCATAACTGCTTTTCCAGTCAATACTGCCAGCATGTACTGATAAATGCCGATGCCTGAAAGCCCCGCCACAATATTCACGACTGCAGATGGAGTAAATGGGAAGCAGAGTAACAGAAACAAAGGACCGAATCCGCGTTTTTCCACCCATGCCATCAAGCTCTGCACTTTGGGGTTTCTGCGGAGGGGGACAAATATCCTTGCTTTGCCAAATCTTCGAATCAGGAGGAACACAACGTAGGCTCCCCATGAAGCCCCAATCCAAGAGAAAAGAAAACCCCACCCCAGACCGAAGGCATTTGCATTGGCCATCACAAAAAGGAAAAGCGGCAAAAAAGGCAAAAAAGCCTCTAAAAAAGGCAATAAGATCCCTGGAAGTGGACCAATTGATCGGTATTTTTCAATCAGTTCGATTACATTGTCTAGCGTCATCCAGTCTTCGAATGAGAACAAATCCATGAACATTCCTCTATTCCCAGCAGGTAAATAGGCCCGGCAACTTGATTTCTTATAAATTATAGCATAGCCGGGCCTGCTTGTTCTATTCGGCACCTTTCAAACGAAAAAAATTTTAACTTGCTTTTTTATTCACCCCTTAGTAAAATAAAGGGGAACAAATGTTCCTTTTCTAGGAGGCCTGCTCAATGACAAAAATTCCTGAAAACGAGCGGAATATCATTGAACAAGCGATTTATTTACCGATGCTACTAACAGTTTTACAATGTGATTTATCCGCCGTTGAAAAAAGCTCGATCAAACTGAAAAAACCTTATCAACATTGGATTGAAGACACCATCCGCAATGTGCAAAAAGAATTGGCTGAAGTGAAACGATATTTGTACAAAAATAATATTCGAGTGAAACGAATGAAGTCAGATGAAGCTTTTACGATGTACTTGTTCTTGTATAAAGGGTACGAAGAACACCGTAATTACTTTAATCCCCGGCTGCGAAACAAGGTTGAAGAATTAATGTGCCTTTATTTAAGCACCAGTTCTCCTTCTTAGACGGCAAACGCAGAGGTAGCTTCTCATTCAGACTGTCGCTTCGCCTGCACTAGTACGTCCCCTTCCTAACATCTTGCAGTTAGAACAGGAACGATTAGCGAAGCTACTGATTAAAATGCAAAATCAGCCGAAGAAAAACAGTTTTCCTTCGACTGATTCATTCTAGAATCTTATTAGAAATCTTACTCGTTGATCCATAGGCTCAGATGCCCGATTATGTAATAAATGGGAGATTTCTTTTATTGAAACGATCTATTTTCTTCATATTTTGTGTGAATTTAATTCGAAGCATAGCTGTTCGTGAAATTTGATTTTCTAAGGAGTAGAAAGAAATCGGAAGTTCATAGCTTTCGCCATTTTGAAACGTGATAATGGTTGAATATGGCCCATTCTTATCATATGAAGCAATATAATCATGGGAAATCCACGCACATTGAGGACTTGTCGGAGATGCGGTTGGAAATAAGTAGATAGAAGTGAAGGGCTCTACCATAATAGGTGCCTTATGAGTGATGCCAATTAACTCCTTCGTTCCATCCCTCCTACCTGAATACGAGCTTCCAAAATACTCACAGCTTTTTTGTACAATCTCAAAGGTTTTACAAGAAATCACATAGCGGGCGCCTGTTTCAATCACTTCCGAGAAATCATCATCTGTCGGACGAACCATCATCATTTGAGGATTCACTTCATAATTTGATAATATTCTCTTTTCTGTCATTTTCTTTCCCCTTTCTTTTTCATTCATCCAATATGCCTATAATAATAACATAGATTCCCAAAAATGTCACCAAAATTCTAAAAAATCTAAACAAACTGTTTAATCACTCATACTTTAGTATGTCATCCCAATGGCACATCATGTGCACCGCAGCTACTATTTCATCAATTTTATGCTTTCTAAAAATTGTTTGGGTCTTTAGTCTTGATAGATGCCAATATAAAAAAACATCTGAAAATTTAAATTCTGACCTTGTGTTTTTGACTGAATCTGTGTATAATTAAAAAAAGGTTCCGAGGTGATCATCGATGGAGAGGAAGAAAACTTATCAGGAACTGTTAAAAGAGTACACGATGACCCAAAATCAAAAAGAAGCTAAAGCGCTGCAATGGTACACAGAAATTTTCCTAAACGATCTTTTGCAAAAGCGGAGAGAGGAACAACTGCGTGCGGAAATTGATCTTGCGCTGGATCAAAGAGACGAGAAAACTTTCGCGAAGCTTTCAAAAGAGCTCATCGACCACATAGGTAAATAAAACTACATCCCCCTGAAAAGGGGGATTTTTTTGGTCTGAGATGCAAATAGTTCTTCATCACAGACTGACCGAATAGCTTGTTGACTAATCGCTCTCACTTTCAAATTCATCTGCCATTTTGATTCGTTCCAGCATCGTTGGGTGCTCATACCGAAAAATTTTTACTAAATATGGGGGGTTTACTTGGCTTAACCCAGCTCTTGTCAAATCCTGAAATGTCCGTACAGCGGCATCACGGTCTTCTGTCGTTTCTAATGCATACTGGTCTGCGCGCATTTCCTGATAGCGCGATACCCAATTGGTCAGAGGGCTCACGACAAAAAGTAAAATAGATGTAATAAGCAGAAATGCCGGCAGGGAACTAATATTCATTATATGATGTACTTTCCAGACGGCTCCTCGCTTCTGAACCCATAGCTCCATCAGCTTCGCTGTCAGCCATAAACCAACAAAAGAAAGCATGATATAACCCGCAATGCCTTTATAAATGTGCTTCTCCACATAATGGCCCATCTCATGTGCCATTATGAACAAAACCTCTTCGTCATCAAGCCTTTCCAAAGTCGTATCCCAGAGAACAATCCTGGAATTGGAGCCAACGCCTGTCACATAGGCATTCAATGCGTTCGTCTTTTTAGACATATCCACTTCGTATACATGTTCAGCCGGAATATCCGCTTCATCCGCAAGAGAAAGAATCTTCGTTTCAAGCTGTTTATTTTTCAGAGGATAAAAGTCATTGTAAAGCGGGTCAATCACGACCGGACGAATAAACATCATAAAGATTGAAAATGGGATGGATAATACCCAGACCGCCAGCCACCACTTCTTTTTGAATTTTTTCATCATTGAATAAATCACAAGGATGACTACACACATCGTTGCATAACTGATCCAGAAATCCAAAAATTGATCCTTCATCCAAGAAGAGAAATACTGTGTTGAGATATTATAGGTCTTAGAAAAAAGATAGGATGTATAAGCAAACGGAAAGGTAGCAACAAATGAGGCAAGCGATAACCAAAACAGGTAAATGATCGTCTGGAGCGGGAACCATTTCGTTGTCTTCCCTGCCCATCGTTCAAACATCGCCGATATGCCAAACAGTAGAATGAGGTAATAAAACAGCCATTGATAGGGTTCCGCAAGAAAAAACATCAGGTTCCTAATTTTTGAATATTCTTCACTCAGCATAAGCTCTCTGCTGTTTAAAAAAGTCGCTGGATCTATACTCGTCCCTTTATACATGTGCGGAATTGAAGTGTCCGTCAAAAAAAACAGATACGCATACATGACGATTCCAAACAAAAAATAAGCGATCACTGCCCGCAATGCCCATTTTCTAACCAATGGTCTCCCCTCCTTGTCCATTCATTATTATATGTAACATCGATAGCTGGCAGAACAGAACCAACCTAGTCCTATTGTCTCCTCAAGAACAAAAAATAAGCGAAAGCTTTAAATAAGCTCCGCCAATGTTAAATAAAAAGTGAATAAATACTTAATACTACAATAGAACCAATCACAACGATGATTACGTTTGCCCCCAAAAATGCAATAATGAAGGCGGCCGCGGCTCCTGCAAGCCCAAAAAGAATATTTCCGTCGTTAATAAGGAGAACAGCTGGAAAGATTAATGCGCCAAGCGTAGCGAACGGAACATTTTGCAATACTCCCTGCAAAAAAGGAGGCAGCTCCTTCCCTCTGAACATGACGAATGGCAACATTCTCGGAATATATGTAACAACCGCCATACCCATAATTGTAAAAATGATCAACGAACTATTCATCGGCTGGCTCTCCCTTCTTTTTGATGGTTTCAACCGCTTCGACCAAAATTGAGGACAGGAGAGTTGCCACAACAATCGCCCAGCCTTTTCCCATCACATTCCAATAAACGAAGGCGCTATTAAAAACAGCAGCTAAAAGCGCTAAGTAGACAACCTTTACGCTTTTTCTCATGGAAGGAACTAGCAAACCGATAAACATGGCATAAAGCGCTATGGTCATGCTGTCTTGAAGTATCTTCGGCAAACTGGCCCCTATACCGTAACCAATGCCTGAAAAAACAACCCAACTGCTATATGCCAAAAATATGATACCAAATAAATAACCAGTTGAAACCGTCCCTGCTTTCGTAGCGGCAACAGAAAAAGTTTCATCAGTAATTCCAAAGGCATAAACGGCTTTTTTCCACGTAGCTTCCTTTTCTACCTTCTCGTTTAATGAGGCGGACATGAGAAAATGCCGGATGTTCACAATAAAAGTCGTCAGGATCACTTCAAGTGATCCTGTTCCAAGCGCAAACATGCTAAGTGCCATATACTGGGAAGCCCCTGCAAACACAATGAGGCTCATCAAGACAGTTTCTACTAGTGTAAGACCTGCTGTTTTTGCCAAAAGCCCGTATGTTAGGGCGATCGGAGCATATCCAATGGCTATGCTGACGCCATCCTGAAGACCGAGGCGAAATTGTGAGATCTTTACTTTCCGTACTGAAGCTTCCAATTCTCCTTACCCCCAAAAATCAACCGACTCTTCATGCAGCTTTGCGACGAGGCAACCTTTGCTTCCTCGAATACACATTGCTGTAAGAGCACATTCTTCCTGAATAAACTTCCGCGTGACTTAATTCTTGCGCCGACATAACGCATACTTGCCTGCTTATTTCCCTTGGTATACAGGCTTTCTCTTCTCGCTGAATGCCTGGAGCGCCTCCAGCCGGTCCTCAGTAGGAATGGTCAGTTCATAAGCTTTTCTTTCAATCTCCAGCCCAGTCTGCAGATCCGCATTCATCCCTGTTTTGATGGCGTATTTCGCTTGCTGAACAGCAATCGGCCCGTTAGCAAGAATAGCGTCTGCCAGTTCCATTACTTTTGTTATTAGTTCTTCGCGATCTGCAACTTTGGTAACAATTCCATATGTATAAGCTTCTTCGGCTTTCATTCTCCGTGCCGTCAAGATCAATTCCATTGCCTTGGCTTCTCCAATTAAGCGCGGCAGCCTTTGTGTTCCCCCAGCGCCTGGAATAATGGCCAAGCTTGTTTCCGTCAATCCCATGGTCGCTTCTTTCACCGCTATCCTAAAATCACAAGCCAAAGCTAGCTCCATCCCTCCCCCAAAAGCATGACCGTTCATCACTGCAATAGTTGGCTGTGGTAATTTTTCTATTGCATGAAACACCTCGCCAATTTTATTCACATTACGACGTACTTGCTGTTCCGATAACGTTTTCCTTTCTTTCAGGTCTGCGCCAACGCTGAACGCCTTTTCACCGGCTCCTTTCACAATCACTAGCCGAACATCTTTGTCCGTTTTTAATATTTCTGCCGTTTCTCCCAATTCACACAATGTTTCATAATTAAAAGCATTTAAAGAATCAGGACGATTGATCGTGACCGTCGCAATAAAATCCTGTACTTCCAACTGAATATTTTCCATCATTAATCCCCTTCCTTCGTTTAGCTCTTCTATATAATATTTCTTGATATCTTTGAAAAAACCTTTCTCTCAAGATGAAAAGTCCAAATTGTTTTTCCAATTGAAAAAATCACGGAAGAGAGCATCCGTGATCATTGCAGAACTTGATTTTTCAATTCCCTTTTCATTACTTTTCCAGTAGAGTTTTTAGGCAGTTCTTCAAGAAACTCGATGAATCTAGGGAGTTTGTATGAAGCCAGTCTATCAGCAAGAAATTGATGTAGCTCCGTTTTTTCTACTTGTTCTTCCTTTGGCACAATAAAAGCTTTCACTACTTCTCCTTGTTCCGAATCGGGCACGCCGATCACTGCGGCCTCCAGAACACCAGGATGTTCATATAGGACTTCTTCCACTTCTCTAGGGTATACGTTATATCCCCCAACGATGACAAGGTCTTTCTTGCGATCAACGATATAAAAATACCCTTCTTCATCCATTCTTGCCAAATCACCCGTATACAGCCAACCTTCACGAATAGCCTTTGAAGTTTCTTCAGGCATGTTATAATACCCTTTCATGACGTTTGGCCCACGTACCACCAATTCACCCACCTTTCCTACAGGAAGCTCATTCCCAAACTCATCCACTACCTTATTTTCCACATTGTAGATAGTAGTGCCAATTGATCCAGGTTTTCGTGGTCTATCAAGTGGGTTAAAACAGGTAACTGGTGAAGCCTCTGATAAGCCATACCCTTCAGAAACAATGACATTGAATTTTTCTTCAAAGTTTTTCAATAAAGCGACTGGCATGGACGCCCCACCCGAAATACAAAGTCTCAAAGAGGCAAAATCTCCAGGACTACTTTCCGGATATTGATATAAGAAATTATACATTGTTGGCACGCCTGCAAAGATAGTTGCCTTATGTTTTCGAGCCACTCGGAAAATTTCCTTCGGACTAAACCTTGGTACGATAATCAAAGCCGATCCGCTTATAAGAGGAGCATTCAAAACTACAGTCAAACTAAATACATGGAACACTGGCAGCGTTGTGATGACTGTATCTTCGTCATCCATTTCCAGATAGTCCCGGATATCGCGTGCGTTGGAATATAGATTTCCATGGGTTAGCATTGCCCCCTTAGGCTTTCCAGTTGTTCCGGATGTGTATAAAATAACTGCCGTATCCTCACTATCGACAGATACTGGCGTAAAATCGCTTTCCCCCGATTGAAGGATTCCAGAAAACGTTTCCATTCCTTCGCTTAATTGAGCTCCCGTTTCACAGATGATGTAATGTTCAATTTTCGGTGCGGCCACCCTCAATTGATCGATATATGGAACAAGCTGATCCAAGGCAATGACAGCCTTTACATCTCCGTCTTTCAATATGTAGGAAATCTCTGACGGAGTATAGGTTGGGTTAATCGGAATCGCTGTCGCTCCCACTCTCATAATCCCATAAAGACTAATAATAAAATGTGGGGAGTTTCCCAACAGAAGGGCAACATGGTCACCTCTTCCTATCCCTGCTTTTGCTAACCCGCTTGCAAACCTATTGACAGACTCATTCAGTTGTTCATAGGTCGTGGCCTCATCCATGAAATAATAGGCCGTCTTTTCGCGATTTTTCATTGCTGCCTCTAGTAAACTATCAGGTAAATTCATAACGTTTCCTCCTATTGAATGAACAATCATTCATTTTTTAGCGTTGAGAATCCCAGATGCATTACTATTTTCAATTATAATAAAAGTTTGAAAAAGTCACAACCCTTATTTTTCGGGCTATGACTCTTCTCCTAGTATAACAGCTCAATGATTTCCTCTTTTGTAACATTGCCGAAATAATGCTGAATATCTACATGCTCAAGTGCCTTGGCTATTTCCGCCCTGTCATATTTTACTCCTATCAATCGCTTTTCAATATCATGTACATCCCCGATACCGAAAAAGTCGCCGAAAATTTTGCAGTTGGTAATCTGACCTTTATTCACATCTAAAAGAAATTCGATTTGCCCCACAGGGAAACGGTGTGAATGCTGAAAGTTAAATTTGGGAGATTTTCCATAATTCCAATCCCAGTTCTGGTAGCGGCTTTTTGAAATCTCATTGATTTTGTTCCAATCATCCTCTGTCAACTTATATTCCGGAATTGGATCTTGCCCTTCAAAAATATAACGGAGAAGGAGGTCCCTAAACTGCTCGGTCGTTATTTTTTCCTCCAAAAACTCCGAGATATTTGCAACACGGCTTCTGATGGACTTGATCCCCTTTGATTCGATTTTATCCTTCCGAACCTTCAAGGCTGAAACTACATTTTCAATTTCTGAATCAAACAGTAATGTCCCATGAGTGAACATGCGTCCTCTAGTCGCAAACTGGGCATTTCCAGAAATTTTTCGTCCTTCCACCAGAATATCATTTCTTCCTCGCAGCTCTGCCTTTATCCCAAGCTTCTCCAATGCTTGAATGACGGGTTCCGTAAACTTCCGGAAATTCATGAAGCTATCTCCTTCATCCTTCGTAATGAAGCTGTAATTCAAATTTCCCAAATCATGATAAACCGCTCCGCCTCCTGACAACCGTCTGACGACATGGATACCATTTTTTTCAACATAATCTGTGTTGATCTCTTCAATTGTATTCTGGTTTTTGCCGATGATGATTGAAGGCTTATTTATATAGAAGAGTAAATAACCATCATCCTTTATCTCAAGGTTCTTAAGAGCAAATTCTTCAATGGCCAGATTGATTCGCGGATCTGTCATACCCTGATTATCAATAAAAAGCATGTGAACTTCTTCCCCTTTACATTAAATTGTGATGTTTAGCCCTGCTGAAGCCATAAGGATTTCCCCTGCATATTGTTCTGCCGCCTCAACTTGGAGCTTCGACAAATCTCCGAAATGTGGAAGATGTGTCAGAATAAGCTTGTTCACACCCGCTTGGTGAGCAATCATTCCGGCTTCCTCACTCGTCATATGACCAGCAGCACTGCCATCCATCCCTTTATAAAAATTCGATTCACAAAGCAATACATCTGCCTCTCCAGCAAAATCTGCCAGTTCTTCAAAGTATGAAGTATCACCTGTATACACAAGAGCTTTTCCATCTGTCTCCATCCTCATAGCGAAACAAGGAACTGAATGATGTGTTTGCAAAAAGGATACTTTAAATGGGCCAGTATGTAATATTTCTTCAGGTTTATAGGCTATCCCTGCTGTTACATCTTTATAAGTAAGCTGATGAAACCCCTCCATATCCAGCATGTGACCATAGATGGGGAGGGTTTTGTCGTACTGGTTTATGAACTTCCCAACATATAGAGCGTGCTGGACGACGCCGATATCCGCCGTATGGTCCGGATGATAATGCGAGAGAATCATTCCATCCAGCCTCTCAACACTTATCATGGTCTGGAGCTTGGATAAGACGGCACTACCGCAATCGATAAGCAAATGAAAACCGTTATGAGTCAACAAGTATCCTGAGCTTGCTTCCCCTTCTTTCGGAAATCCACCCCAGTGCCCGATAATGGTCAGCTCCATCTTCATCATTCCCTGCGAATCTTCGTTAATCCTTACTATACTAGATTTTTTAATTTTTAGCAGAAAAAAAGAAATTTCCTGTTGACAGAAAAACACCTGTTATAATACAATATAAACAACGAAGCACCGTTGTATAACAAATTTGAAGGAGAGGACATTAAAATGATCGAAAATGCAGTTGAATTTTTCAAAAATTTACCTCCAAAGAAATGTACAGAATGCGGAGAAACCGTATCAGAACAACACGAGTGCTATGGAACAAAATGCGATAAGTGCTTAGAATTTAAATAAAGTTGACATATTCCCCCACCGCTGGGGGTTATTTTTTTATCCCTCCATCTGTTATAATACAAAAATGAAGCTGCCTCAGTGACAGCTCCATCTTTTCTTTAACGGCCTGCTCCAACCGCCTCTTTAATATTGGTAAAACCATCCCTCTTCAATAATTCCAGCAATCTCGTATTAATAGACTTGACGATTCCCGGCCCCTCATAAATCATCCCTGTGTACACCTGAATCAGGCTTGCACCAGCAAGAATTTTCTCGTATGCATCATCTCCGTTGAATATACCGCCTACTCCAACAATAGGTACCTGATCTCCAACTTCTTCATATATTTCCCTAACCCATGCAGTTGACCTTTCTTTGAGCGGAAGGCCGCTAAGGCCACCAGCCTCTTCAACATGGACTTTAGAAGCCAGTCCTTCCCTTGAGAGGGTTGTATTTGTAGCAATAATTCCGGATAGACCTTCATCCACAGCAGTATGGACAACATCACGCATCTGTTCATCAGTCATATCAGGAGCCACTTTTAAAAAGATCGGCTTGTTCATTGCGCCATTTGACTCCAGTTCAGCCTTTTTCCTCTGAATAGAAGAAATTAACTGCTTGAGACTCTCTATTTCCTGTAGGTCACGCAAATTTGGAGTGTTGGGCGAGCTAATATTAATTACGAAATAATGTCCGTACGAATATAGGCTATCCAAGCACTTTTCATAGTCGCTTGCTGCTTCATCATTGGGGGTTACCTTATTTTTGCCAATATTAATTCCAATCGGCGCACCTGCAGTTTCATAATGCTGCAGGTTCCTTTTAACAGTCTCTGCTCCATCGTTATTGAACCCCATGCGATTGATCACGGCACTGTCTTCAACGAGACGGAAAAGCCGCGGCTTTTCGTTTCCGGACTGCGCAACCGGAGTAATCGTCCCCACTTCTACGAAGCCAAAGCCCATGGCGGACAGCGCATGATAAACTTCGGCATTCTTATCGTATCCGGCAGCCAATCCGACCGGATTTGGAAATCGTATTCCACAAACATCTATTGCCAAGCTTTCGTCATCAACCTGATACATTGAACGCAACAATGCTTTTCCGCCTGCCTTATCCGCAAGCTTCAATGCGGAGACCGTACGGTGATGCATCTCTTCGGGATCCATCATAAATAAAAATTTCTTTATTAGAGGGTATATGACTCCTCACGCCTTTCTACTATACCGTTTGGAATTCTTTTCTCGGATTGATATTACCATTATCTCCCGAGACTCTCAATATGGGATAGCCTTCATTTTTGGCCGGCAAGCAAAAAGTTCACCAGATTTACTTTAAAATGAATTTTAAATGAATTTTTTCTGAACATTGCCCTGTTACTGCCAATAGGTTGCATATATTAGGTATAATGAATGCAAAATATGTGCGTTTTTCGGGAGGGTTTTTTTTGAAAAAAGTTTTTTCCGTTATCTTCATATCTCTTCTAATCTTAAGTGCCTGTTCTTCACAGAAGAGTGGCAGTCCCATTGAAGATTTCAATTATACAGATCAAGATGGGAACAGTTTTGGGCTCAAGGATTTAAAAGGTAAGGTTTGGGTCTCTGATTTTGTATTCACGAACTGTACGACGGTCTGTCCCCCGATGACAATGAATATGAGTGAGCTACAGAAAAAAGTGAAAGAAAAAGGACTTGACGATGTCCATTTTGTATCATTTAGTGTGGATCCAGAAATTGATACTCCAGAAGTGCTAAAAAGCTATGGCGAATCCTTTGACGCTGATTTTTCCAGATGGCACTTTCTTACAGGCTATTCACAGCAAGAAATCGAAGATTATGCACCAAAAAATTTTAAAACAGTCGTGAAAAAACCACAGAATGACGACCAGGTCGTCCATGGAGTCAGCTTCTATCTCTTTAATAAAGAAGGAGAAATAATCGGGGAATATACCGGTGATAAAGAAGTACCATTTAAACAGATCATTAAGGATATCAAAGCTGCCCTATAAGAAAACAGTACGGAAGAAAGCCCCATAAGGAACTTTCTTCCGTATTTTTTATTCTTGTTCGTCAACTACCCAACCGTAAAATCATGGATTTACCGCTTAGATTATTATAAACTGAATGAACACAGCTATTTATATACTTCAAAACGATAAAGGGGAAATAAACATGACCAATAGTGATCAAATTAGCAATAAAAAGGAGTTATCACCAGAACAGCGCGAAGAGTTGCTCAATGTTTTGAAAGCTCGTTTTGAAAAAAATATGCATCGCCATCAAGGTCTTGAGTGGAGTAAAGTCCAAGCAAAATTGGATGCGAATCCTGAAAAGGTTTGGTCACTCAATGAAATGGAGAGAACTGGCGGTGAACCAGATGTTGTCGGTCATGATAAGAAGAAAGATGAATATATTTTTTATGATTGTTCAGCGGAAAGTCCTAAAGGGCGCAGAAGTGTTTGCTTTGACCGCGAAGGGCTAGAATCAAGGAAAAAACATAAACCGGAAAATAACGCTACTGATATGGCTGCTGCTATGGGCATCGAACTATTAACAGAAGTACAATATCGAGAATTACAGAAGCTTGAGCATGTTGATACGAAAACGTCGAGTTGGGTACAGACACCTTCCGATATTAGAGAGCTTGGCGGTGCGCTTTTTTGCGATTTTCGCTTCGGACATGTCTTCTTGTATCATAATGGTGCGGATGCCTACTTTGCCGGCAGAGGCTTTCGCTGCTCACTAAGAGTCTAAATTATTGATTGTTTTTACAGAAGAAAGATCAGGAATTAACTAGCAAGATTACCGCATCATCACTGAAAAACAATAGAGGAGCGGTTTCCAGAACCGTTCCTCCACTATTTTAATATATATTGTAATACATCATTTACCGCTGCTTTTCCCTGGTCAATACAATCAGGAATTCCCAAACCTTCAAAGGAGCTGCCGGCAATGAATACCCCAGGCATATTATGTTGGAAATCAGCTTTAATTTTATCAATCCGCTCTTTATGGCCAACAGTGTATTGCGGCATTGCCTGCTTCCACCTAGTTACAATCGTAAAGTTTGGTTTCGCTGTTAAATCCATTGTCCGCTTCAAATCTGCCAAAACAATTCTTTCTATCTCTTCATCTGATAAATCTACAACGGTTTCCTCACCTGCGCGACCAACATAGCAACGCAACAATACTTTTCCTTCTGGTGTGGTATGCGGCCATTTTTTATGCGTCCATGTACACGCCGTGATCGTATAATCACTGTTTCTTGATACGACAAAACCAGTCCCATCCAAATGATCATCGACATCTTTCGCATCAAAGGCCATTGCAACCGTTGCTACCGAGGTAGCAGGCATTTCCCTCAGCTCCTGAATGACAGGATTATCAGGGAACAAATCTGCCAATGCAGGATGAGGCAGTGTAAGGAGAATACTGTCCGCTTCAAGCCACTCTCCGTTATTTAGTTGAAGCTTGTACCCTTTTTCATTGTTATTCACAATAGAAACGACACGTGTTCCTTTTAATACCGAAGAAGATTCGAGTTTTTCTTCTATTGCTTTGACAAGCGACTGCAAACCGCCTTTTAAAGTCAAGAAAATCCCTTGGTTTTTTGCATTAACTTCCTTTTTCGGCCCAGTCGGCGTAGTCTTCTTCATCCCCTTAATCAAGCTTCTGTGTTTCTGTTCCACCTGATAAAATTGTGGAAATGTAGACATTAGACTGAGTCGGTCAATATCACCCGCATAGATGCCTGATAGAAGTGGTTCTACCAGATTTTCCACTACTTCATCTCCTAGACGCCTGCGGAAAAAGCCGCCCAGTGATTGGTCTCCTGAAACTTTTGAGCGAGGCATGACAAAATCTGCTGCCGCCCTCATTTTACCTTGAATCGAAAATAAATCAGTTGTAATGAATGGCGTGATTTTCGTCGGAATTCCCATAACTGCCCCCTTGGGCATTGGATGGAGCTTCTCATTGGCAAGTACAAAAGACCGTCCCGCTGTATTGTTCACCAGTTCATCCTTCAATCCGACATCTATAGCAAGTTCTGCCGCACTCTTCTTCCTTTCAAGAAAAGAGTCAGGGCCGCGTTCAATTGTAAAACCATCTCTATAAACCGTCTGAAATTTGCCTCCAAGTTTATGACTTGCTTCCACAAGCAAAACATCACAAGAGAGCTTCTTTTCACGAATTGTTTTTTGTAAATAGTACGCTGCTGATAAACCGGTTATTCCACCACCGATCACAACAACTTTTTTCTTGTCTTCTGCCAAACCGACATCGCCTTCTTTTAATTAAAGTTTTCCAAGTTTCTTTAAAACTACTGTCGCCAGTGCATCAATAAATTCAGGCTGCGCATCTGGCATTGCGGGCCTGTAATAGGATGAGCCCACTTCATCTGTCACTGCTTTGCATTCGTGGTCGTTATCATAGAGCACTTCCAAGTGGGTTGAAACAAAGCCAACCGGTATATAAACAAAAGCCTTGTATTTTTTCTGATCGTATAAATCGCGTGTCAAATCCTGTACATCAGGGCCGAGCCATGGTTCAGGCGTATTCCCTTCACTTTGCCATCCAACCTCATAGTCTTTAATGCCCGCTCCTTTTGCAATCAGGTCTGCTGTCTCCTGCAACTGCTGAGGATATGGATCGTGAAATTGAAGAATTTTCTCCGGCAGGCTGTGTGCAGATACAATCAAACAAGCTGCCTCTCGCTCATCATTCGGCATACTATCGTAAACTTCCTTCACTTGCCTAACCCAGTAATCGATAAATGTAGGTTCATTGTACCAGCTTTCAATGGATGTAATGGTAAGGTCTCCCAATTCAGCGGCCGTTTCCTGTGCACGTCCGTTATACGACTTGACACTGAAGGTGGAGAAATGTGGCGCTAAAACGAGCGATACGGCCTCTTTGATTCCATCATCCTTCATTTTCTGTACAGCATCTTCGATAAATGGCTCAATATGCTTTAATCCGATATATGCTTTGAATTCCACCTCATCTTGGACTTCATTCAACCGGGTGGCAAGTCCATAAGCCTGATTTTCAGTAATTTTGGCTAGCGGTGAAATTCCTCCAATCGCCTCGTATCTGTTCTTTAAATCCTCCAACGCTTCGGGAGAGGGTTTTCTCCCGCGCCTTATGTGAGTATAGTAACGTTCAATATCATCTTCGTTATATGGAGTTCCGTATGCCATAACGAGCAATCCCATTTTCTTTTTCGGCATCTTGCTGCTCTCCTTCTGGAAAAGTCTACTACTTTAGTTTCTCTGCACTATATTCATGAACAAATGCAGTCAGTTTTTTTAATGTTTCTGGTTTGACCTCCGGAAACACACCGTGGCCAAGATTAAAAACAAAACCAGGTTTTTCTATCCCTTGATCAATGATTTCTTTTGCTCTTTCTTCTATGACATCCCATGAAGAAATGAGCACAGCAGGATCTAGGTTTCCTTGTACCGCTTTTGTAACGCCTAGCTTACGTGCATCAGCAATCGGCAGTCTCCAGTCAAGGCCGACCACATCAAGAGGTAAATCATTCCATTCCAGCGCAAGGTGGCTGGCTCCTACTCCATGCATGATGAGCGGGACATTCTCACTTTTTAGTTCAGCGAATATCCTTTCCATAACTGGTTTAATAAATGTTTGGTAATCTGCACGGCTCAGCGCACCAACCCATGAATCAAATAATTGCACAGCGCTGGCTCCTGCTTTAATTTGGGCTTTCAAATAAACGACCGTCATATCTGCAAGCTTATCCATTAGTAGTGACCACGCTTTTGGCTCTGAATACATAAACGCTTTCGTTTTATGGTAATTTTTAGAAGGCCCTCCTTCAACCATATATGACGCCAATGTAAATGGAGCCCCTCCAAACCCAATCAATGGGACCGTCAATTGCTCTTCCGTTAAAATCTTGATGGTTTCTAAAACGTAATCAATATCTTTTTCTGGATGAAGCTCACCGAGTTTCTCAACATCAGCTGCGGAACGAATTGGATTATCAATGACAGGGCCAACCCCACCGACGATTTCCACATTCACGCCTAGCGCTGGAAGCGGGGTCATGATATCTTTGTATAAAATTGCCGCATCCACATTGTAGTTTTCTACCGGAAGCCTTGTTACATAAGCGCAAATTTCCGGACGGTGCGTGATTTCGAAAAGAGAGTACTTTTCTTTCAGTTCCCGATATTCTGGCTGAGAACGTCCAGCCTGGCGCATATACCAAACAGGTACATGATCCGTCTTCTCTCCTTTCGCAGCCCTTAAAAATGTATCATTTGTGATTTTACTCATGAACAAGGAAGCCACCTTTCAGGTTTTTCTCGTATATAAAAATCATTTATTTCCACTCATATAATAGAACATGTGATTGACTCATGCCTACTATATTACTTTTCCTATCCAAAGTATAGGCGGGATGCGGGGTTGTCATAAATTTGTGCTTTTTTCACAAGCTTCCTTGCTTTGTTTTGTCATCACTTCATTTGGGTAGACTCATACAAATAAGTACTCTATACAAAAGAGGTGTCGTAAATGTACACATATATTACAACTGGAACATTTTTCTTCTTAAAAAAAATGAAAGACAAACATCCGCAAGAACGCATGCTGTTAATGCAAAATGCTGATACTTGTCAATTATGGCACGAAACCGAAGGGAAAACGTTTTTTCAATCCCCCAGAAAATACGAAGTTATTCATTCTTCCGGACAGCTTGAACAAAAAGGCTTCGTTGCTTGCGACCATATATCTGTACGTGAAGAAAGTCGTCCCATTTTTGAATATACGTTCTCAGGTCATATGAAAAAGGTCGAATCGCTTCCCGGCTTCACCGCCTTCCGACTGCTTCGCCCACTATCCAGTGACACATACATCGCCATGACAATATGGGAGGACGAGGAATCATTAAGGAGCTGGAAGCAATCTGCTCTATTCGCTGATTCCCATTCTACGGTCATCCAATCTGCTAAGAGCACAAATGTCTTTTCTGGACCTTCTTACCTGTCTGTCTTTGTGCTGGACGATGAGGAAGAGAAAAATACAGATGAGGTCTGATGATGCTGATACACCGCTCCCTGGCCGTCATATGATGAAGTTGGGAATTTGGGCTTTTGTCCCTCGGACATTTGAAGCCACGCCCTCATTGGCGGCACATCCGTATTAATACTAATATTCACATCTATAGCAGCCTATAAACAGCAGGCATTGGAAAAAAACAACAAAATTCCTCATTGAAGGGAATGCACTTGTCTGTGGCATTCCCTTATTTTTCTTTGTCATTCGGTCATATCTTGAATAAAGATATCAGACTTCCTCTATGCTATAATCATTTCAAATAGAAAATAGGCGGTGGTTCTCATTGGAGCAGGCTCTATTGAAGAAATTAGAGGAATATTATGATGAAATGGTGCAAATTAGACGCCACCTGCATCAAAACCCCGAATTATCATTCCAGGAAACCAAAACAGCAGCGTATATTGCAGATTTTTACAAACAGCTAGGGGTTGATGTAGAAACGAATGTGGGAGGAAACGGTGTCGTTGCGCGGATCAAAGGCGGCAATCCCGGTAAAACTGTTGCATTACGCGCTGATTTTGATGCACTTCCAGTTCAAGAAGAAACGGGCCTTCCGTTCAGTTCAAAAGTACCAGGCGTGATGCATGCATGCGGTCATGACGGTCACACCGCATCATTAATGCTGATCGGTAAAGCTCTGAATGAGCTCAGAGAGGAACTTTCAGGTGAGTATGTTCTCATCCATCAGCATGCCGAAGAACTCGCACCAGGTGGGGCCATTTCCATGATCGAGGACGGCTGTCTAAATGGGGTAGATGTCATTTTTGGGACGCATCTATGGGCGGAGATCCCACATGGAACGATTAGTTATCGCACAGGCCCATTCATGGCTGCTGCGGACCGCTTTGAAATCCTCATTAAAGGCCGAGGAGGCCATGGGGCTATGCCGCATAAAACAAAGGATGCTGTTGCTATTGGTTCTCAGCTTGTCATGAACCTTCAACAAATTGTAAGCCGAAGGGTAAACCCTGTTGAATCGGCAGTTGTTTCAGTTGGCTCTTTCATCGCTGAGAACGCCTTCAATGTTATTGCGGATACTGCCAAACTACAGGGAACTGTCAGGACATTCAGTGAAGAGGTCCGCGATTTGATCGAGCAAGAAATTGAAGCGGTTGTAAAAGGGACTTGTCTCGCCAATGGGGACTGCGGATATGAATACCATTATTACCGCGGCTATCCGGCAGTCGTAAACCATAAACAAGAGACAGAATTTTTGGCAAAACTAGCGGTAGAGGTTCCGGGTGTCGCACATGTAGAAGAATTGGAACAACAAATGAGCGGAGAAGATTTTGCTTATTATTTACAACATGTAAAAGGTACCTTCTTTTTCACTGGGGCCCAACCCGATGATACCGAATCTCCATACCCGCATCATCATCCGAAATTTGATATCAACGAAAAGTCAATGCTCTTAGGGGCTAAAACGTTGACATTAGCTGCTGTGAAATATCAAAAACAGACACTTTCAAAAGATGAGTCTATTGCGATTTCTTAGTAGCCATGCAATGGTATAGGCGCCTCTTATGGACATGTCAAAGCAGCTAAACCAAAGCTGGAGAGATTCACGCTATCCAAAAAGCACTCGCGAGGGGAGTGCTTTTTATTTTAATATTGCTCCATTTTCCTAATTCTCCCAGGGGCATAATGTTTCCCAAAAACAAATGCAAACAAAAGACTTACTGCTAACACCAATCCAGCGTTGATAAAGCTTCCACTTAATGCAGTAGCCGCCCCGAACACCAGCCCTTGAATAGAAAGCACTTGGATCAGTAAACGATAAAAATCTACCTTTTTATAGATGGGCTGTACTGGGTATAGATGTATCCAGACCTTGGCATCATGCCGCTTAAAAATGGGAAGAAGCTGAAAGCCTGTCAAATATAGAAAGAGTAGCGAAACGCCAACTGCCACGTATAAGTTATGGACACAGGCTAGAATAACAGCTGCAATGACTGTTAGTCGGACAATGAGCCCTGAATATTCATTAGTCCGAACAAGCGTCCTTGAATATAAGTAGCGGAAAGTGTTTTTGTCTCCAAAGGGAATCAATCGAAAAACAGGGTCCAGCCATTTTCTTCGCCATACTTTACTTTTTAAATGGGGAACATCCGTGAACATATTTGCCATCCTATAGAACATTTGCATCCTGCCCTGTTCTTTTTCAATCAACAGCTCCCATTTCAGCAATTTATTTTTCACTGAAGCCCTCATATAAAGAGCAAAAGCTACCATGATCAAAAAAACCGCCAATATGAACCACCAAGATGCTTGTTCAATAATAAGATAGAGCGCCGATGCATTTAGAATAAAGCGAATGAGCGGATCCGCGATTTGAGTACCCTTCTCCACCGTTTTCATCGTATCCCAATGAAGCCTTAAATTCCAATATTTCAGAAGTAGAAGCAGTCCGAATAAATATAGAAAAGAGACCAAACCAGCATCCGTTGCTTTAAAATACATGGGCATGAGTGCAGCAAGTACGAGCAGCAGCAGGTACGCCTGGATAGTAAAGCTGAGTCTCATCCCTTTTCTGAAATAATCCGACAGCTCTCTCTCCAATGGCAATAAGAAAACCATATCTCCTTCCTTTAACAAAGTAATGATTGGACTAATGGTCAGGAAGAAAGCTAAAATGAGCGACATCACAAGACTGATCGGAAATTCCGGCGTGAGTTGCTTCACCCATTGCGAATAATAATATATGACTGCACCGCCTCCAAATATCAAGACAAACCTCATATGATCGTTAAACATATATTTGAAGTAACGGCGCATTTCTTTTATAAATTCCTGAAGCCTTTCAGGCCATAGCTCATTTATTTGCTTCATCAGGCTCTTCCTTTGTCAATTGAATATACATGTCATTCAAGGTTGCACCACGCATGCCAAACTGTTCTTGCAGCTCTTTCAAAGTCCCCTTTGCCCGAACCATGCCGTCATGTAAAATGACGAATCCATCACAAAATTGCTCGGCCGTCGACAGGATATGCGTCGACATTAATATACCCGCCCCTTGATCCTTCATCTTTTCCATCAATTCAAGCAACGACTGAATTCCGAGCGGATCAAGCCCGACAAACGGCTCATCAATAATATATAATGACGGTTCGATGAGAAAGGCACACATAATCATCACTTTTTGTTTCATGCCTTTGGAAAAATGGGCCGGAAACCATTTCAATTTTTTATCCAACCGAAACTCCTTAAGCAGCGGCATAACCCTTGATTCATATGTATCCTGCGATAATCCATAGGCCATTGCGGTTAATTGCAAATGCTCCTCAAGTGTCAATTCATCATACAGGACCGGTGTTTCCGGCACAAAGGAAAACTGCTTACGATATTTGACCAGGTCTTCCTCCAACTGCGTACCATTGATGACGATGCTTCCTGAACGCGGCTCCATCAAACCGATAATATGTTTAATGGTTGTACTCTTACCAGCGCCATTCAGTCCGATCAAACCGATGATCTTCCCTTTCTCCATGGAAAAAGAAACATCCTTCAACACCGGCTTCTTTGTATAGCCACCAGTGAGGTTTTTAATTTCCAATAAAGACATTCTCATTCGTCCTCTCGTTCAATTGATTTTATTGTAACAAAAAACAATCGTGCAAGCACTAACAACTGGTGGATTTTACCTCTTATAGATCTAGCCAGAAGGCACAATATATATTTTGAAGGTAGCGGGAAAAAGCGAGCTGGGGTGGTTGTCGTAGACACTTAACTGCAGTAAACGCGGAAAGTCAAATCAATCGCATGAACTGTAATCTACACCTTATAAGGGGATGGTTGCGTTGGGCATGATAAGATTGATCACATGTTTCCTTTAAATAAACCGATGGTTTAGATGAAGAACACTTTCCAAATTGAACCGCAAACCTTCAGATGTGCAGAGCTTCATCGCTCTGCACATTTATGATGTCTACGAAAGCCCAGTATGACTTTTGTTGTTCCCCTTCCCATATGATAAAATGAGCTATTATATCAATACGAGGTGGAATGGACATGAGCAACTGTATTTTTTGTAAAATTGTAAATGGAGAGCTTCCGTCAGCAAAGATTTTTGAAAACGATGATATTTTGGCTTTTTTGGATATTAGCCAAATCACAAAAGGACATACGCTTGTTATCCCCAAAGTACATAAAGAAGATATTTTCGACATGAACGAAGAAACTGCAGCCAAGCTCTTTTCGGCGGTTCCTCAAATTGCACAGGCTATTAAAGATCAGTTTGGTGCGAAAGGCATGAACCTGCTAAACAACAATGGTTCTTTTGCTGGACAAGAAGTATTCCATTACCATATGCACTTAATTCCAAGATACGATGCAAATGATGGGTTTTCAACACGTTTTGTGAGCCATCAATCCGAATACACTTCTGAAGATTTACAACAAATGGCAGCCGACATTTCCAGCCGATTGAAATAAAAGACATTTACGATCCTTTCTCAACGAAAAAAGGCTTCATTTTCAGAAAATATTATGTTACAATACTGTTAATCTTTCGCTGCACTTTTCCCTGATAAGAAAAACGTGCTATTGCTAGGTTTCGTCACCGAATTACTTGCAGGACTCACGTCAAGCTTCATAAAAAGTCAATAAGAACCCCGCCGCTGGTGAGGGTTCTTATTTTACTTAGAAAAAACGGAAAATAAAAGACCGACAATGAACAAGATTCCGCCAATACTTCCCAAAGAAGCTGCGCGAGCCCTCAACACCTTCTTTGGAGGATAAATACCCGGGCGTTGGTATAACATAACATTATAGAACATGCCTATGAGCATCAATGTGCCCATAACGAGGAAAATAATCCGAATAAGATTCAAGTTGTCCACCTCTATCCTTTCTTTTGTAAAAAGGAAAGGAAGTTTCAAATTTTTTGGACTTGCTTGGAGATAAGGACTATAGCTTTTCTTTTGTCCAGTCTGTACGTCGCTAAACGACGCCCTCAGCTTTTCTATATACTATGCAAAAAAAGTGTGCACATGAACAAGTTCGGGTAAAGTGATGAATAGGAGAGTTTATTTTGATCCAGAAATATATTTATAAAAGAACAGGGTGAGGAATAATGAACAAAAAAATGTTAACTTACGGATTACTTGTAGGTGGAGCCGTCGGTGCAGCTGCCGCTCTTCTATATGCTCCACTTTCGGGCAAGGAGCTGCGCAAGCAAATGAGGGAATCGAAAGATGAATGGATTAAAATTGCCAGTGAATTTAAAGAGAATGCAACGGATCTAAAAGAATCTGTAACGAAGCTTTCACTTGATGGAAAAGAAATCATCAAGGAGCTGGCAACCGACGTAAAAATGGCAGTAGAAGAATGGCAACATGAAATTGAGCCTACGAAAGAAGCAATGCAAACGGAGATTAAGAATATCCAAAAAACAATTGCTGAGCTGGAGAACAAGCTGGAAGAAGGTAAAGGAGTCATACGCCCTTCCTGATTGAATCCAAGGCAAGAGATCAAATAAGTCGCTCTTGCCTCTCTCTAAACATCCTCTTCGAAATTTTCCAAATCTTTTTCAGATTGCATTTTTATGTTTTTTTTTGCATAATAATAGAAACACCTTTAAAGCGGGGGAATAAAATGGCAAGCAAACACGTTTCCGTCAAAGAAGCAATGATCTTTAGCCAACGAATGGCCCAATTAAGTAAAGCATTGTGGAAAGCCATTGAGAAAGATTGGCAGAACTGGATTAAGCCGTATAATTTGAATATCAATGAACACCATATTTTATGGATCGCCTATCATTTAAAAGGCGCCTCTATTTCAGATATTGCAAAATTTGGTGTCATGCACGTCTCCACTGCCTTCAATTTTTCCAAAAAGCTGGCAGAGCGTGGATATCTTCAATTTTCAAAGAAAGAGAATGATAAACGAAATACGTACGTGGAGTTGACGAAGCTTGGAGAAGAACTATTGCTTGAATTGATCGACTGCTACGATCCCGGCGCTGACTCAGTATTCACTGGAGCTTCTCCTCTCAGAGATTTGTATGGTAAGCTGCCTGAAGCCATGGAGATGATGGCGATTGTAAGGCAAATATACGGGGATGATTTTATGGAGATTTTCGAAAAATCTTTTAATAACCTCGAAACCGATTTCTGTGAAGAGGAAAGAAAATTGGAAAAGGCTGAAATTAACAACGCCGTGTAAAATCGGATATCATTTAATATTCAGCCACAGTATTTTCATTAGCTTAGGATAAACCTTTTGATTTAAGCATGCTTGGATGGTTTCTATAGGCTTCAGTTTCCCGTTTAACCTTGAAGTGAATTGTTTAAAAAGCGGAAAATGGTAAACAAATTTTTCCGCTTTTTGCTTTTCCATCTCTTCTGTTAACTCTTTACAAAGCAGAAAAAAATCCTCTACTTCCCTTTTAGACAATCCTTTATTAATAATAAGCAAATCGAAATCCTTGTTCATTGGCTGGATCATGCCCAACAACAGTTTTTGGTGATATTCCATCCTTTCAATTCGCGCTTTCAAATCGTCCATTCTCATACCTCCGTACTTTGATCATCCATGAAATCATCAATTTGCAATGTGATAACAAAAAAACTTAAAAATGATATTGCAATTCCCTTCTATCCGTCGTACATTATGAGTGAAACTCAAACAAGTCAGGAGGGCTGTTGCCATGCATTGTTGGAAAGCCTACAATGTGCATCACAAATATCATTTTTTCCGGCGCTTCTTTATTTCCGCCATGATTTCCATATTGGTTTTTATCGTGTCCTATGTAACAATGCAGACCTTTGCGGCCCGAGAATTCAGTGATGAATTTTTCCTTATTTTTCTATGTAGTTTTATTTTACTATATCCGATTCATAAACTACTTCATATTCTACCAATCATGTCTTATTATAAACATATGAGATGGGAAATTGAGCGGTATTTTCGTATTATACCGATCATAGATTTAAAAGTGGAGTATCCAATTCCTAAAGCAAAATTTGGATTGGCTCTCATTTTGCCATTTATAGCACTGAATGCACTGCTCATTGCGGCTATTTTCTTCTTTCCCCAATTTGGGCATTATGTTACCATTTTGCTTGCCTATCATAACGGGATATCAGCATTTGATCTTTTTTATTTTAAAACACTTTTCTTTACGCCCAGAAATGCACTTGTTGAAGAAAGTGACGATGGCTACGAAATATTGGTAGAAGATGATCACCTATAATGATGCTTTCAGTAAGTTTCCTGAAAACTGATGGAAGCATCATTTTTATGCTGTCTTTTTTTTGAAAAATTTGCTATCGTATGTTTATGAGATAGTTGGGGGGAGATTCGGATTGCCGGTGTTTTTTATCATATTTGCTATTTTTATTTTATATATTTTTAATAACTTAACCTATTCCCTCTGTGTTCAACGGGAAATACCTGAGGAGCGGCACCCAAAAATTTTTCGTACCATCAATATATTGATCACGATTTTGCTCTTCTCCTCTTACATTGAAATTTTGTATACTTAAAAACGCTAAAAGCGTAAAGTATGATAAAATGCTTGTGACCTCAAGGCTGGGCGCTTACCGCCACATCCCGAGGCTTCGGTGGCGCTAATGCTTCCTGCATGCCGACCTCGACAAAGAAGAACCTTTCTTTGAATACCATTCCCATCACAAGTTATACTTTCACTACTGTAGGAAAAAAGAAAGGACGGCATCCGCGTGGATACCGTCCTCAATTCCTGTCACGATTTTAAACCATATTGTCATTTTAGTAAAACCAAGATGCTCCGACGATGATTAACAAGATGAACAGTACTACAATCAAAGCAAAACCTGCTCCGTATCCAGCGCCTCCGCTCACTTACATGCACCTCCTAACATTTCCTCACCATTTATTCTATTCACTCAATATTTTTATGCTTAGATATTCGCCCAGTTTTTCAAAAGTTTTTACCAAACAAACGCTGCCCCAACAATGATCAACAAGATAAACAGAACTACAATAAGCGCAAAACCTCCGCCATAGCCAAATCCTCCCATATTGATAACCTCCTTTACTTTTCGCTATAGCATATGAATCGGGCGGGCATGTTGGGTGAATCAAACGCCCAATTTCTTAGATTTTCGGGAAATTGTTTTTTTTCTTCAACCATCTGTGATATAGTATGATTTGTAGAAATTGAATAAACATAGATATAAAAAAACAGGGAGTTGGCTTACATGAAAAAATGGGTATTATCCCTTTCCTTAGCTGCAGGAATTGTCGGTCTTGCAGGATGCGGCGGTCAAGGCGGCGATACAGTTGCTAAAACAAAAGCTGGAAACGTCACAAAAGACGAATTATACGATGCCATGAAAGAAAAGTACGGAGATCAAGCACTTCAACAGCTTGTTTTCGAAAAAGTTCTTTCCAAAGAATACAAAGTGTCTGATAAAGAAGTAGACCAAAAAATGGACGAGCTTAAAGAACAGCTCGGGCCACAATTTCAAATGGCCTTACTACAAAGCGGCTTTAAAGACGAGGACGATTTCCGCCAGTCCATGAAAGTCAACCTTCTTCAAGAAAAAGCAGCAGCTAAAGACATTAAAGTCTCTGAAGAAGAAGTAAAAGAATATTACGAGAACAAACATAAGGAAATTACTGCCCGACACATTGTAGTTGATGATGAAAAAACAGCAAATGAGGTAAAAGCGAAGCTTGATAAAGGTGAGGACTTTGCCAAGCTTGCAAAGAAATATTCCTCAGACACAGCTGCAAATGAACAAGGCGGGGACTTAGGGACCATTTCCATCGACGACCCTCAAATGGACGCAACGTTCAAAGAAGCGGCTTTCAAAATGAAAAAGGATGAAATCAGCAAGCCTGTGAACACACAGTTTGGCTGGCATATCATTCAAGTAACGAACATCAAGGAAAAGAAAGACAAGAAGTCTTTTGATAAAGTAAAAGACAAGTACGAATATGAATTGAAGGTGTCCAAGCTTGATCCTGACATGATGCAAGAAGCATTAAAGAAAGAGCTTGAAAAAGCGGATATCAAAGTGGAAGATAAAGATTTGAAAGAAGCTTTTGACCCGATTTTAAACGAGCCGAAGGAAGACGATGGCGCATCTGATATTATAAAAGAAGAAAAATAAAAACCGGGCATTTGCCCGGTTTTTTTCTTATGCATACCCTTTCGCCTAGCTGAAGAGAGAAAATATGATAAAATTCATGCAGCATCTGTTTAACTTCCAGTTTCGACGTGCTTTCTCCGTTCCTTTTCTTCCTCCATCCTTTCAATGTAGACTTTTCCTTCTTTTTCAATCCATTCCTGTTCAAACTCACGGTCTTCACGCGCAGTTTTGATAGCCATAAACGCACTGACAAATATTCCTGCGACAACGACATACAACCAAATGGGCAAGGTCATTTTCTTTTCTCCTCTCATTGGCTAGTCCATTTACTGTAATCATATGAAAAAGCAGTCAAAAAAATGCCTCTCAAGAGAGAGGCATTAAGAATGGAATGTTGGCTTATAAAATGACCGGTTATCAAGCGGAAAAACTTTTTCCGAAAATTCCCCCGGTTTAACATGCTTTAATGCGCGATCCAGCATATTCATTTTTGCGTCCATATTGTCAATTAAGAAGAGAATCTCGGCCTCTTTAATCATGGGCTGTTTCGGACTCCCCCACTCTAATTTTCCATGGTGACTCAGAACGAGGTGCTGAAGGACAACCACTTCTTCTCCCTGTATGCTCAGTTCTTCGGCAGCTTTGCCAATTTCATTGACAATGATGGTGATATGCCCCAGTAAGTTCCCTTCAATCGTATAAGCGGCAGCCACAGGTCCAGATAGTTCTATGACTTTGCCCAGGTCATGGAGAATAATGCCAGCAAACAGCAAATCTCGATCAAGAGAAGGATATAATTCCGCTACAGCTTTAGCCAAATCCAACATTGAAACGACATGATAACCAAGGCCCGATACAAACTCATGGTGATTTCTTGTTGCAGCTGGGTATTCGAGAAACTCATCATGATATTTACGTACCAAATGCCTTGTAATCCGTTGAATATTGGGGTTCTTCATTTCAAATATATATTGTGTTATTTTACTAGATATTTCATCTTTTGATATAGGGGCTTTTTCCAGTAAATCCCCGACACTTACATTGTCCTGCGGATTAGAGCGCCTGATTTTTTTTATTTTCAGCTGCATTCTTCCCCGATAATTGTGGACTTCCCCGGAAACACGCACAATCGTCCCCTGCTGGTAAGATTTTACCTCGCTGTCTGAAGCATCCCAAAGCTTTGCCTCAATATCACCAGAGCGATCTTGTAAAATGAGCGTAAGAAATGGCTTTCCATTACTCGCTACTCCTCTGAATGCACTTTTGACCAGAAGAAATAAATCCACCTGCTCCCCAACTTCATGTTCCAATAATTCTTTCATCATCCAAACGCCTGCCTCCCTTTATTCTCCTCAAAAAATTATAACATACTCCCTCTTCTTCAAGCTTTATGATTCATGGGAACCTTCTGCTGAAGATGGAAAATCTGGTCTTCAGAAAACTGTCTGGCAACATGACGATGACATGTAAATAGCAAAACCTGCGTATCGTGGCTGATCGTTTGTACCAAGTCTAGCATCCTTTTTGTTCTCGCTTGGTCAAAGTTGACGAATCCATCGTCAATGATAATCGGAAAGGGATACTCTTCTTTCATTACATGAACAAGCCCAAATCGTATAGCGATATAAAGCTGCTCACCCGTACCTTTACTTAACTCTTCAGGGGCAAACAAAACCCGGTCTTTCCTTTCTACTGAGAGATTTCCATCTGCTTTAACGTGAAGATGACAATACTCCTCATCTGTTAGGAATGAAAAATATTCAGCCGCTTTTTGAATGACCTGTGGAAAGCGGTCCTCTTTATATTTTTTCATGATTTTTTCAAGCAGGTTCAAAGCAACGGCCAATTTCGCCCAGTTTCGTGACTCCTCGTTGAAAGTTGAACGCATCTGACGGAAAAGATGCAATTGTTCCGTATAGGTGCCTCCCTCTTCCAAAAAAGATAATTTCTGATTTAAAGACGCTAAGCGATTCCGATCTTCCTCTAATTGCTGTGATTTCTTTTCAATATCAGCTTTTAAGTCATTCATTTCAGCTTGTAATTCTTTCTGAGACTGGAAAGGATTCGTTACTTCACCTAACTGTCCTTCCAGCAGAGCCAGGCGCTCCAATAAAATTTTCTTTTCGTCAGATCGCTTGGCTTTTTCACGAAAACTCTCTTCATTATCAACTTGAGCCGCTTCAAAAAGCTTTTTCATATTGGATCGAATGACAGAATCTTCGTTTGTAAGCTGTAAAACATCTATATTCAGTTCAGACAGCTTTTTTTCAAGCTCTTTTATAACAATCTTCTTTTCCTGTTCTTTTTTCAAGGTCTCTTGAAGAAAGAACACCGCTTGTGCAGGCTCATGAACCGTTTCTCCCGCATTACTTACAAGTTGAAAGAGCCCTTCCGTCCACTCTCGCTGCTCTTTCTGGAGCCTTTCCTTTCTAGCCATCGCCTCATTTAATTGGCGGCTAATACTCTGAAGGTTTTGAAGCATTGAAAATGCATCCTCCATTTTCAGATGGGAAAAATCTTCATCCAACCCAAGCTCCGTTTTAATTTCGTTCAGTTTTCTTTCCTCAACATCGACAAGTCTTCGCAATTTGCGAAAAGAAATGTCCATTTCCTCTAGTCTTTGCTTCTCTTCCTCAAGCCGTGCATAGTGCTCTTTCCACTTTATCCGCAATCGTTGCTGCTCTTCGTACCGGGATGCAATCTGCCCATCTCCAACAGCCCTTTTTAACTGTTCCTCCCATTTTTGCAGCTCCTGCCGTTTCGCTTTGAGAGTATCGTTTATGAAATCCATTCCGATTCCCTCACTTTTTCTAAAAAGGAAGTAACCGGTCATGGTCACTCCTAGTATACCGGCAATCGTCATTGGCCACTGTTTAGATATGAAACCCCATATGAATATCCCGAGAGAGATCAATAGAAATGCAGCTGAAGCCATAAAGGTCTGCCGTTTCTTTTTTTGAAGCCTATTGTTCTCATGCTCTTTCCTCTTTTCAAGCTCCTCGACTTCCTTTGCAAGCCTTGATTTTTCCTCTTTCAGGCTCGCCGTAGATGTCTGCCCCTCATAATGGATTCTCCATTCTTTAAAAACACTTTCACTTACAAACTGCTGCTCTATTTCATTGCATTTATTTTCAAGCTCACTGACCGTTTTCCTGCCGTCTTCGAGCCGATCCTCCAAATCTTTTAGTCGATCTTCAAATCTAATATATTGTTGGAGAGTCTCCGTCATCCTCGCTTTCATATCGATCCCTAAATTCAAGCTGTTGATGTTTTCGGCCATTTTGGCAGGGTAATGGAGTTCTGCAAGAAAGGCATCAGCTTTTTTTCGTTCCTCCGTAATAGAATGATCCAAGTTGGACAGCTCTCGCAAATTTTGTTCTTGCTGGGGCCACTCGTGAATAAATATTTGCGCTTGATTCAGATCAAATTCCTGTCTAAGAGCATTTTCCTCTATTTCTTGTTCAATAGCTCTCATTCGCTGATGCACGGTCTGCAATGTACTAGATAATTCAAGCAGCCGGTCATGATATTTTTCCAATCTCTTTAAACCCTCTACCGGAAAATGAACCGGCCCAAGTTCAAGTAGGCGCCGTCTGATTTGCTCGCTTTCCATCATGAGCGGCCAGCTTCTAGACAATTCATTGACAGCTTCAAGCTGCCTTTTATTTTGTTTCAGTATTTCTTTCGTTGTTTCCAATCTATTGCTGATTTCTTGGATTTCAGTTAAAAGGGATACATATGCTGCACTCTCCTGTTTTGCTCTTTTAAGCTGTTGATCCTGTTGACGTAGGTTTCTCAACAGATCATTGAGCATCGGCCTGCGCCCTCCAGGTTTAAACAGCTCTTGAAGCTCCTTCTGGATTTGTTGTTCTACCCTTAGAAGCCCATCCGTTCCGATCGTTGCAGCTGCAATTAAATATTTTCCAATTTCTTCTTCCTTTAAGTGTTGGATCTCCTGAAGTCCTTGAAGATCACAGGAAAAAATACTTCGGTACATTTTTTTATCCATTCCGTTCAGCAGCTTCGGAAGAAAATCTGCCGCTTCCACAGGTCCATCTTCGAGCAAGACAGTGACATCGCCTGCCGCTTTTCCTTTTACCCGTTCGATCACTACCTCACCATATGTCTCCGTTTCAAAAATAAGCTTGCCTCCATATGATGAATGGGTTTTGGGTTCATATCTTAATTCGGATTGCTGAAGGGTGGGGAATCCAAAAAGGATGCTGTGGATAAAAGACATGATGGTAGATTTGCCTGCTTCATTTTCTCCGTAAAACAATTGGAGATTTGAAAGGTTGTCCACTATAAAGTCTTGAAGTCTTCCGTAACCATATATATGGATTTTTTTTAATTTCAAGAAACCCGCCCCCTTTAGTCCGCTTCAGACAGATACCTAAGTACTAGCTTCTTTGCTGATTGCAGTATCTGTTCTCTTTCCGCCCCATCAATGTTATCAAGGTATCTGCTGCCATATGTATGCGAAAATAAATCGGATACCGCTTGTTCGAATGCATCTGGCTGGAGCAGCTCCCTAGCTGTTTCTTCAAGAATAGTCAAAAATGCATCATCGGAAATAAGACTTTGTTCGTCTATTACATCTTCCTCAAGTTTCACTTGATAAGGCCAAATAAAATCATCGTCAAGAAAAACTTCATCCTGGAGCATGTCAATAAACTCTCCATTCTCGAGTGTTTTCAACAATTTTTTGGAAAGGTAATGAGGTTTGTTGATGATTAATTGACAAAGGATACTTTGCCCCTTATTTTCTAGAGATTCCATCGCTGACGAACATGAAGTATATAATTGCGTCATTCCCATGTTTTCCTGCAAATCGATCTGGACTGTTTCCCATCTGATATCCGCTGTTTCAATGAATTCCAGCTCCGTCTGTCCATCTTTTGTCATCGTGACAAAATAACAGCCTTTTTCCCCTTCTTCGTTTCTATGCCGTCCCTGCGTATTACCTGGATAAATAATATATGGATCCGAATGCAGTATCCTGCTTTTATGAATATGCCCAAGCGCCCAATAGTCCATAGTTTTTTCTTGCAATTCACGTACTGTAAATGGCGCATACGGCTGATGGGAGCCTGAACGTCCATCTTCACTTCCATGAAGCATCGCAATATGTAAATCTGCACCAGGTACTTTTTCATATTCCTCTATTTTTCTTGTCAGTACATGCCGTTCCGGATAGCTGAACCCATATACATGAACTGTAACGCCATTTTTAGCTGTAAAAAGGAAGGGTTCAGGCTGTTCATTAAAAACATACACATTGTCTGGCATCTCCAGTTTCACCCAGTCGCCAGCCATGTGATCATGATTGCCATATGTGATAAAAGCGAAAATATCCTTGTCCTCTAGCCGCTTTAACTGCTTTCTCAAACGTGCCTGCGCCTTTATGCTGCGGTCTTCTCCGTCAAATAGATCTCCTACGAATAACACAAAGTCGACACTCTTTTCAATAGCTGTATCAACCACTCGTTCCAAAGCGGAAAATGTGCTTTCCTGCAGGCGACTGAACAATTGATCAGGCAATTTATTTAAACCGAGAAAAGGACTGTCCAAGTGCAAATCTGCAGTATGGATAAAACGAATTTGCTCCAATGTCGTCACCTCAATCGAATGTACGTTCTATCATTATACATGAACGGACAAATTTCTTCCATATCCCCTCACATTGTACTTTTCCCTTTTTCAAAAATATGTCACAATAGGTACAAGAAAAGGAGGCTGAAAAATGGGAATTTACAAGATTACTGCCTTTGAAGCCACAGGAGAAAAGCTGATGGATGAGAGCTTTGAGGCTATGGATGACAGGGAAGCCAAAGAAAAAGGAACAGCAATCCTTACAGATAAAGGGCTGCTGAACAGAACACACCGTTGCTCGTCCCCCGCTGGGAAACTGCTTTTATTCCATCGCTAACAGAAAGAAGACTGCCCCATAGGAGGCAGTCTTCAGTACCTTTACTCCAATTTATTTTTTTCCGAACTGATCAGAAAAGGGTTATCATAACGGTCCTCGGATAGATCTGATTTTTTTAGATTGTTCAAGAAGCCGAGGCGATACTGTTTTCTGAAATGCTCTTTGACCATGTACGCCACACCATTGTCGTTATTTGTTCTTGTAATCCAATCGGCGGCATCATGAACCTCCTTCGGAGCATTCCCCATGGCCACGCCAAGCCCGGACCATTGCATGAGTGGCAGATCATCTACACCAGCCCCAATGGACACTACTTCATGCTTGCTAATGCCATACTGACTGCAAACAAATTGTACAGCGTCTAGCTTGGAGACTCCTGCTGGCACTATAGACACTTTCAGAGGGTCAATAGGAATACAAGCAACTTCATTATACATTTTATTGATCGCCGTCGTGGCATCAGCCATTTCTTTTTCATCAAAAAACACTATTTCAAAGTGAGGCGGGGAAACCGGCTGATCCACCAGTTTTTCACTAATGGAGTCAACATACCGTTCTTGGTAAACAAAGCGATTAGCCGATTGAAAAACAACCTTTGCCATCATATTGTTCGGCAGCTTTATTTTATTACCGATTAAAAACTTCTCATGAACAAGTCGGATTTGGCATGAAAAGGACTCTAAAAACGCAGTAATTTCACTGGCAATCTGCTCATGGATTCTTTGAACATAAATCGGTTTGTTCATATTCTTTGCAATAAACGCACCCTGGTGAGCAATAATATAATCTTTTATCTTTAAAGACTTTGCCGTTCGTTTTGCTGCAGGAAAATTCCTTGCTGTTGCCAATACTATATGAATCCCTTTTTGAAGTGCGAACTCAATCGCCTCACGGGTTTGCTTATGGATGCGGCCATTATCTTGCAGCAACGTTCCATCAATATTTAAAACAAGCATTTTATAGGTCATGATGCTCCCCCTTTGCGAAGGTTTTGCCTCTTCTTATTTATACGAGACACGCCTATCATATAGAACCGGAAATTTGAGGAATTCCCAGCGAATATTGTTACGGGGATTTCGGAAAGACTGCTTAAATGTTCCAACCATGAGCCAACGTTGAATAGGATTACTTTTATTCAGATAGCATTCGTTATATAGGGAAAATTCAGATATTATTCTTCCGTTCGAACTGTATATAAAAAGGCCCCTCGAAAGAAGCGTTCACTTAGGGATTGAAGAAAAACTTAAATGAACAGCTTCAAGCGGGGCAAAAAAGACCACATAAGAGTGTAAAACTCCGATGTGGTCTTTTTAATACTCAGCTAATTTTGTCCCAACAGTTCAATTATCAAGAGTTTATCTGCAATATCCTTAATAAATTGGGGAATTTCCTCTATATGCTGTGCAATAGCTTTAGCCTTCCCTGGCTTTGATGAAATATGATATTTTTCAGAAACGGTTTGTTCCATAGAAGTATAATCAACTATTGACGTACGTAAATAGGATTCAAAATCTTTGCCAAAGTATGCATAATCGTTTCGAACAATGCAGTTTCCAGTTTCTGTGTCCCAAGCTTCTTCACTGAAGATGCCGTTAAACACACTTCTGGTCTTTGAATCATTTTTATCACAGTCAAATATTGCATAACAATTATAACCGTATGCTTTAAACAGCCTCCAGTACAAAGGGATTGCATCTTTACCACGACAATTAACAATCTCAGTTCCATGTTCAGCCAGAGAATATCCAATACGTTTTAAATAGATAGGCAGAGTAAAATATTCAGTTGCACCCTCTACTAATATGATTGTTTCTGCAAACATTCCTTTTAACTGGTCAGAAAATAGTTTGGTTGAGTAAAAATCAACTATATTTCCTGGTGAAACACTATTCTCTGGAACGCCTGACCCTACACAAAAATCGCAAAGCTGTTGTGCAGATAATTGTATTGCTTTAGTAACTCCGCCTTCTTTATGTACTCGCACAAGTCCGTCCAAATATTCCGCATCAATAAATTCTGATGAATGTGTTGAAATGATTACTTGAATGCCACTGGAACACATATCCATAACATATTCTTTTAACCATCTTTGAGCTAAAGGATGAAGGTGGGCCTCTGGTTCTTCAATAATCAATACAAAATTCTCGCCTGTAAATACTTCCATATATGCTTTTACAAAAGCCATTAATAAAACTTGTTGTTCCCCTGTGCCGAATTCTTCAAATCCACGAATACTATCTTCCTCTTTTGCGTAGATTCGAAGTGACTTTGCGTAATTATTTGGATCATAAGCAGAAAAATCAACAGCTAATGAATGAACAAATCCTTTAACTGCGCCTTTTAATGCTTCTGAGAAGCGATTAAAAAAACCAGAAAACTCATCTGTTTGCTCAAACGATGTAGTTATTTGATTAAAAGCTTGCGACAATTCCTCCTTGTGTTCAGAACTCAAGGCTTCATGTATTTTTTTTGAGAACTTGCTTAATAAAGAGTAGCTACTACCGTAATTAAAGGCACTCTGAATATTTCTTTCTGCATCAATTAAGTAGGATTGACAAGCGGAACGCTGCTCATTTGAGGGATATATTTTATTACCATACCCATCATGGAAGAGGTTGTTGTTAGCTTGCCCATTGTGTCCATAACTTACAGATATAACATCATATCCGTTTCCTCTGTAATCATAATAAAGAGGCTCTGTAAACTTAGCTGTAATCTGTGCAGTTGGATAATCTTTTTGATTTCTTCTAAAATAATCACTCTCTAGCATTTCAATATAAGTTGGATACCGTTCACCGAGTACTCTATTTATAGCTGATAATATATTAGACTTTCCTGCATTATTTGGCCCAAATAGAACAAGTGGCTTATTTTGTGGAAGAGAAAGAGTAACATTTTCAATAGAACGATAATGCTTAATGACGATTGCTTCCAAATTCAAAATTACATCCCCCTTTAAGAAAAAATTACTCTACCAATACATCTTTTATAATCTGAGCCATCTGCTTATTATTTAGCTGATCGCGGAAGTAGACGGTGTATCCATCTTTTGATAGCATATCGAAGAAAACTCGAGCGCATTCAATTTTGGCCTTTTCTGTACCACGTAAATCAGATTTGTTTTCTACATCCTTTGTTTCGACCACAATATTAAGTTCTTTCTCGCCAGAAGCCCGCCTTACAACATACATAAAGTCCGGACTATACATTCCACCAGTAACAGTTGGTATAGCTATACTGCTGCGTGGGATTTTTCCGTATACAATGACTTCTTCGATGTCTGACATAATATTCTTTTGTTCCAATGGCGAGTCGTAAGCGAAAGCATCGTATAAATACTTATCACTTGGTGTTCCCGGAGCCATCTTTGTGCCAATACGTCCCTGTGCGATATCTTCACGTGGAGAACCGTCAGAATAGGTGAGTGCTGTTGCACCAACAGGGGTATTACTTTTTGCATAATGGAATCGGCCTTGCAAATTATTGCCTCTCCAGTCATGAAACTGCTCGATAAACATACTAACAGAATTTTCATTAATGTGTTTAGGATTGATAGTTCCATTCCTTTTTACATACTCACACAGTGCTTCATGCAATACTTTGATTGGAATATTTGTAGAACGCATTATTCTCTTAAGGAATTCATTGTAGGGAATAGGTTTCGATACAATGTATTGGGTACCTGTATCAGAAACAATCGTCATCTGCGAACCATCGCTCTTTACAACATCCCTTGAGCTAGTCATAACAACATCTGTAAATACCCCGGGTTTTTCCAACAATGAAACCACCACATCAGTCATATCGGAATTCAAATCCGCATCGTAAAATAGCAAGTACCGCTGATTGATTGTCTCCCATAATTCTCGTATCTCGCTGTACACAGCCTTACGGATTTTTACAGGCTTTGGCTTGTTAACATTTCGGTCTTTAACCTTTCCAGAGGACAGTCCTGTCGCAAAGTCTGGGTATTCTGCAAAGAAAGCCTCTCTCGTATCCGGTTTTATATTCATTCGTCTGTCGATATAATGCTTATCATATAAAGCATCAAAAAGTTCATCAGAGCTTAAGCCGAGTTTCTTAGCCACTGCCTCCAGTAGTTCTTCGCTAATCGAAGCAGCTTGAGGTATTTCACCATTTATTTGATCAATTAAACGTTTGGCAAAGTCGGCTTCTGTAAAGTCAACAATATAGTTAAGTTGAAATTCTTCATTGGAGATTCTGTTCCCGTTCTCATCTACTGGCAAACGCAGGCCACGACCAACTTCCTGTAATTTACTATTTTCACTTCCACTGGAGCGTAGTTTGGCTATGGTAAATACATTAGGGTTATCCCAACCTTCTTTAAGTGTCCATTTAGAAAACAGAAAACGTAAAGTGTTATAGCCACCATCTGGATTCTTAAATGAGAGCAGCTGTTTTTTACCATGAAGAATAACTTCTACTTCTTTTGCTATATCTTCATCTGAATCACTATTATCTTGTGAAAAATAACCCGCATGACAATCAGAAATATTTGCAAGGCTTGCCTCAAGGTAGGCTCGATATTCTGCATCATGCTCACCAAGAGTGGATAGTACAGTTTCTATCCTCTCTTTAAGCAATCTCTCGAAAGCTTGAAGAAGATAAGGCTCTTTACCTTCCTCATTTGGACGGTAAGATGATATATCGTCAATAAAAAATAATGCCAATGTTTTAATTTTGAAATTGCGACCGCAGAAATTTGCTTTCTCAGTTTCAAAATGACGTTCAAGTGCAAGACGCATCATTTGTTCTTGATAAGAGGTCATATAAATGTCTACATCCAATTCCTCACCAGTTGACTTCTGAATACCATTAGAAAACTCAACTGTTGATGCGGTGATAGCATGAACAGTAATTCCCTCAAAAGCTTCATTAATGATAGATAGTGAATCACCCGTTTTAAGGGTAAAGGTTTTAGTTGCTTCATCACGCTTTTTATACTGAAAGGTAACAGAATCCTTGCTTGTAATGGAAGTAATTTTCACTTTTTCTTCACGCTTAGATACTGGCTCAAAATGTTCCTTGGTTACTCCCTTTATCAAGTTTTGATTAAAAGATTCACAGGCATTCAAATCATAAAGTAGGTTTTGGTAATCTTTTACGGTTATTTTATTCTTTCCACGTCCGCTTGTGGTTTCAGGAAAGGTAGCACCAAAACGTATGATACATTGTGGTTTTATTTCATCAGCGATAACCTTGAATGCCTTTTGGCCACGAGAAAATCTATGCGGCTCATCAATAATAACAATTGGGCGAGTGGCCTGAATAGCGTCAAGCGGTCTATAAAAACCTTCTACTCCATAATCATAATCATCACGCGTTAGCAATTTTGCACCTGTGAGTAGTTGCATATTAACTAACAAGACATAAATCTTCTTAGTGTTCTGGCAGGAACCTTTTACAAAATCACTTACAACACTTGGAAAATATGAACGTCCTTTTTTCTTCTTTTTCGGTGCTTCCAGTACTCCAACCTCAATCTCTGTCCCATAACCACAAACATCTGAAAAATGCCGTTTTATATATTCATCACGCAAAAATTGTGCTGTTCCCGCTTTAATCGCAAGAGAAGGCACAGCGATTATAAACTTATTAAATCCATATCGTTTATGCAGCTCGCATATGGTATGTGTATAAACATAAGTCTTTCCTGTTCCTGTCTCCATTTTTATATCGATATTTAGGCAATCCCCAATTGGCATACTGCTTCGATACTCTGCAGGTATGCTTTTTTGAATTTCTCTAATATTTGCAGAAAGCCGAGAGTCAGAAAGAGAAATATGTGGGTTTTCATAAAATTGTACTGGTGAGGTAATTTGTACACCATCTAAAGCAGTGCTTATTGCATCTACAGCTTTTTGTTGGTGTGGTAATCCTCGTTGTAGGATAAGTTCCATGACATACCCTCCAATCAATAACGGATATCGAAGTTGATACGCAAGTTTTTCTCTGTATCCTTCAACCGTTTCAAATTAATTTTCAAAGCTTCCATTTCCGTCCAAGTGAAACTATAACCGAATAACACCACATTCTCGGGATTAAAGCTACCGTCAGTTTCATATTTTACAACAATGGCTTCAATCGCCTTATCTGACAGTTCAGGGTCAACAAGATAAAGATGTTTTCCTATATAATAGCCTTTGTATCCCGCAAAGTTTAACTCCTCAGCATCTTCTGTAAGTCCATATCCATCTCTAACGAGCCATGTGGCAAGGACAGTAGGTTTCCCAAATTCACCAAGAAGGTCTTTGTCAGCAAATAATTTATTCTCGTTAGGATCAAACTTTTCAAGCTTGTCTAGAGTATTTTGCTCAGGCTCAGCAAGAGAGTAGTGCTTAAAGCCGAGGTCAGACGTTGTGTCCGGAAATTCTTCCTTTATAGATTTTGCGGCTCTATTAATACGTACTATACCAATCTGATCTATGGTATTAAATCCAGCTTTTTCTGCTTCGCTTCCTTCTTTAACTTTTTCAGGCAATTGAACCATAATAAATTTACGATTACCTCCATCTTCGGCATTGAGTTTCATGACTGCATGAGCCGTAGTTGCGGAGCCAGAAAAGAAATCTAATACAATATCATCATCATTTGTTCCAATGCTAATAAATGTTTCAATTAACTTTAAAGGCTTAGGAAAGTCAAATATTCCTTTGCCTAGTAACTCTTGTACTTCCTTAGTACCTTTATTCGAAATAATATCCTTATCTTCGAGTAGACAATTATACTCGTTTTCTTCAGCGATTTTTAATACTGTCTTTGCTGTTTGAGTCAACTTTCTTTCCTTTTGAAACACTCTAATTTCATTGTCATTCCCTTTATATGCTACTAATTCAGAGTAAAACTCAGTAGATCTAGCTTTTCCCCAACGCCAAACACTCTCTAATCCATTTATTGTGCTTGGCAATACTTCCACCCAACCTGCTTTCGGTGTTGTACTGACCGAACATAAGCCATTTTTATCTGGATTGGATATGTTAACATAAAATGGGTAGCGTAGATTAGGACGATTAGATGAATTAAAAGCTTGTACATTACGATTGCGTAATCCCTTTAGATTAAAGCCACCAACATTATCAAAATACTGATATTCTGCACCATCTACTTCAATCTCATTTAAGTTTAGTGTTGCTGAGTTTTTACAATATACGTTTGCGTAATCATGAGTTTTAGCAAAATAACCATAACGACGACCCTCTGGTTTCACAGTTACAATGAGTTGTGCTACAAAGTTTTCTTCCCCAAAAACATCGTCACACAACAATCTAAGATTTGCCTGTTCATTGTCATCAATCGATATAAATATCACACCATCATCTGTTAATAAATCACGAGCAAGCAAAAGTCGAGGGTACATAAACATCAACCATGCTGAATGCGATGCCGAACCACGCTTTGTTAGGTCTAAAATCCGCTGTGCCTGTTCTTCACTAATACTTAGTTTTTCTGAAAGTTCTTCCACAGTAAAATTGAACTGGTCATTATACACAAATCCGTCTGTTCCCGTATTATAAGGCGGGTCAATATATATCATTTTCACCTTGCGAGAATAGGACTTCAAAAGATGCTTTAATCCATCAAGGTTATCTCCGCTTATGTAGATGTTCTCACTGTTCACATTTTCTGGTTTTGAGTTATGTTCCTCGTCTGGCACTACAACTGTTGTGGTATCAATTGAAGCCAGCAATCGAGCATAGTTTTTACCCAGAAACTTAAGTTCATAACCTTCTCCAGTTACAGCAATCTTATCACTTAAAAATTCCTTAAACCGTTCAATATCAAAGGAACCGTCTTCCTTGAAGCATGACGGAAAGTTCTCTTTTAATACAGTCATTTCTCGGCTGTTCGGTGTTACACCTTCATTGGCATTCATAATATCTTTAATCATTGTTTCAATCTACCTCACCTTTCTCAATTTTTTCAGGTACAAACTCTAAAATATCACAAATGTCACATTCTAAAGCTGTGCATATTTTTTGAAGTATTTCTGTATTTACATTTTCGTTTCTGCCAAGCTTTGTGATAGTTGCAGAGCTAACACCGGATAAGCGTTGCAAATCTTTCTTTTTCATATTCTTATCAATTAACAGCTTCCATAGCTTGTTATAATGTATTGCCATTTTTTTGCACCTCCCGCAAATATTAATAATTATATCACAAAAATACGCTATAAACAGTATAAATTTTTAATTACACATCAATTTTCATTTGTTCTAATTGCATATTCATATTTACGCATTTATTTAAATGTGTTCAAGTTAAGGCATTTAGACAAAAAAGTCGGAAAGTCTATTATAAAGTCAAAGCTATAGCATTAAGCCTTTTTAAACTAAATATTACTTTTGCTCTTATTTGAGCAAAAGCATAACCATTACAACCAACTCCGCCACAAGGAGGACAGGTTGTTTTTTATTTTATGGATTTGAATCAACCAAATCCTTCGCTTATTAATTAGGAACAAAAAATATTTTTTGAAAATCCTCAACTTAGTTGCTCTACCAAGGCTATAAGGTGAGAGGAAAAATACTATGCACGACCGTCCGAGTAACTATTTGCTGTGGCATTTAGCTAGGGAGTTAATTATTTCGGCTATTAGTAGAGGAAATCAAAATTACAGAAATATTTGTTCCAGTACTCAAACTGCGGACTTGTCCAGTGGTTGGTGGGAGGAAATAACCTTCAAAACATATTCTGCGGATTTGCTTTTCTCGTGGACTACTAATTAAAGCAACGTTTTTGCTCTCACTGCTCCTTGACAACTGAATACCCCGAAATGCAAGAGATACATCATGCAGAATATGCCATGACGAAGATTCCGAGCGTATTCCTTGAAAGATAACGAGGCTATGCCAAACAAGGCAAGCCCTCTGGAACGGTAGTATTTCGGGCGATTTATGAAAGGCAAGGAGGTGAAATAACTGAATACACAATACGATAACTTGCCGCAGAAACTTAAAGATAAGCCACAGTTCTGCTGTTGGAGATATGAAGAGCGAAGTGGCAGAAAGACCAAAGTTCCTTATGACCCGGTAACAGGAAGAAGAGCAAAACCAGATCAGCCGAGTACTTTTAAAGAATTTAATTCAGCGGTATCGGCTGTTAGTAATTATGATGGCATCGGCTTATTAGTCGGTTATGACATTTGCGTTATAGATTTAGATGATTGCTTCGACAGTAGCGGTAAGCTTAAGCCTATTGCCCAGAATGTTGTTGATGCTTTTAGCGGCTGCTATATGGAACGAAGTCCATCTGGGAAAGGTCTGCATATTTCCTTTAAGGCTTCTGGTTTTCTTTATGACAAAACAAAATACTATATCAACAATAGAAAATTAGGAATTGAGGTCTACGTGTCAGGAGCGACAAACCGCTTTGTTACGGTAACAGGCAATGTGTTTGCTGATGGTGATGTACTGGAAAAATCAGATGCACTACAGATGATGCTAGACAAGTATATGCTTCGCCCTAACCCTGTGAAGCAATTACCTAATATAGAAAGCCAATCCTATCTGTCTGATAAGTCCGTTATTGAGAAAGCTTCCAAATCAGTAAATGGGGGAAGATTCAAAGCATTATGGCAGGGAGATACATCAAGCTATGCTTCTGCCAGTGAAGCTGATTTAGCGCTTTGCAGTATGCTTGCCTTTTGGTGTGGCAGGGATATTAGACAGATGGATAGACTTTTCCGAGAGAGTGCCTTAATGCGAGATAAGTGGAATAGACCGCAATCCGGCAGTACTTATGGAATGCTAACCATACAAAAAGCAATTGCAAGTGTTACGGAGATATACAAACCGAGTGGTAAGCGTTCATCAGCTACAGAAGATTTTTGGGAACATTCCCTTGCTGACTTAAAGCCTGAAAACAATGAGCGTTACCCTTGGACGGATATTGGAGCAAGCAGACTGTTTGCTGACTACTATAAGGCTTATGCCCGGTATGTTCCCGAAAGGAAAATGTGGTTTTGCTATGAAAACGGCATATGGACTCCCGATATTGGCAACCTCAAAGTGATGGAAATGTGCAAATCACTAGCTAACCAACTGCTAACATATGCTTTAACTATTCAGGATGAACATCAGAGAAAGGCATACATTGACTATTGCCGTAAATGGCAATTAAGAAGATACAGGGAAACGGTACTTAAGGATGCACAGAGCGTATACCCCATTTCGATGGCTGAATTTGACCAAGATCCTCTTGTGTTAAATTGCACCAATGGAACATTGTTTTTAAAGTCGATGGATTTTCGTCCCCACAACAGCGAGGACAGACTCACAAAGATATCCAGCGTTAAATATGACCCTGAGGCAAAAAGCGAGCGATGGGATGCATTTATTCGTGAAATTATGAGCGGAGATGAGGAAAAGGCAAAGTTCCTACAAAAAGCCTTCGGATATGGTATCAGCGGAGACACTCGGTATGAATGCCTATTTGTTCTCTATGGTGCCACAACGAGAAACGGTAAAGGGACGCTATGCGAGAGCATTCTTAAGGTATTAGGCAGCTACGGCTGTACTGCAAGACCGGAGACAATCAGTCTAAAAAATAACAATAACAGTTCAAGTCCCAGCGAGGATATTGCCCGGCTTGCAGGAGTACGCTTTGTGAATATTTCCGAACCTAGCAGAGGACTTGTCCTAAATGCCGCACAGGTAAAAAGTATGACGGGTGGTGACACCATCAATGCAAGGTTTCTGCACGAGAATTCTTTTGACTTCTCACCAAAGTTTAAGCTGTATATCAACACTAATTATCTGCCCGTCATTACGGATATGACGCTGTTTTCCAGTGGCAGAGTGGTGATTATCCCTTTTGAACGACACTTCGATGATAGCGAGCAGGATAAAAGCCTAAAACGTGAATTTGCTAAGCCTAAGAATCAGAGCGCTATCCTCAACTGGCTAATTGAAGGCTATCAGTTGTTAAAGAAGGAAGGCTTGACTTTACCTGATTCTGTTAAGACAGCAACGGAGGATTATAAACGTGACAGCGATAAAATAGCATTATTTTTCGAGGATGCCTTGGAGGAAAGTCCTAATAGTGAGGTGCGCACATCCGAAGTGTATGCCCGGTATCAGCGTTGGTGCAGTGCCAATGGATGTTATTCGGAGAATGCAAGAAACTTCAAACAGGCATTAACAGCTATCGCCCGTGTAGAACGGAAACGACCACGTTCTGGTGGTGGAATGACCACAATGCTTATCGGATATAGGCTGACAGAAGAAGAATTTCTTCTTATTTAAACACAGTGTAGCAGCTTGTAGCAAGAAAAACAGGTTATATAAAAAATCGCTCTCGTATAGAGAGTTTAGTTTTTACCTGCTACATCTTGCTACAAAGCTTAAAAACCTTGAAAACACAGACTTTTACCCCATGTGTTCAACATAAAAAGAAAGGACGCAAAACATGAATAGGAATAAAAATAGACTTTTCAAATCCTATGACCCTAGCGATTTTGATACAGAGCATTATGAAGGAATGTTTATATTACCGCAGGCAAAAGGCTCTCCGGTAGTTATCCAACGTAGTAAAAATGCAGACCCTCCGCACTGGTGTATCGTGCATGGATATTCCAACAGTGTCCATTACAGCTATAAGGAAGTGATAGATTATTGCTTAAAGCAAGGATGGCTTTAATTTCTATCCCCATAGGGGAGGTCAAATCTCCACACCTTTTCATCTGGACAACGGGCGTGGGGCAACGCGTAAAAAAACGCAGTTTCAAACGGGGTATATACCCCACAATCCATTTTAATTTAGGAGGTTAAAGGATTATGGCAACATCAACAACTTATAATAGAGCGTTTTGGAATGTTATGAAAGGAAAAGAAGAAAACAATCAAAATCTGAACGAGGGCTTTGATAATGCAGGAGCCTATGTCGCACCAGACGAGTTCAGAGAAGGCTTTAACACTGCTCTATCCAAGGAGAATATATTCCGCAGATTTGCTACTGTTATCAATCTATCTTCTGCAGAAGGTAAAATTCAAGCTGTATCCTCAACGGGTACAGCAGATTGGGTTGAAGACGGAGATCCAATCCCCGAAAGTACCGATACATTTACACAGTTTCTGGTGAAATCATACAAGCTGGCATCTCTTGTCAAGCTAAACCGCTCATTCGTCACCGATATGAACTTTAATCTTGAAAAATATCTGATGGGTGATTTTGCGAAGCGTTTTGGCAAGGCTGAGGAAAATGCATTACTTAATGGAAATGGCACAACACAGCCAACAGGTATCCTTACAGCAGATGCAGATGTAACTACAGCAGATAGTGCTACCATCTCTTTTGATGAGATTATCTCTCTGTATTTTTCATTAAAAGATGAATACCGAAATAACGCTGTGTTTATCATGCACGATAATACAGCTATGCTTCTTAGAACCCTTAAGGATACAAGCGGCAGTTATCTGTGGAATCCTTCAGATAACACCATCTTCGGAAAGCCTGTAGTTACCTCTCCATATATGCCTACTGTATCAGCAGGAGCAAAAAGCATAGTATTTGGAGATTTATCATACTACTGGCTGATTGAGCGTCAGCCAATAACAATAAAAAAATTAAGTGAGTTATATGCATTGCAGGGGCAAATTGGCTTTTCTGCTTACGAGAGATTGGATGGGAAGCTAATTCAACCGGATGCTCTGAAAATATTACAAATAAAAGCTTAAATAATGGATTAGGCACTGAGTCATCAATTCTGCTCAGTGCCAGTTCCTTCAAAACATCGGACAGGAGGTCACGATATGGAAAACCAAAGTAACAGCCGCACAACCAAATCCGATATCGGAGGTACGGTCTATGTGGTGGAATCACGAGTAAGTGATTCAGCAAAGGAAAGTGCATATTCCAAGCTGAAACGACTGATTACAGTCAACGCAAAAAGCCTTTCAAAGTTATCAGATAGTTCATATAAACCCACGGAATTCAACTCGACTTCTTCAAGGTAGTACGATAATATACATAGTGCTAAACCGCTTGAAGACTGTCGGAAATGGAGGATAAAAATGAATAGACAGTCAACATTTAGCACTATACGTAAATCAACATTAGCATTTGAAGAAGCGAAAATTACTGCTTTGTACTGCAGGCTTTCCCGTGATGATGAGCTTGCAGGAGACAGTAATAGTATAGTAAACCAGAAGGCAATTCTAAAAAAGTATGCTGAGGACAACGGTTTTCGCAACATCGAATTTTATGTGGATGATGGGGTTAGCGGTACAACCTTTGATAGACCAGACTTTAACCGCATGATTGCGGATGTAGAATCTGGAAGAGTCAGAACAATTATCATCAAGGATATGTCACGATTCGGCAGGGATTACCTTAAAGTAGGTTATTATACCGAGATTATGTTCCCGGAAGCGGATGTACGCTTTATTGCTATTAACAACGGCATTGACAGTGCCAATCAGCAGGATAGTGACTTTACACCGTTTCTTAATATTATCAACGAATGGTACGCTAAGGATACAAGTAAGAAAATACGTGCTGTGTTCAAATCCAAAGGACAGTCTGGCAAACCACTCTGCACCAATCCGCCTTACGGATATATCAAAGATCCTGAGGATAAGTTGCACTGGATTATAGATGAGGAAGCCGCTGAGGTGGTTAGAGATATTTTCCGACTGTGTATGGCTGGTTTTGGACCCACGCAGATAGCAAAACAACTTGAAAAGCGATGCATTGATACGCCTACTGTTCATCTTCGCAAAATGGGTATTAACACTCCTGCAAGGCCGCCAGAAAATCCATTTGCTTGGTCAGCTCGTTCCGTAGCAGACATTCTAGCTAAAATGGAATATCTCGGTCACACGGTCAATTTCAAGACTTCTAAAAAGTCCTACAAGAGCAAAGTCAAGATATTAAACAATCCGGAAGATTGGATGATTTTCAAAAATACTCATGAAGCAATTATTGACGAGGGTACTTGGGAAACAGTGCAGAAAATCAGAGATGGCAAGAGAAGACCATCACGATTAGGTGAAATGGGAATGCTTTCAGGTATGATGTTCTGTGCCGACTGTGGAGCGAAGCTGTATCAGGTTAGAGGCAAAGGCTGGACACATGACAAGGAATACTTCGTTTGTGCTACTTACCGTAAGAAAAAAGGTATGTGTAGTTCACACCAGATACGCAATGTTGTGGTGGAACAGCTTTTGCTGGAGGACTTAAGGCGTATAATGTCTTTTGCCAAAGACCATGAACAGGAATTCATCCGTGTGGTCATGAATAATTCGAAAAAGGAACTTGCCAAAGGACTCCGCCAAAGTAAAAAGGAGTACGAATATGCACAGGCTCGTATTACTGACATAGATAAAATTATCCAAAAGCTATATGAGGACAATGTGATGGGCAAAATTCCCGAAGAGCGTTTTTACAAAATGTCAGCTGAATATGAAGCCGAGCAGAAGGCACTGGAGTCAAGGGTAACTGAATTAAAGCATACTATTGATACAGCAAATGAACAGTCCCTCAATACTGACCGCTTTCTTGCACTGGTTAAAAAGTATACAGAGATTACAGAACTAGATGCAGAAATTATCCGAGAGTTCATTGACAAAATTATTGTATTCAAGGCTGAAAAAGTCGATGGTCGCAGAACCCAGAAGATTCAGATTTTCTATAACTGCATTGGCGCAATTAACTTACCAAACTAAACTAAAAAACGGCATAGCCGCTATTAACGACTATGCCGAATTTTTCAGAGATTATAAATCCCTATCTGACCGCTCCTAAGAGGGGTCCCTTATGACAAAGAGCTGTATAATTCGTCCAGCGGCTTCATGATAATTTTATTCAGTTCCGAAATGGTCATACTCATCCGCTGCTCTGCTTCCATAAGCTTAGTCACTTTCTCATTTTGCTGCACTCGGTTAGCTATTTCCTGAGCATGCATAACCTCTTCCTCCGAAATATCTTGGCCTTCCATTTGCTTTTGCTGAAGCTGCATCTGGACATTGCGGAACTCACCAAACATTCTATTCGCTTCACTGTCGTTAGCAACAGATTGATACATCTCTGTCAAATGCTTGAATTCATCACTGTTTCGCATTGCTTTTTCAAGATCGTACGCAAAATCATATAAATTGTTCATATCATCCCTCCTCACCCAAGTGTAACATACTATGAAGTGACCATTACAATGATTCCTTGGATCAAACCAATCAAGCCTCCAAGAAGTGCCCCAAGGTACGTAATCATGACGAGTTCTTTTTTTGCAACAGCTATAACCAGTTCTTCCAAGCGTTCAAGAGAAAATGACTCAATTTCATTCCGTACGATATCCTCCACTTGAAAACGCTCAAGGATTTCCCCTGACTGTTTTGTTAAATAGTCACCTGCTGCTGCAAGCAGTTTTGGCACCAACGTGTCCAATAATTGGATTTTATACGGTTCAATCAGCTCTTTAACAGGCTTTTGCCAATATCCCTCAAGCGGAAATAAGTCAGCTATCCCCTTTTTTATAAATTGCAGAACTTTCTCCTCATTCACTCCGGAATAAAATTCCTCTAGCTTTCTTTGTTCAAGCTTTCGTCCTTCATCCTCCAAAATAGATATCAGGAGACCTCTTGTTCCTTTATTTTGGAGAAACCTCATTATTTCCGGCTGTAATTTCTCCGTCAGCTGCTCCTCGCCGATGAACATCTGAACCAAATTCCAAAGCTTTCCCCTGTTTTTCAAAAAATTCTCGATCATAAACCTAATTTTCTCTTTTCCCTCATCGCTGGAAAAATAGTCTTCCCCTTTTTCGATGATGTGATCGGCCATCCCAGGGATTTTGCTATAAATGGTTTCCGTGAGCTGTTCAGGCAAGATATCGCCTATCGGCTTGTCCAAATATTTTATCTTAAGTGCGGTATATTTTCTTTCAATCGTTCGATCAATCGCTGAGTTCATTCTCTCAACCGAATTTTCGATTCCCCAATGATTCAGTATTTCTTCTGGCGTCATTCCTTTTTCCAGCCAACTGTTCAATTTGGTGTTCATCCATTCCTCTGTATCACGTTTGAACGACTCATCTGTCAGTTTTTTATAAATGCTTTCAGGCGTTACCAGATAGCCTACAACAAGCTTTCCGATTTGAGCAGCTAACTCCCCCTGTCGCTTCGGAATTAAGCCAGGTGTAAACGGTACGCGCCATTTACCAATATAAAGCGTGCGATATGGCCGAAAAAGCATCCGGATTGCCAAAAAGTTAGTGAATCCCCCTATTACGGCTCCGATAATCACCATGAAAGGTATGATAGTAAACCAGGTTGACATGTATTTTCTCTCCTTTAGTAAAAGCGTTAGCACCTGTCTGGACGGCAGTTTACAGGGCTCTGACGCTTGAACTGACTTAAATCAATTTCATACTTTTATATTAAAATGCAATGGTTTTGCGCTTCAACTATGACACTAAGACTTCTAATTGTCGAAGCTAACTGTATTTCCTTACTCTTGAACAAGGACAGGCCCTCCGTCATACGATATGGGGAATCCGCCTAGTTCTGTTGTACGACATTGTACGGTCTGAACTGATTATAAATAATAATGGTGCACAAGGGCAAATATAGATACCTTTTAAAAGGAGGCTTTTGAATGAGGGTTCGGTATAAATGTGAAATGTTTGACAGTAACGAAATTAAACTGTATTATCCGCGGGAATTTCGTCCTAAGGGGAAGCATCCATTTGTCCTATTTGGTTCCAATGCTGCAGAAGCTGAATGCAGCCGGCATCCAAATGGGAGAAATATCATTTCCATCAGTTCAAGCTTGGCTAACATTTTGGGAATCCCTGAATTTGTTTCGTCACTTTGTCTCTTTGAAGATGATGAGGCCTTATATCTCGGTCCCCTAGTAGGCATTTTCACGTCAGGTTTTACACCTTATCAACTATTGCCTGTTGGAGAAAGGACAAAAAATTTCGCCAATCAAATGTCCGTACAGGCCTCAGTCGGAGCGGTCCCTTTTTTATTCGGTGAAAAACATATCGATTGGGAAAAAGGGGTCATTCATGGCTTTTTCTATCACGAACAAAGCTGGAAGAAAAGAATCGTTCCTTTTCCTAACGTTGTTTATGACAGGTTGCCAAACCGGTTGAGTGAAGGCCAACCCACATTCCAAAAAGTGAAAGAAAAAATGGAAAATGACTACCTCATTCCCTGGTATAACCCGGGGTTTTTCAACAAGCTGGAGCTGCATGAGCGGTTGTGCAATGATTCCCGTGCCGAACATTATCTTCCTGAAACTCATCCATTTAGATCATTTTCAGATATTGAACGGATGGTTGAAACTTATGGGCATGTATATTTGAAGCAGGCGGATGGAAGCAACGGAGAAAAAATTCGTCAAGTTCTCTATGATCCAGAACAAGGAGATTTCTATTGTCGTTTTTTTGATGAAAAAAGCAGGCTTTATAGATTCTCTTCCATCGAGGGACTAATCAACCACATGTATGAAGGGAAAGCATCAAACAAATTGATTGTGCAGCAGGGAATTCGGCTCCGTCGGGTTAACAAGAAGCCGATGGATTTCCGTGTCCATGTTAATAAAGATGAAAACGGCCAATGGAATATGAGTGCAATCGCCGCTAAAATTGCAGGAGATGGCAGCCCTACCACTCATTCAAGGTTTGGGGGGGTCATTCGATCCCTTGAAGAAATTTTTCCGGATGATGCAGAAAGGGAGCTTTATCAACATAAACTTCAAAAAGCTGCACTGGATCTCGCTGCTGCCATTGAAGATAATATTGGAGGAATTGTTGCGGAAGTTGGCTTTGATCTGGGAATCGACCATGACGGTAAAGCTTGGATGTTTGAAGCCAATTCAAAACCAGGACGCCAAATATTCTCCCATCCCGGTCTAAAAGAATCCGATGCACTGACTAGCAAGCTCGCCCTTGCATTCGCAGTTCATTTGACTGAAAAAACCATCCATTCTCCTCACATTCTTTGGGAGTGATAATCTTCGCTTCTTCTTGGAATCATTGTTAGAATAGTTCTAAAAACTGAGGTGATTCGTTTGTTGCAACACTTTCAATATAAGCCTCTTTATAAAGAAGAGCGAATTCCTGGTTGGTCATTTTCATTTTATTTTTCCGAAAAAAGATGGGAAGGAATCTATCATAAAGATGGAAGAATCGAATGGAAATGGGAGAAGCCGTCCAGTCAATACGAGACTACATTGGAAAAGCAGGTGCATGATTTAATGCTCTTTCATGTTTATGATCAGCAACGATAATTTTTCCAACTTTTTATATGTATGGTCTATCGTATCAGCAGCCCAAACTATCCCTAAGGAGGCTGAAGACGATGGACAAGAAAAAGGTGAAAGATCACTTTCTGCCAGATTCAAATCATGAAGGAAGAGAGAAGTATTTCATGGATGTAGACCGGATGGAGAATGAAGGAATGTCTGGAGGATCTGTCTTTATGAGAGAGGATTCAACAAACATCGAACAATCCACTGATTTTTTTCCTGAGGATCCGCCACAGGAAAGTATGGAATAACCTGGGACCCGATAATGGGTCTCTTTCTTTTGTTAACCCCCATAATAAATGTTCAATTCTTGCTGTGTTCCGCACGCTTCACAAACAAATAAGTGAACGCATTCCGACTTTTGGAAGCTTTCAGGATCGCCGTCAGCCAATTTATTCAAGTCAATCTCCATATAAGGAGAGTAATCATCGTAATAATCGTATATTTTTCCTTGATCCTTCAAAACCCCCATGCATATAAAGCAAGTATGAGTTGCAAGTGATATTCCGTTACATAACCGACAGTAATTCATACATACCCTCCTCCTTCATATATCTTTTCGAGAAATGAAGAATACATGTATGACACGCAACGATTACATTAGGTAAAAACTACCTTTCTCTCTTCTGCATATATTCATTTTGAAAAAACATAATAAACATAACGATGGGTTAAATTCCAAGAAGGTCACATGCATGTGTGTCGGTGCAAATCCGACTAACCCAGCCAATCTTATGAACAACAAACAAGGAGATGACAATATGGCTAATAGCAATTCAAATCAAATTTTGGTTTCTGGTGCTGAGCAAGCAATTGACCAAATGAAGGTTGAAATCGCTCAGGAGTTTGGCGTGAATCTTGGTGCAGACACAACTTCACGTGCTAACGGTTCTGTCGGTGGAGAAATTACCAAGCGTCTCGTTGCAATGGCACAACAACAGCTTGGCGGCGGTTACTCGCAACAATAAGTGAATATAGAATGGCAAAAAGGCTCCCGATCTTTCGGGGGCCTTTCGAATGGGGTCAGACCCCCTTTAGTAGACTAAAGGGGTCTGACCCCTGCTAAGCGTCGCCCTACGCTTTTCTATTATAAATGAACCATTTTTTTCGGGTCGATCCATTCGTTGTATTGCTCTTCTGTCAAATATCCAGTTTTGATTGCAGCTTCTTTCAAGGTTGTACCTTCTTTGAATGCAAGCTTTGCAATTTCAGCAGCTTTTTCATACCCAATATGAGGATTCAGCGCTGTAACAAGCATGAGGGAACGGTTCACGTTTTCCTCAATCACTTCAAGGTTCGGCTCAAGACCTTGGACGCATTTTTCATTGAATGAAATCATTGAGTCTGCAAGCAGATGGACTGATTGTAAGAAGTTGTAAATAATTACCGGTTTATAAACATTTAATTCGAAGTTTCCTTGACTGGCAGCAAACCCGATCGCCGCGTCATTACCGAATACTTGAACGCCAACCATCGTGAGTGCTTCACTTTGTGTCGGATTCACTTTTCCAGGCATGATAGAGCTTCCTGGCTCATTGGCAGGGATCGAAATTTCTCCAATACCGCTACGTGGACCGCTAGCAAGCCAGCGAACATCGTTTGCGATTTTTGTCAAATCACCAGCAAGTCCCTTTAAAGCTCCATGCACAAAAACAATTTCGTCATGGCTTGTTAGAGCGTGGAACTTATTATCAGATGAAACAAATGAATATCCAGTTTGCTTACCTAGCTGTTCCGCCACTTTGTCTCCAAAGATTGGTTCAGCATTGATGCCAGTGCCGACTGCTGTTCCTCCAATAGCCAGATTAAGAAGATGTTCAGCACTTTCCTTGATCATTTTTTCACTTTTTTCAACCATGGCTCTCCAACCGCTGATTTCTTGACCAAGCGTGAGTGGAGTGGCATCCTGCAAGTGTGTGCGGCCAATTTTGATAATATCCATATTCGCTTGTTCTTTTTCAAGAAGTGTTTGCTTCAATTGGCTCAAGGCAGGAATCAAATCATGGTAAATTGCATGATAGGCAGCAATGTGCATTGCTGTCGGGAATGTATCGTTAGAGCTCTGGGACATGTTGATATCATCATTCGGATGAACCTTTTCCTCAGAACCCTTAGGTAACAATTCATTAGCTCTACGAGCAAGAACCTCATTCACATTCATGTTGGACTGTGTGCCACTTCCCGTCTGCCATACGACCAAAGGAAAATGTTCATCGAATTTACCGTCCAGTACTTCATCACATGCTGTAACAATCGCTTCCTTCTTGACATCAGATAACTTGCCAAGACCATTGTTTGTGAATGCAGCAGCTTTTTTTAATTGGGCAAAAGCCTTAATGACTTCCAAAGGCATTTTTTCATTTCCAATTTTAAAATTCTGCTTGCTCCGTTGAGTTTGAGCGCCCCAGTATTTATCTGCAGGCACTTTAATTTCACCAATCGTATCCCGTTCAACGCGGAATTCCATTCTTACATGCCTCCTCTATGTTTTAACCAATAAGTATTCTCTCACATATCGACAAAAATTTCATCTTCTTTGACACAAAACGTATAAAACTTCAAAAATCAACAAAATTACTCATTTTGGAACTGCCTATACGTTTCCTTTAGCTTCTCTTCAAGCTTTTTAAAACCACTTTTCCCATTTTCTAATTTGTCTTTCCACTTTTTTGCTTCATCAATCATCTTATCATCAAAATTCTTCATTTTTTCTTTTAAAGACTTCTTTTCTTTTTTCCGTTCTTCCTCAAGACGCTGATTAATGGATTGTGTACCAAACTCACTCTTTTCAACATGAGGAAGTGTCTGCTCCATCATCGAGTGGAAAATAGGAACGACCGTTTCACTGCTCGATCCTCTTAAATAATGGTCCCTGTCAGTTAAATCATAACCAAGCCAAACAGCTCCTACAAGATCCGGCGTGTAACCGACAAACCATTGATCCTTCGTGCCATCCGTTATTTCCGGATAAGGAAGCTGTGTTGACCCGGTCTTTCCAGCAATTTCATACCCAGGTACTTTTGCATTCCGCCCAGTCCCTGTCTCTACGACATTAAGGAGGATAGCCGTCATTTTTTCTGCCGTTTTTCGACTCGTCACCCGTTTGATTTTCGGTTTAAACTCACCTTCTACATTCTCAGTAGGCCCAACGATTTTTGTAATTATATGGCTTTTTTCCCTTTTTCCTTCATTAGCGAAAACCGAATAGGCCTCTGCCATTTGCTGTGGAGAATACCCAGTGGTCGTTCCACCCAAAGCAAGACTAAGGTTTTCATCTTCTTTTTGAATAGGCAGCCCAAATTCCTTAGCCGATGCAATCCCTTTATCCAGTCCTATCTCATTCAAAAGCCAGACAGCCGGAACATTTAATGATTGTTCTACAGCAGTATATAGCTTAACTTCTCCTGCGTGTTGCCCATTGAAATTTTTCGGTTTATAGTCCTCAAAAGTCATTCCTTCTTCATCTTTTAACATAGATTCGGCTGTATACCCCTCTTCAAGTGCAGGTGTATATACAGCAATAGGCTTCATCACAGAACCTGGTTGCGCCTTTAATTGGGTCGCCCTATTATATGCACGGAATGAATGCTCACCTCTGCCGCCAATTAATCCGCGGATTCCTCCCGTCTTAGGGTCAAGCATGATCGCCCCGCTTTGCGCAAGCGTTCCATCTGGACTTACTGGAAAAAGAGAGTTATTTGTATATACCCTTTCCAAACCAGCTTGGACATTTTGATCCATCTCCGTGTAGATTTTATAGCCGCGCGTCAATATTTCTTCCTGAGTCAAACCGTATTGGTTAATGGCCTCATTCAAAACAGCGTCTACATAATGAGGATACTTTCCTTTCAGAGGATCTTCTCCTTTGTCTTCAAGTACAATTTTCTCATGAACAGCTTCTTGATAGTCTGATTCACTGATCATTTCAAATTTCAACATTTGCTTTAAAACAAGATTTCGTCTCTCAACGGATGCATCATAATTTTTATATGGGTCAAGGGCTGATGGTCTATTCACAATCCCTGCCAGCATGGCTGCTTCACTAAGCGTAATTTGACTTACATCTTTGCCAAAAAACTTCTTGGATGCATTTTGGACTCCCCAGCCTCCGCTACCAAAAAAGGCTTGGTTTACATACATTTCCAATATTTCATCCTTCGTAAACTTCTTCTCGATTTCAACGGCCAAGAATATTTCTTCAAGCTTTCTCTTATATGTCCGCTCTGGAGAAAGGAGAGCGTTTTTGGTCAACTGTTGCGTTAGAGTACTTCCTCCAGCCGTAATTCTTCCAGCAAACAGATTTTTAAAAAATGCACGAGAAATACCATAAATATCGAATCCTCTATGCTTATAAAAACGATGGTCTTCTATAGCAACAACAGCGTCCTTTAAGTTTTGGGGAACCTCCGCAATCGGAACACCTTCCATCCGGTTGGCAGAAATTTTACTCGCTTCATCACCATCTTTGTCATAAATAACGGTTGCTTGTGCCAGTCCTTTTTTCAAAGATTCAACATTGGCAGCACTTGCTAAGTAAGCAAAGTATGATAGACCAATCAAGATCACTAGCGAAATCACCAATAGCAATATTTGATTAAGATGCGCTTTTTTCCAGAATTTCCAAATACTATCCTTTATTTTATGAAGTAGGTCCATACCTTTTCCTCGCTTTCGATTGACCTGGCTCCAATTCCTCATTTGGAAACCAATTATAATATAATGTTTTTCCCGTCGAAAAGCTACAGGAAAAGTAAGGGCGGCTGTCGAATGGCGACAAACCCAAGGAAAAAGAAAACAGTCTGCCAATGTTAGCTTCTGTCTTACAACAAAAAAACAACCGGTTTTTGTTCCGATTGTTTAAGGAGATTGGTGATCAAATTCTTTTTCATCAACCTTTGTCAGCTTATCTTCCAACGTCTTCATATACATATAAACAATTTGCCTTGTTCTATCATCCGCTCCAATGATTTCCAAATGCTTCATACACTTTCTTATCACTGGATCCATCTTTCTGCTTTTACTCTCTTCATTTTTCATATTACCTACTCCATTCTACAAGATTTGACTTGCAAAATTTCTTAAGTTATAAAAATCGCCATTTTGCACCAAATATAATGGGTAGTAATATATTAATTTCAATAATAAATATACTTCCAAAAAAAGTATATAGGTACATTTTATCAACTTTTCAAAAAATATAGTCCACAAAGGAAAATATACGTTTTTCGCACTAAAAATACATGACTTTATCCCAAATTACGAAAGTAAATTTACTAAAAACTAATTTAGGGGTTATTGGTAAATATTTGTAAATGCGGAAACCGGAATCTCTTGAATTTGGCAAATTGGGTATACCTTCCCCCTCCCCAAATGAAGGGGCCACTGGAATTCCCATTTATTCAGTTGCTGCCAGTCACTCAAGCTGCCTTACGCTTTGGATTATGCTTGTAAAAGCCCGTCTGTGAAGGTAACCTTCATGAATCTTTAACACGATTTGTCTTGCATGATAGACGAA
>JAABNQ010000194.1 GCA_009928435.1 Bacillus sp. HF117_J1_D
AGACGATGAATCTCATCATGGCATGTTTTACATAGTGTAATCAGGTTGTCCGGACAATCACCACCCGTTTTTCTGCTTTCAATATGATGGACATTGAGTATTTTGTCTTTAGATCGGCCTTTACATCTTTGGCACGTATGGTTGTCACGAAATAATATATACTCTCTTACATTCCAAAAACCAAGTTGTTCCCCTTTTTGATAGTCATCTCCGTGAATAGTTGGATTCTTTAGTT
>JAABNQ010000105.1 GCA_009928435.1 Bacillus sp. HF117_J1_D
GATATGTTGAAGATTGTAGAATTTCTAAAACAGAAAAATATTATATTCAGGTCATATTCAGAGCAATATGAAACCGAAACTTCAGCTGGAAAACTGCAATTTAACATGATGGCTGTAATTGCAGAATTTGAGCGGGATAACATTGCAGAAAATGTCAAAATGGGTATGTTAGCTAGAGCTAAAGAAGGTTCGTGGAATGGTGGACAAGTCTTAGGTTACGATTCAAAACAAGTTCAAAATGATAACAGTAAGAGAACGATAACAAGACTAGTTGTAAATGAAAAAGAGGCAGCAACAGTAAGGCGAATATTTGAACTTTATACGGAAGGTCATGGGTATAAGTCGATTGCCAACCAAGTTAATAAAGAAGGACATCGTAGCAAGAAAGGGAACCTATTTTCTATTAACGCAGTTAAAACTATTCTTACAAATCCTATCTATGTTGGATTTATTCGATACAATGTAAGGCAAGATTGGAATGAAAGGAGGAGAAATAATATTAACCCAGACCCAGTTATTGAGAAGGGGCATCATGAACCGATTATTTCTGAAGAAACATGGAAAAAAGCTCAATCCATACTAAAAAGTAGGAGTAAAACACCAAATAGGGTCCATAGTGGGGAGTTCCCACTAACAGGTATTATGAAATGTCCCGTTTGTGGAGCAGGTATGGTTTTAGGAAGAACAACCAATACAAGAAAGGATGGTAGCAAACGGGTTCTAGAATATTATGTCTGTGGAGAATGGAAAAATAAAGGAATCTCTGCTTGTCGTTCTAATGGAGTTAGAACGGAGTATGCAGATGATTATGTGATAAATAAGATAGCGAAATTTACTAATAATGATGTTCTCATTAAAGATGTTGTTGGGAGAATTAATAATCATAACCATAAAATATCAGAACCGCTCCAAAAGGAGTATGCAGTATTGAAGCAATCTTTAGAAGCTATTCAGTCCAAAAAAGACAAAGTCTTAGGCTTATATGAAGATGGAATATTAAATAAAGCAGACCTACAGAGCCGCTTAGCAAAGTTAGATGAGGAGAAAGATTTATTGGAAGAGCGAATAGCGCCAGTAGAGCAACAGATAGGGCAAGGCGGTAAGAAAGAAATATCTTTTCAAATGGTCAAACAAGTTATGGAAAGTTTTGCTGAGTCTTATAAGAAATCCATTACTGGAGAACAAAGAAAACAGCTTCTGCATCTGCTTATTAATAAGATTACAATCGCTGATAACCGTAATATCGAATCAATACAATTACAATTGAATAATGAAGTGGTTAGGTATTTCACAAAACAAGAAGAAGATAAATCATCGGATGACGATGATTTATCTTCTTCTTTTTCTATTTTTATAGACTTATAAAAAGGGAGCAAACAATATATGAGCGTTATTAGTGTATTTAGGAACTACATGGAGGAACACCATCCGCACTTAGCAAGGAAAGACTGGAAAGTAGATGTTAGAGCCGTTTCAGCGGACAAGATAAGGAACGAGGAGCTTAAGGCAAGTATTCCATTTGAATTTAAGAAGGAACTAACGTGTTGGGTATTCTTCTATGATGGCGGTGCATCGAATGTTGTTTACTTATTACAGGATAAACAGGGTCTACAGGATTTAGGAATTGGTCTATTAAAAGATGGTGAACTTATTAAGCCTATAAGCTTCGTGTGAAGCCACTGGCAGGTGAATAAGCAGGACAACTTAATATGACAAAAGGTCAGAGAGGTTGCTCTTAAAGAGTTATCGTCTCTTTTTTCGTGTGTAATTTTACAGTAAAGGAGGTGAGCACATGTCACCGATTAATTTATTTAAGGCGGGAGTTATGTTTGGATTAACTATTTATGCATTAGCTAAAAAAGGCTTTAATGATGAAAAACTGCGAGCTTAATACATTTTAAGAATAAAGGATTAATAGACCGAAAGAAGGTGATTATATTGCCATATTTCTTATTAGGAACTGTGGTTGGAATTGTAGTCTGTATGGTAACAGAACATACAAAAAAATAATTGGGGGTCTTTGATATGAAGAAAATCCAGCAGATAAAGGAATTATTAGCTCTAAAGCAGGAATTACAAAAGGATTTAATGCAGTATATAGAGGAGGAATTTTTCGGTCTTTATGAATATCTTAACAATGGTGAAAAACTAGGGGACTTCATACTACCTGATTATCAAAATATGGTGATATTAGAGGGGGATGAAGAGATTAATAAAATTTTAAACCAAACTTTAGACATGGAGTTTGTAGAAGAGATTGTGCTAAACCAAGTTGTTATCCTCAGGATAGGACTAAATGTGGATGAAGATATACAACTGTATTATGCAATAAAAGGTTCAGACACGACTAAATATTTAGAGTAGAAAAATAATTATAGTTATATGGTTGGGTTAAATTGTATAATTTTGTTATGATATAGGTAGTGCATTCTGAGAAAACTAAGAAAGAAGGTGATGTTAATGAGTACTTCTATAGCAATGTTTGAAAGAGCAGTATTAAAAGAGCTTCGTAATAATAACTTGGCTATATTTGCAGGAGCTGGACTTTCAAGGGGGTCAGGTTTTGTTGATTGGCGGGGGCTGCTTAGTGATATTGCATCTGAATTAGATTTAGATATTAATAAAGAATTTGATTTAGTTTCCGTTGCACAGTATCATTTTAATGCAAATGGTAGACAAACTATTAACGAGGCAATTGTAGAAGAGTTTCAAAGAACTGCGGAAAGAAATGTAAATATGGATATTTTATCTCGATTACCCATTGATACTTATTGGACTACAAACTATGATTCTATTATTGAAGATACTCTGGGGGATAAAGGAAAGACAGTAGATAAAAAAATTAGCCAAAGTCAGATGAAGAATTATAAGCCTAATCGAGATGTTGTTGTTTACAAAATGCATGGTGATAAGGAATTTCCAGATGAGGCTGTTATAACGAGAGACGATTATGAAAAGTATGATAGAGAAAGAACTTTATTTACTACGCAACTTAAAGGTGAACTAATATCAAAAACTTTTATATTTATTGGTTTTAGCTTTGAAGACCCAAATCTAGAACAAATTTTAAGTAAAATTCGTGTAGATTTACTAGGAAATAGTCCTAAAAATCATTACTGCTTCTTTAGAAGAGTTAATAGGTCAGACAGTCGCTACAAAAATTCCGATGGTTCTATTAATGAGGAGGAATTTAATTACGATAAGGTTAAGCAGGATTTGAAAATTAGAGACCTTAAAAGATATGGTATAAATTCAGTCCTTATTGACGAGTACTCAGATATTACAAATATATTAATCAATATTGAAAAAAAGTTTAAAGTAAATAAAGTATTTATTTCTGGTAGTGCCGAGAATTATGGGGATTACTCTATAGAGGAAGCAAAAGGCTTATTACATAATCTTTCTAAGTCCCTTGTGTCAAATAATCATCATATTATTTCAGGATTTGGATTGGGAGTAGGCAGTTATGTAATTAATGGTGCACTTGAAGAAATATTTGAGAACAAGGGCAAAAAAATTAATGAATATTTAACACTGCGTCCATTTCCACAATCAGCTTCTGGTGAAAAGTCGCTAAAAGAACTTTGGACAGAGTATCGAAAAGAAATGATAAATGATGCAGGTGTATTGATTTTTCTATTTGGTAATAAGTTGGTAGCTGGTGAAATAGTTGATGCAGACGGAATGTTAGAAGAATATCACATTGCCAGAGATAGCGGAAAGTACATTATACCAATTGGCTCAACAGGATATGTTACAGAAAGAATTTTTAAAGAAGCAAAGAGCGACCAAGAAAGATATTGGTATTTAGAGGAATCTTTGGATGTCTTAGAGAAGGATACAAACCCCACAAACATTATTTCCGAGGTAAATGAAATAATTGAAAGAATTAGGAGGAGAGTATGATGGCAAGAAAGGTGTTTTTTAGTTTTCATTATGAAAGAGATGCATGGAGAGCTGGACAGGTTAGAAACTCAAATATAACTCAAGCTATTAAGGGCTATCTAGATGCAGCAGAATGGGAAGAAGTAAAGAGAAAAGGTGATAAAGCAATAAGTGGCTGGATTGATGAGCAGTTAAAAGGTACATCTGTAACTGTTGTGCTTATTGGTAAAGAGACTTCAGGAAGAAAATGGGTTAATTATGAAATTGAAAAGAGTATTGAAAAGGGTAATGGTTTATTAGGGATTTACATCCATCGCTTAAAAAATCAAGATGGAGAAAAGGATACTAAAGGAGATAATCCTTTAGATAATTACTATATAACTGTTGACGGAAAGCAAAGGAAGGCGTCAAATGTGTTTAATACTTACTATTGGGATTTAGACAATGGCTATGAAAACTTTTCTGATTGGATTGAGGAAGCAGCTGAAATAGCTGGTAGATAAACCGTTTATTATTTTGCTAATTAAAAACTGGTACTTACGATTACACCATCGATTTGATGGTGTATTTCTTTTGAAGTTGAGAGTTTTATGCTTTTAATAAAAATAGCTAGGGACACAATCTTTGGAAAAGA
>JAABNQ010000106.1 GCA_009928435.1 Bacillus sp. HF117_J1_D
GCGGCAGTGGCGGCTGGAGAAGTCATGTTTTCCCTTGGAACTGACACAGGTGGTTCCATCAGACAGCCGGCAGCTTTCTGCGGCGTAGTCGGATTGAAGCCTACATATGGAAGAGTGTCCCGCTCCGGAGTTGTAGCATTTGCATCTTCGTTTGATCAAGTTGGTCCAATTACACGTACAGTTGAAGACAACGCGGCTGTGTTAGAGGCCATTTCCGGTCACGATGACCGTGATTCCACATCTATCAAACGTGAAGTTCCAAACTATGTGGACAGCCTCACAGGCGATGTTCGCGGGTTAAAAATCGCCGTTCCAAAAGAATATATTGGAGAAGGTGTGAGCAAGGAATCCAAAGAAGCTGTCCTTGCCGCTTTAAAAGTCTTGGAAGGCCTTGGCGCGACTTGGGAAGAGGTATCCCTTCCATATTCTGATTATGGATTGGCATCTTATTATATCGTAACGTCTTCCGAAGCATCGTCCAACCTTGCCCGTTTTGATGGTGTCCGCTACGGATACAGAACTGAGAATCCGAAAAACCTTATGGACTTGTATAAAAAGACCCGTTCCGAAGGTTTCGGTGACGAAGTAAAACGCCGCGTCATGCTTGGAACGTTTGCGTTAAGTGCAGGCTATTATGATGCTTATTATAAAAAAGCCCAACAGGCTCGAGCTCTCATCAAGCAGGACTTTGACAATGTCCTTTCCAAATATGATGTTGTCATTGGACCGACAACTCCAACTCCTGCTTATAAGATGGGCGAAATGGTCGACGACATTATGACAATGTATGCGAGAGATTTATTGACAATCCCTGTCAACCTTGCCGGACTCCCTGCGATTTCCGTACCATGCGGTTATAGTAGCGGATTACCGCTTGGTCTCCAAATCATTGGAAATTACTTTGATGAAGAGACCATTTATCGCGTGGCTCATGCATTCGAACAGGCAACAAACTATCATGAACAAAAACCACAATTGTAAGGGGTGAAAAAAATGAACTTTGAAACGGTTATCGGACTTGAAGTACACGTAGAGTTAAAAACAGATTCAAAAATATTTTCACCGGCACCGAACCATTTCGGTGCTGAACCGAATGCGAACGTTACAGTGATTGACCTTGCTTATCCGGGAGTATTGCCGGTATTAAATAAACGTGCGGTCGAATTTGCGATGAAAGCAGCGATGGCTTTGAACTGTGAAATTGCGACTGAAACCGATTTTGACAGAAAGAACTATTTTTATCCAGATAATCCAAAAGCATATCAAATTTCTCAGCAGGACAATCCAATCGGAAAGAACGGCTGGATTGAGGTTGAAGTGAATGGTGAGAAGAAAAAAATCCGTATCAACCGAGTTCATATGGAAGAAGACGCAGGGAAGCTGACGCATACAGGAAAAGGCTATTCTTTGGTGGACTTAAACCGTGCGGGAACTCCACTCATCGAAATCGTATCTGAAGCGGATATGCGTTCACCAGAAGAAGCGTATGCTTACTTGGAAAAATTGAAAGCGATCGTCCAATTCACTGGCGTATCTGACTGTAAAATGGAAGAGGGTTCCCTTCGTTGTGACGCGAACATCTCTTTGCGTCCAATTGGGCAGGAAGAATTCGGTACAAAAACGGAATTGAAAAACCTGAACTCATTTAACTACGTAAGAAAAGGACTAGAGTATGAAGAAAAACGCCAAGAAGAAGTACTTCTTTCTGGCGGAGAAATTTTACAAGAAACACGTCGATATGATGAATCAACAGGTAAAACAATCCTGATGCGTGTCAAGGAAACAGCGGATGATTACCGCTACTTCCCTGAACCGGACCTTGTCAACCTCATCATTGACGATGAGTGGAAGGAAAGAGTTCGCGCAGAAATTCCCGAACTTCCGGATGCGCGAAAACAGCGCTATGTCGGAGAACTTGGACTTCCAGATTATGATGCGATGGTACTTACGCTCACAAAAGAAATGTCCGATTTCTTTGAAGCGGCAATCGCTGAAGGTGCTGATCCGAAGCAGGCATCCAACTGGCTCATGGGGGAAGTATCCGCTTATTTGAACGCGGAGCAGAAAGAACTTCAAGATGTTGCGCTGACTCCTGAAGGATTGGCTGGTTTAATCAAGCTAATCGAAGATGGTACAATTTCTTCGAAAATCGCTAAAAAAGTATTCAGCGAATTGATTGAAAAAGGCGGAGATCCAGAAACAATCGTCAAGGAAAAAGGACTCGTTCAAATTTCCGACGAAGGGGCGCTTTTGAAAATCATTGCTGAAGTACTCGATGCTAATGAGCAATCCGTTGAAGACTTCAAGAATGGAAAGGGTCGCGCTTTGGGCTTCTTGGTTGGTCAGGTGATGAAAGCTACAAAAGGACAGGCCAACCCGCCGCTTGTTAACAAATTGCTTGCTCAAGAAATTGAAAAAAGATAAGTTTAAAATGAAAGACAGTTTAATGCAGCTTGTGCTGGTTAAACTGTCTTTTTTTTGGGGGGAGTCCAAATTTGATCGATGGATTTGGAGAGTATTCCCTTGGAAACAGATAGTAAATTCAAATACCGGATAGTATTGGCTTCGAATTCGATAGTATTTTCGAAATCTGGATAGTAATTTCGAAATCCGGCTAGTAATTTCGAAATCTGGACAGTAATTTCGGAATCCGGCTAGTATTTTCGAAATCTGGACAGTATTTCCGAAATTCGGATAGTATTTCCGGAATTCGGATAGTATTTCCGAAATCTGGATAGTAATTCAGAAATTCGGCTAGTATTTTTGAAATCCGGACAGTAATTTCGGAATCCGGCTAGTAATTTCGAAATCTGGACAGTATTTCCGGAATTCGGATAGTATTTCCGAAATCTGGATAGTAATTCAGAAATTCGGCTAGTATTTTTGAAATCCGGACAGTAATTTCGGAATCCGGCTAGTAATTTCGGAATCTGGACAGTAATTCAGAAATTCGGCTAGTATTTTCAAAATCTGGATAGTAACTTCACCAAATTGGATAGTAAAGACAATCCAAAATCCATGGTGCCCCGATAGGTGAAATTGAAATATTGTATAATGAAATAAATTCTGAAGCAAGTATCTAAGCAAACAGGGAGGTTTCGAAACATGAAAGCTGCCGTTCACCAATATTTACAACATTTACGGCTGGAACAGGAAGCCCCGAGCATCAACTATTTACAAAGACTCATTCAGCATCATCTTTCGCTGGTTCCTTATGAAACTTTTAGCAAATTTCATTATTACATGAATGGGCCGGACCTAGTCCCTTCACTGCTCGATTTTGTAAAAAATTTAACTGAAAGAGGGTGGGGAGGAACCTGTTTTACCTTAAATATGAATTTTGCGCACTTGCTTTCCGAACTCGGTTTTGATTGTTCCTTGGTCAGGGTGGAGCCATCACACTTGGCGATTATGGTACGAATCAACAATAAGCGATTATATGTGGATGTTGGTTACGGATCTCCGATTACGAAGCCTATTGAGCTCGAAGCGAAGCTTCGCCATGTTCTGCATGGCTTTGGCGAAGAAATTATTTTTACAAAAATCAGATCTGGTGAATATGAAATAGACCGGCGCTCAAACGGAAAATCCTTCGTCAAAAAGCTAATCAAATGGGAGCCACTTTTGGAGGAGCAAGTTTCGAATGATATAGATGAATCATATGTCGATGTTGATGAAAACATTACGATGAGAAGAATAACAGCTGTCCGTTTTAACGGACAGCAGTGCTATTTTCTTAGAAACTGCACGTTGAAGGTAATGACTTACCGCAACATAAGTGAGCTGCAGATCAACGAACAGGAAAAATGGATTAACCTTATTCAGGAAGTCTATCAAATTGATAGACATTCATTGGAGCCAGCATTGGTTTTTTTAAAAAATAGGGGAATTAATTTATTTTAGGCTTCAAATTTTGTCAAAGTTACCGATATATAGATATAGTTACACAAAAATAGATTAATAAATACATATTTATTCCAACGAAACCGAATTATGGTAGAATAACAGTAGTATATCTTTTTTCGATCTAAAGGAAGTGATAGTTTGAAAAGAAGGTTCGTCATTCCGGGATTGTGTTTTGCAGCATTATCGACAGTAGCCTTTGAAGAGGCTGTACAGGCTGCTGAACCTCCGGCCATAAAAGCTCAATTAGAAACGAAATATGTTTCTGTAGACAATGGTTCAGTTCTTAATGTTCAGAGTAGCTCATCACCGAGCAGTAGCGTTATTGCCAAATTACCAAATGGAACGAAAGTATCCGTTCAATCAGAATCTGGCGGCTGGGCAAAAGTAATAATCAATGGGAAAACGGGGTATGTTAGTTCACAATTTTTGAAGTCTGATGCTTCAACAACAAGCCAAACGGCGACAAAGCAGGCAGCAACGCCTGAACCATCAGCAACAGCTGAACCAGCGGCGACGCCTGAACCATCAGCAACAGCTGAAC
>JAABNQ010000195.1 GCA_009928435.1 Bacillus sp. HF117_J1_D
CATCATTTATGGGATACCTGAAGGGGAAAAGCTCACTCATGATATTCGAGAAGCACGCTACCTTGAAGTATAAATATGGTAATCGAAAATTTTGGGCGGAGGGATACTACGTCAGCACAGTGGGCTTGAATGAAGCCACCGTGGCCAAATATATCCGTGAGCAAGAAGCACACGACCAGGCAATTGATAAACTGAGTGTGAAAGAGTATGAAGACCCATTCAGCAAAAACAGTA
>JAABNQ010000196.1 GCA_009928435.1 Bacillus sp. HF117_J1_D
CGGTTGTCAACCAATATAATTGATAGCCTCAAGATTCAGTCTAGCCAACGATTAGCACTTATTCTGTTGGTGCGAAAGTTGAGTTATTAATACTAGGTTTAATCCTGATGTATAGAATTGATTATCTACTTGAACGAACTATGGCATTGCTTTAAAGCCCTTAGATTTTCCAGGGTCTGAAATCAAAACCACCAGTGTGAACTGGTGGTTTGCTCTGCGGCTGAAAGCCTCTCT
>JAABNQ010000107.1 GCA_009928435.1 Bacillus sp. HF117_J1_D
TCTACCAATAATCCCTAAATTAGTTTTTAGTATATTTACTTTCGTAATTTGGGTTAATAATCTATAGACTAGATCGCTCTTCACTTTTAAGGCCGTATCATCAACCTTTTGGTTAATCAGTTTATATTGTTTTTCCATCAAAAAAACCACGATTCCCATAAATACATCAATAAGTTGCAAAGGAATACTATCCACGGAAGCAACTTGTTTCACAGAGTCAACTTTATAGCCTTTATTTCGATATGCCGAATGAGCATTCATTTGCTCTCCCAATTTTGTTTGGAGATTTAATATTTCGTATTCTGTGTTTTCATCAATAGTAATTTGAACCTTTTCACCTTGCAGTAGACTCCTTGTCATACCATAAAATAACCGCTCAGGTATCTTTACATAAAATAATTCTCGAAGTTCACTCATGCTTGCATTCATCTTCTCGGCAATCCTTTTGGCATCCTTATTATTTACAATCATAAGGTTGATGTTCACATCTTGCATTAAAGCTACATTAAGGTTTTTAAAGTACTTCTCAAAATCTGTATCACTTGTATAGTTGACAAAATGCATTTCACTTCTTGTCTTTATTTTTTCATTTTGCTGTTTTATATTGTTGACGAGATGTTCGATTGTATATGCCCTTGCTCCCAACGCACCATAATACGAATACCCACTATTAGGCTGATCTAGCTTATTGGACTCATCAAAATAAATGGCGTAATTCATTTTCTCCTCCATTTTTGACTTGATTTATAACAAGCTGCATACTATAATTTGGTTAACAAATACTATCGTTAGACAATGTCTTTCCCCGCTACCATTTGCAGGGCTGGAGTTGTCTATAAACACCCTTTCCCCGCTACCATTTTGCAGGGCTGGGGTGTTTTTTATTATTATACCATATACAAGAACTAACGTTCCCACTCAAAGGGTAATTTTAACAGGGTTTTTTTAAGCGATGTTACCGAATTCTGCAAATAACGAAGAACTTGAAGGTTCCATTACAACCTGTTATCTCCACCTATTATTGTATTATGATAGAATAAGTAATATTCTTTAAAACTAGCAGGTCAGGTGATTCAAATTGGAAATGTACCTATTCAAGCTCAATCGGGGACTACTTGATTTGAATGCGATGGAAATGGACGATACATTGCTTCATTTTTTTGAAAAAGCTGATATATCCAAAACTTCGTTTGAAATGGAAAATGATCAAGGGTTGCGCAGGAAGTTTTCGATAGACTGGGATGAAAAACTCTTGAAAGGAAGGGGCATCAAGGGTTTTTTTGCACCTTATTCCAGCGATTTTTTGTCAATTGGGCTGACGGATGACCATACGATCAAAGTCGCTGCTCAACGTCCAGTCCTTCCGGAAATTTTTGATAGTAAGATCAATAATCAGGAGCATGCGAAAACAGTTTTTAACGCTTTAGCAGATCTTAGTAATCAATCTGATAAGTGGTTTCAACTATATCAGGCTACCGAACAATTCCGGGCAAATCCCACGAACAATCGGTTAATATGTTTGCCTTATGTCCGTGAATTAGAAATGTTTGATTACCAGGTTCAAACGGTAAAATCAGTGATTAGTCATTTTAAGGGGCGGGTTCTCTTAAGTGATGAAGTAGGACTTGGAAAAACTGTAGAAGCCGGTATGGCGATGCTGGAATACATTATGCGCGGACTTGCAAGACGGATCTTGATTCTAGTTCCTCCTTCCCTTGTCGAACAATGGGAAAACGAAATGAAAAGAAAGTTCAATCAAGATTTTATACGGGCGGACCATCCTAATTTCAAAAAAATGGGAGACGAAGCTTGGAAACATTATCCGAAGGTGATCGCTTCTATTGATACTGCCAAACGAAAGAATCACCGTAAAGTCATTTTTGAGCAGAATTATGATTTAATCATTGTCGATGAAGCGCATCATTTGAAAAATCGAGCAACGGAAAAATGGAAGTTTGTCAATGGAATTAATAAAAAATATATTTTCCTATTAACGGCTACCCCTGTTCAAAATCATTTGGAAGAATTGTATAATCTCATCACCCTTTTAAAGCCTGGGCAATTACGAACCTATAAATATTTCAAGAAAAACTTTGTAGAAAGCAAGGACGGGATTGAGGCTAAAAATGTTGATAAGCTGAAAAGCTTATTATCGGACGTGATGGTTCGAAATAAACGAAGCAATGTAGATGTTACATTTACAAAAAGAACTGCATACACGAGGTCGGTTTCGCTTTCTAAGCAAGAAAAGGACCTGTATGACGATTTGAGTACATTTATTCGAAATAAGTATTCGGAGGTACATCCAGTTCTCAATCGTTTTCGTCTTAAAAACCTCCAAGAACAAATAGGAAGTTCGATTTTTGCCATTATCCCTTCACTCGAAGGATTGGCAGCAAATGAAAAGCTGTCCGAGTTCGATCGTAAGGCGATGCAAAGATTCTTTGATCGGGCGACGAAAATATCCCAAAACGAAACGGAAGTTCATTCAAAAGCTCAGGAGCTTGTTTCTATTTTGACAGACTTCAACGGGAAAATGATCGTTTTTACCAAATTTGCAACAACTCAAAGCTATCTTGTCAAACTATTAAAAGAACACGGCTTTAAAGTGGCTGAATTTCATGGCGGTTTGCGAAGGAAGGAGAAAGAAAAGCAAGTTGCCTTCTTTAAAGAAGAAGCCGATGTTTTGGTGAGTACCGAAATTGGCGGGGAAGGTAGAAACTTGCAGTTTTGCCACGGCATGATTAATTTTGACCTTCCTTGGAACCCGATGGCTATCGAACAACGGATTGGACGGATTCACCGCATTGGACAGGAAAAGGATATTGTTGTTTATAACCTCGTTGCAAAGGATACGATTGAATATTACATTCTGGATTTACTAGATCGCAAAATTAATATGTTCGAACTCGTTGTCGGCGAAGTGGATGCTATTCTTGGAGATATAGAGGAAAAAGAAGATTTTTCAGAGCTGGTCATGAAAGCCTGGGTAGATGCTGAAACAAGCGATGATGTGGAAACTGGGCTGGACCGCATTGGAGAAGAGCTGTTGAAAAACAAGCAAAAGCTAATCAAGCAGAAAACGCTGGATGATACGTTATTTTAAGCATAGTGGAGGTGTGCCATGCAACTGCAGCAGTTCGTTACGGAAGTGATAGAGGAATTAGGCGGAGTTGTCGATCCGGTGGAATATGCTCTATGCCAAGTTCTTATACCAGAAACCTATGCCTCTTATTTTCAAAACAAAACTGAATTGGAGCTTTCCTTCGACTTTGAAGTAGCACAAGAAAACCCAGAGTCTGAATTTATTACCTTTGGCAGTTACGTCTTTGAACAGTTGCTTTCGATTGTCCAACAGAAAGCAACAAGCACCCTTCGTTTTGCGGAATTAGAACGGTTGGAACTTGGCAATCCTTTAAAAAAGCTAACAGAATTTTTGAAGGATGAGCCGGGAAAGATATCCATTTTAGAGGAAAAACCTGTACTTGGTGCATGGGCTGTTTTTCAATATCACCTCACCTATATTGCCGATGAAAAATTTCAAGATAATCAACAGGTTTGGGTGAATTTACTGACAAATGAAATCAGTTTGGACATGAAGCTGGAACAAAACCGAATCGTTTATAAACAAGAACCGATCTACACGCTGCCGCTGGCTGCTCCTATTAATATGAATGCGGCCCTTGAAGAAGCAACAAAATATGTCAGCGATCTGTCGGAACAGTATAAGAATGAACAATCCCCAAAAAAGACGATCGAAAAAGACATTGATCGGATCACGAATTATTATAAAGAGCTTCTATCAGAAAATGAAAAACGAGCAACACGGAAAGGGTTAAGTGAAGAGAAGAAGGCAGAGCTCGCGGCAAAGTCTGAGGCGATTGAGCTGGAAAGGGGTAAACAGCTTCAAGAAATTTACAACAAGTATAATGGACACATTGAAATGAATCTGGATAACGGGATTTTATATTTTATCCCTTTGCTTCAGTATCATGTAGAAATTCACCTTAATCCGTGACTAAATTTATCTAAAAACCATCCGAAAGCTAGTGAAATCAA
>JAABNQ010000108.1 GCA_009928435.1 Bacillus sp. HF117_J1_D
GTCGCTTTTGGTGAGGTGGATGGGGTGCAGCGAAACACATCCCGCCGTAAAAAGATTCGCCGGAGGACAACGAACCAAAAACTATCGAACTGGTCTTTCGGGAAAGTATACGCCTTTTTATTTTATAAACTGGAAGCGGAAGGCATCAAACTTTCTAAACATGATGAGAGCAATACGACGCAACAATGTCCTTGTTGCGCGAAGAAACGAAAAGTAACTTCGAGGATATACAGTTGTACTTGCGGTTATACAAATCACCGTGATATTCACGGGGCATCGAATTTTTTCGCAAAAACGTATTACGGGGAAATCAGGGAACTTGATTTTGCCTTAAACCATACAACGTATCTACGGATTGCCTAAGGGCAGGAAGTAGTAGATGGTCAGTTCCGACCCAGTTTATCTAAGGATAGACTGTTGCCTAATGTTGTCGGCAAAATGAATTCCTGCGGCTTGTCGCAAAAGATGGGTGTCACCCGCCTGTCTTGTTGGAAGCTTTTTGTCGATTGGTTAGGAAACCCCCTCTTCAAAAACGGGTGTTTTAAGTGGGGGAGGTTCATGGAAGAATACCATTTGCAAAAAAGCTGAATGGACCAGAGATTGCCTCTTCGTCAATTCAGCTTGAAAGTCTATTTTAATGCTGGAGCTGCTTTTTTCGACAATTTTAGTCTCCTTTGCCACACTGATGATACAAGCAATGTCACAGCAAGAACAATTAAACCGAGTAAAAACGGATAGATCATATGGATATCATAGACCATCCCTGCAATGAGTGGTCCAAGGACATTCCCGATGCTCATATAGGCATTGTTCATTCCCATAGCGAAGCCTTGCTCATTCCCAGCTAATTTCGAAATCAGCGTATTCAGGACAGGTCTTAATATGGATGTTGCCATGAAAATGATCAGTGTCACAACGAAAAAGAGTACATAGCTTGATGCAAAGATGGAAAATAAAAATCCGGCTGCTGAGACCGCTAAGAAAATATTTAGCACTTTACCTTCACCTAAACGGGAAACAAGGCGATCGACCACAAAAAGCTGGAGGATAACACTGATAATACCAGAGACAGTTACCATGAACGCTATTTCTTGCGGTGTGGCTTTAAAGGCATTATCGAGATAAAGACCGATAATTGATTCGTAAGCCATCAGGCCGAAGCTCATAACCAATACGATGATAAGTGGAATAAAATAGGGTTTATGAACAGACTGCGCAAGTTTTTTTGCCATGGAATCACCTGCGGTACTATCTCCCTGAACACTTTCCTCTTTACTCTCTTTAAGGACAATAATGGAAAAAACGGCAGCTACAACACCGACAATCGCTGATACAAGAAGTGGCATTTTCAGTCCATAGTCAGCTAAAAAGCCTCCGACACCAGGGCCAACCACAATTCCTAATGACATGGCGGCAGAAATATAACTATTTCCTTTTGCACGCTGCTCGATAGTGGTGATATCAGCTACATAAGCAAATATAGCCGGAATTAGCAGGGCAGCACCAATACCTCCGATAACACGGGAAAGGTACAGAATGCCAACTGAGTTGGAAAAATAAAAGATGAACATGGAAAGGGCCAATCCGCTCAATCCATAAATGATCATTTTTCTTCTTCCGTATTGGTCCGTCCATTTACCGGCGATCGGGGACATGATGAATTGCGCGCCTGCAAAAATAGCAATCATCAGACCGGCAGCCGTTCCGCCCTGGCCGATGGATACTAAATAGGCGGGCATAATCGGAATGATGATCCCAAAACTCCCAATAGCAATAAACATATTGATCATTAAAACAAATAACTTTCTTTTTTGATCAGGCTGCACCATAATCCCCTCTTTTCTTCTTCTACTTAAAACACAGCTTCTTAATATAACAATACACGGAAGAAAAAGTCAATAAGTTTTTTTGAATTCTTTACTAACTTCATTCAGAGGAGGATATACCCGGCTGAAGCAAGTGAATTAGGATTTATTTGTGGAACCCGGATAGTAAGTGCTAAAAATCGGACAGTATTTTAGGAACCCGGCCAGTATTTTTGAATCCCGGCCAGTATTTTAGGAACCTGGATAGTAATTGTGAATCCCGGACAGTATTCACCGGACCTAGGATAGTAAATGCTAAAATTTAGCCAGTATTTTAGGAACCCGGCCAGTAATTTGAATCCAGGATAGTATTCTCTAGACCTAGGACAGTAAGTGCTAAAAATCGGCCAGTATTTTTATATGCTGTATCGTTTTGAGCGAAAAAAATAGCCGCCAGTTTATTTGGCGGCAGGTAACTTATAAAACAAAAGCTGCAATCATTCCGAAAATGAAGAGCGGAATATTATAATGAAGGAATGTAGGTACACAAGTCTCCCAGATATGATGGTGGCGTCCATCGGCATTCAGGCCGGCAGTTGGCCCGAGCGTACTATCAGAGGCAGGGGAACCAGCATCACCGAGTGCTCCGGCAGTTCCAATCAGAGCAGCCGTTGCAAGCGGAGAAAGCCCGGCAGCTGCACAAAGTGGAACATAAAGGGCAGCTAGAATTGGAATCGTACCGAAAGATGAACCAATTCCCATTGTAATCACTAGTCCGATGAGTAGCATGAAAAAGGCAAGCAACACGGGAGAGTCACCAATGATACCTGTTGTTTTTTCCACAAGTTCAGTAACAGAACCTGTTTCTTTCAATACTGTCGCATAGCCTGAAGCTACGAGCATTACGAATGCGATCATTCCCATCATGCCAATTCCTTCTTGGACCACTTTATCTCCATCATGGAATTTAACGACTCTCGTAATGAACAAAATGACAATACCTGTCAATGCACCGAGAACGAGAGACTTAGAAACTATTTGAACGACGAGCGCAGCAATGATGGCAAGAACGGTAAACGTATGCCCTATGGTCCAAGAAACGGAAGCTGATTTGTTAGTAATGCCCTCAGCCTTGTCGGGTTCCGTTAAAGGCATCTGCATGGCTGGTTTGGAGACACGATCTTTTCTGTAAGAAATAAAAATGGCAATCAAAAGGCCAGTAATCATGCCTAATCCCGGAATCAGCATGGACAAGCTTACATCATTTATAGAAATATTCATCCCGTTGGAAATCATTTCATCGCGGATGATGCCGTGGAAAAGCAATCCGAATCCGGCAGGAATCATGATATAAGGAGCCTTCAACCCGAAAGTCAACGCGGCAGCAACAGCTCTTCTGTCCAGTTTGAGCCGGTCAAATAAACCAAGAAGTGGTGGGATTAAAATAGGAATAAATGCGATATGCACAGGAACCGCATTTTGGGACAAACAAGCAATCCCTGCTATGGATAATACAAGGATCTTTTTTTTACCAGTAAATACCTTTAGCATTTGATTGACTAAAAGTGTGGTAATGCCAGAAAGACCGATCATAACAGCGAAAATCCCAAGTAAAATATAGCTTAGTGCTGTATTGGCTTGGCCCCCCATCCCCGAAACCATTAGCTTCACAGAGTCAGAGAAATTCATTCCTGATACAAGGCCTGCAGTTAGGGAGGCGATGAGGATTGCAAACAAGACGTTCACACGAAGAAGACTTAATGCAACCATGACAATGACACTGATGATAACAGCATTAATCACTAGGCTAGACCTCATTTCTATTATTTTTTCAACATAATCTATCATCGCTATGGCTGGCGAAAATGTCAACGGTGAATTATAGAAATGATACACTTATATGAGTTGTTGAAGAAATTGAGAATCGTAGCCATTAAGCAAATGGAAAAGTCAAAATTAGAAGATATTGACAAAGAAAATAATTATGTTATTATATTGATATCGACCTAGGGGAAGGTCGATGAAGTCATATCACATCAAGGTTTACAGGTAAGTTATTATGGTAAGGCATTAAGCCGTGGCGTTGGGGATCGCCTAGCCTCGCATTCATTGCGGGGTTCCCCACAAATCAATGACTAATGAAATTTAGTCATTTTTTTTATACCTAAAACAGGTGCTTGTAACAAAAATACAT
>JAABNQ010000197.1 GCA_009928435.1 Bacillus sp. HF117_J1_D
AGCTATCGGCTGTTAACCGATCGGTCGTAGGTTCGAATCCTACCTGCGGAGCCATTGGAGAGCTGTCCGAGCTGGCCGAAGGAGCACGATTGGAAATCGTGTAGGCGGCTACCGCCGTCTCAAGGGTTCAAATCCCTTGCTCTCCGCCATACTTAACCATTAAGCAAAATTATTAAGATGGCCCCTTGGTCAAGCGGTTAAGACACCGCCCTTTCACGGCGGTAACACGGGT
>JAABNQ010000012.1 GCA_009928435.1 Bacillus sp. HF117_J1_D
TGCCCCGTGTGTTTTTGTGAAAATGTGGTATGATGTAAATAGAAAATCATATAATAGAAAATGACCACAGTTCTAGCTGTGGTCAAATAGATACCCATTCTTCTGATAGGGGATTGGCGTTATCTAGTCTTTAAGAAAAAATAGCCCTCACCCATTTGGCCGAACAGGGGGGGCTATTTTTTTGCGTTAAAAATAGCGACAACGACTGCAATGAGCGCTATGACCATCACTTGAAGCACCACAAAAACTTATGGCTAAAAGTGGTACTCCGCATTTGACCTCGTTAATCATCCCATCCCTAAAGGGTGTTATCGCACCGTCATGGGCTTTCTCGTTCGGAAAACGTATAAATGTTTTGCAGAAAGTTTCCGAAGACCTGCTAGACGCACCTCATCTTTTATCATTTCTTGTGATTGCTATTGTCCCACTCCTTTGAAGGGAAATTCTCTTGTTAGTATAAGCCGTGTTATCCGGAAAATTTCTGGAGGGGACTTGCCTTAAAGTGAACTTTAAGGTTTATACTATATGAGTATCCTGAAGAAGAAATGGCTCGGCTACAGCTAATTTTTCATTTATCAGAGAAGGAGGGATGACTTGTACGGCTTTTGGTAGAATGTGATTCTTCCGCAACAAAAAATCCATTCTCGACAGGAGTCTAACCGAGTCGGGACATGTACATCGTCAGATCTATAAAGAAACAGATTAAACAATTTGTTATATGTGAGAGCTGAATACGAAAAGCCTCGCAGTCATTGATTGCCGAGAGGTTTTTTTGTCGGAGCTTGTAATTCTAAGAGTTCCATTTTCTTATCTAATTTATTCAACGCATCATCAATATCAAGTTTTTGATTTCTTAATTTTCTCTGATGTTTTTTGAAAATCTGTGTTCTTTCTTCGAGTGTACTTTCACCTTTCATATGCAGGTGTGCTACATGTCTCAATGTTTCAATGGACATTCCTGTCGCGCGCATGCAGCCTATTAATTCTAGCCAAAACAAGTCCTCTTCTTTAAATATGCGGTAACCGTTGTCATCACGTTCGATAAATGGTAAAAGCCCTTCATTGTCATAATAGCGAATGGTTGACGGTGGAATCGATACTTTTTCAGACGCTTGTTTTATTGTTAACAATCCTGCTTCATCCTTTCTTATGAATTAAAAAGCTTTGTCAATGCTCATGTGCTCAAATGACCTCTGCTATGGTTGATGTTGATCAGTTACAGCGGAAGTCTTAAAGGAATACTTAGGTGTCTGTAAAACATATTTTATCAAATTTAGGGGATGGGGAACAGCTCTTTGACCCTACGAAAGCTAATGTATGAGGGAATCTAAAAGGAATATGTAGGAATTTTTTATTGATGAATAACGACGTAACGAGGTTAAAGGGAGAGGATTTGTTTGAGAGTAATTCTTATTGATGATGAATCATTGGCTCTTAAACATTTAGCAAACAAGTTAAACAGAATCAAAGATGTTGAAATTATGGGGAAATATGCTGATCCCTATCAAGGATTAGAAGAGATTTATAAAAGACACCCAGATGTTGTTTTCCTCGATATCGAAATGCCTGAAATAAACGGAATGGAATTGGCGAAGGAGATCAAAGCCGTATTGCCAAATGTCAAAATTGTTTTTGTCACTGCCTATAGTGAATATGCAGTCGATGCATTTGAAGTTAATGCTGCTGATTATATTGTAAAACCTATTCGGCAGGAGCGTTTGATCAAAACCATCAATAAACTTTTAAACGTGAATGGAAAAAAAGCTGTTTCTTCTCCAATGGTTTGTTGCTTTAATAAACTGCATTTTAAAGTGGACGGAGAGGAATCTGAAGTGATGGACGTTTCTTGGAGAACATCCAAATCTAGAGAACTGTTTGCTTATCTCATTCATTATCGCGGGCAGTTCGTACGTAAGGGTGACTTGATCGACATTTTTTGGCCGAATTTTAATTCAAAGGATGGCTTTACTCAACTTTACTCTTCCATCTATCAAATCAGAAAAACATTGAAGTCCATTCATTTTCCCATTGAGATTGTTAGTTCCGAAAATAGCTATAGGCTGGAACTAAACGAAGTGCTGGTTGATGTAGATGAGTGGAAAAATGGGATGAAGGAATTCTCCATCGTGACGAAAGAAAACCTTCCTGAATATGAGAGGACGCTCGACTTATATAAAGGAGGCTATTTTGAAAAAGATGATTATTGGTGGGCTGAAAATGAACAGAAACGCTTAAGACTTCTTTGGTTAGATCATGTAAAACGACTAGCGGATTATTTAATTTGTAAAGAAGATTACACCAGGGCGATTATGATGTATCTAAAGGTGCAAAAGGTTCAGCCATATGAAGAAGACAGTTATTTTATGCTCATGCAGCTGTACGATGGATTAGGAGAACATGATTCGGTGAGAAGGGAATACAACCGTTTAAAGGAAATTTTGCGAGAGGAATTCGGAGCCGTACCAAAGGAGGATATTCTAACATGGTACCAAAGATGGGAAAAGCTATCGAAAAGCTACCAAAGTAACTGTTGACTAGAGCGTTTCAATTTGTGCTGTCAAGGGACAACATGGGAAGCAAAACCAAGATACTATCTATCAAATTATTTTGTAATATTCAGGGATATCTTAAAACCTTTGGTGTGAAAATCTTATAGATGAGCAAATCTTCATTTCGATTTTTGATAGGAGAGGGTGTCAATTATACTAACTAACACCTCCTCTGTTTATCTGTCCGGATGAAAGAAAAAGCACACTGACTAAAGTGCGCCCGTGTGTTTAACAAAATTCATTAAGCACTGTTTGCTACTGTTTTTTTGCCATGATAAAGGAAATTACTGCGAAAATAACTAAAAAGAAAGCCAAAAACCCATAGGCTGCTCCTTCGAATCCCCTGATATGAACAAAACTAACATAAAACAGGATCATTGCAGCTATAACTGTTAACATCCCAGGTGTCAGCCGTACAAATAAAGAAAAATTCATTCGCCTAAACCACCACGTCACCAATAATACAACAATCCCCGGTATAAAAGACATGAACAAAGGACCAAATAGCATCATGAAATTCTCTCCCATCATAAGGATATTCCAATGTTAGTACTATGATAACAAATAAATGTCTGAAAACAATGTCCATTTCGGAGCTACGTTGACAGTACATCAATTTTTAAGATCAATGGCGGGCATCATTCATGTCTCAATGAAATGTAATCATATGTATATTCCTTGTTTTATTATCCGAAAGGAATATACTAGGGGACAGAGTAGTCAATAGAAAATTGGACAATTCAGAAGGAGAATAAAATGAATTACAAACATGTTGTTGTTGCCGGAAGTGGAGTTTTGGGAAGTCAGATTGCATTTCAAACTGCCTGTAAGGGATTCAATGTATGTATTTATGATATCAATGAAGAAGCCATTGAGAATGCTAAAAAAAGAATCGAAGGACTAAAGCCGATCTATAAGAGTGACTTAGGGGTGACCGAAGAAGAGCTTGCCGATACTTCCAATCGTATTCGATATAGTACTGATTTATCAAAAGCGGTCGCAAATGCAGACCTGGTTATCGAAGCGATTCCGGAGGTAGTTAATATTAAAATGAAGTTTTACGAGGAGCTAGGAAAAGTTGCGCCAGATAAAACTCGTTTTGCAACGAATTCATCTACTTTGTTACCGAGTCAATTTGCTGAAGCAACTGGAAGACCTGAAAAATTTCTTGCTTTGCATTTCGCTAATGAAATTTGGAAAAACAATACAGCAGAAATTATGAAGCATGAAGGAACTGATCCGGATATTTTTGATGAAGTTATCGAGTTTGCCAAAGCAATTGGGATGGTAGCTTTGCCTTTGCATAAGGAGCAACCTGGGTATATTCTAAACTCACTACTTGTTCCTTTGTTAGATGCTGCACAAATGCTGCTAGCGAAAGAGGTAGCTGATGTTGAAACGATTGATAAAACATGGATGATTGCTACAGGTTCACCGCTAGGGCCTTTTGCTATTTTGGATATCGTTGGTATAAATACGGCATATAATATTACCCTCGCGAAAGCAAAAGCGACAGGTGATGCGCAAATCGAAAAGGTAGCAAATTTGTTAAAAACAGAGTACATTGACAAAGGAAAATTAGGAAGATCAGTAGGGGAAGGTTTCTATACATATCCGAACCCTCGTTTTAATCAACCGGATTTTTTAAAATGAACAAAATGATTCGAGGCATTTCCTTAATTGGGAAGCCTCGAATTTTATTATAAAGGCTCTTCATTAAATGTTGGAGTTACCACCTCAGAGTAACACCTCTTGGATAAAGTGGACGGGAAAAAAATCACCGAAGTGGGCGGTGAATGCTGCAAGTAGATAAGGTATGATGATACTGGAAATAAAATGATTTTGACTATTCAAGCGAAAGGAGGCCGATCATAATGAGTGATTTTGGGCGTCTATTGACTGCGATGGTTACACCTTTCAATGCTGAGTTTGAAATTGATTATGAAAAGACGGAGGAATTGATTGAGCATTTAATCAAAACAGGAACGGATACGATTGTTGTCGGTGGATCTACTGGTGAGCCAGCCAGTTTATCAATGGATGAAAAGTTAAGGTTATTTAAATTCGCAGTTGAGCGAGCGCAGGGGAGGGTGAAGATTATTGCGGGGACCGGGACAAACGACACTCGTTCCTCCATTCATTTAACTCAAAAAGCGCAACAAACTGGTATTGATGGAGTTTTACTTGTTGCACCTTATTACAATAAACCATCCCAAGAAGGTTTATACCAGCATTTCAAATCGATCGCGGCGAACACTGACCTCCCCGTCGTGCTTTATAATATTCCTGGAAGGTCCGCTGTCAACATATCTACAGAAACGCTTTTGAAGCTCTCTCGTATCGAAAATATTACAGCGATAAAGGAAGCGAGTGGCGATCTTTCAAAAGTGGGTTACCTAGTAGAAAACGTTCCACCGGGATTTAAAATATATTCGGGGGATGATAGTTTAGCCTTGCCAATCCTTAGTATTGGAGGATATGGAGTTATAAGTGTGGCGAGCCATATTGTCGGGTCCGAGATCAAAGGTTTGATAACAGCTTATTTGGAGGGACGAGTGAAGGAAGCTGCGGAAACACACCGTCAATTGCTTCCCATTTTTGAGGGGCTCTTTATCACCGCTAATCCCGCACCAGTAAAATTTGCTTTAGGCGAACACGGTATCCATGTTGGGACAGTGAGGTTACCGCTTGTTTCATTAACTGAAGCCGAAGCTAAACATATCACAGAGATCATGGGACAATTGAAAGAGGTTGGGATATCCCGCTAAAAGTGATTTTCTATTAAGAAAAAATTCAGGGCAAGCAAAAACAGGATTTTCTGTTTTTGCTTGCCCTGTTTATCCTTTTGATTAGTAATTTTTGCAGGGATGAATGATAGATTTTTACTCGTGAGAGGTAGATGATAACAGCAAATCCGAGAACCATCATCACCTTGAATAGTGGCATTGGTTAACTATATTCGGCCAAGTAGGGGTGGAGTTGTATGCTTGTTCATTTTAAAATACATAGAGCTATAAACCCGGTGATGCTGTCTTATTGAACAATCAATTAATAATCCCGTGTCGGACGATTTTAACGTTAAATGTTGCATCAATCGGAGTTTCAGGGTAAATTTTTTTCCAATCGATTTTTTTCCATGTGGAATGATGATAGGCTTTGACTCTCTCTCCTAGCCCTAAGGAATCATTTTTGGCTTCTTGCATTTTCGTCAACGTTTTATTCGCCAATTTACTTAATCGGCTTTCTATATGTTTAGTCAGGGCTTTCACTTCTTTTTCCTCATTTAAATGATCTAATGCATATTCATCAACCTCCACCTCAAGATCTACCATTACTTTTGCAGTAATATGGCCTTTAGTTGTGCTTATATCGACTTTGCTTGTGTTTTTACGTACGGCAACGTTCACAAAGTTTTTGTTAGGATCTTTTTGATCATTCTTTATCTTAAAGTTTAATGTTACGCCTTTTGTCTTTTGATCCGACAATATGAGGAACATGGTCGTTTCCTTGATATTCAATTGGCCTGTCAGGCGATCATCATGAAACAAAGCCAACCCTTTTACAATAACTTCTTTTTCGTTCCTTAAGCCAACATAAGGCAGCACAAGATCTTTGCCTTTTGATAAAATAATCGGACAGGCGGTTTGCACATTTTCATTTTTGGTAACACCTCCTTTTTCTGCACTGTCAAGAAGCTCTGAATAAACATCACTGACGAGCATAGAATAATCTGTCTGAACTGACAAGCCATCTTTTGCATTTCCGTCAAAGATCGCCAAAGTGGCATTTAACGGACCTCTCAAATCCCGATAGATGGAATCCAAAGTTGAAAAAATCCCTTGGGAAGCCAAGCGTTTGCCCAAAAGGATGACTTTTGCTTTGGACCTGTCAAATTTCTCGGGAATGCTTTGGTCCATATGTTTTTCTGCATCTTTGACTGTATCCCCAGTCATGGATAAAACGTTACTTTTATTTACAGGTGCATTGGGTTGGCTCGGATCACTATTATTTTTGGGAAAAGTCACAGTTTTGATTAATTTGTTGTCGCTTTCCCGGTCATATCCAATAGCTAATACTAAGCTGTGTTCTTTTAATAAGCGCTGATCCCAGCATCCAGCTAGAAGAATGGATAATATGGCTGTCCAAATAAAGGTTAGTCGATACATCATCCGCTATCCCCTCGCTCTTTTTTGTTGAAAATGATGGATATCAGTAAAAATAGAATGGGTAGACCTAAAGCGAATGTAAAAACTAGGAATTGATTATACATCATGAATTTGGATGTTATCTCATACTTTCCATGAAAAAACATCGCTAAACAAAAGCATATGCCTGCAGTGAGAATGACAAACCTCTTTGTTTTATTTGAATTCATGGCGACTGAGAGCCCCAACGAGGAAGCGTATAACGCAGTCATCAATGTAGTGGCAATCAAGACAATCCACATGGATGTAAAGAGTAAGTCCGGCCTTTCAATGATTCTGAAAGTAAATGCCTTTATTAGATATAAAACCGGTTCAGGTACAAGTTTAAATTCTTCCGGATTAAAAAAAAGCAAGCATGTTAAGGTCAAAAACAAATAAAAAAGTGTGACGAAGATATTGGCAATCGTTCCGGCTTTTATTATTCCCTTTTTATCTGATTGAACAAAAGAATGGGTGATGAGTAATAACTCGAATCCCTGAAATGTATAAAGACTGGGGAGGACTCCTTGAATCATAGGCATGACTCCACTTGTTCCAACAGGCAAAATAAATGTAAGATTTGCATCTTTTAACGCATAAGCAGCGAAGACTATAAATCCGATTAAAACAACAGAGGCAAGAAGAAAGAAACGAGCCATGAGCTGAAGATTTCCTATTACAATATAAACCGCAGTAACCACCATGAGTATGAGCAGCAGCCATTTTGGTGTCAGCGGCATCATCCAAGCCTTGAGGATATAGGAAAAATTATCCAGAACCAAACTCCCGAAGTAAATAAAATATAGGCTATATAAGATGACGATCGTTTTTCCGATTATTTTTCCAAAAAGAGATTGGGCAATCCCATACAAATGCTTTGAAGGAAAACGCACCATTAATACTCCAAATAATAGAATGGCTATTTGGATGATGACTCCCGTTAGCAATATAGATATCCAACTATCTCCCTTGGCTTTTATAAAAACATCGAAAGGTAAAGAAACCACACCTACTCCTATTTGGCTGTGAATTAATAAAAATATGAACTGAAACTGAGTGATTTCTTTTTTACTGACCATTCTTTCCCCAATCCCTTGATGCCCTTTGTTTTAACTGCTCTTGAGCTCGTGCATTTTTTGAGCGGCTGTTAAGCGCCCAAACTGGAAAACGCACAATAGCATCTTTTAAATCTTTCACATCTAAAGGGGCCAGAGGTGCAATATACGGCGTCCCAAAGGAGTCCAATTTACACATATGGATGATAATCATCATCAGGACAAACACAATCCCCACAAATCCAAGGGTGGCAGCGGCAATCATGATTGGTAATGACAGAATACGGACGGTGTTTCCCATTTCATAAGAAGGGATGCAAAATGACATGATTGCTGTTAAAGCAATCACAATGATCATCATGTTTGACACTAGGCCAGCATTAACGACCGCATCCCCGATAATGAGGCCTCCGACAATGCCAATCGTCTGACCAATTGGGGATGGAAGCCTGATTCCGGCTTCCCGTATTAATTCAATGGTAATCGCCATGAAGAGTGCTTCGAAAAATGGGGGAAACGGAATGTTTTCAATCGAGCTTTTGACAAGTGTTATCAAATCATATGGAATGATTTCAAAGTGAAAGCCGACAACAGCAATGTATATGGCCGGAAGAGTGAGTGCCCCCCAAAAACTGAATAACCGGATCAAACGAAAAATGGATCCCCCGTAAAATCTGATATTGTAATCATCAGGTGTTTGAAAGAAGGTAAAAAAAGTGACGGGTACAATGGAGGCATCTGCTGAACCCTCGCTCAAAATGACTACTCGTCCCTCCATTAAATGAGCTTCTGCCCGATCAGGTCTTTCGGTAAATAGAATTTGCTGAAACGGGGAAAGAGGATCATCTTCAATGAATTCTTCAATATATCCTGGACTAAAAACCATGTCGGTTGAGATCGATTCAATTCGCTTTTGAACTTCCTCAACGACCGAAGGATTTGCAAGCTCATTCATATAAACAATCGCTACTTTCGAATCAGTTTCCTTTCCCAATGTTAAATATTTGATCATTAGTTGGGTGTTTTTCACACGTTCCCTGATCAAGTTCAAATTGATATTTAAATTTTCTACAAATCCTTCGTGGGACCCGCGCACAACTTTTTCATTTTCGGGCTCCTCTGGTGTCCGGACATTCACTTGAATGGTATTGAATAAAAAAATTTCAGTTCTATTCATCAAAAAAAGGGCGCAGTTTCCCATCAGCAGCGCGGATACCGCCTCGTTCATGTTGTTTGAGATGTTAAGTTCAGTGCTTGTTATAGTCTCACTAATGCTTCGAGCTCCCTCAGCTTCAGATAACGGAATGAGGATGCTTTTCTGAATTTCTTTTGTGTCAGCCATTGTCTCCAAATAGATCAGCTTTCCCTTCCTGCCATCGAAGGTCACATCACGCACTTTTAAATCTTCCGTATAGCCAAAGGCCTCGTAAATATATTTGATGTTATCCTCAAGAGCAGGATGAACTGTAATTTCTATTTCTTGGAGGGTATTCTGTTGTTTCGGATTTTGCACGATATTTTTTTGTTTTTTCTTCAACAGCTTTTGTATATTCCGAATCATGCCAGACCCTCCTGAAAAATTTTTATTATCTTTCCCCAATTCAGGAGGCAGCATACAAGAAATGGCCATGAATCATTTTCAAAAAATTCACCGAGAGAATCAATATAGTTATAGCATTTACAGGTGGGTACCTTTCCCTTTTCTTTAGATCAGGTTTTTTTCGCATTTTCATAGAATAAAAAACTATTTTCCTAACTGGATATTTCTCTTATCTGAAGCAATGTCTTTCTAATTAGCTGTCCACTTATAATGTATAAACCTTATATTTACTCCATTGAAGTGAATGGTGTCATCGCTTATATCTAGTCGCTCAAACCCATTTTTCTCTAAAACCCTTTGAGAAGCTATGTTATTTGTTGTTGTTTTCGCTTTTACTTGTTTTACAATGCCTTCTTCTGAAATTTTCTCTAATAAGAGCTTTAATGCTCTACTGGCGATTCCTTTTCCAGCATATAATTGCCCCACTCTGTAGCCAAGATGGCCAATCGCTTGCTCCTTTTCTATGTCCACTAAGTTCATTCGTCCCAAGATAGAATGGTTTATATCCTTAATTAGGTAAAAATTGGATATTTCGTGATTTTGCTCATCTATCAAAGAATCTAGCTGATGTAGAAAAGAGTCGAACTGGTAGTATTCGTCACCGCGAGATGGAACTGTTTTTTCAAAATACGTTTTGTTGTTTAGTTCAAATTCAAACAATGCTTTAGAATCCTCAATACGTAACTTTTCTAGTGATAAGTTCATAGAGGGAGGCCACCTTTCTATAGGAATATTCACTTTTATTCAATACTATAGCACAAGCTCTTCTTTTCTTTTCATCTATCTGAAGAAGGAGCGGCCTCACTTGCCCACATGCAGTTGCCTAAAGTACGGAAAAGATAGGCGGAACCCATCATACTCCTTGAGAAAATGGTTATGAACAACAATGTATAGAATTTGGGAAGGAGAAATTTGTATAGTAATCATTATGTGATTGGAAAGGAGATTAATATGTTTGCGAAAAAGGTTCAGACAAAGTCTATCGTTATGATTAGTGTAATAGCATTAATATTAAGTCTATTCGCTAGTCCAATAGGATCTGATGCTAGTAAGAATTTGAAAGTATCAAATGCAAGTGGAACCTATGTTGTAACAGCTTCAACGTTAAATGTAAGAACAGGCAATTCAACAAAGTATAAGCGTCTCGGTTATTTGAAAAAGAATGAGCAAATCAATGTAACTGGCACAACATCAAATAATTGGTACAGGATCACGTTTAAGGGAAAGACAGGTTACGTTAGTGGAGCCTATTTGAAAGCGGTGCCCAAGAAAAAAACACCAGCTAATGAACAGGCAAGTGGAGAATATACAGTAACTGCCAGCACATTAAATGTCCGTTCAGGAGCAAGTATAAAGCATAAAAAAATAGGCTCTTTGGGTTTAGGGAGTCGGATCAATGTAACTGGCAAGACATCCAATGCTTGGTATTGCTTCAACTATAAAGGTAGAACAGGCTATGTAAGTGGTTCTTATATTAAAAAGACAAATAGTGCTCAAATAAAGCCAACATATATCAAAGGTGTTTTGATTGTAAATAAAAAATATTCACTTCCTGATAGTTATGCGCCAGGTGAAAGTATGGCGGCGCGAAAAGCGTTTAACGAGATGAGAAACGATGCGAAGAAAACAGGATTGAACTTAACAGTATTCAGTGGCTATCGCACTTACAGTTATCAAAATCAGCTTTATCAGCATTACGTTGCACGAGATGGAAAAGCAGCAGCGGATCTTTACAGCGCTAGACCGGGACATTCGGAACACCAAACAGGATTATCATTTGATATTGGTGAGGTTGGAAATGAAAACCAATGGTTTTCTGAAACCCCGGCGACCGAATGGATGGCGAAAAATGCTCATAAATATGGTTTCATCGTACGTTATCCAAAGGGAAAAGAGCATATCACTGGGTACCAATACGAACCATGGCATCTGCGATTTTTGGGGAAAGACCTAGCAACAAATGTATATACAAGTGGATTAACTTTGGAAGAGTATTTAGGGATTAATTGATGCAGAAATGAAAAAGAGCTTATCCAAGTTAAGAACTGGCTTGGATAAGCTCTTTTATTCTAAATACTGGCACATGATAAATGAAAGATAAAACCGACATTTTCAGTCTTTGTGAGTAGGTGGATGCTGAACGGCATGAGTTCTAGTGGTGCATGACAGTCCTCTTACTTAGCGCAAAGCGTAGGTGGAGGATGAATGCTTGCCTTTGTTGAATTTTTCAGAAACATTCGTTCCTTTTTGTGTTAGAGTGGGACATAGGTAGCCTCATGATTCACGAGGGGGGATCGAAGGTGGATTTATTACTTTGGATCACTATTGGTTTTATCATAGTCGGATTTGTTGTTCTCATTTCTATGAAAAAAGGTATGGAAAGTAAGCTCGCTTTTATAACAGCAAATATGGAAAACGAGGAAAACTCAACAAAAGCTACATCCATAATTTGCTGGATAGTGGGTACCACAGCTTGGGGAATAGTGAGTATGATTCTTATTGTTTGGTGGTTTCATCATTAATTTGGATACTAAAAATTAGAACTTCCAGATAATCGGAAGTTCTAATTTTTTAATTGGGGGAGGGAAGAATCATATGACACCATACAAAGTCTGAAGTGAAAAAGAGCAACTGTTACGATAAAGAGAGAAGGGAGTTTTTTATCGTAACATAGGTTTTCGAAAAAGGTGGTTTTGACTTATCAAATCACTAGAGGACCATCATTTACGGGTGTCCTGATTGCTTTGAGCTTGTGAGAAGCTCAGCGTTTCCTTGAATGCTTCTTCTTGGTCCTTTCGATACCAATCGAAGAAAATTTTAGCGATAATGGCCCCGTATACAATTTCCTGGACAACCTTCATGATGATTCCGCCAAGCTGCTGATCTTGAAGGACACCTAAAGGATTGAACAACGATATCAGTTCTGGTGATGATGAACCTAATCCTGATAATGAGGCTGGTGTTGCACATAATGCCAGTGCATTTAGCCACGCTTCAGGATCGGAATATGTTTGATACATGGGGTCGTTTGCAAAGATGATGAGCGCGCAAGCTGGCAGCATGAGGACGCCATTCGCAAACATATATCCTGTTTTCAATATTCCGGACATCTTATCGTATTCATGAAGAGGATTCATAACAGGCCAAAACATGAAAAGAGCTAAACAAAATAATAATGTGTGGATAGCAGCATGATAAAAGCTGGTTGTTTTTGAGAAATCAAGAATGAATGGAACATGATAAACTGAAAAACCCACATTGAATAGCAAAAGTGCCACTACAGGTTTTGTCAAATGATGAAATAAGTGCTTGATTACTCTAATATTCAACATTGCCCTCCACAGCCAGTCTGGTATCGAATGAATAAAAAGAATAGGCATTATTAATAAAAGGAATGCCATTTGAAGCATATGCATCGTTAACATCATGTGACTCATTAAATCGATTGGTGATCCTTTAATGATATACAGGATCATGACAAAGCCAACAAACGAAGCGATTTGCTTTTTGCTAGGGGGCTTGCTCCCTTTAAAGAAATGCCGGTACTTAACTGTAATGAGATAATAAATAACAGTCATAGAGAGTAAAAATATGGAAAAATATGGACTCCACAATGAACGGAAGTCAAATAAATAGAAGATAGGCATAAGTCACCCCGCTCGCTCTATCAATATTGGTGTGAAATCTATCGTTTAATGATCAAGTAAAAAGATTATTGATAATAGCCGACTGTCCTCTTGTCATCCGGATGTGGATCGATCAATTCCTTTGTATCGGTTGGAAAAGCAATGACCACTTCGTACATTACAATTATTCCCGGAATTAGAACCACCGTCACCAGTATACCGATCACCATCATTAAAAACTGAGCCATATACTCATCCCCATTTAATTTTTTTTGAAGACATTTTCTAAAACGTGATTGATCTTCACAAAAAAATTCTAAAGGAAAAAATATCGACTGTGACCATCCAATCTTTATGAAAAAACCCCATCCAGCTTTTGGGGGTTTAGTGCGTATGCGAAGACAATTAGTAACTAATATTTAGAGAATTCAAACAAAAATCTCCGTTTTTTGTTATGATAAAAAAGGAAGAGGAGTTAAATAAATTGAAGAAGCTATGATTAAATGGATCTCTTCTGCTTAGTTAATCATTTTATTTACTTGGATTTACAATTAAGTATACACTCAATTGCAATTTTTCTAATTGGCACCAGTCTTTCCACAGTTGTACTTAGAAAACGAGATGCTGCCCTATTAGCTATTGGCACGGTAATTTATGCGTTCTTCAATAGGTTTTTATATTTTTAGTTTGAATCTTACCTATTCTTTTGGATAAAAAAATGAAAGGCATTGGTCTATTCAGACTAAAGGTGACAAGGCTCTTAAATTAGATATGTAATAAGTGCTTTATTTTTTTAATCCGTAGGGACGTGTTTCTTTAGGATAGAAAGGAGCAGACTATGACATCTACACTTATCAAAATTACACACCATTTCTTTAAAGTAAAGGAATCCTGATGCTTACATATTATATACCTTAGCCATGAAATTACATGGGCCGCCTTTAAAATAAGAAATATTATATTTTATGCGAAAACAGGATGATTTCAAATCTGAAAATTTTAATGAAGGAGAGTAATATGAGAAATAAACCTGGTAATAAGCTATTAATACTAGAACCCTTAAAAAAAGAGCATGCATCAAAATTGTATCCAGTACTAAAAGATCCAATGATTTACTCGTATATTCCAGAAGATCCTCCAATAAGTGAAGTAGCCTTAGCAGAAAAATTTGATTCTTTGACTCAAGGGGCACCGAATCACCTATCTGAGTTATGGTTAAATTACGCAATATATATGAGTGATTTTTCACAGTATATCGGTACCCTTCAAGCAACAATCAATACCGATAATAGTAAAGCAACTATTGCTTATCTTCTTAACTCTAAATATTGGGGTAAAGGTTATGCTAGGCAAGCAGTGTCTATCATGATTAAAAATTTAATTAAAGAACATGGAATTGTTGAATTCGAATCCTGTATAGACATTAGGAATACTAGGTCATTAAAACTAGTTAAACAATTGGGATTTAAATGTACAGATTATAAGGAAAACAGTGATTTTTTCAAAGGAAAGCCAAGTCATGAATATGTTTATACAATGAGAACTGATCATTTATAAAACTGGACAGCAAATGATATTGATTTTAAATTCTGGGTTATCTGACTAAAATTGAGGCATAAAATTAAAGCCGATTTTGTATATTACATGTTATGTTTAAAGGTGCGGTACAAGAAGTATTATTATCTATCACTCTTTAGTCTTAAAATAGTGTTAACTTTGCCTTTTAAATTGTCAGTATGGCCACCACCAGGATTTGAACGCCCATCAAACTTTTCCAACCCTATAATGTGAGTTGCTCCTTTGAAGGGATATTCGAGTGACTGGAGGTACACTAGTGCCTTTGGTCTTTTTTATTTATAGTATACCTATTTTCTTGTTTTAAGAGAGCATGAAACGAGTAGTTGGCAAAAAAGTGGAGGGTCAAAACAAGCTATAATTGGATGGTTAAAAGTATGTCATTTCCATTAAAATGATTAATAGGACTTTATTTCGCTAATTCTATTTTTCGTGTGGGTGAATATTTTTTACAAAATGGGGGCTTAAAAAGGTAAAGATGGAATTTCTATATTTTGGATAGTATTTGCGAACATCGGATAGTATATCCGAATTCTGGATAGTATTCTGTGAACATTGGATAGTATTTCAGAAATCCGGACAGTATTTGCGAACTTTGGATAGTATTTCGGAAATTCGGACAGTATTTCCGAACCTCGGCTAGTATATCCGAAATCCGGACAGTATTCTTCGAACCTCGGCTAGTATTTCAAAATTTCGGACAGTATTGCCGAACCTCGGATAGTATTTCAAAATTTCGGACAGTATTGCCGAACCTCGGACAGTATTTCAAAATTCTAGACAGTATTTCCGAACCTCGGACAGTATTGCCGAATATCGGCTAGTATTTTCGAAATCCGGACAGTACTGCTGAACATCGGCTAGCATTTCAAAATACCGGACAGTATTGCGTAATCTGTAAGTACTCCTGTACTTATAGGTATAATTATTTTTATAAAACATCATGCTTGTAAATCTCAATTCGGAGTGATTGTACATGGAGTTCACACCAGATCCTTCGTCCAAAAAACCTATTTATAAACAAATTGCGGAGTTTATAGAGCAAGGTATTTCATCAGGGGAACTTTCTCCTGATGTTCCCTTGCCATCTGAGCGTGCTTTAGCAAAAAAGATAAAGGTTAATCGCAGCACGGTTGTAGCAGCTTATGATGAATTGCAATCTATTGGATTGGTAGTCAAAAAAAAGGGGAGCGGTACGTATATCAATACGGATATATGGGGGATATCTCACAAACGGGTACCCAATTGGGGAAGATATGTGGAGGATGGCTCTTTTCTGCCCAATCTACCTTTAGTACAGAAAATCCGTACGGAAACACAGAAGAATGAGCGGATCAATTTGGCAAGTGGTGAATTGGCTTCAGATCTCTTTCCAGCTGATCAATTTCGTTCTATTTTAACTGAGCACCCATTCAATGGTCACTTAGGATATGATCATCCACAGGGGAGTGAGCTGCTACGAGAGACGATTTCTCATCATGTGGAAGATGATAAAAATATCCGTGTCAGTCCAGATTCAATCCTGATCACTTCGGGAGCGCAGCAAGCCCTTCACTTAATCGTGCAATGTTTGCTGAAGCCAGGAGATACTGTAGCGATTGAAAATCCGTCATACGCCTATTCCCTGCCTATTTTTCAATCTGCTGGTCTTAGAATTTTATTATTGCCAGTTGATAAATATGGCGTGAATCCAGATGATATTATAGAACTACAGAAAAAACATCGGATTCGAATGTTGTTCTTGAATCCAGATCATCAAAACCCTACTGGGGCAAAAATGTCTGTATCTAGACGTAAACGGATTTTGGACATTTCTTCAGAATATGGCATTCCAATTATAGAGGACGATCCATATAGTTTGACTTCGTTTGATGGAAAAATAGGCCCTTGTTTAAAGTCAATGGACGATAGTGGGAATGTAGTGTATATTAGTTCGCTTTCTAAAATAGTAGCATCAGGACTGCGAATTGGCTGGATCATTGGGCCGCAAAAGGTGATCGAACGCTTGGCTGATGCCAAACAACAAGTGGATTTTGGGCACAGTGTCTTTCCACAATGGGTGGCTAATGAATTTTTAGGATCACCACAATTTGGCAAACATATTTTAATGCTTCGACAGCACCTTCGAGAGCGAAGAGATTTAATGATTTCGTCGCTTTTGAAGATATCAGATCATGAAACGAATTTTTTTGTACCCGAAGGCGGAATTCATTTATGGTATAAGTTAAATGAACCAGTTGATGAATATAGGCTACTCGATGAATCGATGAAAAAAGGGGTAGCGTTCGTTCCAGGGAGTATTTTTGGTTCCGATAAAGGCTATATTCGTTTTTCTTATGGACGAGGGCAAAACCACTTAATCGAAGAAGGAATCTCCAGATTTGCCAGTGCATTAAAAAGTTTCGTTTAGATTTACAACAAAGAAGCTGCAATTTTAAAGAGCGCGAAAAATCAATCGTAAAGCTGTTGATTTCGCGCTTTTTGATGAAAATTTTCAACTTCATGCAACAGAAGTCTCCCGCATCTGGAAATGGGCTTCACCCCCTTTTTCAGAGGGAATGGAGCGAGCGGAGGTCGATCCAATCTGAGAGCAAATACGCCAAGGCGCATTGCTTTTACCTCGGTTCCTATAAAGTGGATGAGGATAAAAATCCGGAACTGGATGGTCCAATTGTGATTACAACTGATTAAAATGAATAATGATGCTTAATAGAAAGAATTGAAGGCTTCAGAGGACATCTTCCTTAACGGTGATCTTTCTGAATCAACAAATAGGTTTTCCGGTTTTCATAAGGCTGACATATTTTATATGATCCTTACACTCTATTGATGAGAGCAAGAATACTGTGTAAGCGCACATGATATAGGGAGTGATTTCTTTGACATTATATATGATTATTGGTGGGATTATCACGAGTATAGCTGCTCTTGTAGGTACATTTCTTGTTGGGAGAGATGTAACAAGGCAAATGAAGAAATACGAAGAAGAGGGATCTACTTCCAAGGATGAATTAGCCAGATCCTTGGCATACGAAAAAAGCTCATTGACCTATAATATCAAAAGATTGTCATGGATTTATGTAGTATTGGGACTTGTTGTACTTATTGTTTCAATCAGTATTGTCTACTACGGTAAATAATGCATGCTGCTGCAGAGTCATGGGTGAGGAATAATCGATACTGCCTTTAGATTGACCTTGAGAAAAAGAGCGCTGCAAAGCGCTCTTGGAGGTTAAGATGAGTCGAAAATAGATGAAGAAACGGTTGAACTATGGTGGATTTCAACATCCAGCTAGTAGCGAAATGCAGTACCAACAATAATTAACAGAACAAACAGTACTACGATTAAAGCAAAGGAATTACCATAGCCATACCCTCTGCCATATCCGTATCCGCCAAATCCGCAGCCAAAGAAGCCCATGAATATCACCACCTTATAGGGTTAATACAAATTATGCAGGTCCAGATAAAACGAGCTAGGGATATGCGGACAAATCTCAAAAATGGGTTAATTTTGGGACAGTATCTTGGTTTAATGAATCCGGCGGACCACTCAAATCTCCATACTCGAGACTATGAAAGAAGCATAGTTAACTCCAAGCCTAGTTTTCTATATTGAAGGAGTACCAATTTATTGAACAGATAAGATCGACTTATTGTATAATATACTTAATCACTGGAGGTGATAGAAGATGGCGAAAATATTTCCGCCAGCATTTGCAACGTCTCATGCAAAGCCTTTTATTAAAACTGGCGATACTTTGCGTGAGGTAGACTGATTAATCCATCGCCTTAATAAATGGCTTTGTCTTCCATCCAAATTTTTTATATTAAAAATTAAGGAGTTAGTTACAATGACAAGCCATAATGAAATACAACCCTTCATTAGATGTGACCAGTTTAACTTTATTAAATTTCAAGTGAAGCATTTGGTGCATGCCCATTCTACTGTAAAGGATCCATCCGTTCTAAATGCACTCAAATATGGTGCGTTGGACAAGATATTGAATCTGTTTCCGGAAATGAGTGAGGATCATCAGTTTTTTCATAAAATAACCGAAATCGAACAGGAGATTCAGGGGGAAAATTATCTGGATGCTCTAAAACCATACGTCATCCCTTTTAAGCCCGTAACGGAAAAAACGGTCGGGAAGCTTTTCCCAAAAGCGGGAAAGCTGAAACTGCCATCTTTGAAGAATGTGGATTTTAAAGAACTAACTTATTTAGGCTGGTATGATATCCGTTCTGATAAAAAGTTCCTCCTATTTGATTACAAAGGAAAATTAATGGGGATTCATGGAACGTTTAGGCATAAAACAAAGGGGATTTGTTCTTTATGCAATCATCATGGAGACGTGGGTTTGTTCATGGCAAATGTAAAAAGCGGGAAGGAAACTTTCACTAATCGAGGGAATTATATTTGTGATGATAGCCTGGAATGTAATCAAAATTTACAAAGTCTAGATAAGCTTGAAAGTTTCATAGAGAATTTAAAAAACTGAGGATTACTCCTCAGTTTTTTTATGCCTTTTATGAGATTGCCGGCTATCTTTCACAGGCATATCCATCTTTGTCCCTATCCATTTTAGCTTGATAGGCAGGATGGCCTTCAGGGACGCCATCTGGGTAAACCTTTCTTAGTTCTGTGCAGTTTTGAAAAAATTCCTCACCGCTTGCCGGCTTAGAAGTCTGGCTGTTACTGGAGGATTGCTGTGAACCTTTTGATGATGTCGAAGATTCTTTAAAGCCTGAATCTGTTGCATAGTTTTCGATGGACCAAATACCGATTTCTTTCGCTTTCGCTTTTTCTTGTGCTTCCTCGTAAGGGGTTAAATGCCTTGTATTTGGAGGGTAGACATAGGCAACCCGGGCTAAACCTTCTTCTAACAGCGTCTCTTGAACACTTTTTCCATCGACATACACATAAGCCAGCAAACGCCCATATTTATCAACACGTTCCCCAATGTCGAATTCCAGTGTGACATCTCCATTTTCGACCAGTTGTTTGTTTCGCTCCTTGGCTTCTTCACCGAACGGCTGCTTTCCTAAGCGCGGGTGATTTGTTTCAGGTGTATCTATTAAAAGGTAGCGAACATTTTGTTCTTTTCCATCGTAACGAACCTTAATGGTGTCACCGTCTATCGTTTTAACGAGTGTTACAGGAATGTGATCAACTGTACCGGATGTCTTGGTGGCTTGATCTGTTTCGGAAATGGGTTCTTGTTCTACCTGTTGGATCTCATCTTTTTTCTGAGCTTGATTAGCTGGAGCGCTGTCAACGTCAGAACAAGCGGTCAAGGTAAACAGGCTGAGCGCAAGGACGGAAACAGTAATGTTTCGCTTGAATGCGGTTGTTGTAATCATGCCAATTAAAAATATGAAAATAACTCCCAAAATGACGTTCATGGTATTTGAACTCCTTTAATAATAATTGTTCAGATCTCTCACAATGGAAGAGCATACAAACAAAGTCTATTTTAACATCAGAGATTGTTTAATCAAGCAGATTTTGGAAAAAGAAAAAGCTTCCTGCTCGAACTTGATAATTCTTCCTTTCTTTACACATAGAATGATTAGAGAAGGGGAGTGAGCCTATTGAAAATAGCTGTATTGGGTGCGGGATTGATGGGAAAAGAAGCAGCCCGTGATCTGGCTGGTTCGGAAAAAGTAAAGGAGGTTGGCATTGCAGATATTCATTTTGATCAGGCAAAGGCTGTATGTAAAGCAATCGATTCGCCGAAGCTCAAAGCGTATCAATTGGATGCCGGAAATTTTCAGGCTCTAGTTCACTTTCTTCAAGGATACGATGTTGGCATTAACGCCCTCTTTTATTCTTTTAATGAGCAGGTGGCAAAAGCCGCTATTCAAGCGGGAACACATTCTGTTGATCTAGGAGGTCATATCGGGCATATAACAGATAAGGTGCTCGAACTTCGCGAGAAAGCAAAAGCAGCTAATATTACACTAATCCCTGACCTTGGCGTAGCTCCTGGTATGATCAATATTTTATCAGGCTATGGCGTAGGGAAGTTAACCAGGCCAACGTCTGTCAGATTATATGTTGGAGGAATTCCGCTGCGGCCGGAACCTCCTTTGGAATATAACCATGTTTTTTCGATGGAGGGCGTGTTGGATCATTATACTGATCCATCCTTAGTCATCCGTGATGGGGAAATCAGAGAAATTCCATCCTTATCAGAAGTGGAAATAGTATATTTTGAAAAATTTGGTCCATTGGAGGCTTTTCACACTTCAGGTGGAACGTCTACACTATCAAAGTCCTATCCTAACTTACAAACATTGGAATATAAAACAATCCGATACCCTGGACATTGTGAAAAATTCAGACTCTTAGTTGATTTGAACTTAACGCGCCCAGATTATAGCGTAGAAGTGAGAGGTAGACAGGTAAAACCACGAGATGTTCTCTTAAAAGTACTGCAGCCTATCGTTGATTTGAAGGATAAAGATGATGTGGTTGTGCTCAGAGTCATTGTAGCAGGGGAGGCAGGCGGAGAGGAGCGAGCTTACGAATATGAAATGGTGACGTATAAGGACCGGAAACATCAGGTCACTGCCATGGCACGGGCGACAGCTAACACGATATCCGTTGTTGCCCAAATGATCGGCGAGGGGATAATCAATAAGAAAGGAGTATTTCCACCTGAACAGATTGTTCCAGGGGATATTTATATAGAGGAAATGGCCAAAAGAGGAGTCCATATAGTTGAGAAAAGATATTAGGAAGCTCTGAAGCTAATGAATTATGTGGGGGCAATAGGATTTTTTTTGAAGAAGATTGATGTTGCAACGGGAATCATGTCCGTTATATACGGCTGCGATGAGAAACAGTCATGGATTGGAGAGAATGATACCTATCGAGGGCCTTCATATAAAATAAAAAGCCGTCCAGGAATATTTTACAGGACGGCCTCCTTACGAATTGATTTATTCTACAAAGGGCCATGCCGGCAACATTCTATTCAACTCTTTATCTTCGCGGTAGCCTAGTACATAATCGGCCTGCATGACGGTGTGGATTTCCCGAGTTCCTTCATATATGACTGGTGCTTTGGAATTTCTCAAATATCGCTCTACTGGGTATTCATTTGAATAACCATATGCTCCGTGAATTTGAACGGCATCGTCTGCGGCTTTATTAGCGAAATCGCACGCTTGCCATTTGGCAAGGGATGTTTCCCTCGTATTGCGTACTCCTTTGTTTTTTAATTCCCCTGCACGGTACACAAGCAAACGGCTCATTTGCAGGCCGGCTTCCATGTTGGCAATCATCTGTTTCACAAGCTGATGGTCTCCGATTTTCTTGCCGAAGGTTTCGCGCTCATGACAGTATTTAACGCTAGCTTCCAAGCAGGCCATAATTTGACCACAAGCTCCCGCAGCCACTGTAAAGCGTCCACTATCCAAAGCGGACATAGCAATTTTAAAGCCTTCCCCTTCTTCTCCAAGCAGGTTTTCTTTTGGGATTTTGATATTTTCAAAGAATATTTCTCCGGTATTACCTGCGCGGATTCCTAATTTCCCCTTAATTGCCTTTGAGGAAAAGCCTTCCATCGTTCTTTCCACAATGAAAGCTGAGATCCCATGATGTTTTTTACTTTTGTCCGTGTAAGCGAAAACGAGGAAGTGGTCAGCCACATCACAAAGGGAAATCCATGTTTTTTGCCCATTTAATATATAATGGTCCCCATCTTTGACTGCTGTTGATTGCAAGGCGGCAACATCAGATCCTGCATTTGGCTCCGTTAATCCGAACGCACCGATCTTTTCACCTTTCGCCTGAGGGATGAGGTACTTTTGCTTTTGCTCTTCCGTTCCCCACTGAAGCAAAGTCATGCTGTTTAATCCGGTATGTACAGATACGGCTGTACGAAATGCTGTATCGCCCCTTTCTAGCTCCTCGCACACAATGGCAAGAGAGTTATAATCCATTTCACTTCCACCGTATTTTTCCGGAATGCAGACTCCCATTAAGCCGAGTTTCGCCAAATCAGTAATGATTTCTGAGTGAAACTCTCCTTTTTCATCCCATTCGGCAATATGAGGCATGATTTCCTTATCGACAAAATTCCGTACCGTTTTTCTTAACATGATTTGTTCATCGCTAAAGTCGAAGTTCAACTACAGCACCCCTTATCAGATGATTTTGTTTTTCTTTAAAAATCTGATCAAATCTTCATCGTATCCAAGCTCCGTCAGTATTTCGTTTGTGTGTTCCCCGGCATCAGGCGGATAATAGCGCACTTTGGCAGGAGTACGTGAAAGCTTCAAAGGACTTCCGATCATTTTGATTTTTCCAGCTGTAGGGTGGTCAATGGTTTGAATAGCTTCTCTCGCTAGAAGCTGCGGATCGTCTTCCAATTTATTGATGGTTTGAATTGGTCCGCAAGGAATGTTATGGTCACGAAAAAGTCTGATCCATTCATCGGCTCCAGCTTCTGACAAACGTTTTTGTAAAATAGGTACTAGTACTTCTCGGTTTTCGACTCTGTTTGGGTTTGTTGCAAATCTAGGATCCTCAGCCAGCTCTGCAAGTCCCATCAGCCGGCATAAAGCTGCAAATTGCCGGTCGTTGCCAACAGCTACCACCATATCGCTGTCCCTCGTCTGAAAGATTTGGTACGGAACGATATTAGGGTGGCTGTTCCCGAGTGGTTCGGGCGTTTGCCCCGACATTAAAAAATTGCTTGCGATGTTAATCAGGGCACTGACGGCACTGTCATATAAAGCGATGTCGATTCTTTGTCCCAATCCTGAGCGTTCTCGCTCCAGCAGTGCGGCTTGGATACCAATGCACGCATATAAACCTGTCAAAACGTCTGTGATAGCAATGCCGGTTTTTTGAGGTCCAGAATTTTTATCTCCGGTTATGCTCATGAAACCGCTCATTGCCTGAATGATAAAATCATATCCTGGCAAGTTTTTATAAGGACCGGTTTCTCCAAATCCTGTAATGGAGCAGAAAATGATACCGGGATTAATGCTTTTAAGAGTATCATAACCGAGTTCGAGCCGTTCCATTGTCCCGGTTTTAAAATTATGAATGACAACATCACTTTCTTTTACAAGCTTTTTAATAATGTCTTTTCCTTCAGTTGATTTCAAATTCACCGTCAAGCTTTTCTTGTTGCGATTAGCACATAAATAATAGGCACTGACCCCTTTTTGGAAAGGGGGTCCCCATTTTCTTGTGTCATCTCCTCCTTCAGGGTCTTCCACTTTTACCACTTCTGCTCCCAGGTCACCCAAGATCATTGAACAATAGGGTCCTGCAAGCACTCTTGACAGATCCAACACCTTAATTCCTTTCAGTGCATGGCTCAGTTAGTACCACTCCTTTCTCGTGCAAAAAATGAATCGCTTTGGTGTCTGGATAATGAAACGGCGGACAAAAGAGGAAAAGTAGTGGAACGAAAAAAATGTGTTATTTTGTCCTATACATATTACATATATTCTATAAAAATTCGAAATATTCCTTCTTAATGAATGAGATTTTGCTTTCATTTATCTTCACGTGGTTCTTCAGTCTACATTGGGTGAACAGACCTTGTAATTTCTTAAGATGTTTGTTTTTCAAAGGCTCACATGCTAAACTATTTTCATTAAAGTTCCTCTTAAAAAGGTAAGCTCGTTCTGAATGGGAAGGGTTTTATATGAAAAAAGACAATATTATTTTATTTCCGGGGTTAAAAAAGCGGCTCTTTCAATTTGGAATGGAACGCTTGAAGGATCGTCAATTTGAAGAAGCGGCACATTTCTTTGAACAGGCAAGAGAAATGGGTCATGATGATGACGAAATGGATAGGGCTCTTGCAGTAGCCTATTATGAAAGCGCCGATTATCAAAAGGCTAAAGAGAGAACGGAGGATATGCTTCGTAAAGGAATCGGTGACTATTATGAGAACATTGATCTTTATTTGATGATATTGATGCAGCTAAACATGCATGATCAAGTGGTCCATACATTGGAAACCCTTTTTGAAGAGCAGCATGTGCCGCTGGAAAAGAGGGAACATTACGAAACGTTATTACAGTTCAGCAAAAGAGCCCTTACGAATAAAGAGAATCCCCATTCCTCCCAGGAAAGAGTTGAATCTGTCTTTGGTAAAGGTGACTTCAGAGAACAATTGGTTTTCATAAGCAGTTTAGGGGATAAAAATATTCAACCGTACTTGTCATCATTACTGAATCTTTTAAAAGATAGTCAAGCTCATCCGTTTTTGCAGACTGCCACCTTGAATGTATTAATGGAGCATCAGATTCAAACACCTGTACAAGTGAGTAAATTTGATTATGAAGGTAATTTTATTCCAAGCGAGCTTCCTGATATCATGGAGGGCCCTTTTTATCAAGCTATCGTGGCCAAATTGAATGAAGAACTTGAAAATGAAAACCCTATACTGTTGGAACAACTAAAGGAAATGATTCTCCGCCATCAGTTTTTGTTATTTCCATTTGAGTTTGCCCCAACGAATCCAGTACTGTGGGCTGCTGCATACAGAAGTTTTGGCCACGAGATGTATGGAGAGAATTGGAGTAACGAAAAGACAGCGAAAAAGTTTCAAGTGGATCCGAATGAATTGGAACAGGCTATTTCTTTTATTTTTGATCTGGAGCAGCATTCGCCATCAACTGTTTAATTTTTCGTCTCTTTAAATAGTTGAAAAGCTATGTTATAATATAATGGTTATGCCATCCGTTGTTGAGATCAAAAAATAAGATTTACATAAGAGGTTTATCGAAGATATGTAGTTGGAGGTAATGAATATGTCAGCAAAATGGGAAAAGTTAGAGGGCAACAAAGGAGTCCTTACAGTAGAAGTTGATCTGGGAACTGTCAATGAAGGTCTTGATACAGCATTCAAAAAAGTTGTAAAACAAGTACAAATTCCGGGCTTCCGTAAAGGAAGAATCCCCCGTTCACTTTTTGAAAAACGATTTGGTGTAGAATCACTTTATCAGGACGCTCTTGATGCCATTCTTCCAGAAGCTTACATGACTGCTGTGGAAGAAACAGGTATTGAACCAGTTGATCAACCAGAAATTGACATCGAGCAAATGGAAAAAGGGAAAGAATTAATTTTCAAAGCTACTGTAATTGTCAAGCCTGAGGTGAAACTCGGTGACTACAAAGGTCTTGAAGGAGAAGAGCTCAATACAGAAGTGACTGACGAAGATGTTGAAAATGAATTGAAAACTCTCCAAGAACGTCAAGCTGAGCTTGTTGTTAAAGAAGAAGGTGCAGCCGAAGAAGGCGACACAGTTACAATCGACTTCGAAGGATTTGTCGATGATGAGCCGTTCGAAGGCGGAAAAGCTGAAAACTATTCTCTTGAGATTGGTTCTGGCAGCTTCATTCCAGGATTTGAAGAACAGCTTGTAGGTGTGGAAGCGGGAGCGGAAAAAGACGTATCTGTCACTTTCCCAGAGGAATACCATGCAGAAGAACTGGCTGGAAAGCCGGCTGTTTTCAAAGTGAAAGTACACGAAATCAAGACAAAAGAACTTCCTGAGTTGGATGATGAATTCGCACAAGATGTTGACGAAGAAGCTGAAACCTTTGATGAATTGAAAGCTTCTATCAAAGAGCGTCTGACAAAAGACAAAGAACATGAAGCAGAACATAAACTTCGCGATTCTTTGGTTGAAAAAGCAACTGAAAATGCAGAGATTGATGTTCCAGAAGTTATGGTCGAAAATGAACAGAAAAACATGCTGAAGGAATTCGAACAACGTCTTCAAATGCAAGGAATGAACTTAGATCTTTACTACCAATTCTCCGGACAAGACGAAGAGGCGCTTATGAGCCAAATGACTGAGGATGCTGAAAAACGCGTTCGCATGAATTTAACACTTGAGGCAATTGCTAAAGCGGAAAATCTGGAGCCAAGTGAAGAAGATGTAAATAAAGAGCTTCAAAAAATGGCTGATATGTACAGTATGTCTGTTGAAGATATTAAAAAAGCATTTGGCGGTAATACTGATCATATCGAAGCGGACCTCAAGATTCAAAAAGCAGTTGATTTCCTAGTTGAAAACAAAGTTGCAAGTGCATAATTTATAAACATAACGTTGAAAAACTCAACATATAATAAAAACAAGGCGCGGGGTAACACGTGCCTTGTTTTACAATAAAGAGAAGTACGAGCTCCATACATAACAAACCTTACTATCATCAAGAAAATAATCAATTATCACCTATGCTGAGCGAAAAAGTGTATATTTGTTCATGAAATATGCTACAATGCATTACATAACTATGTAACAACGGCAACTTTGCAGTGAGGCTAAGGTATAGTTATTAAAAGGGGTGAGAGTTCATTGTTTAAATTTAATGAAGAAAAAGGACAATTAAAATGTTCTTTTTGCGGTAAGACTCAAGAACAGGTCCGCAAACTGGTCGCCGGACCAGGTGTATATATATGTGACGAATGTATTGAACTCTGTACGGAAATTGTTGAAGAAGAGCTTGGTACAGAAGAAGAATTTGAATTCAAAGATATTCCAAAGCCCCGTGAAATCCGCGAAATTTTAAAGGATTACGTCATCGGGCAGGAGCAGGCTAAGAAAGCGCTTGCTGTTGCTGTTTATAATCACTATAAAAGGATTAATTCCAACAGCAAAATTGATGATGTTGAATTGTCTAAAAGTAATATTTGTTTAATCGGACCGACAGGTAGCGGTAAGACTCTTCTTGCACAAACACTTGCGCGTATTTTGAACGTTCCGTTCGCCATTGCGGACGCGACTTCGTTAACTGAGGCAGGATATGTTGGGGAAGATGTGGAAAATATCCTCTTGAAATTGATTCAGGCCGCAGACTACGATGTGGAGAAAGCAGAAAGAGGCATCATTTATATTGATGAAATCGATAAAGTGGCGCGGAAATCTGAAAATCCTTCCATCACACGTGACGTTTCAGGTGAAGGTGTTCAGCAGGCACTGTTGAAAATTCTCGAAGGAACAACTGCAAGTGTTCCGCCTCAAGGTGGGCGTAAGCATCCTCATCAAGAGTTCATTCAAGTGGACACAACTAACATTCTTTTCATTTGCGGCGGAGCCTTTGATGGCATTGAGCAAATCATTAAGCGCCGTTTGGGTCAGAAGGTGATCGGCTTTGGTTCTGATAATAAGCCAGAAGAGATTGAAGAAGAAGGGCTTTTATCGAAAGTTCTTCCTGAGGATCTTTTACAGTTTGGCTTGATTCCAGAATTTATCGGTCGTCTGCCTGTTATTGCAAGTCTGGAACAGCTTGATGAAGAAGCATTGGTTCAAATATTGACACAACCAAAAAATGCGCTTGTTAAACAATACCAGAAAATGCTTGAACTGGATAATGTTGAGCTTGACTTTGAAGAAGACGCCCTTCGTGAGATTGCTAAAAAAGCAATCGAGCGCAAGACAGGTGCGCGTGGACTCCGTTCGATCATTGAGAGCATCATGCTTGATATTATGTACGACCTTCCTTCACGTGACGATATAAAAAAATGTATCATCACGAAAGACTCTGTGCTTGATGAGAAACCGCCAAAGCTTGTTCTTGAAGACGGAACAGTGCTGAAGGGAACCGCATAAATCTGTAGCTAAAAAAGTCTAGGAGGCAGACAGCTTCCTGGACTTTTTTGTGATATAGGAAATGATAAAAATCTATGCTTGAGTATAACTTGTTTATCAGATTATGCCGCGTCCAGCTCCAGCGCCTATCGACTAGCAGACTTCCTCTTCCTTCCTCCGATAAGTCAACATCGATTCGCCTTCGGCTCATCGTGTTTCCTTTATCTCGTCAGGAGTCGTCCAGTCTGTACGTCGATGAACAGGCGCTTTCGCTTTTGTTCTATTAAATAGAGACCAAATGAAATTCCGTTTATTCCTGATCTTGTACGGAGATACTACCCATATGTAAAAAAGTGAGGTCAGGAGGGAATATGATGAATTGGACTGCCGTCATCTTATTCATTCAGTTGTTTTTTGGAACAGTCATTGGGCTTTATTTTTTTAACTTGTTAAAAAACCAAAGATCGCAAAAAGTGACCATTGACAGGGAGTCAAAAAAAGAAATGGAACAATTGAGAAGGATGCGCTCAATTAAACTGACGGAGCCTTTGTCTGAGCGGGTGAGGCCTTTAAGCTTTCATGATATTGTTGGACAGGAAGACGGGATAAAGGCTTTAAAGGCAGCATTGTGCGGACCGAACCCGCAGCATGTTATTATTTATGGTCCTCCGGGGGTTGGAAAAACAGCCGCTGCCCGACTCGTCTTAGAAGAAGCTAAGAAATTTGAGAGCTCCCCTTTTCACCAATCGGCTGCCTTTGTTGAATTGGATGCCACCACTGCACGCTTTGATGAACGGGGGATAGCGGACCCACTGATCGGTTCGGTCCACGATCCTATCTATCAAGGGGCTGGTGCCATGGGGCAGGCAGGCATCCCGCAGCCAAAACAAGGAGCTGTCTCTAATGCGCACGGGGGCATTTTGTTTATAGATGAAATTGGTGAGCTTCATTCTATTCAGATGAATAAACTGTTAAAGGTTTTGGAAGATCGTAAAGTGTTTTTAGAAAGTGCCTATTACAGTGAAGAAAACAGTCAAATACCAACTCATATCCATGATATTTTTCAAAAAGGTCTTCCAGCTGACTTCAGGCTTGTTGGTGCTACAACGAGAACACCAAGCGAAATTCCGCCAGCGATCAGATCCCGTTGTATGGAGGTTTTCTTCCGCGAACTGGATGTGACTGAAATTAAAAGCGTGGCTAAAAAAGCAGCAGACAAAGTGGAGCTATCAATGAGTGATTCTGGTTTGTCTACACTTGCTGCTTATGCCTCAAGCGGAAGAGAAGCGGTCAATCTCATTCAAATTGCTGCAGGCTTGGCGATAACAGAAAAAAGGCAGCAAATATTGGATGCTGACGTTGAATGGATTATCGAGGCAAGTCAATTAGTTCCAAGATACGAAAAGAAAATAGCACGAAAGCCTTCAGTTGGAATCGTCAACGGTTTGGCAGTCACAGGGCCCAACAGCGGTGCGCTCTTGGACATAGAAATAATGGTTATTCCTTCTAAGGAGAAGGGAACGATCAATATTACTGGAATCGTTGAAGAAGAGAGGATTAATGGGCAAGGGAAATCAATCAGAAGAAAAAGCCTTGCCAAAGGGTCTGTTGAAAATGTCCTCACGGTACTCAGGTCAATGGGAGTTCCCGCGCACCAATATGATATTCATGTGAATTTTCCTGGCGGGATTCCAATTGATGGGCCTTCGGCGGGCGTTGCCATGACAGTTGGCATTTACTCGGCCATTTTTAAAATTCCAGTGGATAATCAAGTGACTATGACCGGAGAGATTGGAATTCAGGGGGATGTTAAGCCAGTCGGTGGTATTCTGGCTAAGGTGAAGGCCGCCAAGCAAGCTGGGGCTCGGACAGTTTTCATACCAGAAGAAAATATGCGTTCCATTCTTGGAAGTATTGAAGGGATTGAAATCATTCCGATACAAAGGATCGAGGAAGTGCTCAAAAAAGCATTGATTAGCAATAGTAGCCACGACTTTGTTTTTACAGATCTGCTTCAGGGAAAGGGAAAAAAGAGTGTTTAACTTCATTCAGCAGAAGTCTCCCAATTCTCTAAGTGGTGAGAGCGGGGATAAACCTAGAAAATTTACCGAGCAGAACTCAATGGAAACCCGACACAAATACGCCAAGACATATTTGATATGAAAACGAAAAAGTCATCAACGCCTGTTCCTCGACATAAAGCGTCTATATAAGCTAAAATTGTGGTAATATGTTTCAAAGTCCTTCTCTGATGGAAGGAACAATACTGGGAGGTGTACGAATGTGACAAAACAAAAAGAGGCGTTCGTTCCCCTGCTGCCATTGCGTGGAATGCTTGTTTTTCCGACGATGGTTTTACACCTTGATGTCGGACGGGAACAATCCGTTCAGGCATTGGAGCAGGCGATGCTCACCGACCATCTTATTTTTTTGACGACTCAAAAAGATACTGCGATTGATGAGCCTGGTGAGGAAGACATTTATAGAGTGGGGACGTTGACGAAAGTAAAGCAAATGCTTAAGCTCCCAAACGGTACGATTAGAGTGCTTGTGGAAGGACTGTCGCGCGCAAAAATGAAGAATTATATTGTAAAAGACGATTTTGCCGCTGCCACTCTTGAGCTTTTTGAAGATGACACAGAAAAAGATGTAGAAGTTCAGGCTTTGATGAGAACAATGCTTCAATATTTTGAACAGTATATTAAGCTGTCCAAGAAAATATCAGCGGAAACTTTCGCAACTGTAGCTGATATGGAGGAGCCTGGACGGATGGCGGACATTGTTGCATCCCATTTGCCTTTGAAATTGCAGGACAAGCAGGATATCCTCGAAACCTTCGATGTGAATGAAAGGCTGAGCAATGTCATTGAAATCATCCATAATGAAAAAGAAGTTCTCAATCTGGAGAAAAAGATCGGTCAAAGGGTCAAGCAATCAATGGAGCGGACCCAAAAAGAATATTATTTGCGTGAGCAGATGAAGGCCATTCAAAAAGAGCTCGGTGAGAAAGAGGGCAAAGTCGGCGAAGTGGCCGAGCTGACAGAGAAAATAGAGAATGCGGGCATGCCGGAACATGCCAAGATGACAGCGTTAAGAGAACTAGATAGGTATGAGAAAGTGCCAGCGACATCAGCAGAAAGCGCTGTGATTCGTAATTATCTTGATTGGCTCGTTTCACTGCCGTGGACGAAAGCGACAAAAGATGACCTGAGCATCCATAAAGCAGAGAAAATCCTTGAACGGGACCATTATGGACTCCAGCATGTGAAAGAGCGTGTTCTTGAATTCTTAGCGGTTAAACAATTGACCAAATCACTCAGAAGCCCAATACTTTGCCTTGCAGGACCGCCAGGCGTTGGAAAAACCAGCCTGGCGCGTTCTATTGCAGAATCTATGGGAAGAAATTTCGTGCGGATTTCTCTTGGAGGAGTCAGAGATGAGTCCGAAATTCGCGGACACAGGCGTACGTACGTTGGGGCAATGCCAGGACGGATCATTCAAGGGATGAAAAAGGCAGGTACCATTAATCCGGTATTTTTACTAGATGAGATTGATAAGATGTCAAATGACTTCCGGGGTGACCCATCATCAGCCATGCTCGAAGTGTTGGACCCTGAACAGAACAGGACGTTTAGCGACCATTATATTGAAGAGACGTACGACCTTTCAAAGGTGATGTTTATTGCCACTGCAAATGACCTGGGGACCATTCCGGGACCGTTGAGGGACAGAATGGAGATCATTACCATTGCAGGCTATACGGAATTGGAAAAAATTCATATAGCCAAGGATCATCTACTTCCTAAGCAAATTGAAGAACACGGGTTAACAAGGAGCCAGCTTCAGCTGAAAGAAGATGCGATTAAGGCGATTGTCCGATATTATACAAGAGAAGCTGGTGTACGGGAGCTTGAGCGTCAGCTCGCCTCCATTTGCAGGAAAGCAGCAAAAATCATTGTAGCTGGTGAGCGTAAAAGAGTCATTGTTACGGAGAATAATCTTGAAGAACTACTTGGTAAGAAAAAATACCGTTATGGTCAGGCGGAGCTTGAAGACCAAGTGGGAGTTGCTACAGGGCTTGCTTATACAACGGTTGGAGGCGATACGCTTCAAATTGAAGTATCCCTGACTCCGGGGAAAGGAAAGCTAATTTTGACCGGAAAATTAGGAGATGTCATGAAAGAATCAGCTCAAGCTGCTTTCAGTTATGTCCGATCAAAAGCAGACGAACTGAAGTTTCCAGATGACTTTTACGAAAAGTATGATGTCCATATCCATGTGCCTGAGGGTGCGGTGCCGAAGGACGGGCCATCTGCAGGGATAACGATTGCTACTGCCCTTGTCTCTGCTCTAACAGGTCGTCCGATTAGAAGAGAAGTGGGCATGACTGGAGAAATCACCCTACGAGGGAGGGTTCTGCCTATCGGTGGATTGAAGGAGAAATCGTTGAGTGCCCATAGAGCTGGGTTGACGACCGTTATTTTACCAAAAGATAATGAGAAAGATATTGATGAAATTCCTGACAGTGTAAAGAGTGACCTGACTTTCATTCCAGTGACACATATGGATGAAGTGCTTGGGAAAGCTTTGATGGGAGAGGCATAATGAAAGTAAACAATGTAGAAATGGTCATCAGTGCTGTTAAGCCTGAACAATACCCTGATGAAGGACTGCCGGAATTTGCACTTGCCGGCAGGTCAAACGTCGGGAAATCTTCTTTTATCAATAAAATGATTAATCGTAAAAGCTTGGCCAGAACATCCTCCAAACCAGGGAAGACGCAAACGTTGAATTTTTACAAGATAGAGGAGACACTCTACTTTGTAGATGTTCCGGGATATGGATTTGCGAAAGTGTCCAAAAAGGAGCGGGAAGCCTGGGGACAAATGATTGAGACGTACATGACAACAAGGAAAGAGCTGCGGGCTGTCATGCTGATCGTCGATCTTCGCCATCCGCCTACGGAGGATGATGTCATGATGTATGACTTCCTGAAATACTATGATATTCCATGTGTAGTCATCGCTACTAAGGCGGATAAAATCCCAAAGGGAAAATGGTCTAAGCATGCCAAGATCACCAAGAACAAACTGAACCTGATACCAGAAGATGAACTCGTTATTTTTTCTTCGGAGACGGGTGAAGGCAAGGATACCGCTTGGAATATATTAACTAAAAGGTTCAAATAAAATAAATTTCAGGACAATATGATCCTGAAATTTATTTTTTTCTTTGGAGAAACAAAAAATATCCTCCGGCTATGATAAAGAAGAAAGGCCAGAATTTGCTGAACAAAGAGAGATCGTGTCCGTTCTCGGCAGCCCAGTTTGTAAGCCGGTCGAAAAACAGAAGTAAGGAGGCAGCTGCTAAAAATAAAATCCCCATCATCAGGCCAACGCCCGTTTTTACATATGTAAGTAAAATGCCGACAGCGACTAGCAATAAGAATACTCCAGCAAAGTCCTGCCACATCTCAAGTTTATTGGCAATGTGAAAATGTATCCCCATCCCGGCTAGGACAACCCCCGGTAAAATTGCTTCATGATCTTTTCCTAAGTAGCCTTGAAGCAAAAAGCCGCATCCAATAATGATCACCAAGGTAGGCCAGGAGTAAAAATCCTGTAAAACCTGTATGTCGTATTGCTGTAAAAGAAAGTAAACTCCAAATCCCAAAAAGATAACTCCAGAAAGCATTCCTTTATTTTTCAAATAATCACATCCAGCGCGTTTACTTGTATTTAGCCCTTATATTTGCTATGTTCAAAAGGATTAAAAATGGTTTGAATAAATGGTTGCGGTGGCAAGGATGATCTGCCTTGTGCCTTGCGGAACTGAACATTTGCCTCGCACTTAAATATACCATAGGTTTCGTTTTCTGTTCACATCTTTTTAGAATTCTTCTAATGTAAAATGGTATACTAAAGATACTGAGTGATCATTTTGGAGGTGCCTGTTTTACAATGCATATCATCGTGGTCGGTTTGAATTACCAAACAGCGCCTGTCGAAGTCAGGGAACGCCTAGCTTTTGCTGAAAGCGATCTTGCTTCTGCTATGACGGCATTGAAAAATAAAAAAAGCATTTTAGAAAATGTTATTGTGTCCACCTGTAATCGGACGGAAGTGTATGCTGTGGTGGATCAGCTTCACACTGGTCGTTATTATATAAAAGAATTTCTGGCAGAATGGTTTCAGTTAGATCAAAAGGACTTTTCTAATCATTTATTCATTCATGAGCAAGATCATGCTGTTGAGCATTTATATAAAGTGACTTGTGGATTAGATTCTATGATTCTTGGGGAGACCCAGATTCTTGGTCAAGTTAGGGACAGCTTCTTGCTTGGTCAAGAAAGAGGGACAACTGGGACAGTCTTTAACCATTTGATGAAACAAGCTGTGACATTGGCCAAGCGTGCTCACTCAGAAACAGAAATCGGGTCTAATGCTGTTTCTGTCAGTTACGCAGCTGTCGAGTTAGCCAAGAAAGTATTCGGTCAACTGAAGGACAAGCATGTACTTATTATCGGAGCCGGAAAGATGAGCGAGCTCGCTATCAAAAATCTTTATTCAAATGGAGCGACTAAAGTTACGGTTGTGAACCGTACGCTAGAAAGAGCACAAAATTTAGCGGATCAGTTTGATGGACAGGCTAAGCCGCTCAGTGAACTACAATGTGCGGTTATGGAAGCCGATATTGTCATTAGCTCTACGGGATCACCTGATTATGTGTTGACTAAGGACATGATGGTCCAAGTGAATAAAATGAGGAGAGGGCGTTCACTTTTCCTTGTTGATATTGCTGTTCCACGCGATTTAGATCCTGCCATTTCAGAAATCGACAGTTTTTTCCTCTATGATATTGATGATCTGGAAGGGATTGTTCAGGCGAATTTGGCCGAGAGACAACTAGCTGCGGATAAAATCATGGAAATGATTGGAACAGAAATCATCCATTTTCAAGAATGGCTGAATATGCTGGGTGTCGTACCTGTTATTACGGCTTTGCGGGAAAAAGCTTTGTCCATTCAGGCCCAAACGATGGAAAGTATTGACCGAAAGCTTCCGAACCTTACGGATCGTGAAAGAAAGGTATTGAGTAAGCATACAAAGAGTATCATTAATCAAATGTTGAAAAATCCAATTATGCAAGTAAAGGAATTTTCAGGTCTGGAAAATGCTTCAGAGAAAATTGAGCTTTTTAAGCAAATTTTTGATTTGGAAGATGCTGTAGAGCAAGCATCACCTGAACATGTAAAAGAACCCGAGAAAAAGAAAATAAACTTTGCAGCATCACTGCAAACATTCCAATCATAAGAGGAATGAGTATATGTTCAATCTTGTAATGGCAAGACTTCCAGAATTGATCATCGTCATATATGCCTTATCCATTCTACTTTATTTTATCGATTTCGTTGATCATAATCGGAAGGCAAATGTTTTTGCTTTCCGGTTGCTTTTGATTGTTTGGGTATTTCAAACAATCTTTTTGTTTATGTACATGTTAAATACCGGCAGGTTTCCCGTATTGACGCTCTTTGAAGGGCTGTATTTCTATACTTGGGTACTTATTACAATCTCTTTGTTTATTCATCATATTTTCAAAGTTGATTTCACGGTATTTTTTATAAACTTGATAGGATTTTGTTTCATGGCTATTCATGCTTTTGCGCCGATTCAGCGTTCTTTTGTAACGGCGGAGCAATTGATGTCTGAATTATTGCTGATTCATATAACCATCGCGATCCTGTCATATGGAGCTTTTTCAGCGTCATTTGTGTTTTCAACCCTATACTTGCTTCAGTTTAAATTGCTGAAGGAGAAAAAGTGGAAGAAGAAGTTATGGCGACTGGCGGACTTGGCGAAACTGGAAAAAGCATCTTTTGTTCTCAATACGATCGGTTTCCCTATGCTGCTATTAAGTCTTATTCTAGGTCTCAGATGGGCAGTGATTAAGCTTCCAGTCTTTCATTGGTATGATCCTAAAATTATCGGGTCCTTTTTTTTGTTGGTCATCTATGGATTTTTACTATATGCTTTTGCTAAACGCGTTATTTTCGGACGCAAATTGGCTTTATGGAATGCAGCGGCTTTTTTATTTGTGTTGATCAACTTTTTCCTCATCAGTAGGATATCTAGGTTTCACTTTTGGTTTTCGTAAAGATGATGCAGACGGGCATTTAAGTGCAGTATTCACAGGAGGCATTTGTATATGAGAAAAATTGTAATTGGTTCGAGGAGAAGCAATCTGGCCATCACACAGACAAACTGGGTGCGCGAACAATTGGAGAAGCTTGGCGTTCCTTTTGAGTTTGAAGTAAAGGAAATTGTAACAAAGGGAGATCGGATATTAGACGTCACATTATCCAAAATTGGCGGAAAAGGATTGTTCATCAAAGAAATAGAGCAGGCGTTATATGACGGTGAGATTGATATGGCTGTCCATAGCATGAAGGATATGCCTGCAGAGCTTCCGGAAGGATTGGTCATCGGATGCGTACCACTGCGCGAAGATCATCGCGATGCATTCATTTCAAAAAACGGTCTTAAGCTGAAAGAATTGCCCGCTGGTTCTATCGTAGGTACGAGCAGTTTACGAAGAGGAGCCCAGATTTTGGCTCAAAGACCTGACTTGGAAATTAAATGGATACGAGGAAATATTGATACACGGCTATCCAAGCTTAAAACTGAAGAGTATGATGCCATTATTCTAGCAGCAGCGGGGCTGATCCGCATGGGATGGAATCAAGACATTGTAACGGAATATTTAGATCCAGATTTCTGCTTGCCTGCTATCGGTCAAGGAGCATTGGCGATCGAATGCAGGGAGGATGACAAAGAGCTATTGACTGAACTAGCTAAGCTCACTTGCGAAAAAACAGCACGGGCTGTTGAGGCAGAGCGTGTATTTCTTCATGAGATGGATGGAAGCTGTCAAGTGCCAATTGCGGGCTTTGCTGAAGTTTTACCTAATCATGATATTCAGCTCACTGTTCTTGTGGCTTCCCCTGATGGCAAAACAGTTTATTCGGATATGATTAAAGGTACAGATCCGAAGGATGTCGGTGAAAAAGCCGCAGCAAGCTTGATTGAACAGGGCGCTAAAGCTTTAATCGAAAATGTAAAAGAGGAACTCGAGCAATGACAGCAGACCAGCTTCCATTACGAGGCAGGCATGTGTTGATTACTAGAGGTGGAGAACAGGGTGAAAAGTTTTGCCATGATGTGGCCTCCACTGGAGGAATTCCATATATGGTTCCGCTCATTGATTTTCGCCCTCATGAAGACTTGAACGCGGTTCATTTTATCCAATCACTTAGTCAATATGATTGGATCATTTTTACAAGCAAAAATGGTGTCAAGTATTTTTTTCAGCACATGGAGTCTCAACGGCAACAATTTGAAATGTTTAAAGAACATATTCAATTTGCAGCAGTAGGTGAGAAAACAAGAGCCGAATTAAGCCGATATCGAGTTGAGTCGCATTTTATGCCCAATATTTATACGGCAGAAGATTTCTCGAGGGAGTTTTTTGAAAAAGGGTATACAGCAAAGCGAGCGTTGATACCAAAAGGGAATCTGGCAAGTACGACGATCGCCGAAAGCTTTCGGAGCCATCAGGTTATAGCTGATGAATGGATTGTCTACGAAACTTTTTATCCAACGAAGGACATTGGTAGGCTGGTTACGATTATAAAGGAAGATCGGCTTGATGCGGCTTGCTTTACAAGCCCTTCCACTTTTCATCATTTTAATAAAGTGATCAAACAATATCATTTGGAGGAACATCTCCAGTCTATTTTGCTAGTAAGCATTGGCAAAATAACAAAAAGAGCAATAGAAAACGAGGGATACTTGGTTAAAGTGTGCCCTGAAAAATATACAATAGATTCTATGTTCCATGAACTGTGCCAGTATTTTGGCCAGGAAAGAAAGGAAGAATAGCATTGGATCAAATTCAATTCAAACGTCATCGCAGACTTCGGAAATCCGCTGCTTTACGGGCAATGGTGAGAGAAACACACATACATCCGGAAGATCTGATTTATCCTCTTTTTATTGTAGAAGGCGAGAACACCCGTACAGAAATTTCATCCATGCCTGGTGCTTTTCAAATTTCATTGGATCTGTTAAAAGAAGAAATGGCTGAAATTCATGAACTTGGTATTAAGGCTGTCATCCTTTTCGGTGTACCGAATGAAAAAGATGATTGTGGAACAGGCGCTTATATAGATGAAGGAATCGTGCAAAAAGCTACACGGGTTATAAAGGAATTAATTCCAGAAATGTTGGTTATTGCTGACACATGCCTTTGTGAATACACTGACCATGGGCACTGCGGTGTGGTCGAAGAAGGGTATGTGCAAAATGATGCAAGCTTGGAGCTACTTGTGAAGACGGCTGTCAGCCAAGCAGAAGCCGGTGCGGATATCATCGCCCCTTCGAATATGATGGATGGATTTGTGGCTGCGATTAGAAAGGGTTTGGATGAGGCAGGATTCCAGGAAATACCCATCATGTCTTATGCGGTAAAATATTCTTCTGCTTTTTACGGACCTTTTCGTGAAGCAGCGAACAGTACTCCACAATTTGGCGATCGAAAAACGTATCAAATGGATCCAGCTAATAGGATGGAGGCGCTGCGTGAAGCACATTCCGATATGGAAGAAGGAGCGGATATGCTAATTGTTAAGCCTGCCCTTTCCTACTTGGATATCATTCGTGATGTGAAAAACGAATGCAATGCTCCGATTGTTGCCTACAATGTGAGTGGAGAGTATTCCCTCATCAAGGCTGCTGCTTTGAATGGCTGGGTAGATGAAAAAGCAATTGTTATGGAAATGCTGACAAGCATCAAGCGTGCAGGAGCAGACATGATCATCACATACTTTGCCAAAGACATGGCAAAATGGTTGAGATAAAGAAAAGCGCAAGCGCTCGATTAGCGACGTACAGACTGGACGAGTCCTGACGAGATAAAGGAAACACGGCGAAGCCAGAGGCGAGCCGATGTTGACTTATCGTAGGAAGGAAGAGGAAGTCTGCTAGTCGCTGAGCGCTGGAGCTGGACAATAGAAAAGCGCAAGCGCTCGTTAAGCGACGTACAGACTGGACGAGTCCAAAAAGAATAGCACAAGTAGCGTATAAGTAAACAAGATACTTTCTTGTCTAAATAAAGTGGAGGTTATGTTCATGCGATCTTTTAAAAAATCGAAAGAAGCATTCAAAGAAGCGGTTAAGCTGATGCCAGGGGGAGTAAACAGCCCTGTCCGCGCATTTAAGTCCGTAGGCATGGATCCGATTTTCATGGAAAGTGGGAAAGGCTCCCGTATTTTTGATATAGATGGAAATGAGTATATTGATTATGTCTTATCATGGGGACCGCTTATTTTAGGCCATACAAACGACCGTGTTGTTGAAGCGATCAAGAAGGTTGCGGAAAGTGGGACAAGCTTCGGTGCATCGACTCTCATTGAAAACGAGTTGGCTAAACTGGTGATTGAGCGCGTGCCTTCCATGGAAATTGTTCGGATGGTTTCTTCAGGTACTGAAGCAACAATGAGCGCTCTTCGTTTGGCGAGAGGCTATACAGGTCGGAATAAAATTTTAAAATTTGAAGGCTGTTATCATGGCCATGGGGACTCCCTTCTTATCAAAGCAGGTTCTGGTGTGGCTACGCTAGGATTGCCGGACAGTCCAGGAGTTCCCGAAGGCATTGCAAAAAACACCATAACAGTCCCATACAATAACTTGGAGAGCGTACGTTATGCTTTCGAACAGTATGGAGATGATATTGCGGGGGTCATCGTTGAACCAGTTGCTGGAAATATGGGGGTAGTACCTCCGCAGCCTGGTTTCCTTGAAGGTCTCCGCGACTTGACTACTGAAAACGGTGCTTTACTCATTTTTGATGAGGTCATGACCGGTTTCCGTGTGGGCTATCATTGTGCTCAGGGGCATTTTAACATTACTCCTGATATTACTTGCCTTGGTAAAGTGATTGGCGGAGGACTTCCAGTAGGAGCATTTGGAGGAAAAGCCGAAATCATGGAACAAATTGCTCCAAGCGGTCCAATCTATCAAGCTGGTACACTTTCTGGAAACCCGCTTGCCATGGCAGCTGGATATGAAACATTGATTCAGTTAACTCCTGAATCTTATGATGAATTCAATCGTAAAGCTATTAAATTGGAACAAGGATTAAAAGCAGCAGCGGCGAAATATGGAATTCCTCATACGGTCAATCGTGCCGGATCAATGGTTGGATTTTTCTTTACAAATGAAGATGTCTATAACTATGATCAAGCAAAAACAAGTGATCTCTCCATGTTTGCTGCTTATTACAAGGAAATGGCAAATAACGGCATCTTTTTACCACCGTCTCAATTTGAAGGATTGTTCTTATCAACCGAGCATTCAGATGCCGACATTGACGCGACCATTGAAGCGTCTGAACAAGCATTTGCTGCTATTTCAAATAAATAATACAAACTATAGGGAACCGTTTCATGACGGTTCTTTTTTTCGTGGAAAAAAACTTTCTATGTGCCAATAAAATGCTATGTATTTCACCTCCTATATTCTCTTTTCTTTTCATAATTCATTTCTACACTACATAGGATGTAATTGACCCATATATTTTTGTACGGAGTGAAAGGAGGAGCTATCTTGTCTGAGAACGGGCATTCACCTATCAAGTTTACTTTGGAAGAATCCGTCTTGTTTAAAAGCGGACAGGAAGTCGATGAGCTGATTTCAATATCTTTAGATCCGAATATATCGATTGTTGAAGAAGAAGAAATGGTTGTGTTAAGAGGGAGTCTAAATCTGACAGGAGAGTATAAACGCATAGATTCTGCTCCATTAGAGGAAGGTTCAGAAGAGAATTTTTTAAAAGGAAGGTATGTTCAGGAAGTGGAAGACAGAGATGGTGAAGAGTGTGACTTTTTTCACCAATTCCCTGTCGATATCACAATACCGAGGGATAGAATCCATGACTCTAATGAAGTGTTTATTGAGGTAGAATCTTTCGACTATGTCATGCCGGAAAATTCACGTTTAAATATTGTAGCAGAAGTTCATGTATACGGTTTGCAGGGGGAGCAGGAAGAGAAGCATCATGAACATCGCGATCGGGAGGAACAACTTGAGCCTGTCGAGTATAGCGAACATGAAGAACAACCTGAGTATGCTGAGCATCGCGAAGATGAAGGGCTGGCCGAACAAAACGAACAACACGAACACGCCGGACATCGTGAAAATATTGAAGAACTTGATCATGAGGAGCATGCAGAACAAAATGCACAGGTCGAAAGTATGGAATCCATGCCAGAGTCCATCATGGTTCCTATACGGACTGAAGAGGCGAAGGAAGAAGAGAGTACCGTAGAGGTGGAGCTGGTGGAATATGAAGCCGCAGAAGAAGCGGAATCAATTCATACTAGTGAATATACAGAAGAAAGTAAAGAGGAGGAAGAAGAACTTTATACACCGTTTATCGCTGAGGCTAGGTCATCTAAAGATCATCAGCAAAAACCTCCTGAACATCACCACCATAATCCATTTCCCCCATTTCCAATGCTTCCTGAAATGGACATGGATGAGGTCGCTCACAGGCTCAAAGGATTCTTCCAAAAGCACAGCAAGGAATCTCCTTCCGTTTCATCAAAGCTAGTCGAAGAATCGCCAGCACATGAATCTAGCAGTTACCATGAGAGTAATGAAATGAAAGAGACACTTGAGGTAAACCCTAAGAAAAAGAAAGATAAGTATAAATCAATATCTTTTGCAGATTTTTTTGCTAGAAAGGAAGAAGATGATCCGGCTAAACTGAAAGTCCGCCTTGTTCAGCATGGTGATTCATTGGAAAGGCTGGCAGATCAATATGGAGTCAGTGTACAGCAAATATTAAGGGCAAATCAATTAGATTCAAGTCAGGAAGTCTATGAGGGGCAGGTCCTCTATATACCTGGCAAGACGGCTTATAGGAAATAATCTCCAATTTTAATAGGAGGATAGATTGGCTGCAATCCTCCTATTCTTCATTCGTGGATAGGTTGAAAGCCCTATTCAGATCTGCAGAAATAAGTGCTAAGCGGGTGATCAAATGACCAACTATGATGAAACAAATATTTCTTTCATTGCTGAACTTTATGGCTTACATTTACAATATGCAGAAAGATATGGGCGTGTCCACAAGCTTTACACTGATAAGGGGACGTTTGCTTTAAAGAGAATTAAACCAAAGCATGGAGTGGATTTTTTACAGTATGTCCAGCTTCTGTATCAGCGGGGTTATCACCGGATTGTCCCCATCTATCCAACGATGGATGGACGGTACGGAGTGTTGGTCAATCCGTGGCTTTATTATTTAATGCCTTGGCTTGATAACCGGGAGAGGGAAGGGCAAGTGAAGAAAAACCAGGAGCTTTTTCGTGAACTGGCCCGTCTTCACACGATCTCAGCGAGAGAGGTAGAGGTGGCTGAAAACGATCGAACAGAGCATTATGAAAGAACAGTGACACGTTGGGAAAAGGAAAAGGAAGCTTTGGAGCAGTATATCGAACGGGCTGAGAAAGATTGGTATATGTCCCCTTTTCAATTGCTATTTTGTACATTTTATCATGAAATCACTCTGGCCCAGAATTATTCAATCCGTAAGCTGAAGGAGTGGTATGAGGAATCTAAAGAACAGACGAAAGGCAGAAGTGTCATTGTTCATGGGAAAATCTCATCTGAACACTTTTTATATAATGAAAACGGAACGGGTTATTTTACGAACTTTGAACTGGCGAGGACGGCTTCGCCGATTCATGATCTTCTTCCATTTTTGTCCAGGTCATTAAAAACATATCCCAATCGATTTGATGAAGGACTGGAGTGGCTGTCTGTTTATTTTAGGCATTTTCCGTTTCAAAAAGAGGAGATGCTCCTTTTCCTGAGCTACCTTTCGCATCCAGAGCGCATCTTCCAAGCAGTAGAAAAATATTTTTTAGCCGGGAAGGACAAGAACGAATATAAGTTTGTCCGCCAATTGCAAAAGCAATATTGGTATATGAAAAATACAGAATATATCGTGATGACTCTTGAAGAAATGGATCAGCAAAAAAATGAAGCAGGTAATTCCCCTCCCAATTAACAATGGCAGGGGTATTTATATTAATTCATAATGGTAGGAAAGAGCCACTATGATAAAAATGGTCAACAGCAATATATCGAATGTGGAAGGAAACAGAACGGTGCGAATAGCTTGAAAAATGGTGAATGGAATAATCAGTTGTTTACATACATCTTTAAAGGTTCTCATCCATGTTCGAAATGTGTGTTTGTTCAGTTTTCTTTTCACTCTCCGTACCTCCCCGAAATTCTTCTAAGATAAAATATGTGACAAAGGCCGTTTTCGTGCCTTATTGTATGTATCAAAACATCAGGAACCACTAGCTCCCGGTAAAATGCATATATTGGTGCTGTCATATTTGACTTCAGGCGAATCTTTTTTTACTATATTAAGTATATGAATGATGAAGACATGCGTTGAGAGGGAAAAGTACATTGCCATCCACTTTCAGAGAGGGAAATCATTGCTGAGAGATTTCCTAAGCCGGTACAATGGAAAGGTCACCCTGGAGCAGCATCCGTGAACGGTCAGTAGCGAATGCCGGAGAAAATCCGTTATGTTTATGAGTGCTAGGCTTATACTTTACTGAAGCCTGTGAAAAAAGGTGGTACCGCGAATAAGCTCCCTTCGTCCTTTTAAACGAAGGGGGCTTTTTATATTGATTTGAATAGGCGGATGCCAAAGGAGGATAATTATGGAAAACAATCATATTGAGATGCCAACGAAGTATGATCCGTTGACGATTGAAAAAAACAGATATGAATGGTGGCTGAAAGGGAAGTTTTTCGAAGCGGAGAATAATGCAGAAAAAGAGCCCTATACCATTGTCATTCCGCCCCCGAATGTAACGGGGAGATTGCATTTGGGCCATGCATGGGATACGACGCTTCAAGACATTTTAACACGCATGAAAAGAATGCAGGGCTATGATGTACTATGGCTACCAGGTATGGATCATGCGGGGATTGCTACGCAGGCGAAAGTCGAAGAGCATCTTCGCAAAGAAGGAAAAAGTCGTTATGATTTAGGCCGAGATAAGTTTTTAGAAGAGACATGGAAATGGAAAGAAGAATATGCGGGATTTATTCGCCAGCAGTGGGCGAAGCTAGGATTGGGACTTGATTATACACGCGAGCGATTTACACTTGATGACGGATTGTCCAAAGCCGTTCGTGAAGTATTTGTCCGTTTATATAATGAGGGTCTTATTTACCGAGGGAAATATATCATCAACTGGGACCCAGCAACGAAAACAGCTCTTTCTGATATCGAGGTCATTTACAAGGATGTCCAGGGTGCTTTTTATCATATGCGCTATCCATTAGCGGACGGAAGCGGGTCAATTGAGATTGCCACAACACGTCCTGAGACGATGCTGGGAGATACTGCTGTTGCGGTACATCCAGAAGATGAGCGGTATAAGCACCTAATTGGAAAAACAGTTATTTTACCGATTGTGGGAAGGGAAATTCCTATTGTAGCAGATGATTATGTTGATATGGAGTTTGGTTCAGGTGCTGTAAAAATTACGCCGGCTCATGACCCGAACGACTTCGAAATTGGAAACAGGCATCATCTTGAGCGTGTGCTCGTCATGAATGAAGATGGCACGATGAATGAAGAAGCAGGAAAGTATAAAGGAATGGACCGCTTTGACTGCAGAAAGCAAATTGTCAAGGACTTGCAGGAAGAAGGTATCCTGTTCAAGATTGAAGAGCATATGCACTCTGTTGGACATTCTGAGCGGAGTGGTGCAGTTGTTGAACCATATTTGTCCACACAATGGTTTGTTAATATGCAGCCACTGGCTGATGAAGCAGTCAAGCTCCAGCATTCAGAAGAGAAGGTGCAGTTTGTTCCAGATCGGTTTGAAAAAACATATTTGCACTGGATGGAAAATATCCGCGATTGGTGTATTTCACGGCAGCTTTGGTGGGGGCACCGAATCCCGGCTTGGTATCATAAAGAGACCGGTGAAATATATGTGGGGCTGGAAGCGCCTGAAGATGAAGGAAACTGGGAGCAGGACCCAGATGTCCTTGACACTTGGTTCAGCTCGGCGCTATGGCCTTTTTCAACAATGGGCTGGCCTGATGCAGAATCAGAGGATTTTAAACGCTATTACCCGACAGATTGCTTGGTAACAGGCTATGACATCATTTTCTTCTGGATTTCCAGAATGATTTTCCAAGGTTTAAAATTTACAGGAAAGCGTCCGTTTGATGATGTATTGATTCACGGTCTTGTCCGCGATGCAGAAGGCCGTAAAATGAGCAAGTCCCTAGGAAACGGAGTCGATCCGATGGATGTAATCGACAAATATGGGGCTGATTCATTAAGGTATTTCCTTGCTACAGGAAGTTCGCCGGGACATGATCTAAAATTTAGCATTGAAAAAGTCGAATCTGTATGGAATTTTGCCAATAAAATTTGGAATGCTTCCCGTTTTGCATTAATGAACATGGATGGCTTCAAGTTCGATGAAATTGATTTATCAGCAGAAAAATCGGTTGCGGACAAATGGATTTTAACAAGGTTGAACGACACGGTTGAAACAGTAACCAGCCTTTCCAACAAATACGAGTTCGGTGAAGTGGGAAGAGTACTGTATCATTTTATATGGGACGATCTTTGTGATTGGTATATTGAAATGGCCAAACTCCCACTTTATGGTGAGGATGAGGCTGCAAAGAAAATGACGCGTTCCGTTTTGGCCTATGTGCTTGACCAAACAATGAGACTCTTGCATCCGTTCATGCCGTTCATTACCGAAGAAATTTGGCAGAACCTGCCTCATGAAGGTGAGTCCATTACGGTTGCATCCTGGCCAAAGGTTCAAGAAGAGCTCACTGACAGGGATGCGGCTAATGAAATGAAAATATTGATGGATATCATCCGCTCGGTTCGCAATATCCGTGCGGAAGTGAACACACCGATGAGCAAAAAAATCACGCTTATGCTGAAAGCTCAGGATAAAGCGGTTCTTGATATTCTGCAAAAGAACAAAAGCTACCTAGAGAAATTCTGTAATCCTGAAAATCTCGTCATAGAAATCGATATGAAGGCGCCGGAAAAAGCAATGACTGCAGTAGTCACTGGCGTAGAACTGTTCCTTCCATTAGCTGGTCTGTTGAATATTGAAGAAGAGATCGCAAGGCTCGAAAAAGAGTGGGCGAAGTGGAATAGTGAAGTGGAAAGAGTCCAGAAGAAGTTAAGCAATGAAAGATTTGTCAATAAAGCACCGCAGGCAGTAGTTGACGAAGAACGTGCGAAAGAAAAAGACTATTTAGCCAAGCGCGCAACAGTTGAAGAACGCATTAAAGAACTGAAGGCTTCCAACTAAAGGCCAAGCGCAGCAACATACGTAATTCAAAAGGGGGGGAAGTGAGTCCGTGATGGATTTGCTTCCCTTATTTAACGAAAGGAGGGGCTTACAGTGAATACATATGCTGAGGCCATTTCCTGGATTCATTCGCAGCTGAAGTATGGGATCAATCTGGGATTGGCAAGAATGGAATGGCTTTTAAAGGAGCTGGGGAATCCAGAAAAGAAACTGAAAGCCATTCATGTGGCAGGAACGAACGGTAAAGGATCAACTGTCACCTTTCTTCGCTCCATTTTAAATGAAGCTGGCTATGATGTCGGAACATTTACATCTCCATACATAGAAACGTTCAACGAGCGGATCAGTGTGAATGGCAGCCCCATAGCGGACGATGATTTGATCGAATTGACACGGGTGATCAAACCCTTGGTAGAGGAGCTGGAAAAAGGAGAAGGGGGGCCGCCGACAGAATTCGAAATCATTACAGCCATGGCTCTATATTACTTTGGAAACATTCGCCAGGTCGATTTTACCATTTTGGAAGTGGGACTTGGGGGACGATACGATTCTACGAATATCATCCAGCCGCTTGCAGGCATCATTACCAACATAGGAAAGGATCATATCAACATTCTTGGTGACACGATTGGTAAGATTGCCTATGAAAAAGCTGGTATTATCAAGGAAGGAATTCCGTTATTTACTGGAGCCAAGCAAAGAGAAGCACTATCTGTTATTCGAGAGGAAACGAAAAAAAAACAGGCGGAGCTTTTTCAATTGGGAAGTGACTTTTCCATTGAACATAATGAATCCATTCCTAGTGGAGAAAAATTTACATTTCAATCCAAGGAAACGACATATGAAAATTTGAAGCTCTCTCTTTTAGGGCGTCATCAGACGGAAAATGCTGCATTAGCTGTTGCGAGCCTTTTGTACATGAAGGAAAAAAAATTGCTTCAATTGCATGAAAAAGACATCAGAGCGGGACTGAAGAAAGCATATTGGCCGGGGAGAATGGAGGTTTTGCGAGAACATCCTACTGTGATTTTGGACGGAGCCCATAATGCAGAAGGGCTGGAAGCTTTCCTATCTACGATGAAAGAAAGATATAGCGAGAGAAAAGTCCAAGTGATCTTTGCAGCATTGGAGGATAAGGACCTGTCCCATATGCTTCCGCTGTTTAAAAAGATCAACGCACAAGTAACCTTTACAGAGTTTGAGTTTCCAAGGGCAGCTTCCGCTTTGAAACTCAAGGAGATTGCACAAATGGAGGATGCTGTTATGGAAAGTAATTGGCGTGCTCTTGCAGAAAGAATGTTTAATGAACTACATCCTGAAGATGTGCTGGCAGTTACGGGGTCTCTTTACTTTATATCCGAAGTCAAACCGTTCATTGTGGAGTTATTAAAGGAAAAATATCAAATTTGAACGAAATAAACGGTGAGACACAGCTCATGCCGCCTAAGTTATTGAATACAGGCGGCATGGGCTGAAAGGAGTGGATGGAAGAAAACGAGGATTGGTGTCCACCCTTGATTGTTTCGTTCATTTATTTAGCAGAAGTCTCCCATTTCTTAGTTGGTTTATTAAAGGATTTTCTCTAAAAAGTGTCGAATACTGTTCATGATATTTATTTTTTTACAAGGGAGGTATGTTTTTTGAAAAAAATAAAGGCATAGAGTTTGGGTAAACTGGTATGGATCAACTTCTTCTAGATAAATAGGGAGATGATCGCATATCAATGAGCTCATTGGTGTTCATCAGTTATGGAGGTGATAGAAATGTTCTCATGATGAGCTATTCACGACGAGGCAATCTGTGGCTGGGACAAAGGATATTGCCGATCACTTAGGTACTGATTGGCTTCAGTCATTTGATGAAGAATGAGACAAAGCCCAAAAATCCCCGATTTTGACCGCATAGAACCAACTGCAAGACAAAATCTAGCACGTAAATAAAAACTACGATAAATTTTCATCAGCAAAGAAAGGAACCGCTCTACCAACTTCAACTGAGCTGTCCAAAAAAAGAAGGCTCACCGATACATCCTCCCCATTTTTAAAATACCAAATCCATAAAGCCCCATTATTCTATGCAGTCCTTCCCGTTTTACCTATTCGTATTCTGATTTTGATCATGATGTTATATACATTAAATAATCGAAGGTTTATTGAAAGGATTTACTACAATATGACATTTATCATTTTTATCTATGGTCTTCTTTTAGGGTCCTTTTTTAACGTTGCGGGACTGAGAATACCTCTTAATCAATCTATTGTCACACCCGGTTCCTCTTGTCCGAGCTGCAGCCATCCTTTATCAACGATTGAACTGATACCTGTGATTTCCTTTTTAATGCAAGGGGGAAAATGCCGTTCTTGTAAGGCGCGGATATCGCCTGTTTATCCTGTGATGGAGCTGTTAACCGGAGGGTTATTTGCTGCGGCGTTTATTGAGTTCGGCTTGACGTTGGAATTTGCTATTGTCTGTACGCTCACTTCGCTATTTATTATTATTACAGTGTCGGACATTACCTATATGCTCATACCTGATAAAGTGCTATTGGTTTTTGGGGGCTTTTTTTTGCTAGAAAGATTCATAAAGCCTCTTGATCCGTGGTGGGATTCACTTGTGGGTGCAGCGGTCGGTTTTGGTTTGCTTCTGTTAATAGCGATCACTAGCAAAGGAGCAATGGGTGGCGGAGATATAAAGCTCTTTGCCGTTTTAGGATTTGCACTAGGAACAAAGCTTGTTTTACTCTCTTTCTTCTTGGCCACTCTAATTGGAACAGTTGCTGGGGGTATGGGAATGATAACCGGTTCTGTGCAAAAAGGGGAAGCTATCCCCTTCGGGCCTTTTATCGCCGCGGGAACACTTGTAGCTTATTTCTATCATGGGGAGATCTTTCAATGGTATTTTGGTTTTTTTTAAAATTAAGAATGATAGGCTGCTATTTCGTGATAGTTTAGCAATACATTCTCACACATTGTGCTGAAATTCTGAAGAAATTTTCATATTACGAATAACCACAGGAGAAATTGGCGAAATCCTTTAAGGGCGAGACGACAAAAGTCTTGTCCTTTTTTTATTTTGTCGTGCTAGCATATGAACAAATCATGAGAGCGGAGGGATTGATGATATGGCACGTAAAAAAAGACAGGCGAAAAAAGAAATGAAAGTTAAAATCAATGGGAAAGAACAGCAATTAAATGAGGAAGTCGTCATCAAAGACTGGAATAAGGCCAAAAAGGAAACGGCAGCCGCCGAGGATAGACTTGAAAATGATGGTTTTGAGTGGGTTTTGCCGAATAAGGACATCCCGGAAATTCCGGAGTTTCAGCCTGCACAAGGTATTCCAGAGAGCGCTGAAGAGGAAAGGAAACCCAAAATCAATATATCAAAGTATTTCCAAAAGAGGTTTTCACCGAACAAAACAGGACTTTTAATATCGGCTATTCTAGCAGTGGCAATTGGTCTCGGATTTGGTTTATTTGTATGGAAGCTTGTAGTAAATCCAGAAAGTAGCACTGTATTAACAGATGCAGCACCTACTGTTCCAGCTGAGAGTAAGGAGAAAGGGACTGCAGTGACGGCAACAATGCCTGGTTTATCAGCGGCAGTCGTTCAAGGCGGAGCTTTTTCTACTGAGGAAGCTGCAACAAGCTTCTCTGACAAATTCACTAGCCAGGGTCTGCCATCTATTTCATTAAATGTCGATGAACAGCAGTTTTTATTCATTGGAGTGACAGAAGACTTGAATACGGCAAAGACGTGGGTGGAGGATTACAAAGCCAACGGAATGGATGTGTATGCCAAAGAATTCAGTGTTCCTGAGCACCAAATAAAGGTTGACTCGAAAATCGAGGCTGAATGGATGACAGAAGCACCAAAACTATTTGGAATCCTCGCAAAAGAAGCGGCCGATGCACGCGCCAGCGGTCAGATAAACGAACAAGTCCTTCAGGATTCAGAAACAACGATCAAGAAATTTGAAGGTAAAAACATCCAGCAAAAACTTTCAATTGATCTAAGAACCCAATTAGAAGATACAATCAAACAGTTGGGAGTCTATTCAGCCTCACAGAACCAAGAGAATTTGACAAAAGCGCAACAGTCCTTGTTGAACTTCTTAAAGGCATATTATGATGGAGCAAAGGGGCCCTCTGTTTAAAACAGGGCCTTTTTTCTTTCCCCAGGTCACAAGACGCTTGCACACTTCTTCTTTTTTTCTGCTCTTAGTAAATGAGATGAAAGATTCTGGCTATTGTTTCTTTCTTGTTGTTTTGATACGATGGGATTGTATCTTCCATTTGATCAAAAAGGCAGGATTTGTTACATGCCCAACCTCGTCTTGGCTTCTTCATCTCCCCGTCGGAAGGAACTTCTTGAAAAATTATCTATTCCTTTTACTATCTATTCACCAAATGTTGACGAATCAATTGATAAAGACCTAAAACCCGCAGAAATAGTATCCGAATTATCCTTCAGAAAGGCAAAGAAAGCAGGAAATAAATATCCGGATTCCTATGTTATTGGCTCTGACACTGTTGTTGTTTATAAAGGAACAGTGCTTGGAAAGCCGGCTGACAGAGAAACTGCCAGAAAAATGCTATTCAGTTTGTCTGGATGCACTCATTCAGTCTACACAGGGGTTTCCGTCGTTTTTGGAAAATCTGTCAAAACTTTTTATGAAAAGACAGATGTAACATTTTGGGACTTATCAAATGAGGAAATTGAAAGATATCTTGATAGTGGCGAACCATTTGATAAAGCAGGAGGATATGGAATTCAAGGACAGGGCGCTCTCTTTGTCCAATCTATACATGGCGACTTTTACTCGGTTGTTGGCCTGCCAATCTCTCGTCTCTACCAGGTATTAAAAGAAATGGGTTACCATAATCATCATTGAAAAGGGAGGAAGCCATGGATAAATCAGAAACACTGATGATAAGGGACTTTCCAATTGATGAAAGACCCAGGGAAAGGCTCATCAACCATGGAGCTGTCAGTCTTTCCAATCATGAGCTGCTTGCTATACTGTTGAGGACTGGAACGAAATCTGAGTCCGCTATCCAGCTAGCAAACAGTCTGCTGACACAATTTGGCGGTCTGCTCTGGTTGAAGGAAGCAGCTTTGGAAGAAATCATGAGTTTAAAAGGCATCGGAAAAGCAAAGGCGGTCCAAATTGCTGCGGCCGTGGAGCTTGGAAGGCGGATCAGCAATCTCACATATGATGACCGCTATGTTATCCGAAGTCCAGAAGATGGAGCCAATTACGTCATGAACGATATGAGATTTTTAACACAGGAGCACTTCGTATGCTTATACCTCAACACAAAAAATCAGGTCCTCCACAAGCAAACCATTTTTATCGGTAGCTTGAATGCTTCCATAGTTCATCCGCGCGAGGTGTTCAAAGAAGCATTTCGCAGATCCGCCGCATCCATCATTTGCTTTCACAATCACCCATCCGGCGATCCAGCACCTTCTAGAGAAGATATTGAAGTGACAAAAAGACTTGTCGAGTGCGGAAAAATTATCGGTATAGAAATCCTTGATCATTTAATCATTGGCGATAATAAATATGTCAGTATGAAAGAAAAGGGCTTTATGTAACATTGAGCTTATAATAGTGAGAACGTGAATTTATTAGTTACAGGATTAGAAACCCAACGGGGGTTGAATGGGAGATACACAACAAATTTAGGGTAAAGCGTTCAAAATCCTTTCAAGGAGCTAGAGTCTTTCACTTCTTGAAAGGATTTTTGCTATTTGAAGATGACTTTTCCTTTGCGGTGATCCGTGAATTCAAGAATTTTGAGCGAACTTCCTTCAGCTGAAATCTCCCACTTCTGCTATTCCATTCAAACCCCGATGAATAAAATTAAAGCCCCTGGCGGACCCACAGATTTTCAGAGGGAATTTATCAAGCGAGCTGGCGGATTTAATAGGAAAGGAGACACCTCCACCTGAGAAAATTGTGTGAAAATCGAGCAACAAATTTTCTGTGTTTATAAGTTTTTTGTAAGGAAGATCAATTTATTTCCATAAACGTATTAATTTTTACTCCAAGATAGCCTATACTTAATAATATAGAATCATTTCCTTTCTACTGTATTTATGTGAACTTACACCGCCTCATCTGAATACAAAGAATTAAGTTCTCCATAGACAAACAATTTTCAACAAAAACTAAACGTTGTGTTGTTCATCAATCATGTATTCAAGGATGTTTTCGTGGGACTCCAGTTTATAAATTCCTTATACAAATATTGATTAAGGATCTATCACTATCAAGAGAAGATCTTTTGAATTGATAAAAGGCTTGTCGAATATAGGAAAATTATGCCTGCGACCACTTGATGATTGGCGATCATAAATATATCAGCATGAAAGAAAAAGGATTGATGTGCCACTATGATTTTTAGAAATGATAAGATATAATAAGTCTTGTGATTTTTATCGGTTGACACGAATATTATCAATATTTCCAAGCTTATTTCTTTAAAAAGCGTTAAAAATAGAAATGCAATTTGGGGTTAGAAAGGGAGAATACATATCATGTTTGGATTCGGTACAAAAGATTTAGGAATTGACCTAGGTACAGCGAATACTCTTGTTTTTGTAAAAGGAAAAGGAATTGTTTTACGTGAACCTTCAGTTGTTGCCATTAACACAGAAACAAAGAAAATTGTTGCAGTTGGTAACGATGCTAAGAAAATGATTGGGAGAACGCCTGGAAATATTGTGGCTATGCGCCCAATGAGGGACGGAGTCATTGCAGATTATGAAACAACAGCAACCATGATGAAGTACTTTATCAAAGAAGCAGCCAAAGCGAAAGGCTCATTCAATGGAAAGCCTTATGTCATGGTTTGTGTTCCATCCGGAATTACAGCTGTTGAACAAAGGGCGGTACTAGATGCTACAAGGGAAGCTGGGGCACGTGAAGCTTATCCTATTGAAGAGCCATTTGCCGCTGCTATCGGCGCGGACCTTCCTGTATGGGAGCCGACAGGAAGCATGGTTGTGGATATCGGAGGCGGAACAACTGAAGTGGCTGTCATTTCACTTGGAGGTATTGTGGCAAGCAACTCCATCCGGACTGCTGGGGACAATTTTGACGAAGCCATTGTGAATTACATTCGTAAAAACTATAACCTGTTGATCGGTGAAAGAACAGCAGAAACGATAAAAGTGGAGATTGGCTCTGCCGGCGATGTTGAGGAAAATGAAACTATGGAAATTCGTGGACGGGACTTGTTAACAGGACTTCCTAAAACAATTGAAATCACTGCTGAAGAGATTTCCGGTGCATTGCATGACACTGTTTATGCCATTATTGATGCTGTGAAAAATACATTGGAAAACACTCCACCAGAGTTGGCTGCGGACATTATGGACAGGGGTATCGTGTTGACAGGGGGAGGAGCATTGCTTCGAAACTTGGATAAATTAATCAGTGATGAGACCAAAATGCCTGTACTTATTGCTGAAGAACCGCTTGATTGTGTCGCAATTGGAACAGGAAAAGCACTTGACCATATCAATCTGTTCAAAGATCGGGCGTAGTTCCCAGACTGTAAAAAGCAAGAGGCCGCTTACAAAGCGGTACTCTGCTTTTCCATGCATTTTGCCTCCGAGTTTCTTGTTTGAAACAGGTAGGTTATTTGAAGTTAGAGGTGGATATGATGCCGAATTTCTTTCTTAATAAGCGTCTCATCATCTTGCTGATCGGAATCATTATTCTCGTTTCGTTAATTGGTTTCTCCCTTAGGGATAGGGAAAATATTTCACGTCCTGAACAGTTTGTGAAGGACATTGTGGGTTTTGGGCAGTCACTTGCGGCAAAGCCTGCCCACAAATTTGCTGGATTCTTTGAGAATATTGATGATTTGCAAAATACATATACTGAGAACAAAAAACTGAAGGCCCGTTTAGAGGGGCTTGCAAAGCTAGAAAAAGAAATAGCAGATTTGAAAAAAGACAATAATGAGCTAAGGGAAGTATTAGATAAAAAAGAAAGCTTACGAGACTTTACACCTATCCAGGCGACGGTGATCGGCAGAACGCCTGACCGCTGGTACGAGCAGGTTATTATCGACAAAGGAAAAAAGAGTGGGATTGAGCCTGATATGGCTGTTATCACAGGGAAAGGCCTAATAGGGAAGGTAGTTAATACGTCAGAAATGACATCAACAATTGAGTTATTAAGTTCTGATAATGCAAGGTACCGTGCTGCAGCTGAAATTCAAATTAAAGGGAAGAAATCCGTGTACGGGTTAATTGACGGTTATGATCAAGAAAAGAAAATGATCATTATGAAGGATCTTCCTATTGATCAAGACAAGCTGAAGCCTGGACAAAATGTGGTTACATCAGGGATGGGAGGAATTTTTCCTAGAGGACTTGATGTTGGTAAGGTGGAAGAGCTTAAACTTGATCAGTTTGGTCTAACTCAGACAGCTTATGTGAAACCGTCAGCTGATTTCTATGATTTCGAACATGTGATGGTAGTGTCCCGTTCAATGGTGGGCGCGGAAGATAAGGGTGAGGAATGATGAAGCGTGTTGTTCTTCCTCTTATCACTGTCCTTTGTTTTTACGGAGAAAGCATATTCGTAGAATTGCTCCCGATATTTTCATTTATAGATAATCGAACCGTAGTTCCTCGCTTTCTTCTAGTTGTTCTGATCTTGATGGCAATCTACTATTTTCGGAATGTGACCTTAATTTATGCTGCGATCTTTGGTTTGCTATTCGATATATACTATACGGGAGTGATAGGGGCTTATTTATTTCTATTCCCTATCGCTGTTTATACAGCTTCCAAAATGGTGAAGGTTCTGCAGATAAATGTATTGACATCAGGATTAATCACAATGCTTATCGTCGCTATGACAGAAGCTTTAGTATACGGTTTAAATATTCTTTTGTTTGATGTGAATGTGACGGTGTCTCAGTTTATATATGCTCGACTATTACCCACTTTGACATTGAACTTTATGTTCTATTTAATTATTTTCTTTCCTTTTTCCAGATGGCTGCAAAACAGAAGTAAAGAGCTTTTCTCTGAATAGTACTGTCAGCAGGCAAACGTTTGCCAAAAGAGGAAAATGGATGCCGTTTGTCGAAAATAGTGAAAATGACTCATTCTTTTCGCGCTGTGAAAGTGATGTTTGTCTTTGAAAGGAGCGAATAGGGCATTCCTCTACGCTCTGTGAAGGTGCCCGCTTGACATGAAAACTCAAAACGTGATGATTAAAGGCACAAAAAGCGGCCTTTCTCTCCAATTGAATGATCGTTGCTCTTATGATGAAATTTTATCAGAGCTGGAGGAGAAAATCTCCGAGTTGAAAAGTTCAGAGGAAAATCAGCTTGTTTCGGTACGGATTCTTACAGGAAACCGCTATTTGACAACTGAGCAGGAGAAAGAGTTGAAAGAACTGATCCGCCAACAAAAAAATGTGATCGTCGAAGAAATTGAAAGTGATGTCATGACAAAAGAAGATGCTAAGGTAATGGTAGAGAATCAAGAAGTGACATCTGTTGCAACGATTGTAAGATCGGGTCAGATTTTGGAGGTCCCGGGAGATTTGTTGCTTGTAGGGGATGTTAATCCCGGTGGAACTGTAAGAGCTGGGGGGAACATTTTTATCATGGGTGCATTAAAAGGGGTTGCGCATGCTGGCTATTCTGGACGGAATGATGCAGTCATCGTCGCTTCTTTCATGACCCCTTCACAGCTGCGGATCTCTGACTGTATCAGCCGAGCTCCTGACCATTATGATCAGGAGGAGCACCATCAAATGGAATGTGCCTATATTGATATAAACCATCAAATAATGATTGATAGGCTTCAAGTGCTGAAGCATTTAAGGCCGAATATTACTAGATTCAAAGGGGGACATTATTATGGGTGAGGCGATTGTGATTACTTCCGGCAAGGGAGGAGTCGGAAAAACTACCACTTCCGCCAATCTCGGTACGGCACTAGCCTTGCAGGGGAAAAAAGTCTGCCTGATAGATACGGACATCGGACTCCGCAATCTGGATGTAGTACTGGGCCTGGAAAATCGAATCATTTACGATCTTGTTGATGTTGTGGAAGAAAGATGCAAGCCTCATCAAGCCATCGTTAAAGATAAACGATTTGAAGATAAATTGTTCTTGCTGCCGGCTGCGCAGACGAGTGATAAAACAGCTGTCAGTCCCGAGCAGATGAAAAATCTAGTTTCTGACTTGAAACAGGAATATGATTATGTATTAATAGATTGTCCCGCCGGTATTGAGCAAGGATTTAAAAATGCGGTAGCAGGCGCCGATCAGGCTATTGTTGTAACAACACCAGAAATTTCTGCAGTAAGAGATGCTGATAGAATTATTGGTATTCTTGAAAAAGAAGAAAACATCGGGCCGCCGAAATTAATCATCAATAGAATCAGGAGCAGGATGATGAAAGAAGGAGAAGTACTGGACGTAGATGAAATTACTCAGCATTTATCCATCGATTTATTAGGGATCGTCCAGGATGATGAAGATGTCATCAAATCCTCCAACCAAGGTGAGCCGATCGCCCTTGACCCGAATAGCAAGGCATCCATAGCTTACAGGAACATAGCAAGAAGAATATTGGGTGAATCTGTGCCACTTCAATCATTGGATGAGGAGAAAGCTGGCATGTTCGCACGAATTAAACAATTTTTCGGTGTGCGTTCATAATGGGCTAATGTTTCCGAAAGAATTTTCGGAACGTTGAAGTGAAAGCATATATATATATATATCAATTGTTGGAATATTTAAATGGTAAGTATGATCAAGACACGTATTAAAAATCCATTTTATGGAATTTTAATACGTGTCTTTTTTTATGGAAATATTGATTTTTGCAGGTTGCTGCCCTAAATTCTCCCATGCGAGAGTTGAATCCTCATTTTCGCAACAGACAAAGCCAGCTTTCTACGTCATATTCACCAAGGACAAGTCATAGGTTAGTAGAAACTTAAATCGAGGGAGATGGTGGAAGATGAGCCATCGGGTGAACAAAATAAGGAAGAGGATAGAAAAAAGAAGGCGAGCAAACAATCGCAGTATGGAAAAACCTAATGAATACACGCTGGATACTCCCACTTATTATTCAGATGACGAGAAGAATATTTTTGAACCCAAAACCACTATACATCCTTTGTGGCGTAAGGAAATATTCATGCTGAAGCTACTTTCATCTATTGCACTGATTCTTGTGGTGGGGATCCTCTTTCAGTCATCTTCTCCAGTATTTGATGATGCCCGGTCTATTGTCAAAAAAGCGATGGGAAAGGAGTTTCAATTTGCTGCCGTTGCCAATTGGTATGAAAATCAATTCGGCAAACCGCTTGCTCTTTTTCCAACGGATAAAAAGGATTCGGACCTTCAGCTTGCGAAAGATGGAGATTACGCATTACCGGTTGGAGCGAAAATTTCCGAAGGCTTTGCTCATGATGGGAGAGGGGTCATCCTTCAGACTGAAAGTGCAGCGGAGGTGACAGCCGCCGCGGATGGAGTGGTTATTTTTTCAGGGAAAAAAAGGGATATCGGACAAACGGTCATCATCCAGCATGGTGACCATACTGAGTCCTGGTATGGAAAGATGGATCAGGCAGCTGTGAAACCCCACGAGCATGTCAAAGGCGGTCAAGTGATTGGAACTGTATCCTCAAGTGAGGAGGGGAATTACGGCGAATACTATTTTGCTATTAAAAAAGAGGATGAATTTATTGATCCGATCCAGGTGATGGATCTTGATTAAATATTGGGGGCTTCTGGGAAAGGTCAGGATTCATTCTCTTTTTTGGCTCGTTGCAGGGATTGCCATTTTGACAGGATATTTTTGGGAGCTTTTGATCTTGTTTATTATTGTTTTTATTCATGAGCTGGGGCATGCTGCAGCTGCGTTATTTTTCTCTTGGAAAATTAAACGGATTTTGATCCTTCCATTCGGAGGCGCTTGTGAAGTGGATGAACATGGTAACCGTCCGATTTTTGAAGAACTCATTATCGTGGCAGCCGGGCCGCTTCAACATATTTGGCTCGCAGCTGGCGCAGTTCTTTTGGAAATGGCTGGATTCATTACGATGGAGTCCTCGCTTCTGTTCCAGAAATTTAATTTGATGATTTTTTTATTTAATCTGTTGCCAGTTTGGCCGCTTGATGGTGGTAAATTCCTTTATTTATTATTATCTGCCAGAAATCCTTTTTTACGGGCATTGAAAAAAACGCTGATTAGCTCAGTGGTGATGTTATCTGTAATTCACCTTATATTGATTATTGCTGCCCCATTCAACCTTCATATATGGATTATCTTACTTTATTTATATTTAATTCTTTGGCTGGAATGGAAGCAGGTCAGATATGTATTTATGAGGTTTTTGCTTGAGAGGTATTACGGTAAGCAATCGGGTATCAAAAGGCTGGAGGTTATTGAAGCAAGAGGTAATGATTTCATCTATCAGGCAATGGAAAAGTTCCAGCGTGACTGCAAACATTTAATCCATGTGGACAACCATCTTTCAATGGATGAAAACGAAATGCTGCACGTCTACTTTGCCAAAAAACAGGTGAACGCTCGGTTAAAAGAGATCGTTGCAAATGAATGACGGGTGGCTTGATGGGGGTCTGACCCCCACCGCGTTAAAGTGCTAAAGAATGACGGGGTCTGACCCCCACCACGTTAAAGTGTTAAAGGGGGTCAAAAAAACGGTCGTTGACATGCTATACTTCGTATGATAAAATTTCTATGTTAGTTTGTAGCACCTGTGCTACAACCGCACGGACCAGGTTTTTCAAGTTCTATTTTCAATAGGCACCTGCTTTCGGCGAGTCTTAGTGAATAAGGAGGTGCGGCATATGTACGCAATCATTGAAACTGGCGGAAAACAAGTCAAAGTTGAAGAAGGCCAAGCTATCTATGTAGAAAAAGTAGATGCGGCTGAAGGTGATACATTCACATTTGATAAAGTTCTTTTCGTTGGCGGCGATAACGTCAAAGTGGGAAACCCATTTGTTGAGGGAGCTACTGTCACAGCCAAAGTTGAAAAACAAGGACGTCAAAAGAAGATCGTTGTTTTCAAATACAAGGCTAAAAAGAACTATCGCAGAAAGCAGGGGCATCGTCAACCTTTCACAAAGCTTGTCATTGAAAAAATTAATGGTTAATGGGTTGAGAACATGATTTTTGTTGACATTTACCAAGACGACAGGGGAAAGATTACCTCTTTTACGATGAGTGGTCACGCTAAGTTCGGGAAAAGAGGACAGGATATTGTTTGTGCTGGAGCTTCGGCCGTTGCTATTGGATCAATCAATGCAGTAACTAGCCTAACAGGAATTAAACTAGATGTCGAACAGACAGAAAGTGGAGTTCTTTCCTGTACTATTCCAGAAGGATTGCCGGCGGAAAAGTATGAAAAGATTCAGCTTCTCCTTGAAGGCATGTCTATTTCTTTGCTAACCATTGAATTAAAGTACGAAAACCATATTGATATTATTTTTAAAAACAGGGGGTGAATCAATATGTTAAGTTTGGATCTTCAATTTTTCGCATCCAAAAAAGGAGCGGGTTCCACTAAAAACGGCAGGGACTCTGAATCGAAGCGTCTAGGCGCGAAGCGTGCAGATGGCCAATTTGTATCTGGCGGTTCCATCCTTTACCGTCAGCGCGGAACAAAGGTTCATCCTGGTGAAAACGTGGGTATTGGTAAAGACGATACTCTATTTGCAAAAGTTGATGGCGTTGTCCGTTTCGAACGGTTCGGCCGCAGCAAGAAAAAAGTGAGTGTCTATCCAGAAGCTCAATAAGCATCATAAACATAAAGCTCTAACCGAAATTCCGGTTGGAGCTTTTTTATTCCAGCCTCAGTGTCTGCTGTGCAGTAGCTTTTGATTAAACTGATAAAGAATCAAACTGCCTTGTTACAAAGCTTAGCCACGATAGACGGGGCTAAAGAAAAGCAGCTAGTAGTTTGGACTTGTATTTACAATACATAAAAACATCCTATTCCGTACGGATTATCAAGTTTGTTATAATATATAGTTAATAAGTCTAATCGAGGAGAACTGGGATGAGTAAAAATTGGACGATTTTAGAAACGTTAAAATACACACGCCATGATTGGTTGAACAGACTGCAGCTGATAAAAGGAAATATCTCTTTGGGAAAAACTGAACAGGCTGAACGGATTATGGATGAAATTGTAATGGAGATGAAGCAGGAGACCATGCTGTCCAACATAGAGCTCCCTCGATTTGCCGAAAAATTATTAACACATAATTGGAGCGGCAGCCATTTCAAAGTTGAGTATGAACTTGTCACACTGCCTAAAAAATTTCCTCTGCATGATGATCTGCTTACAGAATGGACCTGTGCTTTTTTTGAACAGCTGAACAAGGTAGCTTTACCTTTTTACGAAAACTGTTTATATGTGAAAATTGAAGCTACAGAAGAAACAGTGCGTTTTCTTTTTGAGTTCAACGGTATAATAGAAAATGAAACCGAACTGAAAGATTGGCTACAGAATCATGATAATTATCCTGATCAGGTCAAGTTTGATCAAGTTGGAGAAAATGATTGGCGCATCCAGGCGGTATTTTATCAAATGAACGGTTAGTTGGCAGATTGGAGTGTCTTATATGTTTGTTGATCGAGTAAAAATATATGTTAAAGGCGGAGATGGCGGAAACGGCATGGTAGCCTACAGGCGTGAAAAATATGAACCTATGGGTGGTCCGGCTGGCGGTGATGGAGGAAAAGGTTCCAGTGTTATTTTTATGGTAGATGAAGGCCTCCGCACCTTGATGGATTTTCGCTATCAACGCCATTTTAAAGCACATCGCGGTGAAAACGGCATGTCCAAAGGCCAGCATGGAAAAGGAGCTGCAGATCTCATTATCAAAGTTCCGCCTGGTACGGTAGTAACGGATGAAGAGACTGGTGAAGTCATTGCAGACTTGGTCCGAAATGGTCAAAAAGCGGTTATAGCCAAAGGAGGACGCGGTGGAAGGGGAAATATTCGCTTCGCGACACCTGCTAATCCCGCGCCAGAAATAGCAGAAAACGGTGAACCGGGCCAGGAGCGGGATGTTATTTTAGAATTGAAGCTTCTGGCAGATGTGGGGCTGGTCGGATTCCCGAATGTTGGGAAGTCAACCCTGCTCTCAGTCGTTTCAGCGGCGAAACCAAAAATTGCAGATTATCACTTTACAACCATTAAGCCAAATTTGGGTGTTGTCCAAACAGAAGATGACAGAAGTTTTGTTATCGCTGATTTGCCGGGATTGATTGAAGGGGCACATGAAGGAGTTGGACTGGGTCATCAGTTTCTGCGTCATGTGGAAAGAACGAGGGTTATCGTACATGTAATCGACATGTCCGCTACCGAAGGCCGGGATCCTTATGAAGATTTCGTAACCATCAATGAGGAACTGGAGCAATATAACCTCCGTCTGATGGAGAGGCCACAAATCATTGTTGCCAATAAAATGGACATGCCAGAGGCAGAAGAGAACTTAAAGGAGTTCAAGGAGAGACTTGAACAGGACTATCCGATCTACCCTATCTCAGCATTGACAAAACACGGGGTGCGGGAATTGCTGTTCGCTATTGCCGATAAATTGGAAGTAACTCCAGAGTTCCCGCTATATGAAGAGGTTGAAATAGAAAAAGCGGTGAACCGTGTTGTATATAAACATGAAGAGGATGAAATGTCCTTTAACATCACGCGCGAACCTGATGGTAGCTTTGTCGTCAGCGGTGCAAAGGTCGAGCGCTTGTTTAAAATGACTGACTTTTCTAGGGAGGAGTCTGTACGCCGCTTTTCACGTCAACTCAGATCCCTTGGGGTAGATGACGCGCTTCGGAAAAGAGGGGCAAAAGATGGCGATACAGTACGCCTGCTTGAATTTGAATTTGAGTTTGTTGATTAGGTCTTCTTTGCTTGGAGGGGAGAGTCTTGGGGAAAAGGGAATTTAACCAGAAATTTTTTTTAGTAAGAGAAGATGTACTGCCTGAAGCAATGAAAAAAACTTTAGAGGCAAAAGCATTGCTGGAAAGGGGTTCGGCAGAATCCATTTGGGATGCGGTCCAGCAGGTGGACTTGAGCCGAAGTGCTTATTATAAATACAAAGATACGGTTTTTCCATTTCATACGGTTGTGAAAGAAAAAATCATCTCACTGTTTTTCTTTCTTGAAGACAAGCCGGGAGCGCTCTCCAAGCTGCTCGAAACCGTGGCAATTTCCAAATGCAACGTGCTGACCATTCATCAGACTATTCCATTGCAGGGAAGAGCCAATGTCACGTTGTCGTTAGATATCACTGAAATGATTGTGGATATGGATGAACTGCTTACGAATTTCAGAAGGCTGGAATTCGTGATAAAAGTAGAAGTTTTGAGTTCCGGAGGATAAATAGAAAAGCGCTGGTGGTTACGCAATACTTAAAAAAACGGGATACCTCATAAGAGGAGATCCCGTTTTTAATTTTCCTCTGCCAGAATGCCGGCTTCATTGAGGGCTTTTTTTGCGTTGAATATCATTTGCTCATCAGTTGCAGTCAATGTATGCAAATGCAATCCGGAAGTCAGTTCTGATAGCAGTGATGCCTTTGTGTGTCGGATATTCTTCAAAAAGGCCTGAACGTCTTTTCTATTTGAAACCATAATAGAAGCAGTTAAATCCCCATACACTGGATGTTCTACAATTACATTCTTTACTGTGACCCCATGATCAACAATGATATTTAATTCCTGCTCTGCTTGGCTGGGGGAGTGCTGGCAAGCGATGATCCTTTCCACATGACTTTGACTTCCAGTGCGCATATACAGATAGCCTTGGCTTGTAGCAATGATCGGTTCATTACGCGCTTTTAACAAAGTCATATCTCCGACGATTACCTGACGGCTTACATTGGACCTTTTCGCCAATGCCGTACCTGTAACAGGGCCGGAACTATTTTTTAAATAGTTAAGGAGCCAATCCCTTCTTTCTTCCCCGAGCAATTTCTTTTCTCTTTCTTTACTCACCTGTCCATCCCCTGTTCAAATTCTTTATATAAATAGTAGCATATTTGTTCCTCTGCATAAATAATCTTCCACGTTCATATGTATTTTTGAGAAGTTGAATAACAATTTGCCCAATCAATCATACACTGTATGGACTCATGCCTGAGGAGGGGAAATAAGTGAAAATCCACATCGTGCAGAAGGGGGATACTCTGTGGAACATCGCCAAGAAATATGGCGTAGACTTCGAAGAGTTGAAAAAGATGAACGCGCAATTGTCGAATCCGGATATGATCATGCCCGGAATGAAAATAAAAGTTCCAGCAGGTGGGACACATGTAAAAAAAGAAAAGCCCCATGTGTCGCACGGAGGTCATAAAGAAATGCCAAAAGAGCACCATCATCCCCCAAAAGTTCAGAAGGAAGTGAAAAAAGAAATCATTAAAAAAGAAGTGCCACAAAAAATTTACCAGCCGGTCATGCCGCAGCCGCTTCCTGAAATTGATGTAAGCAACTACTATATGATGAATATGAATCAAATGCAGGCACAGGTTCAGCAACAGCCGCCGCCAAAAGAAGTGGAAGTAGTAAAAGAAGTGCCTAAAGTAGAAGCAATGCCTATACAAGGAGGTTATCCGCCAGTGTATCCACAATATTACTGTCCACCGCCAGTCATGCCGGTTTGCGATCCGTGCTATCCGTACCCTATGATGCCGCAAGTGCAAGGCATGATGGCCTATCCGCAAATGCCGATGGGTGGATATATGCAACAGATGCCAATGTATAGCCCCATGCCAGCCATGATGCCAGCAGCAGAATATGGAGTCATGCCGCAGCATTGGGGAGACGAATCATCCAGTTCTTCATCAATGGAAATGTATCATCACCACCACGGACATCATCATGGACATCATCATGGACATCATCATGGGCATCACCACCATCACGACCATCACCATATGGGAGAAGAGGTAAATGATCCGCCGCCATATTCAGCTATGCCAATGCCGGGCTGGTCTCAGCCATCTGGAGGATACCCAATGATGCCAGCCTATCAGCAAGGTCAGCCGATGGGAATGCCGTATGGAACAATGCCATATGGCCAGCAGCCCATGCCGGGAGCAGGCGGATCTTACCCAATGATGCCGAGAGCTGACGAAGAAGAAGATGACTAAAATCTTCAATCAATCGAGAGACGGATTCAATTCCCGTCTCCTTCTTTATGTAAAAAGGAGAACTGGCATCAACTTTAAAAAAATAGCCACCATTAAAAAAGCGGTTTGGATGACTTCTTCTGAAAATGAACGCTGGATTATCAAGGAATTTTCCAACTCTGACAAGTTAATTCAACAAGTCCAATTGACGGAACTGTTATGGAAGCATGGGTTCCATAACACTTATAGATTTCATCCAATTCACATAAACGGGCCTTGTTATTTTGAGGGAAGATGTCTCGGAATTATTCAATATATAGAACCCTTAAAACATAAACGCTTCTATTACGACAGCGCAGAAAACCGAGAAGAGGCTCTTTCTTTGTTATGCCGTTTTCATTCTACAACCTTAAAATGTGTGCCTCAACTGAAAGATAAACTGATTCAATTCGATTTATTGAAGAAATGGGAAAAGCGTCTGGAAAATTTTAAAAGAAATTGTGTTTCTCTCAAAGGATTATCCGTATACCCCTATTTAGATAAATATATTGAGATTGGTGAAGCATCTCTGCAAATTATACGAGGTTATAAAGGCTACTTTTCTATGGAGCCACACTGCATCTTGCATGGAGACTTGGCCCACCACAATTTTATCAGGCAAGCTGATGGCAGTCTTTTTATGATTGATTTTGATCTGGTGAGCATCGGCCCGAAACAGATAGATATCCTCCAATTTTGCAACCGAATTTTGCCTGAAATTGGCTGGTCACCAACCCGTCTGTTTGCCGAGGGAGAAGCGATCAGCCAATTTAAAAAGGACATTCCTTTCCTGGCTGCACTATTATACCCCGCTGATATTTTTAGGGAATGGAATTATTTCAGCGGCTATGATAAAAATAAGCAGAAAAAATATTGGAAGCATCTAAAGGATATAACATTCCATCAATTTGAAAAAAGGTTGGTTTTCTCTAAGTGGATCGTCCATCAAATTGAAAGTGATACGGAATAAAGCCGCTTGGAAATTTTCTCATTTGCTAAGTCGTACCTTTTCAATATATGATAGGATAGAAAGGCTTGTTAGAGGGAGGATTACAAATGGCTGGACATTCCAAGTGGAAAAATATTCAAAATAGGAAAAATGCCCAAGATGCAAAGCGGGGCAAGATTTTCCAAAAGCTTGCCAAAGAAATCTATGTTGCTGCAAAAAGCGGCGGAGGAGATCCGGACACGAATCCTTCGCTTCGTCTTGTAATCGATAAAGCTAAGTCAGCAAATATGCCGAACGATAATATCAAACGGGCAGTTGACAAAGCGGCCGGAAACCAAGACGGCGAAAACTATGAGGATATCATTTATGAAGGTTATGGTCCTGGCGGTGCGGCCGTCATGGTATTGTGCCTGACTGATAATAAAAACCGGACTGCATCCAATGTCCGTCATGCTTTTACAAAAAACGGCGGGAATCTCGGAGAATCAGGCTGCGTTTCTTACATGTTTGACCGAAAAGGTTATCTTGTCATTGAAAGAGATGGGCTTGATATTGAAGAAGACGACCTGTTGCTGCAAGCAATTGAAGCCGGTGCAGAAGATATGGAAACTAATGAAGAAGTTTTTGAAATTTATACCGAGCCGGAAAACTTCATGGATGTAAAAGAAAGCCTAGAAGGTGAAGGATTTGAATTTGCGTCAGCGGAAGTTACAATGGTGCCGCAAACAGAAGCTGAACTAGACGAAGAACAGCAGGAGAAGCTGGAAAAACTCATCGACATGCTCGAAGACGATGATGACGTTCAAGACGTCTATCATAACTAAAAAAAGCTATTCCAAAAGATATGAATTCTTTTGGAATAGCTTTTTTTAATGGATATTCATGTCAAAAAAAGGTCACACTAATTCTATATAAAAGTTTAATCTTATTCAGTAGGGATTCCAGCCCCAGCTGAACAAAGTTAAAGCCTCCGGTGAATGCTATAGATTTTATCGAGCCCCGCTTGATAAAATCTGGGTACAAATACGCCAAGGCGCATTTGATTAAGGGTGTAGAGGTGATCTGAAATGAGAGCCATTTTAGTTTTGAGTCTTTTAACTGGTGGTATGTTTGTCAGCAGTATTGTTTATGAGCCGATAGAAGTACAGGCAGAGCAGATATATGATGTCCCTTCTACCACAAATGAACAGCCTTTGGAGCTGACTGTCCATTTGAAGAAAGTTTACTTGGATGGTGAGGTCAGTGAAGAAGTTGTGAAAGAAATCATATTTGCTCTGGAAGATTTTTGGGCAAAGTATGAGTCTTGGCAGCTTGTTGATATGGATGAAGAGCGCCTTTTATTTGAAAAGAAGGTCGATGATATTTCACCTTTATTAAAAATGAACGGTTATTTTGGGATTACGGATGATGGAACTTTGTCCATTTTTAATGGTAAGCCTGAAGAAGCGGATGTCATCCAGTCTTTCTTTCAAATTGATGTGAAGAAGTTGGAGAGCAGTCAGCAAATGAGGTTGATGCAGGGAATTCCCGTTAAGACAAAAGAGGAATACGCCGAGGTTGTCGAAAGCATGAAAAAATATTCCATCAAAAAAGCGAAATAAGCGTAGGCCGGGAATCTGTCGGAATCCCGGTCTTTCTTATTCATCGGCTTGTTTGCCTGGCGAAAGAATGGCACAATAGGTGATAGAATAATAGACAGAGGGAGAAGTCACTGGATGAAACTCGTATCATGGAATGTGAATGGACTCAGGGCTTGCGTACGCAAGGGTTTTATAAATTATTTTAATGAATTGGACGCAGATATTTTTTGCCTACAGGAAACGAAGCTTCAAGAGGGCCAAATTGATTTAGAGCTGGATGGGTATCATCAATATTGGAATTATGCGGTCAAGAAAGGCTATTCTGGGACTGCTGTTTTTACTAAACACGAACCGTTGTCTGTGAGTTATGGCGTTGGGGAGTCTGATCGTGAAGAAGAAGGCAGGATTATCACACTTGAATTTGACCAGTTTTATTTGGTTAATGTGTACACGCCAAATGCACAGAGGGATCTGGCGCGCCTTGACTACCGTCTGGAATGGGAAGACCGTATGCTTTTATATTTGAAAGAATTGGATCAGAACAAATCGGTCATTATGTGCGGAGATTTGAATGTTGCTCATCAGGATATTGATTTGAAAAATTTTAAGTCGAACAAGGGCAATTCAGGATTTACAGATGAGGAGCGTGGGAAATTCTCCGCGCTGCTGGAACATGGTTTTGTTGATAGTTACCGTCACTTTTACCCTGAGAAGGAGGGCGCCTACTCGTGGTGGTCTTACATGAACAAGGTGAGAGAAAGGAATATTGGCTGGCGGATCGACTATTTTATCGTTTCGGAAAGATTTAAAGACCAATTAAAAGATGCACATATATATTCTCATGTAATGGGGAGCGACCATTGCCCAGTTGCTTTGGAAATAGAAGTCAAATAGGGGTCAGACCCTCTTTAGTGCACTAAAGAGGGTCTGATCCCGTATAGTATTTCTTCTTGCCAATAAAATTGACGATAAATACGCTGGAAATGGCAATGGCTCCGCCAATAAGTGATAATGTGCTTGGCCATTCATTTAACCAGAACCAGGCAATGATAATGGCGAGGGCAGGCTCAAGGTACAGCATACTTGAAAGTTTTGTTGCATTGCCGGCAGATAGGGCGATGGCCCATGTGGCGTACGCGATGGCAGCCGGAAAAATACCGACATATAAAGCAGAAACATGGGCAGCAGTAGACGCTCCTTGGATGTTTTCCCACAGACCTGGCATGAAAATAAGCATAGGCAAAGTTCCAGCCCATGTAAAATAGGCAGTCAAATCAATCGGATTGTACCGTTCCAGTAAAGGTTTTTGAAAGACAAAAAAGATGGAAGTGCCAATAGTAGCAATTAAAATGTAAATGGTACCGTTTGAAACGGTAAACGATGCACCTGAAGATCCAATCGTGATTAAGATAATACCTATGAAGCCAATCCCCAGACCGATCCAGCCAAACAAGTCCATTCTCTCTTTCAGGACAATCACTGCAATAATGGAAGTGAATACTGGAGCAGATCCGATAATCATACTAGCGGTTCCTGCGGAAACTGTTTGTACCCCGAATGTAAGTCCAATATGGTAAACGCTAATTCCCATAAAACCAAGGAACAGAATTCTGACTACGTCCTTTTTATCATTTCCTGACAGAAGACTCCCACTTCAAGGAATATAAAGGGCGGAGCCCAATGAGTAAGTGGGAGATGAATGTCAGTTGGCGATTGCCGAAACTGGTATCATTATGATAAAATAGAAACAAACGTTCTTGTTGAGGTGAAATTAATGTTAGTCAACAAAGCGTACAAAT